>NZ_JBIRGP010000010.1:0-394928 GCF_044328075.1 Streptomyces sp. NPDC017991 | reverse complement strand
CCCGTCGAACTCATCGGCGGCGTCCGCTTCCCCGCCATCGGCGAACTCCCCTACCTCCTCACCCTCGCCGGCCACGGCTTCTACTGGTTCCGCCTGCACAAGGACGCCACCCCGATCACCACCAAACGCCGATTGACGGTGTGCTCCTGAAAGGACGGGTCGACATGCGCAAGGTCGTAGCACCCCGCCCCAGCGGCCACAGTCCGGCCCACCTGCTGACATCGCTCGCCGACCTGCTCCAGGCGTGGCTGCCCGAGCAACGGTGGTTCGCGGGCAAGGGCCGGCGGGTCACAGACCTCTCCCTGCTCTCGGTGACCGAGCTGCATCCGGCGTGCCTGCACCTCCTGGTCAGCACCGGGGACGGCGCCTCCCCGTCCCGGCCCGGGGACTGCTACCAGTTGCTCCTCGGTGTCGGGGACGTCCTGCCTCCCCGGCTGGCCCACGCCCGTATCGGGCGCGCGAGCCAGGGGCCGCTGGCGGGCCTGACGGTGTACGACGCCCTGCAGGAACCGCGGTCGGCGGACCTGCTCCTGGAGCGGCTGCGCACACCGGGAACGGCGGGCCCGTTGCGGTTCGAGCGTGACGCGAAGGTGGCCGTCCCGGCCGGCCTGACACCGCGTCTCCTCGACGCCGAGCAGTCCAACACCAGCCTGGTGTACGGGAACGCCTACATTCTCAAGATTTTCCGGCGGGTCCGGCCCGGCATCAATCCGGACCTGGAGGTGCCCTGGGCCCTGGCCCGCCAGGGGTGCACCCGGGTACCGGCCCCCGTGGCCTGGTTCCGTACCTCGGAGCCGCAGCCGGCGACACTCGGTGTGCTCCAGCCGTTCTTGCCGGACGCCGTCGACGGATGGACCCTGGCGCTCGAATCGCTCACCGCGGGACGGGACTTCCGGGAGGAGGCGTACGAACTGGGGCGCGCGACCGCCGAGGTGCATCTCGCGCTGGCCGCGGCGTTCGCCCTCGGCGCGCCCACCGCGGACGGGAACAGGAGGCTCGCGGCCGCGATGATCGAGCGCCTGGACACGACGAGCCGTTCGGTGCCGGAGCTGCTTCCCCATGTGGACGGTCTGCGGGGCGCCTTCGACGAGCTGGCCGCCCTCGACTCGGGCCGTCCGGTGCAGCGGATCCACGGCGATCTGCACCTCGGTCAGGTGCTGTGGGCCGGGGAGCGCTGGTCCGTCATCGACTTCGAGGGCGAACCGGCCCGCCCCATCGCCGAACGCCGGCAGCCGCAGTCCCCCGTCCGCGACGTCGCGGGCATGCTGCGGTCCTTCGACTACGCCGCCCGCAGCCGCCACCCGTGGCGTCCCGAGTGGGCGCGTCGCTGCCGTGACGCCTACTGCGCGGGATACGCAGTACAGGCACGGTGGGACCCGCGTGCGCAGCGCGAGTTGCTGCGGGCGCACGAGACGGACCGGGCCGTGTACGAGGCCCTGTACGAGGCACGGCACCGGCCCGACTGGCTGCCCGTGCCGATGGCGGCGATCGCCCGGCTCGCCGAGCACGCCCCGGCCCCGCCCGGCGGTCCGCACACGCCGGTTCCTTCCTTCCACTCTTTCCACAGCGCCCAAGGAGGCTGAAAACCGTGGCAGCCCGCGATATCTCCGTACCCCTGACCCCGCCGCCGTCGGAGGATGTCCGGCCCGTCGAGGCCGGTCCCTGCGAACCGGGGCCGGGGGGACCCGGCGGGCGACCGCCGGTGTCCTCGATGGAGGTGACGGACCGGGAGCGGCTGCTGTCGGGGACCCACCACGATCCGCACGCGCTGCTCGGGGCGCATCCGGTGCCGGAGGGTGTCGTCGTCCGTGCGCTGCGGCCGTTCGCCGAGTCCGTGGCGGTGGCGCTGCCGGACGGGCTGCGGATGCTGCTGGACAGCGAGGGCGGTGGCCTCTTCTCCGGTGTGCTGCCGCTCGACGCGGTTCCCGAGTACACGCTGGTCGTCGGATACGCGGGCGGTGTCGAGCTGGAGGTGGAGGATCCGTACCGCTTCCTGCCCGCGCTCGGGGAGCTGGATCTGCACCTCGTCCGCCAGGGCCGGCACGAGCAGCTGTGGCGGGCGCTCGGGGCCGAACCGATGGAGCACCAGGGTGTGGCGGGCACCCGCTTCACGGTGTGGGCGCCGAACGCCCGCGGCGTACGGGTCGCCGGGGACTTCACCTTCTGGGACGGTACGCAGTTCCCGATGCGCTCGCTCGGCGCGGCCGGGGTGTGGGAGCTGTTCCTGCCCGGTGTCGGCGAGGGCGCGCGGTACAAGTTCGAGATCACGTCCCGGCACGGCGACCGGTTCCTCAAGGCGGACCCGATGGCCCGCCGCGCCGAGGTACCGCCCGACACGGCGTCCGTCGTCACGGCCTCGCACTACGAGTGGAACGACGCGCAGTGGCTGGCCCACCGCGGTGACACGCCGGTGCACGAGGCGCCGTTCTCCGTGTACGAGGTCCATCTCGCGTCCTGGCGACCGGGCCTGACGTACCGTCAACTGGCGGACGAGCTGCCCGCGTACGTCAACGACCTCGGTTTCACCCATGTCGAGCTGATGCCGGTCGCCGAACACCCCTTCGGCGGCTCCTGGGGCTACCAGGTCACCGGCTTCTACGCCCCCACGTCCCGGCTGGGCACTCCCGACGACTTCAGGTACCTCGTCGACGCGCTGCACCGGGCCGGCATCGGCGTGATCATGGACTGGGTGCCCGCGCACTTCCCGAAGGACGACTGGGCGCTGGGCCGCTTCGACGGGGAGCCGCTCTACGAGCCCGGGGACGACCGGCGGGCCGAGCACCCGGACTGGGGCACGTACGAGTTCGACTACGGCCGCGTGGAGGTGCGCAACTTCCTCGTCGCCAACGCCGTGTACTGGTGCGAGGAGTTCCATATCGACGGGCTGCGCGTCGACGCGGTCGCCTCCATGCTCTACCTCGACTACTCCCGCGACTCCGGCCAGTGGACGCCGAACGTCTTCGGCGGCCGGGAGGACCTCGACGCGATGGCGTTCCTCCAGGAGATGAACGCGACGCTGTACCGGCGGGTGCCGGGGATCGTGACCATCGCCGAGGAGTCGACCGCCTGGAACGGCGTGACCCGGCCCACCACCGACGGCGGTCTCGGTTTCGGGCTGAAGTGGAACATGGGCTGGATGCACGACTCGCTGGAGTACATCAAGCACGAGCCCGTGCACCGCAAGTACCACCACGACGAGATGACCTTCTCGATGGTGTACGCGTACAGCGAGAACTACGTCCTGCCCATCTCCCACGACGAGGTCGTCCACGGCAAGCAGGCCCTGGTGTCGAAGATGCCCGGCGACTGGTGGCAGCGGCGCGCCACCCACCGCGCCTACCTGGGCTTCATGTGGGCCCACCCCGGCAAGCAGCTCCTCTTCATGGGACAGGAGTTCGCCCAGGGCGCGGAATGGTCCGAGGCGCACGGTCCCGACTGGGGGCTGCTGGATCCCGCGTACGGCGCGGAGGCCGACCACCGGGGGGTGCGTGATCTCGTCCGCGAGCTGAACCGTCAGTACCGGGCGGCCGGCGCTCTCTGGGAGCGGGACACCGATCCCGCCGGGTTCGCGTGGGTCGCCGGGGGCGCGGCGGAGGACAACGTCTTCGCGTTCCTGCGTTTCGGGGCGGACGGGGCGCCCCTGCTGGCGGTCTCCAACTTCTCGCCCGTGGTACGGCACGAGTACCGGCTCGGGGTGCCGGACGATGTGCCCGCGTGGCGGGAGGTCCTGAACACCGACGCGCTGTGCTTCGGCGGCGGTGACGTCACCCAGGACAGTGCGGTGCGGGCCGACGGGGAGGGGTGCCAGGGGTGGGCGGCGAGCGTGCGGCTCACCCTGCCGCCGCTGGCGACGGTGTGGCTGCGGCCGGCGTAGGCCCACCCTGCTCAGGGGCTCCGCCCCCGCCCCCCACTCCCAGGGGCGCGGGGAACGGCGCAATCTTTTGAGGGGCGCGGGGAACTGCGCGACCATCCCCACCGGGCCGCAGACGAACCCTCAAGGCCCACCGGGGCACGTCCCGCCCACTCTGTTCGTTGCTACGGTCGCCGCTTCCCGGCAAAGATCCCGCGCAGATTGGACCCCCGTGGCCGACAACGCCTCCCCCTGGCCCCACTCCCCCGTCAAGGTCGGCCTGGTCGGCGCCGGCCCATGGGCGCGCGGAGTGCACGCGCCCCTGCTCGCCGCCGGACCCGAGACGGAGCTGACGGCGGTGTGGGCGCGCCGCCCCGAGGCGGCACAGGAGACCGCCGAGCCGTACGGGGCCGTCGCGGTGGCACGTTTCGAGGAGCTGCTCGACCGGTGCGAGGCGGTGGCCTTCGCGGTGCCGCCGGACATTCAGGCGGACCTCGCCGGGCGTGCGGCCAGGGCGGGCAAGGCCCTGCTGCTGGAGAAGCCGATCGGCCTTGACGTGCCGTCCGCGCGGCGGCTCGTCGACGCGATCGACGAGGCCGGGGTCGTCTCGCAGGTGGTCCTGACCAACCGCTATCACCCCGTCGCGCAGGAGTTCCTGCGGGCCGCGCGGGACATCGAGGTGGCGGGCGCCCGTTCGGCCTGTCTGAGCGGGGCCTTCCTCGGAGGCGACTTCGCGACCCCCTGGCGTCTTGAGCACGGCGCGCTGCTGGATCTCGGGCCCCACATCCTGGACCTGCTGGACGCCTCGATGGGGCCGATCGTACGAGTCCGGGGCGCGGGGGATCCGCGTCGGTGGGTGGAGTTGACCTGCGAGCACGAGAGCGGTGCGGTCAGTCAGGCCTCGCTGTCCGGGTCGGTCGCCGTGCAGCCCGGGATCATGCGGGTCGAGCTCTTCGGCCCGCGCCCCGGGCTCGTGTACGACAACGCGGACCTCGACCACGACGAGTGCTGGCCGGTGCTGCGCCAGGCCTTCGCCTCGGCGGTGCGCACGGGGGTGTCCGGCGAACTGGACGCCCGCCGCGGCCTGTACCTCCAGGAACTGATCGCACAGGCCGCGTCGAGCATCGAGGACTGAGGACTCAGGGGGCTGCGGGGGCTGAGGGCGGAGAAGCTGAGAGTGGAGAGGCCCGGGGGCCCGGGGCGCTGGGGCCTGGGGCCTGCGGCGCTGGAGGCTCCCGCCTTCAGCCGCGCAACCGCTCGTCCAGCTCGTCCGCATCGGCGACGAACCACGTCTGCCGCCCGCGGTTGCACTCCCGCACGAAGTCGCGCAGCGCGGAACTGTCGGCCGTATGGCGGGAGATGTCGCCGACAACGACGAGCCCGAGGCGGTAGTTCGCGAACTTCTGGACGATGTCCCCGGCGACACGCGTGCTGAGCCGGAAGAACGTCTCGTCCAGCCGCTCGGCGGGGACGACGGCCCACCGCGCCCCCTGGTAGGAGGCCTCGCCGATGACGTCCAGGGCGTCCCGTTCGCTGCCGATGGGCTCGCCTTCGGCGGCGCACAGGAAGACGGGCACGTCATGGATCGTCCGCAAGGTGTTCATGACAGGCGAGGCTAGTTCGGTACGCGCACGGAAGCGACGTAATTCGTCGGCGGTGGCTCAGGTGCTCGCGCTGTAGCGGCGCAGCGCGGGCATGGTCGCCGCCAGCAGCAGCATGGAGACGACGACCAGCAGGCCGCCGCCCGCGACGGCCGTACGAGCGCCCAGCGCCGACCCGGCTGTGCCGTGCAGCACGTCGGCCAGTCGCGGGCCGCCCGCCACGACGACCGTGAAGACGCCTTGCATCCGGCCGCGGAGTTCGTCGGTGACCGCCGAGAGGAGGATGGCGCCGCGGAAGACCATGGAGACCATGTCGGCGACTCCCGCGGCGGCGAGGAACGCCACGGCCACCCAGAGGTTGGCGCTCAGCCCGAAGCCGGTGATGGCCACTCCCCACGCGACCACCGAGACGATGACCATGAGGCCGTGCCGGCGTGCCCGCGAGAAGGTGCCCGACATGAGTCCGCCGACCACCGCGCCGATGGGGACCGCCGCGAAGAGCAGTCCGAGCGCGAGGCCCTCGCCGTACGGCGCGTACGTCTGCGAGGCGAGCTGCGGGAAGAGCGCGCGCGGCATGCCGAACACCATCGCGATGATGTCGGCGAGGAAGGACAGCAGCAGCACCTGGTTGAGGGAGATGTAGCGGAAGCCCTCCGCGATGCCCTTCAGCCCCGCCCGGCCGGCCGCGGCCGTGGCGGTGGCCAGGGGCGGCAGCGCGGGCAGCCGGTAGACGGCCCACACCGTGGCGCACAGGGCCACGGCGTCGATCAGGTAGAGCTCGGCGAGGCCCACGACGGGTATGAGCGCTCCGGCCAGCAACGGTCCCGCGACCAGGCCGGTCTGCATGACGGTCGAACCGAGCGCGTTCGCCGCGGCCAGCTCCTCCTTCGGTACGAGCCGGGCTATGGAGGCCTGCCGGGCCGGGGAGTTGAGGCCGAAGAACGCCTGCTGGAGGGCGAGCAGCACCATGAGGACGGCCACCGAGCCGAGTCCGGTGACGGCCTGGATCCAGAAGAGCAGGGAGGTGACGGCTATTCCGGTGTTGGTGACGAGGAGGAGCTTGCGCCGGTCCACGGTGTCCGCGATCGCGCCGCCCCAGAGCGCGAAGACGACAAGGGGCAGCAGTCCGGCGAAGCTCGCGTAGCCGACCCAGGCCGAGGATCCGGTGATGTCGTAGATCTGCTTGGGTACGGCGACGGCGGTGAGCTGGCTGCCCACGGCGGTGACGATGGTGGAGGACCACAGGCGGCGGTACGCGGGCCGGCGCAGCGGCCGGGTGTCCATGGCCCAGCGGCGCCACCCGCTCCTCGGCCCGTTCGCCGGTCCGCTGCCGTCCGCCGGATTCCTCGGGTCGGCCGCGACCGCGGGCGCGGTGTCCTCGATCCGCCGCTCCGCGCTGTCGTCCGCACTGCTCCTGCTGGTGTCCACACCCATCCTGATGGCCTTGCCCGCTCTGATTGCTAGATACATCTTTCGATCAGAGGTTCACTATCGCCGATGCGGAGCGATCCTCGCGCGGTGGGTCGGTCCGTGGACAGGCCGACCGGTCAGCGGGCATCCCACCAGCGGGTTTCCGGTCAGCGGGTCAGGAGGAGCGCCGCCTGCTCCCGGGCGTGCTCCAGCGCCCCGGGGAAGATGCCCAGGCCGAAGGCGACGAGCGCGCCCTCGTGGAGCAGCATCAGGCTCCGGCCCAGCGAGTCGGCCGAGTCGGGCGCCAGCGGGCGTACGAGATCGGTGAACAGTCCGAGCATCCACAGCTTCTGGCCGGTGATGATCGCGTACGCCGGGTGGGACGGGTCGTCGATCTCCGCGTGGGCGTTGACCATGCTGCAGCCCCTGGGGCTGTTCGCGTCCATCCACTCGCGGGACACCTCGAAGACGGCCAGCACACTGTCCGCCGGCGACTCGCAGGTGTCGAGGCGGGCGGCGAGGCGGGCGCGCCAGCGCTCGTCGCGGTCGGCGAGGTACTCGACGACGATCTGCTCCTTGGAGCCGAACCGGTCGTAGAGCGTCTTCTTCGTGACACCGGCCTCGGCGGCGATCAGATCGACGCCGACGGCGTGGATCCCCCGCTTGTAGAACAGTCGCCCGGCCGCGACCAGGGCGCGGCGGCCGGCGGGGGTCATCGGTACTCGGCGGGGCGTGTCCGTGCTGCTCATCCCTCCATTGTAGACCGTTCTGTATACTCGACCGAAACGTGTAAACAGATCGGTATACTCTTGGAGGTGCGCAAGGCCGTGAACATCCTTCTGTCGATCGCGTTCGTGGGTGCCTGGAGCTCCGGCTTCATCGGGGCCAAACTCGGGTCGGGCAGCGCCTCGGCGGTCACGCTCCTCATGTGGCGCTTCCTGCCGCTGGCCCTCGTCCTCGGCGTCGTGGCCCTGACCGCCGCCCGGTCCTCCTGGCGCGGCCTCGGACCCCGTGACCTGCTCCGGCAGGCCTGCGTCGGACTGCTCTCGCAGAGCGGCTACCTGCTGACGGTGTACTACGCGATAGAGCTGGGTGTCTCCAGCGGGACGACCGCCCTCGTCGACGGTACGCAGCCGCTGGTGGCCGGTGCGCTGGCCGGGCCGCTGCTGGGCGTGGCGGTGTCCCGTACGCAGTGGCTCGGGCTCGGGATGGGCGTGGCCGGGGTCGCCGTCGTCACCACGGCCGACGCGGGCGCCGCGACGGGCGTCGAGTGGTGGGCGTACCTCGTGCCGTTCCTCGGCATGCTCAGTCTGGTCGGGGCGACGTTCCTGGACCGGAGGTCCCGCTCGGACGTCGGTCCGATGGTGTCGATGACGGTGCACGCCGTCACCAGCGCCGTCGTGTTCACAGCACTGGCCGCGCTCGGTGGAGGGCTGACGCCCCCTGCGGACGGTTCCTTCTGGACCGCGGTGGTGTGGCTCGTGACGCTCTCCACGTTCGGCGGGTACGGGCTGTACTGGCTGATCCTGCGGCGCTCCGGGGTCACCGAGGTCAACACGCTCATGTTCCTGATGGCCCCCGTCACGGCCGTGTGGGGCGCGCTGATGTTCGGTGAACCCTTCGGCGCGCAGACGGCGGCGGGACTCGGACTCGGACTGCTGGCCGTCGCCGTCGTGCACCGGGGCGACCGGGGTGACCGCAGCGACCGGGGCGCCCCGCGGGCGCGGGGCGGCCGTCGGCGACCCGCCCCCTCACACCCCGGCGATCAGTGTGGCACCGAGCACGATCATCGTCGCGGCGATCAGGGCGTCCAGTACCCGCCACGCCGACGGCCGGGCCAGCAGAGGGCTGAGCAGCCTGGCGCCGAAGCCGAGGGCCGCGAACCAGACCAGGCTGGCGATCACCGCACCGAGGCCGAAGGTCCAGCGCCAGGGGCCGCGGTCGGCCGCGATGGAGCCGAGCAGGAACACGGTGTCCAGGTAGACGTGCGGGTTCAGCCAGGTCATCGCCAGACAGGTGAGGACGGCCCGGCGGCGCGATCCTCCCGCCCCCGCGCCGCCCGCCGCCCCTGACGTTCCCGCCGCTCCCGCCGCTCCCGCCTCCAAGGTCAGCGCCGAGGGTTTCAGGACCCGGCGCGCGGCGAGGCAGCCGTACCCGATCAGGAAGAGGCCGCCGATCAGCCCTACCGCGGTGAGCACCGACGGCCAGGCGACCACCGCCGCGCCGACACCGCCGACACCCAGCGTGATGAGCGCCGCGTCGGAGAGGGCGCAGATGGCCACCACGGCGAGTACCGCGTCCCGGCGGACGCCCTGGCGCAGAACGAAGGCGTTCTGGGCGCCGATGGCGACGATCAGGGAGAGGCCGGTGCCGAACCCGGCGGCCGTGGCGGTCAGAGCGCTGTTCACACCGTCCACGCTAGGAAGCCGACCGAGGAAAAGTACAGCTAAAGATTCTTACGTATCCTTAGCGTTTGTGATGACAGACCTTCCCCTGGACCAGGTGCGGACCCTGCTGACGGTGGTGGACGAGGGCACCTTCGACGCGGCCGCCGCCGTGCTCCATGTGACGCCGTCCGCGGTGAGCCAGCGGGTGAAGGCCCTCGAACAGCGCACGGGGCGTGTGCTGTTGATGCGTACGAAGCCGGTCCGGCCGACCGAGTCCGGTGAGGCCGTCGTGCGCTTCGCCCGGCAGCTGGCCCGGCTGGAGCGCGACACGCGCGCCGAACTGGGCATGTCCGGCACCGAGGAACCGGCCCGGCTCTCGATCGCGGTGAACGCCGACTCGCTGGCGACCTGGTTCCTGCCCGCGCTCTCCCGCGTGCCCGAAGGGCTGTCCGTCTGCTACGAACTGCGCCGCGAGGACCAGGACCACACGGCCGCGCTGCTGAGGGAGGGCCTCGTGATGGCGGCCGTCACCTCGTCGCCGGACGCGGTGACGGGCTGTTCCGTCCGCGGTCTGGGACGTATGCGGTACGTCCCGGTGGCCGGCCCCGCCTTCGCCGCGCGCTGGTTCGCAGGCCGGCCGGGCGCCGCGCCGCGGGACGCGTTCGCCGACGCGCCCGTGGTGACCTTCGACCGGCGGGACGACATCCAGGACGCCTTCGTACGCGGCTCGCGCGGGCCACGAGGTGCCCACGGGCCCCGTGGCGCGAGTGCGGTGCGGCATCTGGTGCCGACCTCCGAGGGCTTCGTCGAGGCCGTCGCCGCCGGGATGGGCTGGGGCATGGTCCCCGAGGTGCAGGCGGCGCCGCTGCTCGCCGCGGGGCGGCTCGTGCGGCTCGCGGCGGACCGGCAGATCGACGTTCCGCTGTTCTGGCAGCAGTGGAAACTCGACTTCCCGGCGCTGGCCGCCGTCGCCGAGGCCGTCTCCGCGGAGGCCGCCGAGGCCCTGGACGGCGGCCCGACCGCTTGAACACCCACGAGCCGGGACCGGCCGGAGGGCTCAGGAGGCCGGCCCGGGCCCCGCTTCCCTCTCCAGGTAACTGATCACCTGGGCGGCGAGGCTGTCCTGCGCGGAGTCGGCGCGGGCGCCCACTCCCACGGAGGACTCCTGCGGGCCGATGCCGCCCGACCACAGGTACCGCTCCGTCCACTCGTCGTCGACCTTCAACTGCACCTGGATGTCCACCAGGGAGAGGCAGCTCTCCGGCGCGGCGGCGTACAGGACGGAGGTGACCCGGCGCAGCGGGTAGACGTCGAAGCCCTCGATGAACTGGGAGTTGCGCCAGTCCAGGAACGCGCTCTCGCCGTCGGTCCCGACCCGGACGTCGAGTTGGCCGTCTTCCAGATGGATGCCGAAGTGCACGGTCGTACGGTTCTCGACGGTCACCCGGAAGCGGAAGTAGACCAGGCCCTCGGCCGCGTCGTCACGCCCCCGCGGCGGCCCGGCCTTCTCCAGACCATGAACGCGAACGCGCAGGCCGGCATGCCCGTCGTCGTACTCCTGCCAGTCACCGACCACATTCGGCTCGTACACAGTCCACCTCTCGACCTCAGAGGGCTGCTTCCTATCTGGGCGGGCGACGGGGTGTCAAATGCGCGGAATGGGCGTTGGCCAGGGATTTCACCCCACTTGATCATCGATCAAGCCGTGCCCAGCCGAAACCTTCGCCCCAGACGTCACGGGCACCCTCCCGACGTGCTGCACATCACGTCCCGCGCCCCGGGCCGGGAAGCCGCCCGCGGCCCGGTTCGCGGGACGGCCGCGGCTCTCCCACCTGCCGACAAATCGGACCGTCGTGTTGACGAAGAGGCCGTCCAGATGCGGAGATGCTCCTGCGACATGACGGCCGACCAAGAGGCAGGGCAAGCGAGCGATGGCATTGCGGATCAGCGCCACCAACCCGGAGCATCCCGCGCTCCTGCTCGACCTGCCGTGGCAGCTGCCCCTGGAGGAGTGGCCCGAGCACCATCTGGTGCCGCTGCCGCGCGGCATCTCGCGGCACGTGGTGCGGTACGCGCGCGCCGGTGCGGAGATCGTGGCGGTCAAGGAACTCGCCGAACGGCCCGCGCTGCGCGAGTACGAGCTGCTGCGCGGCCTGGACCGGCTGAACATCCCGTCGGTGGATCCGCTCGCCGTGGTCACGGGCCGCACCGACGAGGCGGGCGATCCGCTGGAGTCCGTGCTCATCACCCGGCATTTGGGCGGCTCGATGCCCTACCGGTCGATGTTCGAGACGACCATGCGGCCCGCCACCATGCACCGCCTCATGGACGCGCTGGCCGTGCTGCTGGTCCGGCTGCATCTCGCGGGGTTCGCCTGGGGCGACTGCTCGCTGTCCAACACGCTGTTCCGCCGGGACGCCGGGGCGTACGCCGCGTATCTCGTCGACGCCGAGACCGGCGAGGTGCATCCGCAACTGAGCCCGGGGCAGCGGGAGTACGACCTCGATCTGGCACGTGTCAACATCAGCGGGGAGCTGCTCGACCTGGAGGCCTCGGGCGCGCTGCATCCGTCGGTGGACCCGATCGAGTTCGGCATGGAGATCTGCAAGCGGTACAACGGGCTGTGGCAGGAGCTGACCCGCACGTCCGTGTACCCGGCGGGCAAGCACCACTACATCGACCGCCGGATCCGGCGCCTGAACGAACTCGGCTTCGACGTCGCCGAGATGCAGATCGCGCACTCCTCGAACGGCGACACCGTCACGTTCGTACCGAAGGTCGTCGACGCCGGCCACCATCAGCGCCAGCTGCTGCGGCTGACGGGGCTCGACACCGAGGAGAACCAGGCCCGGCGGCTGCTGAACGACCTGGAGAGCTGGATGGCCACCCAGGACGACTACGCACCGGGCGATCCCCTGGCCGCCCGGCCGGAAGTGCTGGCCCACCGGTGGGTCCGGGACGTCTTCCGGCCCACCGTGCGGGCCATACCGCTGGACCTGCGCGGCTCCATGGACCCCGCCGAGCTCTACCACGAGCTGCTCGAACACCGCTGGTACCTGTCCGAGCGGGCGCAGCACGACATCGACCTGGACACGGTCGTCCGGGACTACGTCACGAACATCCTGCCCGGGATGCGGGACACGCTGTCGCCCGCGGCGGGCGGCGGCGGGGCGGACGCTCAGGCCGGCGGGACGACCGCCACCGGCGAGGGCGCGTGATGGACGACCGCGTGGGCCACCGAACCGATCCGTGAGCCCACGGCCGAGCGGTGCGCCCGCCGGCCGACCACCGTCAGCTGGGCCCGGGCCGCCGCCGAGAGCAGTACCTCGCCCGCGCTGCCCATCTCGATGTGCTGGACCACCTTCACGTCGGGGAACCGTTCCAGCCACGGCCGCAGCGCTTGTGCGAGGGCCTTCTTCTCGTACTGTTCCAGGCCGCCGGCCTCGTCGGCGAGTGCCAGCGAGCCGGGGCTGTAGGTGAAGACGGTGGGCAGTGCCCAGGCGCGCACGACGCGCAGGTCGGCGCCGCGTGCCACCGCCGCCTCGAAGGCGAATCCCAGCGCGGCGGCGCTGTCGTCGGGGCCGCCCTGCTGACCCACGACGACCTCGCGGCCCGCGGCCTCCGACTCCGGCCGGTCGGTGGCGCGTACGAGGACGACCGGCCGTGTCGACTCGGCGATGACCTGCTGTCCGACGGAACCGAGCAGGAAGCCGACGATCGCGCCGTGGCCGCGTGAGCCGAGCACCAGTGTCTCGGCCTCGGCGCCGGCGACGAGGAGCGCCTGGACCGGGACGCCGTCGACGAGGTCGGTGGTCACCGTCAGACCGGGGTGGTGTCCGGTGACGTCGCCCGCGGTCCGCGTCAGTGCCTCCCGGACGTCCGCCTCCTGGGCGTCCGCGGTCCGCTCGCCGCTGTCGGCCTTCGGCCGGGCGTGCACGATGCGCAGCGGAAGGTCCCGGCGGACCGCTTCCCTGGCCGCCCAGTGCACGGCGGCCAGGGATTCGGCGGTACCGTCTGCTCCCACGGTGATCGGGCGGGTCATGTGATGTGGCCTCCGTAGCGTCGGTCGAGGTGCCCACGCTACCCAGGGCCTGCCGGGCGGTTCCCGTCAGCCTGCCAGGAGGGCGAGTTCGGTGCCGGCCAGCAGGAACGCGCCGACGCCGAAGTCCGAGGTGGTGTCGTAGGTGACAGGCTGGCTGGACTCCGGGCGGTCGCCCACGTTCTGGACGTGGCCGAGGAATCCGTCGGGGTGGACGGCCGTGGTGATCAGGCCCTGCCAGGCCCGCGCCACCACCGGCAGGAACGCGGCCCGGTCCACGAGGCGGGAGCGGATCGCGTAGGCCGTGCCGTGGACGAAGAAGGACGTGCCGCTCGTCTCGGGTCCCGGCAGATGCGCGGCGTCGGCGAGGTTGACGTTCCAGAACCCGTCCGTGCGCTGCACCGCGGCCAGGGCGGAGACCAGCCGTGCCAGGGTCTCCCGGTACTCGCCGGTGTGCCGCTCGCTGCCCGGCAGGGCCTTGAGGGTCTTGACGTGTCCGGCCGCCACCCAGCCGTTGCCGCGCGACCAGACCACGGGCCTGCCGGAGGGGGACAGGATCCCGCCGGGCAGGAAACGCTTGTCGCGGTACCAGAGGCCGGTGGCCGGGTCGTGGAGTCCGGGACCGCCCTCGACGCGCTTGGTGTGGTGGTGGAGGGCGTACACCTTCTCCCAGTACTGGGGGTCCTTGCGCAGGGCGCCGATGCGGGCGAAGGGCGGCATGGCCATGTGGAGGGCGTCGTCCCACCACCAGTCGTCGTTCTTCGCCGGCTGGTCCGTGTACACCATGCGGTGCAGGGACTCCTCGATCGCGGCGAGTTTCTGCGCCTCCGGCTCGATCTCGTAGAGGTCGAGATAGGCCTGTCCGGCGTTGTGGTTGTCGGCGTGCCGGGTCGTCACTCCGCCGCGCAGCCCGTACGCGTGCTTCTCGGCCCAGCCGCGCGCGTACGCGAGGTAGCGGGCGCTGCCGGTCAGACGATGCAGGGCGAGCAGGCCGCTGAAGAACGTGGCGTTGGCCCAGCCGTTGTCGCCGGGGTCCGTGTGGGCACCGATCCAGTGGTCGGCGACCCGGCGCAGGTCCCTGGTGATCGCGGCTCGGGACGGGAGGGACGGCGCGAGGGGTGGCGCGAGAGGGGCGGGAGCTTCGGCGGCGGACGCGGACGCGGGAACCAGAGCGGCGGAGACCGGGAGAGCGGCACCGCCGACCAGCAGCTGACGTCTATCCATGTGAACGACTCCTCTCCATGTGAAATCCAGGTGAGGCACATCCTGAACTCCCGCCCCAGCGGTGTCCACGGCCCGGACGCGACCTGGTCAACTTGGCCTGAACCAAGTCGCGTTCACAGCACCAGCCGAGGTTCACGTCAAGGGACGTCCACCGTGGACGTCCGGTCGCAGCGCAGGCTGTCGAGGTCGACCGAGTCGGCCATCGCCTGCATGCCCTTGTCGTTGGGATGCAGGCGGTCGCCGCCGTCGAAGACGGGCAGGATGCGCTCGTGGTCGTAGGGGCTGCGGAGGATGCGGTCGAAGTCGGTGACGGCGTCGAACTCCCCGCTGCTCCTGATGAACCGGTTGACCTCCTGCCGTACGGACTCGGCGGCGGCGTCCCACTCGGACCAGCCCTTGAAGGGCGCGACGGTGGCGCCGACGACGCACTTCCCTGCCGCATGGGCGCGGGCGACGATCTCGCGGTAGCCCGCTATGAGGTCGGCGCCCGTGACGCCGGTGTGCGCCTTGATGTCGTTGACACCCTCGAAGAGGAACACCGTACGGACGCCCGGGTGGGACAGCACGTCACGGTCCAGCCGGTTGAGGGCGCTCTGTCCCGCGCCGTCCGCCAGGACCTTGTTCCCGGAGATCCCCTCGTTGACAACTCCCTTGACGGGACCGTTGGTTGCTTCCAGGCGCCGGGCGAGATAGTCGGGCCAGCGGCGGTTCAGGTCGCCGCTGGACTGCCAGCCGTCCGTGATGGAGTCCCCGAGCGCGACGACCGCGCCGACGGCGGCGCTCGTGCGAACGGTGACCGCGTCGAGGTAGAACCAGGAGCCGGTGCGTTCGGTCCAGTTGGCCGCCCCGCCCTCCCCCGTGTGGTCGCCGGTGGCGGCGTACGACGTCTGCATCGCCATGCCGTGACCGGTCGCCGGGCCGCCCGCCGTCCGCGTGTGCACGCTGACGACGAGGTCGGCCGCGGCGGGCAGCCTGCCGGGCAGCGGGTCGCTGTACGCGGTGGCCCCCGCCGGGATGGTGACGGAGCGGGTGCCGCCGAACGTCAGCCGCCTGTTGGTGCCCGGGACCAGTTCCGCACCCGCCTGCCGGAGGCCGGCGTAGGCGCTGTCGAAGGTCAGCGGCCGGTCCCCGAAGGCGTTGGAGAGCCGGACTCGCAGGTTGTCCCCGGCCACGCTGGTGCGCACGATCAGGCGGTAGCTGCGGTCGGCGACGGCGTCCCCGACCCGGTCCGCGCTCGCCCCCCAGGTGACCACGTCGTGCCGGGCGGCGGCGGCCGGGGCGGCTGTCGCGGGAGCGGCCTGGACGACGGCGGCGCCCAGCAACAGCGCCACCGGAACCATGAGACGGGCCACGCGGCCCGCCCGGGAGAGGCCGGCCCTCATCGGGCGAAGTCCCTCAGCGTGACGGAGGCGCCGGGTTTCAGCGTCACCGTGCGGGACGAGCGGCCGTACGCGACCGTGGTCGTCCGGCCGCCGACACTGCGGATGTGCGCCTCGGTCGGTCTGCCGTCGCGCCAGCGCAGATCGACGACGAAGCCTCCCCGGGCGCCGACTCCCGTGACGGAACCGGACTCCGCCCATGCGTCGGGCAGGGCCGGCAGCAGTTCCAGGTGCCCCGGGCGGGAGTACAGGAGCATCTCGATCATCGCCGCGGGGGTGCCGAAGTTGCCGTCGATCTGGAAGATGCCGCGGCCCTTCTCGACCTCGTAGATGTCGAAGAGGTTCGGCGCGGAACCGTTGCCGCCGTCGATCGAGGGACGGAGGTTGTTGACGACCAGCTGATAGGCGTTCTCCGCGTTCTTGAGCCGGGCCCAGCACAGGCTGCGCCAGGCGTTCGCCCAGCCGAAGCTCTCCATGCCGCGCGCGGTCAGCAGGGCCGTCGCACCCTTGACTATCTCGGGCGGGGTGGAGCCGTCGGGGCGAATGCGGTCGCCGGGGAAGAGCCCGATGAGCGGGGACAGGTGCCGGTGGGTGGTCTCGCCGAGGTTGTCGGGCGACATCCACTCCTCCAGCCAGCCCGTCGTCGGACTCACCTTCGGCAGATACAGCCGCTCCTGGAGGCCGCCGATCGTCTTCGCGTAGACGGTGTCCTTCTTCAACTCCTTCGCTGCGGTGCGGTAGTTGTCGAAGAGGGCCCACACCAGTTCCTGCGCGTAGGTGATGCCCTCGGCGTCCTGCGGACCGTGCTCGGGCGACCAGTCGCGGTCGTCGACGAGCACTTCCTTCGAGGTACCGGGGAGTGTCGTGGAGATCAGCCGCGCCTCCCAGAACTCGCAGGCGCTCTTCAGGAGCGGGTAGATCCTCGACAGGTGGGAGCGCGACCGGGTGAACTCGTAGTGCTCCCACAGGCTCGCGCACAGCCAGGCGTTGCCCGCCGGATGCCACCACCAGCCGTTGCCGCCATGGATGTTGGTGGAGAAGGCGACGGCCCAGCCGGCGACCTTCCCGGTGGAGTTGCGGTAGCGGTTGCGCGGGTCGTCGAAGAGGTCGCGGGTGAGCTTCTTCCAGGACGGGAACTGGGTGAGGCAGTAGTCGGTGAGCGCGTCGAAGCTCTGGGACAGGCCCGCCCGGTCGGCCATCCAGTAGTTCATCTGGATGTTGATGTCGGTGTGGTAGTCGCCCATCCAGTCCGGGTCGTTGCCGTCCAGCCACAGCCCCTGGAGGTTCAGCGGGAGACTGCCACGGGATCCGGAGATCATCAGATAGCGGCCGAACTGCACGTAGGAGGCCTCCAGTTCGGGATCGGGCACGTCGTCCCTGGCGCGCGCCCTGATCCGCTCCCAGGTGTCCAGGGAGCGCTGCTCGGCGGACGAGGTGCCGAGCGAGAGGTCCATCTGCTCGAACAGGGCCCGGTGGTCGGCCACATGGGTGCGCAGGAGCGTTGCCGCCGGGTGGGCCGCCGCGGCGGCGACCTTGGTGCGGGCCAGCTTCTCCGGGCGGAGGGACGGATCGCGGTAGTGGGCGGAGGCGTCCGGCGCGTAGTTCGTACCGCCGCTCACCACCACGGTGAGGTCCTTGCACCCGGTGAACTCGATCAGCGAGCCCTTCACCCGGACGCTGCCACCGGTCCCGTACGCCTGCACGGCCGCCCCGTAGCGCAGCCCGTTCGGGAAGGCGGCGCCGAAGGAGGTGCCCTGGACGGTCTCTCCGTGCGTCCCGTCCAGGGCGATGCTGCCGGTGTACCGGCCGCCGCCGCTCTGGGTGAGGTGCAGGACGATCGCGTCGTCGGGGCGGCTGGCGAAGACCTGCCGCTCGTACGTGACTTCGGAGCGGACGTACGACGTGGTGACCACGCCTTGTGCCAGGTCCAGGGTGCGGCGGTAGCCGGAGACGGCGGACAGGTCGTGGTCCGGGATGTCGACGGTGAGACGGGCGAGCAGAGTGAAGGAGCCGAAGTTCTCGCGGTCGTAGGGGAACTGGCCGTCGGAGTCGAGGGTGTCGTTGAGTCCGCCGGTCCACATCGTGGCGTCGGTGACGAGCAGCAGCTCACGGCCGGGGTCGTTGCTCGCCAGGGCGCCGAGTCGGCCGTTGCCGACGGGCAGGCCCTGCTCGATCATCGAGTGCTCGTCGGCGGGCGCCCGCCACCACAGCCGGTCGCGCGAACTCCCCTTCAGGGGAGCCGAATCGGTGGGCCGCCGCGGTGCGGCGGTCGCGGTGAAGGCGGGCAGGCCGCCGAGGGCGGTGGCGACGCCGGTCGCGGCGGTGAGGGAGAGGAGTCTTCGTCTGCTGGGCTCGGCGGGGCGGCTCTTGTCCATGGTGCGGCTCCAGGGGGAAGAGAACGGCGGTCAGGACGACGGGGCGGGAGGACTGGCGGCGGGACTGGTCAGGAGGACTTCGGTACGTCGATGCGGTCGATGTCCGGGGCGTACCCGGAGCCGCTGTCGAAGGTGATCGTGTTGACGCCGGCCTTGAGCGGGACGGGCACGCTGACGGTCTCGGCGGTCCCCCAGTCCCCGGTGGAGGGGAACTTGTGACTCGTCGAGCCGTTGCCGTTCGCGGAGACCTCGACGGAACGGGGGTCACCGCTGACATAGGCGACCTGCACCTGGTATGTACCGGCCTTGGCCACGACGACGTCGTTGAAGCGGAGCGAGCCGCCGACGTAGAGGTTGCCGACCTTGTGGCCGCCCGAGCAGGCCGAGCAGTCGGCCACCGAGGCGTTGCCGCCCAGCGTGTTGGCGGCGGCCTCGGCCTCGTGGCCGGTCGTGGTGAGCGCGGTGCCGCGCGGGGTCACGGTGAACAGCCGGGAGCCGTGGGCGGGCAGGGCCTGGGTCACCTTGTCCTGGTAGGTGCCGAGGTTCTCGCGGTTCCACAGGTCCCGTACGGCGGCCTTGCCGGCGAAGCCGAGGGCGGCCCAGTCGGCGGAGACGGCGGCGGGCCTGTCCGCGAGGTTGAAGAGGGCCACCGTGTAGCTGCCGTCGGTGTTCTCGGCGGCCCACACCTGCTGCGGGTCGGAGGGCGTGATCGGCCGGGCCGGCGGCATGCCGCCCTGGTTGAGGGCGATGACCTCGCGGTTGGTCAGCAGCGACACCCCGTAGGAGTCCAGCGCGGTCAGGTCGTCACCGGTGTAGAGCGGGGACTTGGCGATGGCCCACAGGGTCGCGTAACTCTGGCGTTCCGCCTTGGTGAGGCCGTCCATCCGGCCGTTGCCGACGTCCAGGGAGTCCAGGTCGTTCCAGCCGCCGGGGCCCGCGTGGCGGGTCCAGCCGGGGAGGTCGTCCCAGCGGTCGTCGACCGAGTTCTCCCAGCTGACGAGGGTGTTGCAGTAGCACTCGACGTCGGTGTCGATGCGCCAGCCGTTGGAGTACTTCTTCCAGTCGGCGACCCGGTCGATGTCCAGCGACCAGGACACCTCCAGGTGGATGGGCCGGCCGGTGGCGGCGATGGCCTGCTGCCAGGCGGCGACGTCGGCAACGTTGTCGTACTGGTCGCCGTTCTTGCCGGACCCCGGTCCGACGCCGTCCAGTTTCAGGAAGTCGTAGCCCCAGTCGGCGAAGAGTCGCGCCTGCGAGTCGACGTACTTCTGCGCGCAGGGGTCGGAGAAGTCGAGCTTGTAGGCGCTGTCCCAGCCGTTGGTGGTACGCAGGTCGTCGTGGACGATGTCGGCGGTCGTGCAGTCACCGGCGTTCCAGATCGGGACCCTGCCCTCGCCGTACGCCTCCTTCTGCAGACCGACGGGCAGGTAGATGCCCGCCTTGAGACCCTTGCCGTGGATGTGGTCGGCGACGGGCTTCATCCCGCGCGGGAAGCGTCCCGGGTCCGCCTTCTGGCGGCCGTACCGGTCGAAGCCGGGCTTCCAGGCCTGGTCCATCCACCAGCCCGCGTCGAGGTTGACGTACTCGTAGCCGAACGGCTTGAGCTTGGCCGCCAGGGCGTCCGCCTGCTTGAGGACGTTCTTCTCGGTGAGGTAGCTGTAGTCCCCGTCGGGGTTGAGCCCGGGGTACTTCGAGGACTGCATGCTCCAACTCGACCAGCCCATGTACGGCTTGGCCGCGAGCGCCTGCGTACCGGCGGCCGGGGTGGAGGTCGGGGTGGAGGTCGGGGTCGGCGTGGCCGCCTGCGCCGACGGGAGGGCGGCGGCCGTCGCGGCGGTCAGCGCCAGGACGAGGAGGGCTCTCAGAAAACGGCGGGCGGGGGCGGTGTGCGCGTACGAGGATGACCGCATGGGTCGGAACCTCCTGTGAGGGGTCGGGCTGTGCGGGGTGCGGCTCGGCGACCGCTTCGGGGTGTACGGCGTGTACGGCGTGTGCGGCCGCGCGGTAAGAGGCGGTGGCTCATCCCGAGCCGTGGGGCGGGCCGCCGATGAAGGACTGGATCGCGGTGGCCGCGGCGCCGCGGGCCCACTCGTCGAAGAGCAACGGCCGGGTCAGCAGGTCGCAGCGGGCTGCGGTACCGAAGGCGGAGGCGGCGAAGGCGTCGCGGATCTGCTCGGCGAACAGGTCGTACGCCGCGAGGCCCTCACCGGAGATGATCACGCGTTCGGGCCCCATGAGGTTGGCCACGGTGGCGATGGCCCGGCCGATCGCGTCCCCGGCCCGTGCGTAGACCTCGCGTGCGCCGGGGTCGCCCCGGCGGGCCAGTTCGACGGCCTGCGCCGCGTCGGCCACCGGGAGGCCGGTCGCGTCGCGTACCGCGGCGACGATCGCGGGGTCGGCGGCGATCGCCTCCGCGCAGCCCCGGTTCCCGCAGTGGCACGGCGGGCCCGCGGGGTCGATGACCACGTGCCCGATCTCCCCGGCCACGCCGTGGGCCCCCGAGACGACCTTGCCGTGCACGACCAGCCCGCAGCCGATGCCCGCGCCCACCGTGACCACGGCGAAGTCGGACAGGCCGACGCCCGCGCCGAACCACTGCTCGGCGACGGTCAGGGCCCGCACGTCGTTGTCGACGGTGACCGGCAGGCCGGTCACCGTCCCCACCAGCTCGGCGAGGGGCAGATCGCGCCACCCCAGGAAGGGCGACAGACGCACCTCGCCCGCGGCGCGGTCCACGTCGCCGGAGACGGCGACACCGATCCCCTGCACCTGGACGCCGAACCCGTCGGCCTCCGCGAGGAGTTCCTGGACGAGGTCGGCGACGGCGGTCAGTACGGGCTGCGGTGCGCGGTCCCGCAGAGGTACATGGCGGGCGACCCGGATCCGGCAGCACAGGTCCGTCAGTACGGCGATGATCTCGTCGCCGGTCACCTTCACACCGATGAACAGGGCCCGGCCGCCGTCCACCCGCACGGAGTTGGCGGGCCGTCCCAGCGCGGGACGCGCCTCGTCCCCGGCCTCCTCCACCAGGTATCCGGCCTCGATCAGGGGCCGGACCGCCTTGGTGACGGCGGCGGCCGACAGCCCCGCCCGGCCGGCCATGTCGGACCGGGTGAGGGGGCCGTGGGACAGGACGGTGGTAAAAATCTGGGCAGCGGCCGGCGTGTGGGCCGGGAACGCCTCGGTGCGAGGAGTCGAGCGCATGCCCGGAACCTAGGTTGATTCTTTTCCGTCGTCAATGAAAGAAACAAAGATCGTTTCAAGTGATTCGTAACGGTCTCTATACCTTGCAAGTATGGGATCAGATCGTCGAGTTACCGATGGAATGAAGGCGATGACTGTCCCGCTCCGCAAGACGGGTCTGCCCTCCCGGGCAGGAAGGGGTTGCCGGTGATCGGCGCGTCCACCCGCCGCGCGGGCTCACAGGGGCGGGCTCACAGGGGTGACCGCCCGGTCGCGGGCGCACGGAGCCTGCGCGACGATGCGTGGAGGAAGGGGGCCGGGGCCGGACGAAGGAGTGAGCGGCGATGACCGACCTTCTGGGTTCCCTGCCCGAGGACCAGGCGCGGCTGCTCCGTGACGCGGCGCCCGGCGTCGAGCTGGCCTCCCGGCCCATGCTCGCCACTCTCAGCGATCGGCGCGACTTCCCCGGCGACTGGGTCTTCGAGCGGAAACTCGACGGCGTCCGCGTACTGGCGGTACGTGAGGGGGGACGAGTCCGTCTGCTCTCGCGCACCGGCAACCGCCTCGACGAGACCTACCCGGAGATCGTGGACGCGCTCGCCGCCCAGTCCTGCACGGACTTCACCGTGGACGGGGAGATCGTCGCGTTCGCCCACGGCCGCACCGACTTCGCCCGTCTCCAGCAGCGTATGGGGCTCACCCGCCGCCGGGACGTCGAGGCGAGCACGGTCGCCGTGACGTACTGCCTCTTCGATCTGCTCAGACTGGAGGGCGCGGACACGACACGGCTGCCGCTGCGCGCACGCAAGTCGCTGCTCCGTCGCGCCCTGACCTGTCGCGCGCCGCTGCGCCTGACGACGCACCGCAACGAGGGAGGGGCCGAGCTCCTTGCCGACGCCTGTTCCCGGGGCTGGGAGGGGCTCATCGCCAAGCGCGCCGACAGCCCTTATCTGCCCCGGCGTTCACCGGACTGGCTCAAGCTGAAGTGTTCCCTGGAGCAGGAGTTCGTGATCGGCGGGTACACCGAACCGCGGGGCAGCCGCGCCGGGTTCGGCGCCCTGCTGCTGGGTCACCACGAGGGCGAGGGCCTTCGGTACGCGGGCAAGGTGGGTACGGGATTCGACCGCCGTACGCTCCTCGCGCTGCGCGGCGCCCTCGACGAACTCCGCCTGCCCGCCTCGCCGTTCACCGACCGGGTACGCGAGGCGGGCGCCCACTGGGCGGAGCCGGTGCTGGTCGCGCAGATCGCGTTCACGGAGTGGACGCGGGACGGCATGCTCCGCCACCCGCGCTTCCTCGGACTGCGCTACGACAAACCGTCACGGGACGTCGTCCGCGAGAGGCCGCTGTAAGCGGGAGGCCGCTGCGAGGCGGAGCAGCCTTTCGGACCGCTGCGAGGCGGAGCGGCCGTTCGGCGCTCAGCAGGTCCGCTCGGCCCGGATGATCACCAGTTCCTCGTTCTCCTCACGTGCCGCGATCCGGCCGGACTCCCTGAGCCACGGCAGACGCGAGCGGAGTACGGGCCCGAACGGGATGTACGCCCGGTCGCCGACCGTGGCCCGCAGGCCCGACGCGGCGAGCCGGTCCAGGGTCTCGTCGGTGCCGCTCAGCCCCGACTGGGCGATGAGCAGGACACCACCGGGCCGCAGGACGCGCGGCACGTCGGCGCAGATGCGGTCCAGGATCGCGCGTCCGTCGAGCCCGGCGTTCCAGGCCCGCTCGCGGCCCCGGCCGACCGCAGGCTCCGACGGCGGCGTGGGAACGTACGGCGGATTGCTGATGATCAGGTCGAAGGACCGTCCCCGTACCGGTTCCAGGAGGTCACCGCGGTGGACCGTGAGGCGCTGCCGCGACCGCAGGGCGTTGAGCCGGGCGGTGAGCACGGCCCGCCAGGCGATGTCGACCGCCGTGACGCGGGCGCCCTTTCGGGCGGCGCAGATCGCCAGGGTTCCGGTGCCGGTCCCGAGGTCGAGGACGTCCATGCCGGGGGCGGGGCCCTCACGGTAGAGAGCGCGGGCCAGAAGGAAGGTGTCGGCCTGCGGCGCGTAGACGCCCGGAGGTGCCACCAGGGGGCCGGGTGGGCGTGTCGGGTCGACGAGAAAAGCCATGAGGGAAGTCCTCCGTCCGGGCGCCCGTGTCGGGTGCGGGAGGTGAGTGCACACGGCCGCTGAACGCCTGGTCGGGCACGTCTTTTCAGCAGCCGAGTGCCCATGGATCACTTCTCCACACCTCTTCCGCCACGGGCGCCTCGCAGGTGACGGCCGGTGGCGCCCGTCGTGCGGACGCGGGAACGCCCCCGGCGGTCGCGGCTGGAACCGGTGACCGTTCGGGGGCGTACGCGCGAGAGGAGCGGCGCTCTACCGGCCGGACTTCTTCATCTGGCCGGCGGCCCTGTCCTTGAGTTCCTCGGCCTTGCCCGTCATCTGCTCACCCCGGCCCTCGCCCTCCATGGACCTGTCGTCCATGGTCTTGCCGGTGGCCTCCTTCATCTTGCCCTTCATCTGCTTCGCCTTGCTCTTCGCCTTGCTCATGGTGTTCCGCCTTCTTCGTACGAGGGTTGGACTGCCGTTCCCACCCTGCGCCCGACCGGCGATCTTCGCAATCCGTGAAGTTTCGTGACCCTGGGTGACAGCGGGACGGTCCGCCGCCCGGCGTCCTGGCTGCTCCGGCTGCCCTGGAGGAGAGACTCGACCAGCGCGGACCCACCCTGCGGCCGGAGGGCGACCCACCGCCGTGACAAGGGTGTTTTGTTCAGGCCCTGTTGGTTACTCCGGTGAGTGGCAGTCCGCTGGCAAACCGCTCCCGGGAGGGTTCGGCAGTGAGCTCGCCACGCAGCCGCCCGGCTCGGGAGAACCCCGCGACGGGCGGCTGGGTCCGTGGGGCCCGGCCGCCCGACCGCGCCCCGGGTCGGACTCGTCGTCGTGCTCGTGATCGGCGAGCGCCTCGTCGCGCACCTTGGCGCAGCAGCCGCTGAGCAGTCGCGAGACATGCATCTGCGAGATACCCAGGTGCTCCGCGATGCGCCCCTGGGTCATGCCCCTGAAGAAGCGCAGATAGAGGATGGTCCGCTCGCGCTCGGGAAGCGCGGCGATACAGGGCTTCACCGCCTCGCGGTCGATGACCAGATCGAAGCCGGTGTCGGACTCACCGAGGGCGTCGCCGAGTGCGTAGCCGTCGTCGCTGCCGGGCAGTTCGGCGTCGAGGGACAGGGCGGTGAAGCTGTCGAGGGCTTCGAATCCGGCCCGTACGTCGTCCTCGGTCATCTGCGCGTGCGCGGCGATCTCGGCGACGGTCGGTCTGCGGCCCGGGATGGTCTGCGACAGTTCCTTCGCGGCGGCGCGGACCCGGTTGCGCAGGTCCTGGACGCGTCGCGGTACGTGCAGAACCCACATGTGATCGCGGAAGTGGCGCTTGATCTCACCGGTGATGGTCGGGATGGCGTAGCTCTCGAAGGCGTTGCCGCGCTCGGGGTCGTAGCGGTCGACCGCCTTGACGAGGCCGAGGGCCGCCACCTGGGCGAGATCCTCGGTGGACTCGCCCCTCCCCCGGTACCGCATGGCGATCCGGTTCGCCATCGGCAGCCAGTCCCGCACCAGGTCGTCGCGCAGGGCTTGCCGCTCGGCCCCTTCGGGCAGGGCGGCGAGCCGTTCGAACGCTGCGGCCGTGTCGGGGGCGTCGTCGTGAGGATGCTGCTTGGTCCTGACGGTGATTGGCATGCTGCGTCGCATCTCCCTCAGAGGGTGCTCACGGCAAACAGTGACCGTGGGAGGGCGCACAAACGGGCCCGGCCGGGACACGGACCGAGGTCTGGCTCACCAGCTCCCGCGGACGTGCCTCCAGTCCGAAGCACTATGGATAAATTCCCCCGAACGGGACATATCCAAACTATTCATTTCATAACATGCTTTTCCCCTATCCGCTGGTCAGACGGCATGCGCTACCGCCCCTGTCTCGGTGGCGCGGTAGCGAACGAGGAATCGGGGAACTCAGCCCCCAGGAGGTGGAGGCCATGGTTCCGATTCTCTTGGTCCTGCTGCTGGTCCTGATTCTCTTCGGGGCCGGATTCGCCGTGAAAGTGCTCTGGTGGATCGCGATCGCGGTGCTCGTCATCTGGTTGCTCGGCTTCCTGATGCGCGGCACGACGGGCACGGGAGGCAGGTCACGCTGGTACAGATGGTGAGGGAGAACCTCATAGAACCGGCTCCTGGGCGCACGCCGCCCGGGAGCCGTTTCTCGTGCCGGTCCGGGGCGAGGAGGGAGGGGCCGCTGCGGAAGAACCCTGTTTCGGCTGGTGGGACCGGGTACTCGGGGGGAATGGACTTCAACGCGACACCCCTGGCCGCTTCCGGCGCCGCCGTGGGCGGAATCGTGCCGTTCCTGATCGGCGTCATCCTCGTCGGCGGCCTGATCTGGGCCGTGGTGTGGGGCCGCCGGCAGCGCGCCCACCAGCCCGCGCCGCCCCGCCCCGAGGAGCAGCCCCGTCTTCCCGACTCCGGGCCCGTCGGCCCGGTGACCGAACGGCGCGAGCCCGACGGGATCACCAAGGACCAGGACCGTCTCACCCCGCACCAGATGGGCGGCGACTCCTCGCACCGCGCCGCCGACCAGGAACGCCCGACCTGGAACGACAACGACAGCGGCGGCTTCGGCAGCGGTGGCCCCGGGCGCACCACCTGACCCACGCCCCCCGCCCTCGTTGACCCACGCCCCCGCCCTCGATCCCGCACGCACTCACCGCACGCCGGTGTGCGTGTGGGGTGCGCGGTCCACGGTCCGCGGCGCACGGTCCGCCGGACGGCAAAAAGGCCACCCGGCTCCCCCAGGCATCTGCTTCACTCGGCGCATGCTGAAGATCGGATCCGTTGTACTGGGTGTGTCGGACGTCCGGCGGGCCGCCGCGTTCTGGACGCGGGCGCTCGGCTATGAGCCGCGCGAGGCGGCCGAGGACGACTGGGTGGTGCTGGTCCCCGTCGACGGCACCGGCCCCCAGGTGTCCCTCGGCCTGAGTGACACACCGGTGCAGGAGCATCCCCGGGTCCACCTCGACCTGTACGCCGACGACGCCGCCGACCAGGCTGCCGAGGTCGAGCGGCTGGTGTCCCTCGGCGCACGGCGGGTGGACTGGGACCTCTATCCCGAGGATCCGGACTTCGTCGTCCTCGCGGACCCCGACGGAAACCGCTTCTGCGTCATCGACACAGGGCGCGAATGATCCGGTGGCCGCCGCCCCGACGTGTGACGCCGGGAGTGGGTCAGGAGCAAGCCCGGAGTGGGTCCGCGCAGGTGAGGGGTCCTCGATCACGGGTACCCGGTGCGCATGGAACCAGCAGCCAGGCGCCCGTACGCGGAACCGGAACTCCCGCCGAGCCGAGGAGAGATCTCCGCGGCGCTCATCGAGTATCTCCGCGGCACGGGACCGCTGCCCGACGATGCCGTACCCGCCGGTGCCGATCCGCTGGGCGACGACCTCCAGCTGGCGCTCTACCTGTGTTACGAGCTGCACTACCGGGGCTTCGCGGGGGTCGACGGCGCCCGCGAGTGGGACCCCGAGCTGCTGCGGGTCCGCGCGGCGCTGGAGAAACCGTTCCTGGCCGCTCTGCGCGCCGGGGCGGTCCGGCACACCCGCGCGGACGAGGCGCTGGACGAGTTGCTCGTGGAACCCGTCGACGGCCAGGGCGTCTCCCATTTCCTGCGGGACAAGGGCGAGTTGTGGCAACTGCGCGAGTACGCCGTCCAGCGCTCGGTCTACCACCTCAAGGAAGCCGATCCGCACGCCTGGGTCCTGCCGCGGCTGTGGGGGCGCGCCAAGGCGGGCATGGCGGCGGTGGAGTTCGACGAGTGGGGAGCGGGACGCGCCGAGCGCGTGCACGCCCAGCTGTTCGCCGACCTGATGACCGACCTCGGCCTGGACCCGTCGTACGGGCGCTATCTCGACGCGAGCGGCGCCGAGGCGCTGGCCGTCGTCAACCTGATGTCCCTCTTCGGTCTGCACCGCGAGCTGCGAGGCGCGCTGGTGGGCCACTTCGCCGCGGTGGAGACCACCTCCTCCCCCGGCTCCAGGCGGCTCGCGAGCGCGATGCGGCGCACCGGGGCGGGCCCGGCGGCCGAGCACTTCTACGCCGAGCACGTCGAGGCGGACGCCGTGCACGAGCAGGTCGTACGCCATGAGGTCGTCGCCGGTCTGCTGGAGGAGGAACCGCATCTCGACGCCGACATCGCGTTCGGCGTCGATGCCACCGGATGGCTTGAGGACCGGCTCGCGGACCGCCTGCTGGAGGCCTGGCGGTCCGGCCGGTCCTCGTTGCGCACCGCCGTATGACCGCCGTGGAACAGCCTCTTCGAAGCACCCGGAGCATGTCGTCCAGAGAAAGGCGGTGAAGGGCCGTGCCGGAGAGCCCCGCCGAACGCCCGCGCCGGATCGTCGCCCGTCGCGAGGGCCCCATGCTCGTCGAAGGGCCGGTCGAGATCGTCCTGGAGGACGGCACGACCGTGTCCTCCGACCGCTTCTGCGTCGCCCTGTGCACGTGTCGGCGCAGCCGTGTCTTCCCCTGGTGCGACACCAGCCACCGCCGCCATTCGCCGGCCGCGCGTCCCGGCGCCGATCACTGAGCGGGGCGCGTCCGAAGATCGTCGGCGGCGACCCACCCCTTCGATTAGCACACGCATTCGAATCACCGGGTAGCCTGGAGGTATGTCCACGCATCTTCAGGGATCACTGTTCGACCAGAGCGACGCCATCCGCCTCGGCCCGCTGACCGGGCTGCGCCGGACCGTGCTCGGCGACGGGGCGTGGATCGACCTGCTGCCCGGCTGGCTCCACGGGGCGGACGCGCTCTTCACCCGGCTCGCCGAGGAGGTCCCCTGGCGGGCGGAACGACGGCAGATGTACGAGCAGGTGGTGGACGTACCGCGGCTGCTGGCGTTCTACCGTGCGGAGCACCCGCTGCCGCATCCCGTTCTGGACGAGGCACGGGACGCCCTGTCCGGCCACTACGCGGACGAGCTGGGGGAACCGTTCACCACGGCCGGGCTCTGCTACTACCGTGACGGCCGGGACAGTGTGGCCTGGCACGGGGACCGGACGGGGCGCGGCGCCCACCGGGACACGATGGTCGCGATCGTCTCCGTCGGGGCCCCGCGGGATCTGCTCCTGCGGCCCCTGCGCGGCGGCGCCACGGTACGGCGTCCGCTCGGGCACGGCGACCTGATCGTGATGGGCGGCTCCTGCCAGCGCACCTGGGAGCACGCGATCCCCAAGAGCGCGCGGGCGGCGGGCCCCCGCGTGAGCATCCAGTTCCGGCCGCACGGCGTGCAGTGAGCACGGGAAATGCGGTTGACCCATCGGGAACGCACCGCACGCGGGGATGCCGCGGCCGTGGGGGTGCCGCCTCGGCGGGCACCCCCGAAGCGTCACGGACGGCCCGCCGACTCCATGGGCTGCGCCGGCTTCACCGGCCGCACCGGCTTCCGCCTGCGGCGGAGCCACCTACGGGGACGGCGCGGCTCCTGGTCCGGCAGCCAGCCGAAGGCCAGGCAGCTGCCGACGACGCCGAGGAGGAGGCCGATGAGGAATCCGCCCAGGTTCGAGGTGATCCAGGAGCCCAGGGAGAACAGGACGCCGAGGATCGAGTAGAACAGGCGCTGCGCGGGGTTGAAGAGGATCAGCAGTCCGCAGATCACCATCAGGACCGGCAGGAGATAGCCGGCCAGGCCCTGCATGCCGATGTGCATGACGACCTTCAGCGACGCCTTCTGCGTGAGGAGGACCTCCGCCCCGCCCAGGGTGAGCAGCAGCCCGCCCAGGAACGGGCGGTCCGCACGCCAGCGCCGGAAGGCGGCCATCAGCAGCCCTTGTCGCTGAAGCTCAGCTTCAGACCGGGAAGCTTGAACACCGCCGCCGTGGTGGCGTAGTTGGTCTGCCGCAGGTTGCCGATGTGGACGGTGTCGGCCTGCTGGCTGAAGACGCCCTTCGGGCCGCGGGCGTGGGACTTGTCGAGCGTGCTGGCGTCGTTGCCGATCTCGATGTTGTCGAAGGACGCGTTGCCCGACAGCTCGGTGGAGTCGGTGGTGAGGTTGACCGCGGACACCTTGTCCTTGCCCTCCCCGGCCCGGATGAGCAGGTTGGTGCCGCCGAGGTCGACGCTCTGGCAGAGTTTCTCCAGGGTCGCCTTCTTGATCGCGGAGACCACCACCAGGACCTGCCCGCCGGTGTCGCCCTCGTTCGGGCTGCCCTCGGCCATCTGGTCGAGGCCGCCGAACTGGGCGAAGCCCTCACCGTCGAGGTTGGTCGCGGTGACCGTGAACGGCATGCCGGAGATCGCGAACTGCACACCCAGGGCCCCCTGGGCGGTGAGGATCACGAGGCCCGCGGCGATCACGGTGGCGGGAACAGCCATCACCGCGGCGCGGCGCGGACGGACCCGTCCCCGTCTCGCGGGGCCTGCGGGCGTCTCCGCCGTGGAACCGCTTTCCAGCACTTCGGAGGGCTCCGGGGTGGAGCCGGCGGACGAGTTGGCGTCCGAGGACGAGGCCATATTTCTGCTCCCAGGGGGATGGTCGACGCTGGGTGGGGCTTCGGGCGGCACGTTGTCCTGGCGCGGACACCGAATGCGGCGCACGTCTCCCCACAACTCCCGGCGGGTGCAGGGGCTTTCACGTTACGCAGCAGTAGCCGCGACGGAAGTTACCCGCGGTAAGGGGCGAGGGTCAAGCACTCTGTGCAAAAAGGAAGTCGGAGATGTGGCGAAGCGATGAAGGCCCTCTGATTGAACGTCAACTTCCTTACTGCGTCTTGACGTTGAACATCGTTCAGGTCTACAACTCTCCCTGGCTGCACATGGATCCGTGGCGCCGGATCCGATCGACGGCGTACGTCGCTCCCGGGCTTCACCCCGTCGCACGGCACTTCACCTCATTGCACGGCACTTCACATCCCGTTGCACGCCGCCGCAGACCGTCACTCGGTCGCCAGAGCGCCCTTCGCGGACCGACCACCTGCGCGATCCGCGTTCACCCCTCCACGGCACCGGCACGGCCGCTTCCCCCCTGGGCCATGTCCGGTCGCCCCGACCGCCGGTCACGTGCCGGAGGTTGTCCTTCGACGCCTCCGGCCGACCTCCCGGCGGCCGCCGTCGGCCCGTCGCGTTCGGAGAAGGCGCGACGGGCCGGCGGCGGCCACCTCCCCCACCCTCACTCCCGAAAACGAGGCACCCGCATGCGTACTCGGATTTCCCTCACCCTGGCCGCCGCCGTCACGACCCTCGCCCTCTCGGCGGCCGGCCCGGCCTCCGCGGCCGACGGCTCGGTCCTGACCACCGGCGGTGCCGGCGGAACGGCGGTCGCCGCCGGCGATGTGCTCAGCGCCTCACTGGCCACCGGCACGAACGCCACGCTCTACTCCAGCGCCACCGGTACGAGCGGCATCTCCTGCTCGTCGTCGGCCTTCGTCGCCACGGTGGTCGACAACCCGGCTGCACCCGGCACGGCCACCGAGTCGGTCACCAGCCACACCTTCGACAGTGCCAGTTGCACCAGCAACGTGGTCGGTGTCCTCGGTGTCACCAGCATCAAGATCGACAACCTGCCGTACACCACGACCGTGACCTCGGGCGGCTCCCTCACCATCACGCCCGCCGCCGGATCCTCCATCCAGACAACCGCCGTGCTGCGTACGCTGCTTGGCAGCATCACCTGTGTCTACCGGGCGCCCAGCCTGTCGGGCACGGCCAACAACGCCGACAACAGCATCTCGTTCGCCAACCAGCAGTTCACGAAGTTCTCTGGCTCGTCGCTGTGCTTCAGCAACGGCTACTTCACCGCCAAGTACGCCCCGGTCACCGACACCACGCAGAGCGGCGGCCCGACGGTCTACGTCAACTGACACCGGCCGGCGGCCCCACGCACGGGTGCGGGGCAGGGAGATCCGTCTCCCTGCCCCGCACCCGTTCGTGCACCGCTTACGCAACCTACTTCAGGTCTTTCTGCTTGATGTAGCCCGAGTCGACGAGCACCTGCTGGTAGTTGGCCTTGTCCACGCTCACCGGCTCCAGGAGGTACGCCGGCACGACCTTCTTGCCGTTGTCGTACGTCCTGGTGTCGTTGAGCGCCGGCTTCTTGCCGTGGACCATGGAGTTGACCATGTACGCGGTGACCAGCGCCAGCTCGCGGGTGTCCTTGTAGACGGTCTGCGACTGCTCGCTGTCCATGATCGACTTGACCGAGGGCACCTCGGCGTCCTGGCCCGTGACGAGGGGCAGCGGCTTGGCAGCGGTGCCGTAGCCGTGCGCCTTGAGCGCCTTGATGATGCTGAGCGACATACCGTCGTACGGGGAGAGGACCGCGTCGATGCTCTGGTCGGCGTACTCCGCTTCGAGCAGCTTGTTCATGCGCTTCTCCGCCGTGGGACCGTCCCAGCGCAGGGTGGTGACCTCCTTGAGCTCGGTCTCCCCGGATCTGACGATCAGGTCGCCGCTCTGGATGTACGGCTCAAGGACCTCCATGGCGGCCTCGTAGAAGTACTTGGTGTTGTTGTCGTCGGGGGAACCCGCGAAGAGCTCGACGGTGAACGGGCCCTTGCCGCTGCCGTTGACGAGCCCGAGGCCCTCCGAGATGTAGTCGGCCTGCAGGGTGCCGACCTTCACGTTGTCGAAGGTCGCGTAGTAGTCGACGTTCGGGCTGCCGAGGATCAGCCGGTCGTAGGAGATCACCGGCACGTTGGCCGAGTTCGCCTTCTCCAGGACGTCGGTGAACACCTTGCCGTCGACCGAGGCTATGACCAGTGCGTCGACGCCGCTGTCGATCATGGCCTCGACCTGCGCGACCTGGTTCTTCGGGTCGTTGTCGGCGTACTTGAGGGTGGTGGTGTAGCCGAACCCCTTGAGCTCGTCGACCATGTTCTGGCCGTCGTTGATCCACCGCTGGGACGTCTTCGTGGGCATGGCGATACCCACGGACGCGGCCTTTCCGTCGCTCCCGGTGTCGGATCCCTCGCCACAGGCGGTGAGAGAAATGGACAGGACCGTCGAAATGGCCGCAGCTACGGTGGTGCGGGCGCGCATGCTCATTGTTCCTCACTGGATGAAAGGCAGTCGGCGGTACTCGGCGGCCGGCTGTGCACCTGAAGGGCGTCCGATCCCGGCCGGACCGGCAGGTCCTGGTGGAGCCGTCCGCGGCGCACGGTTCCTGGCGGAGTCCGTGGTGCGTTCTTTTCGGTGCCGAGTTCGAGCCGAGGCTGCCCTGACGGGGGTTCGGGACGCCCTGTCTGAAGGACCGCACTGCGTGTACGGGCCAACGATGGACGCCAAGTTTGATCGGTGCCCGGCCGCGTGGAGCCTTCCGGGGGTGGACTGGTTCACCGGGTTGCGGTGAGGGGTGGAGCGTCAGACCGGACGGTATGTCTCTCGCGTTGAGGCTCTGCTGAACCCGCACACGAGCAGGCCGGGATGACCGGCCCCCCACGTGCGCGGACTCGAACGTGGGGTGCGCGGGGCAGCGTATCCCGGTGTGGGGTCACTGTGGCGCTCTTTCGTCACATTAGTTGCGCCGGCGCACGATCGGCGCTGCCAAGGCGACCGCCGCTCGGTACGTTTTGCGGACGATCCCGTTCCAACCGCCCTACCACGGCTCCTTGTTGGCTTATCACTCGGACGCCCCGGCCGGAGATTGCCGCGAGGGCGCACGCGCCGGCGGGCGCGTACACCCGGTCCGGCTCCGGGCGCGGGCATCACAACTCGTTCGAACGCCTTGGCCCGCCGTTCGATACGGAGTCGGACAGTCGGATCGCTGACGGGGCCGTCGGCGTGGCGCGGAGCGGATTCAGAGGCCCCCGTCGCAGCACCCGTCCAGCCGCATCAGCCGGCCCACCTCCAGCCAGTCCACCTCTTGCGCCGCGTGACGCGTGGCGGGCTCGGACACCGGCTCGTACGCGGCCACGAGGTCGTGGGTCGTGTAAGGAACTCCGCCCCGGAGCACGGCGACCGTACGCACGAGGGTGTCGAAGTCGGTGAAGGGGTCACCGTCCACCACGGTCAGGTCCGCGAGCCTGCCCGGCCGGACCGTGCCGAGGTCGCCTTCGAGGCCGAAGAGCCGGGCGGGCAGCACGGTCACCGTACGCAGGGCCTCGGCAGGGGACAGACCGCCCCGGTGCAGCGCGCGCAGACCGAGGTGGAGGGAGAGACCGACGGGGACGAGCGGCTGGTCGGTGCCGAGGGCGACGAGTCCGCCCGCGGCCAGGATCCGCCGGTAGATGTCGGTCTCCGTGCGCAGGGTGGCGAGTTGGGCCGCGGTCGGCGGCACGGTCGCCCCCTGCCGGACGAGGGCGCTGTCCCAGGGCGGCATCACGGCGCTCACCCTGGGATCGTCCGCGAGCCCCGGATCCGCGCCGAGCAGGGGCGCGGAGGTGAACGGGGTGGCGATGAGTCCGAAGTCGACGCCCCGCGCGGTGTAGATCTCCAGCAGATCCTGGTAGGCACGCCCCGTCGAGGTGGACGCGTGGCCGAACTCGTAGCGCTGCGTGGCCTGCAGATGGGTCGTCAGGTCCTGTCCCAGTTGCACACCGGGTGAGAGCAGATGGCTGCCCGAGCGCACACCGAGCCGCTCGTGCCCGTACCGTGCCGCCTCCTCCATCACCCAACTCGGCGCCCGCACATAGGTCTTGACGAAGTCCCAGTCCAGCGCGATGCCCCGCTCCAGCGACCGCCGAAGCCCTTCCCTCGTACGGTGGGCGCGCCCCATGCTGTAGGCGACCCGGGAGCCGTCGAGGAGTTCACCGGTGGTCAGCAGTCGCGGTCCGGCGAGCTGACCGGACGTCACCGCCTCGCGGATGCGCGCCTGTTCGTGGGCAAAGCCGCCGAGGGACACGGCGGTGGTGATGCCGTAGGTGAGCTGGCCGACCGTCTGACGGCCTCCGTAGGTGACCTGCCACGGGTGGGTGTGCGTGTCCCAGAGTCCGGGGACGACGGTCTTGTCCGAGGCGTCGATGCCGGTCGTCGCCGCGCGCCGGCGGTGCGGTTCGACGGCGGTGACACGTCCGCCGCGTACGACGATGTCGACGTCCTCCCGTACGGACTCGCCCGTGCCGTCCCAGAGCCGCCCCGCGTGCACGACGGTGTCGGCGGGTACGGGCCTTCGCCGGTCCAGCGGCACCCGGACGGTACGGGCCGGTCCGCCGTCGACGTCGATCAGCCGCAGCGTGGCTCCGGAGAGGTACAGCAGGGTCTGCGAGTCACCGGACCAGGAAGGGTGGTCGGCCGGTTCGGTGGTGAGCGTGCGCAGGGCACCGCGCGGGGTGCCGTCGGGCGTGACGGGCAGCAGGCAGAGCGCGGATTCGACGATCACCGCCATCCAGCGGCCGTCCGGCGACCAGACGGGCCCCGAGTCGTACCGGTCAGCGATCGACACATGGGGGGCCACCGCGTGCAGCCGGTCCTGCCCGGTCGTGGTGTCGACGACCCGGACGAGGTTGTAGCCCTCCCGGAAGCGGAGGTTGAGGCGGTTGCGGTCGCAGAACGCCAGGTACCGGCCGTCGGGTGACCAACTGGGCCGCCCCGGCAGCCCTCCCGCGCCGAGCGGGGCCGCGAGCACCTTCTCCGTGCCGCCTGCGAGGTCGCGGACGACGAGCCGACCGGTCAGGTCCAGGCAGGCGAGGCGGGTCCCGTCGGGCGAGAGCGCGGGCTGGACCCGCCCGCCGGTCGCGAGGGCGCTCTCCTCGCCGGTGGCCGGATCCAGCCGGTACACGCCGAGCAGTCCGTCACGGTCGTCCGCGTACAGCAGCGCGCGTCCGTCGCGCGACCACGAGGGCCCGAACAGATACTCCGTGGCCGCCGCCCGGCGCAGTCGCTGCGGCGCGGCGCCGCCCGAACTGCGCGCCAGCCACAGTGAGTTGAGTGCGGCGAAGGCGATGTGCCGTCCGTCGGGCGAGAGCGCGGGCAGATGGATCCCCCGCACCGGCCGCGCCCGCCCCTCCCCCAGGTCGTACTCCTTGACCTCGTAGCGCGGCCGGTCCACGGGCAGCGTGCCCTCGAAGGGGATGGTGTCCCTCTCCGTGGGCTTCTCCGGCCGTACGAGGGTGAAGTCGCCGTCGATGGTGAGCAGCAGCTCACCCGAGGGCGTCCAACGGGGCGGTACCGGGGCGAGGTCCCCGGCGAGCGCGACCGGTTCGCCGTCGACGACGAGCGCGCAGGAGCCGTTCGGGGCCGCGGTGGTCCGCAGATACGCCAGACGGCGGCCGTCCGGTGCGAGGGCCGGAGTCATCAGCTGGGCGGTCGTGGTGTCGGTGTGCTCCACGACGACCGGTCCCGTGCCGGAGGCGGGGACGGCGGCGACGGTCCGGGCGTCGAGTCCCACACCGTTCGCGGTGGTGACGCCCCTCGCGCGCACGAACAGGATGCGCTCGCCGTCCGGCGACCAGGTGGGGTCGAAGTCCTCCCAGGCCCCGTCCTGCACCGGGCCGCTCTGGCCGGACAGACCCGTCACCCGGCGGATGTCACCGGTGCGCAGGTCCAGTACGTGGATGCGGTACGGGCTGCCGGTCACCGGGTCGCCGCCGCGCTCGGAGGCGAAGGCGATACGGGTGCCGTCGGGCGACCAGGCCGGGCCGCGGTCGTCGAAGGGCCCGTCGGTGCGTCTGCGTACGTCGGAGCCGTCGGGCCGCATCGTCCAGAGGTGGAACCCCCCGCCCCGGTAGGCGCAGAAGGCGACGAGGCCGCCGTCCGGCGCGTACACGGGCCGGTTCGGTTCGAGGCCCGCCGGGGTGAGGGGGACGGCCCTGCCGCCGGTGCGCGGCAGCGACCACAGCACGTTCTGGATCTCGGCGATCAGCCGGTCCCCGCCGGGCGCGAGGGTCGCCGAACCGTTGGTGGCCCCGGTGAAGGACAGCGAGAGCCCGGTGGGTGGCTGCGCGGCGGCGGGTGCGAGGCCGATGGCGGTGACGGCACCGGTGGCTCCCGCGGCCGCGAGGAGCCGGCGGCGGGAGAGGGAGAGGGCGGCGTCGCCCCGGTCTCGGTCCATGACTCAGCACGCTCGCGCATCACCCGGCCCGTGGGCAACACCGCCATTCCCGCCAGTGGGGCGCGGTGTTGACGGTGCGTCAGCCCTGGGTGCCGCTGCCGTGCAGGGTCCGTGCCAGCTTCGGGCCCAGCCAGCGCTTGAGCCTGCGCAGGGATTCGAGCCGGCCGGCCGCCCGGTCGAGCCGGTAGTAGAGCTGCGGTGGCACGTACGGCAGCAGCGGCGAGTGACGCTGTCCGAGGAGCGCGAACATCTGCGCCGGCGGCAGGTCGATGTACCGCGGCAGGTTCTCGTACCACTGGGCGCTGTGGCGGGCCGCGCTCTGCACGGACAGCAGCTCGGCCTTGCGCACTTTTTCGTACGCGGCGAGGGCCGGGGCGAGTTCGGCCCGCGCGGACCCCGACCCGGCCCCTGTGCCTGAGCCGGACCCGGGCCGGTTCCCCAGCGCGTCGGCCAGGGCGATGGCGTCCTCCAGGGCGAGGGTGGTGCCCGCGCCGATGGAGTAGTGCGTGGTGTGGGCGGCGTCGCCGAGCAGGACGACGTTCCCGTGGGACCAGGTGCGGTTGGTGAGGGTGCGGAAGTTGAGCCACTGCGCGCTGCCGCCCGCGGTCGCCCGTCCGATGAGCCGGTGGCCGTCCAGCAGCTTGACGAAGAGCTCTTCGAGGCGGGCGAGCCCCTCGGCCTCGTCGGCCCGGTCGAGGCCGAGGCCCGTCCAGGTCTCGGGCGAGCACTCGACGACACAGGTGCTGCGGTCGTCGCCGAACCCGTAGGCGTAGCACCAGATCCAGCCGTGCGGTGTCTCCACGAAGGCGAAGGTGAACGCCTCGAAGACCTTCGTGGTGCCCAGCCAGATGTATCGGTTCCGGCCGAGTGCGACCTCGGTACCGAAGTGCGCGGTATAGCGCTCGCGCACCCCACTGCGGACCCCGTCGCAGGCGACGACCAGGTCGGCGTCGGGCAGTGCGGCCCCGTCGGCGACCTCGTTCTCGAACTCGACGCGTACGCCCAGGGAGCGGGCCCGTTCGGCGAGGATGTCGAGCAGCCGTCCGCGTCCGATGCCGAAGCCCTCGTCGCCGTGGTGCGTGGTCGTCCGGTCGCCGACGTGCGCGACCCCGTCGCTCCAGCGGACCGAGTTCTCCCGTACGGCCCGCGCCGACTCGGGGTCCCCCGTCTCCAGCTTGCCGAGCAGGCTCCCCCAGTACGTCACCCCCCATCCGTAGGTCGATCCGGCCGGGTTCCGTTCATGGACGGTGATCTCGTGGCCAGGGTCCTGACGCTTCATCAGGATCGAGAGGTACAAGCCGGCGGGCCCGCCGCCGACGCAGGCGATTCTCACGCGCACATCCCCCATTCATCAGTCAGGTGTCACTCACGGTCGTCGATCGACAGCAAAGAGTAGAGGTGCGGCGGGCGGCCCCGAGACGCACCGCGCCGCGTGTCGGACCGGCCCGGCTGTGATGACGGGGTGAACCTGGGCATCCGGACAGCAGCACCGGACGCGCCTGGGAAGGGCTCATGGACACCAACATGTGGATTCTGGTCATCGTCGCCGCGGCCGTACTGGCGGCGGCGCTCGCTTGGGCGGTCGCCCTGACCGTCCGCCTGGTCCGCACCCGGCGGAACCTGCGCCGCGCCGGGCTGCCGACAGGCCCCCGCTGGGTCTTCTGGGGGGCGATCGCCTATGTCGTGCTGCCGACCGACCTGATGCCCGACCCGGCCTACTTCGACGACATCGCCGTACTGCTGCTGGCACTGAGGTCGATGCGCGCTTCGTCCGCCCCGCTGCGCCGGGACAGCCGCGAGTCTGCTTGGCTGGCTCCGTCAGACAAGGACCTCTAGGGTCGGGACGATCATGCAGGCAGACATCCGTCAAGTCGCCGACGGCATCCATCTCGTGCACGGCAGCAACACCAACTGGGTGATCCTCACGGAGGGGGACGCCGTCACCCTCGTGGACACCGGCTATCCCGGTGACCGCGAGAAGGTGCTGGCGTCCCTGTCCGCCGTGGGCAGTTCACCCGAGGCCGTCACGGCCGTTCTCGTGACGCACGCCCACAACGACCACCTCGGGTCGGCCGAGTACCTCAGCAGCACCTACGGCACGCCCGTCTACACCCACGAGGCCGAAGTCCCGCACGCCCGGCGGGACTTCCTCCACCAGGTGACCGTCGGACAGGTCCTGAAGAACGCCTGGCGGCCCGGTGTGGTGCCGTGGGCCGTGCATGCGCTGCGGTCCGGCGGCACCGCCCACGTGCCGGTGGCCCGGCCGCGGGCGTTTCCGGGCGAGGGGGCGCTCGATCTGCCCGGCCGTCCCGTGCCCGTGCACACCCCCGGGCACACGGCCGGCCACTGCGCCTTCCATCTGCCGGAGGCGGGCGTGGTGATATCGGGCGACGGACTGGTCAACGGCCACCCCACCTCGCGTGTGGCGGGACCGCAGCTGCTGCCCGTCATGTTCCATCACGACCGGGGCGGGGCGCTGGCCTCGCTCGACGCGTTCGAGGCACTGTCGGGCGACGTCCTGCTGCCCGGACACGGGCCCGTGCACCGCGGCTCGGTACGGGAGGCGGCGCGGCGGGCGCGGGAACGGGCGGTCTGACGCGGTCCGCTCAGGCCCGCGGGGCCGTTCGGATCAGCCCTGTTCAGCGATCGGCGGGGCGTCGCCGCGTACCGTCGCGAGGTACGCGGCGATGGCGTCACGGTTGCGGGCCAGGCAGTCGATACGCCGCGTCATGCGGTCGAGTTCGAGTTCGAGGGTGGCCAGCATCTCCGGGGTCGGGTCGGGGAAATGGATGGTGCTGGGCTTGTCGAGGCAGGGCAGGATCTGCTTGATGATGCGGGTCGGCAGCCCGGCGTCGAGCAGCCCTCTGATCTGCCGGACGCGGTCCACGAGGCGTTCGTCGTAGGAGCGGTAGCCGTTCGTGCAGCGTTGGGGGGTGATCAGCCCCTGCTCCTCGTAGTAGCGCAGCAGCCGTGGGGGCGTACCCGTGCGCTTCGACAGCTCTCCGATCCGCATACGGCCGACCTCGCACTCCGTGACTTGACCTTTACACCGATGTGAGGGTTCGAGCATACGCGGCATGACTACTCGGACCACTGGAACCCGTAACTCCGGACCGACCGGCTCCCCAGCGGAAGTTGCGCACGGCGGCCTGCCCCTGGCCGCTCTTCTGGCCCTGGCCACCGCTGTGTTCGTCACCAGTCTCACCGAGACCCTGCCGGCGGGTGTGCTGCCCGCGATGAGTGCCGACCTCGGGGTCGGCGAGTCCGCGATGGGGCAGTCGGTGACCGTCTACGCGGCCGGGACCGCGCTCACCGCGATCCCGCTGTCCGCGGCCACCGCCGGGTGGCGGCGCAAGCGCCTGCTGTTGACGGCGATGGCGGGCTTCGCCGCCGCCAACACGGTGACCGCCGTGTCCACGGACTATCCCCTGACCATGGTGGCGCGGTTCGTCGCCGGGGTGGCCGCGGGGCCGGCCTGGGCGCTGCTCGCGGGGTACGCGCGGCGGCTGGTGCCTGTGCCTCTGCAGGGGCGGGCCGTCGCCGTGGTGATGACCGGGATTCCCGTCGCGCTGTCGCTGGGGGTGCCGGCGGGGACGTTTCTCGGTGAGTTGCTCGGCTGGCGGGTGACGTTCTCCCTGATGACCGTGCTCGCCGTCGTCCTGGTCGGGTGGATCGGCGTGGCTGTGCCCGATCTGCCGGGCCGGCGTGGGGAGGGGCGGGTGCCGATGCTGGGGGCTCTGCGGGTTCCCGGGGTCTCACCGGTGCTGTTCGTCACGCTGGCCTTCGTGCTGGCCCACACGATTCTGTACACCTACATCGCCACGTTTCTCGACGGGCTGGGCATGGGTGGGTCGACGGATGTCGTGCTGCTGGTGTTCGGTGGGGCGTCGCTGGTGAGCATCTGGTTCGTGGGGGCGCGTATCGACCGGTGGCTGCGGGCCCTGACGCTGGCGAGCGCTCTGCTCGTCGCGGCGGCTGCGGCTCTGCTGGCCGTGCCGGCCGACAGCCCCGTTCTCGTGTACGCGGCGGCGGCGCTGTGGGGGCTCGGCTGGGGTGGCGCGCCCACGCTGTTGCAGACGGCGGTGGCGGACGCGGGTGGGGAGTCCGCGGACGCGGCGCAGGCGATGCTGGTCACTTTGTGGAACGCGGCGATGGCGGGGGGCGGGGTGGTGGGGGGTGTCCTCCTGGACCGCTTCGGCGCGGGGGCGTTCCCCTGGAGTGCGGGGGTGTTGCTGGTGCCGGCGGTTGTTGCGGCGGGCGTGGCCCGGCGACACGGGTTCCCGTCCCGGGGGGCGCGGGCTCGTACCCGGCTGCGGGCACGTCGTGGCTGAGCGCGCCGTTCCCCGCGCCCCTTGGGGGTGGGGCCCGCGCGCTCGTACCCGGCTGCAGGCACGTCATGGCTGAGCGCGCCGTTCCCCGCGCCCCTTGGGGGTGGGAGCGACAGGCTCGTACCCGGCTGCAGGCGCATCGTGGCTGAGCGCGCCGTTCCCCGCGCCCCTGGAGGGCGGGGGCCGGTGGGCCCCGTCAGGGGCGCGGGGAACGGCGCGGCCAGCCACAACCGGCCCGCAGTCAGGCGGAAAACGGCTGGACCCCACCCCGTGTCGTTACCAGCGGGCTTCGACCTGGGGCTTGATCCGGCGGTCGTAGAGCGCCGAGATCGCCGACAGCGTCTCCGCCGGCAGCGGCGCAAGCTTGCCCGCCGCCGCGTTCGCACGAGCCTGTTCGGGCGTGCGCGCGCCGGGAATGACCGAGGTCACCCCCGGCTGCTGGACGATCCACGCCAGCGCCAGCTGCGCCGGGGTGACCCCCTCCGGGGCCAGCGCGGAGAACTCCGCCGCCGCCTCCACACCGGTGGCGTAGTCGACACCGGAGAAGGTCTCCCCCTGGTCGAACGCCTCCCCGTGCCGGTTGAACGTCCGGTGGTCGTTCGCCGCGAAGACCGTGTCCTTCGTGTACTTGCCGGACAGGAGCCCGGACGCCAGCGGAACCCGGGCGATGATCCCCACCCCGGCCTCCCGCGCGGCCGGCAGCACCCGCTGCAGCGGCTTCATCCGGAACGGGTTGAGGATGATCTGGACGCTGGCCACCCCCGGCCGGGCGATCGCCGTCAGCGCCTCGTCGACGGTCTCCACGCTCACCCCGTACGCCGCGACGCGCTCCTCCTCGACCAGCGTGTCGAGCGCGTCGAACACCTCGTCCGACGAATACACCGGGGTCGGCGGGCAGTGCAGCTGCACCAGGTCGACGCGGTCGACACCGAGGTTACGGCGCGAACGGTCGTTCCAGGCACGGAAGTTGTCGAGGACGTAGTTCTCCGGGATCTGGTCGACCCGGCGGCCCATCTTCGTCGCGACCAGCACGTGCAGATCGGGCCGGCCGCTGAGGAACGCGGCGATGGTCTCCTCGCTGCGCCCGTCGCCGTACACGTCCGCCGTGTCGAAGAACGTCACCCCCGACTCCGCGGCTGCCTCCAGGACCGCCAGGGCGTCCTTGTCGTTCACGTCGCCCCAGTCGGCACCGAGTTGCCAGGTGCCGAGTCCGACGACCGATGCGTGCTGTCCCGACCTGCTGAATTCGCGCTCGTCCATGGGGTCAGTCTGGCACCCGGCCGGCGCTGTGCCGGACGCCGCCCCCGTGCGACGGGGCCGTTCAGGCGACGGCCGCGGGGAGGGCTACGCCGGTCAGGCGTTCGGACACGGTCCACAGCCTGCGGTTCGCGTCCGCGTCGAGGGCGCGGCGGGTGACGCGGGCGGTGGCGGCCGGGCCGACCAGGCCGAACCTGCCGCCCGGACCGTAGTAGCCCCCGGCCGTCGCCTCGGGGCTGGTGGCCGCGTACAGGAGCGGTTCGGTGCCCTCCTCGACCTGCTGCCTGGGCAGGAGGAAGCCGAGCTGGTTGATGAACGTGCGCCCGGGCTTGTCGCGGCCGAGGGCGGCACCCGCGGTCTGGAGGTTGGTCATGGTGTAGCCGGGGTGCGCGGCCGTGCTGAGCAGGTTCCAGCCGCGCTCGGCCGCGAGGTCCGCCAGCCGCCCGGCCATCATCAGGTCGGCGAGTTTGGACTGGGCGTACGACAGGTTGGGGCGGTAGCGGCGGCGCTCCCACTGGAGGTCGTCGAAGTCGATGCGGCCGTAGTTCGCCATACCGCTGCTCATGGTCGTCACGCGGGGCGCCGGCGCGGCGAGCAGGGCCGGCAGCAGCCGCACGGTGAGGGCGAACGGGCCGAGGTAGTTGCTGCCCATCTGGAGTTCGAAGCCGTCCGCGGTGGTGAGCCGGGTGGGCGGGGCCATCACTCCCGCGTTGTTCACCAGCAGGTCGAGCGGGGCGCCGTCGGCGAGGATCCCGTCGGCGAACGCCTCGACGGAGGCCAGGTCGGCGAGGTCCACGCGCCGCACCTCCAGCTGCGCGTGCGGATGCCGGGCGAGGATCTCGGCACGGGCCCGCTCCCCCTTGGCGACGGTGCGCACGGCCAGCACCACGCGCGCCCCGGCTTCCGCGAGACGACGTGCGGCCTCCTTGCCCGTACCGCTGTTGGCACCGGTGACGACGGCGGACATTCCCGTCCGATCAGGGACGACGTATGACGTGGACACGGGGACTCCTTCGATGTGCGCGGCTCTCCCGGATTTAGGAGACCGGTGGTCTGCTGCAATTCCAAGCTAGCAGACCATCGGTCTGATAACAACAGACCAGGGGTCTGCTGTCCGGCGACGGCCGGCCACCTGTCGCTAGACTGCGGCCATGGCAGACACCTTCCAACGCGCCCGCAGCGAGGAGCAGCGCGCCGTTCGCCGCAGGGCGATCCTCGACACCACGGCCGCGATGCTCGGTGAGATGCCGGTGGCACAGGTGAGCCTGAACGAGCTGAGCCGCCGGGTGGGACTCGCGAAGTCGAACGTGCTGCGCTACTTCGAGTCCCGCGAGGCCGTCCTGCTGGAACTGCTCGCCACCGCCTCGCAGGAGCTGCTCGACCACCTCGACACCGCGCTCCCCGAGGCCGTCGACGCCGGCGCCCCCGTCCTCGAACGCGCGGACCGGGTCGCCGCGGCCCTGGCGGACGCCCTCGCCGCGCGCCCGGTGCTGTGCGACCTGATCAGCGCTCAGGCCGCGGTCCTGGAGCGGAACGTGTCGACGCAGGTCGCCGCCGAGCACAAACGCTCCTCCATCGGCCACGCGTTCGCCCTGGCACACCGGGTCCGCCTGCATGTGCCCGAACTGGACGAGCGGGACGCCGTCCGGTTCGTCGCCGGGGCGCTCATGGTGGCCACGGCGGCCTGGCCGCACGCGCATCCGTCGCCCGCCGTGCTCGCGGTCTACGAGTCCGACCCCGAACTGGCGGTCCTGCGCATCGACTTCACCACGGCCCTGCGCGAGTCGCTCGAAGTCCTGCTGTCCGGACTGCTGGCACGGGCGTCACACTGACCGGCGGAAATTCACTCCCGCCGATGCAACCCGCAGGCGGGTCCTGCGCGTAGAGATGATGACGGCACCGTGATCCGCGGTGCCGCTCGCACGTGTTCCGCACCGCGGACGACTACGGGGAGAACCACACAGATGGCCTCAAGAATGCTGGGCAGGGGTACGGCGAGGAGCACGGCGGCACTGGGAGCCGTGCTACTGTCCGTCCTGGCGGTTCCGGCGCACGACGCGGCAGCGGCACCCGCCGACGCCGACGACCGTGCGGTGAGCGGCAGCCAGGGGGCGACCGAAACCCTCGCGGCGCCCGACGTGGCGGGGCTGCGTGAGGTGCTGCGGACGGCACTGACCCAGGGAGCGCCGGGTGCCATGGCGCGGATCGACGACAACGGCACGGTCCACCAGGTCGCCGAGGGCGTCGCGGACCGGACCACCGGACGGGCCATCGACAACGCCGACCGCTTCCGCGTCGGCAGCGTCACCAAGAGCTTCACGGCCGTGGTCCTGCTGCAGCTGGTCGACGAGGGCGTGCTCGCGCTGGACACCTCGGTCAACACCTATCTCCCGGGCCTGCTGCCCGACGACCGGATCACGGTGCGCCACGTACTGAGCCACCGCAGCGGTCTGTACGACTACACCAACGACATGTTCGCGAACACGGTCCCGGGCTTCGAGGCCGTACGCAACAAGGTCTTCAGCTACCAGGAGCTGGTGGACCTGTCCCTGAAGCAGCCCCTCGGCAACGCGCCGGGCGCCGCCTACTCGTACTCCAACACCAACTTCGTCGTCGGGGGCATGCTCATCGAGAAGCTCACCGGGAAGTCCGTGCGGTCCGCGTACAAGAGCCGCATCATCAAGCCGCTCGGTCTGAAGGACACCTCCTACGTGCACCCGACCACGGCGATCGCCGGCCGGCACGCCAAGGGCTACCTGCCGCCCGACGAGGCCGACGGGACGCTCGTCGACTCGACCGAGCAGACCGTGTCGTGGGCGCAGAGCGCGGGCGCGGTCATCTCCAGCACCCGGGACCTGGACACCTTCTTCTCGGCCCTGCTGCGCGGCAGGCTGACGTCGGCCGCGCAGCTTGAGCAGATGCAGCAGTGGACGCCCGTCAACAGCACCCAGGGGTACGGACTCGGTCTGCGCCGGCGTGACCTGTCGTGCGGGGTCTCGGTGTACGGCCACACGGGCACCGTGCAGGGCTACTACACGTACGCGTTCACGTCGAAGGACGGCGCGCGCACGGTCACGGCGCTCGCCAACACGTCCAACAACGGGACCGTGCTCAACACCATGGCCCGCACCCTGGAGTCCGCCTTCTGCGGCAAGCCGGCCAAGGCCGCGACGACCCGCGGCCAGGCGCCCGCGGAGCGGTACGAGGACATCGCTCCCGGGGTCGCCCTCGACTGACCGGCATCTGGTTCCTGGCACCTGACACCTGTTGCCGGGCACCCGGTACCAGGTGTCAGGAACCCGCGCACACCTCTGGGGCGTTGTCCTGTCGACGCCCCACGGGGCGCGCACAGTGATCCGGCACCCGGACGGGCGGCACGATGGACGACTTGGTACCCGGCGGCAATCTGCCCCTGCCCGGCGGCGCCCTGACCTTCGGGGTGCCCGGCCCGTTCGACGTGTCGGCGCTCGTCACCGACGACAACGGCAAGGTGCGCGGGGACGGCGACTTCGTGTTCTACAACCAGCCGGCCGCCCCGGGCGCGCGTCTGAACGGGCAGACCCTCACGGTCGATCCGACCGCGCTGCGGGCCGGGGCGAGCCGCGTCACCGTGGTCGTCAGCGCCGCCGAGCCCGGCACCCCGCTGGGACGGCTGCCCGCCCCGACCTTGCGGGTCACCGGCGGCGGTGGCCGACTCCTCGCCCGTTTCACACCCTCGCGTCCGCAGCGGGAGACCGTGCTGCTGCTCGCGGAGATCTACCGCCGCGGGACCACCTGGAAGCTGCGCGCCCTGGGCCAGGGGTACGCCGACGGACTGGCCGGGATCGCACGGGACTTCGGCGTGGAGGTGGCCGAGGACACCGCCCCGGGCCCGCACCCGGGCCTCAGCACGGCGGCCGGTCCCGGGGCCGGGCCCCTCGCTGACGGCTTCCTCGCGCTCGTGAACTCCGCCCGTGCCGCCGTCGGCTCCCCGGCCGTCGTGCTCGACGGGCGGCTGACCGTCGCGGCGCGGGCGCACGCCGCGGACATGGCGGCGCGCGGACGCCTCGGGTCGCAGGGGGCGGACGGGCTGTCCGTGCACCAGCGCGTGACCGCCGCGGGCTACGCGTATCTGACGGTCGGCGAGCATCTCGTCTCCGGGCCGCGGGACGCGGCGGAGTTCGTGGAGTACTGCCTCTCGGGCGAGCGGACCCGGCGGACGGTCCAGGACCCGGCTCTCACCGAGGTCGGTGTGGCCGGCGTGCCCGACAGCCGGTCCGGCACGCTCTACTGGACCGCGTTGTGGGCCGGTCCCCTGACCCCGGGCGGGCTGGCGCGAACCGCCGCCCAGGTCCTCGCGCTCACCAACGCCGAGCGGGCCGCGGCCGGTCTGCCGCCGCTGGCCGAGGACCCTCTGCTCACCAGGGCGGCGCAGGAGCACAGCGCGGACATGGTGGCGCGCGCGTTCTACTCCCACACCTCCCCCGACGGCGGCGAGCCCTGGCACCGGGCAGCCGCCGCGGGCAGTACCCGCCGCACCATCGGCGAGAACATCGCCTGCGGCCAGCGTTCCCCCGCCGAGGTCGTTCGGGGCTGGATGGACAGCCCCGGCCACCGCGCCAACATCCTCAAGCCCGCCTTCACCCACCTGGGCGTCGGCTTCGCGGGCGGCGGCTCGGCGGGCACGTACTGGACACAGCTCCTCGGCGCCTGAGCCCGGGCGCCCGGCAATCCGCGCATCCTCCCGTCCGCTTTACATCACCGCAGGTCAGCGGCGTACTAACGATGATGACAACGGTCACCGATGCAGCCTTTGCCGATCTCCGCGAGGTGCGCTTCACTGCGGGTGTCGGACACCCGTCGGACACCGCAACGAGGGGGACTCCCATGAGCGCGCACCACGGCCACGAGCACGGGTCGGGCGGGCACGCGGGGCACTCGCACGGTGTCACCGCGGACGCGGACCGCCGCTGGCTCGCGATCGCGCTGACCCTGATCGCGACGTTCATGGCGGTCGAGGTCGTCATCGGCGTCGTCGCGCAGTCGCTCGCGCTCATCTCCGACGCCGCGCACATGCTCACCGACGCCGTGTCCATCGTGCTGGCCCTCATCGCGATGCGGCTCGCCGAGCGGCCGGCCCGCGGCGGCTTCACGTACGGCCTGAAGCGGGCCGAGATCCTCTCCGCCCAGGCGAACGGGCTGACGCTGCTGCTGCTCGGTGCCTGGCTGGCGTACGAGGCGGTGCGGCGGCTGTTCGATCCGCCCGCGGTCGAGGGCGGGCTGATGTTCTACACGGCGCTCGTGGGTATCGCGGTGAACGTGGCGGCGGCCTGGTGCATCTCGAAGGCCAACCGCACCTCGCTCAACGTCGAGGGTGCCTACCAGCACATACTCAACGACCTGTTCGCTTTCATCGGTACCGCGATCGCCGGCCTCGTGGTCCTGCTGACCGGCTTCGCCCGCGCCGACGCGATCGCCACGCTGGTCGTGGTGGCCCTCATGTTCAAGGCGGGCTACGCGCTCGTACGGGAGTCGGGGCGGATCTTCCTGGAGGCGGCGCCCGCGCATCTCGACCCGGACGCCATCGGGGACCGGCTGGCGGCGCACTCCTCCGTCGCCGAGGTGCACGACCTGCACGTGTGGACCATCACGTCGGGGACGCCCGCCCTGTCCGCGCACGTCCTGGTCGAACCCGTCGCGGACTGCCACACCGTGCGCCGGGACCTGGAGAAGATCCTGCAGTGCGACTACGAGGTGAGTCACACCACTCTCCAGGTCGACCACGCCCCGGAGAACGTCCTGGACGTCCGCACCGGCGGCGGCCCCACCGACGAGGCGCACTGCGGGGCCGCGCACGGTCCGGTGCACCGGGACGAACCGCACCTGCACTGAGGGCGGGGTAGTGATTCGCCGAGGGCAGAACGCCGTGGGGTCCCCGAAACGGGCCGGGCTTCCTAGGGTGGAGGCGTGAGCAGCCACGCGTCGAACCGAGCCCGCGTCATCCCCCTGCGACCCGTCCCGGCCGAGCCGGCGGCGCCTTCGGAGCCGGCCGGACCGGCGCCCAGGGAGCCCTTGTGGCGGGACGTCGTGGGTGAGGTCCTGCGGCGGGAGCGGCTCGCCCAGGAGCGGACGCTGAAGGAGGTCGCCGAGGCGGCCCGTATCTCGATGCCGTACCTCTCCGAGCTGGAGCGCGGCCGCAAGGAGGCCTCGTCCGAGGTCCTCGCGGCCGCCGCGCACGCCCTCGGGCTCGGCCTCGCCGATCTGCTCGCCCTGTCGCACCACCGCCTCGTGCGCCAGGAGCGGCCCCGGCCCGTCAGGTCCCGTACCGCGCCCCGCCGCACGGAGGCCACCTCCCGGTACGGCGAGGTCCGTCTCGCGGCCTGACGCCCGCCGCGCCGCCCGGACCGGGGCGGGTTCCCGACTCCTCATGCGGCGACCGCGGCCAGCCGCCGGCTCAGCACCTCGTCGGCGAGTCCGTACGCCACCGCCTCCTGCGCGGTGAAGACCTTGTCGCGGTCCATGTCGGCGCGCAGGGTCTCGACGGAGTGGTGGGTGTGCAGGGACAGGACCTCTTCGACCTGGGAGCGGATCCGGATCATCTCCTTGGCCTGGAGGCCCAGGTCGGAGACGGTGCCGCGCGCACCGCCGCTCGCGGGCTGGCCGAGCAGCACCCGAGAGTGCTCAAGGATGAAGCGCCGCCCGGGGTCTCCGGCCGCCAGGAGCACCGCCGCGGTCGAGGCGGCCTGGCCGACGCAGAACGTCGAGACGGGCGCGCTGACGAAACTCATCGTGTCGTAGATCGCCATCAGCGAAGTGAACGAGCCACCGGGTGAGTTGAGATAGACGGCGATCTCCCGCTCCGGGGCCGCCGACTCCAGGTGGAGCAGCTGGGCGATGACGACGTTGGCCACGCCGTCGTCGATCTCGGTGCCGAGGAAGATGATCCGCTCGGAGAGCAGCTTGCTGTAGATGTCGTACGCGCGCTCGCCCTGCGGGGTGCGCTCGACGACGTTCGGGATCGTGTACGAGCTCATGTCAGAGTCCCATCCGTCGCTTCGAGGAGGCCGGGCGGACGTCGTCGAGCGATTCGACGACCCGGTCGACCATGCCGTACTCCCTGGCCTGTTCGGCCGTGAACCAGCGGTCGCGGTCACCGTCGCGGGAGATCGTCTCCGCGCTCCGGCCGGTGTGTTCGGCGGTGATGCGCTCGATGGTGTCCTTGGTGAACTGGAGGTTCTCGGCCTGGATGGCGATGTCGGCGGTGGTGCCGCCGATGCCCGCCGAGGGCTGGTGCATCATGATCCGCGCGTTCGGGAGGGAGTAGCGCTTGCCGGGGGTGCCAACGGTGAGCAGGAACTGCCCCATGCTGGCGGCGAATCCCATGGCCAGGGTCGACACGTCGTTCGGGATGAGCCGCATCGTGTCGTAGATCGCGAGGCCCGCGTGGACGGAGCCGCCCGGGCTGTTGACGTAGAGGCCGATGTCGGTGCGGGGGTCCTCGGCGGAGAGCAGGAGCAGCTGCGCGCAGATCCGGTTCGCGGAGACCTCGTCGACCTGGGTGCCGAGGAAGATGATGCGCTGGTTGAGGAGTTGGGCGGCGAGGTGGTCGTCGAACCGTGACGGAGGGGTGTCCCCCTCCTCGGCCCGCGGCCCTGGGTGGAATCCGGTGCTGCTGCGTGCCATCGCTCCTCCTGGTGGTGGCGCGGCCCGGTGTGCCGCGGTGTCTCCACCCTCGGTCCGCCGACGGCGGCCCGGAAGGGATCTCGGCCCTCAGCAGATTCGCCGACGGCAGAGCGCACCGCGTCACACGGCACAGCGCGGGCCGCTACTTGGTCACCACCAGCGAGAACTCGTACAGGTCGCCCCGGCACAGCGATTCGCCGTACTCGACGACGTGGCCCGTCCCGTCGAAGGCCGTGCGGCGGACCAGCAGGGCGGCGGAGCCCTCCTTGACGCCGAGCAGCCGGGCCTGGCGGCCGGTGACGTTCACCGCGCGGATCTGCTGGGTGGCCCGGACGACGCGGACGCCCTGGGTGTTCTGCAGGGCTTCCGAGAGCGAGCCCTTGAGCAGTGACTCGTCCAGGTCGGGGAAGCGCTCCGCCGAGAGGTAGACGGTCTCCAGGCAGATGGGGAAACCGTCACCGAGGCGCAGGCGTTCGATGCGGTGGAGGGTGGTGCCGGGGTCGACGCCCAGGGCCGTGGAGTGGTGCAGGTCGGCCTCCACCAGCTCCGCGGCGAGGAGTTCGGCGCTGGGCCGGTAGCCGCGCGAGCGCAGGTCCTCGGAGAACGAGGTGAGCGTCGACGTCTTGGTGACGTGGGGATGGGAGACGAACGTTCCCACGCCCCGCACGCTGCGGATGAGGCCGTCCTCGCGGAGTGCCTGGAGCGCGCGCCGGGCGGTCGCCCGGCTGACGTCGTACCGCTCGGCGAGCCGCCGTTCGGTGGGCAGCGCCTCGTCGGGCCGCATCCGGGCGATGTCGGCCTGGAGCCGCCGCCGCAGCGCCTCGTGCTTGAAGGAGTCCGTCTCGATGGAGTCCGTCTCGATGGAGTCCGTCTCGATGGAGTCCGTCTCGATGGAGTCCGTCCTGAAGGAGTCCGTCGCCGGGCCGTCGTCTGAGCGCCTGTCCTCGACCGTCACATTCACTCCGCGGTTCGCACCTGTCCGCTGTCTCCGTCGTCTCGAAGGACGCGGTAGCGGGGCATCAGAGTACGCACCACGTCAAGGGTCGTTCCGGCGGTGTCCGCCTCCGGTGTCGTCGTCCCGCTCCGGCCGGCCACCCACCGCTCCTCCTGGGCGAGCAGGGACGCCTCGAACTCCTCGGCCCGGTAAGGGGTTCCGGTCTCCAGCGCCCGCGCGATGTGCTCGTACCAGCCGCGCCAGCGGGGCAGGTGGAACGTGCCGACCAGGCCGGCCCAGTGGCGGCCCGAGTAGTCGTGCAGCTTGCTGTGGGTGTGGCCCCAGAGGGTGAGCAGGCGGCGCGCGTCGGTCTCGTACAGGTCGGCCTCGGCCGGGGTGGTGGCCCAGCCGCGGGCGTCTGCCAGCCAGGTGTCCAGCCGGTGTTCGGGGCGGGTGGCCAGCAGGTTGTCCAGGTCGTCGATGGTGTCGAGGAGTTCGCGGGCGGCCCGGTGGAAGCCTTCGGCGTCCCGTGCCAGGGCCGCGTCCGCCGCCCGCCACTGCCGCGCGCACGCCACATGGGTGAGCACCTGCGCGGTGACGTCGCACAGGTCCCGGCCGAGCGGTCCCGCGCTGTCCCGCGGTGTCGTTTCGCCGGCCAGGAGCAGCCAGGCCTCGGCCAGGGCCGGTGGCACGTCCGGCGACGGGGGATCGGCCAGGTGCACCGGCAGCTCGTGCCGCAGATCGCCCTCCAGCGTGGGCCGGCCGATGATCACCGAGCCGGGCGGCCCCGGTCCCTCGGACGCGTAGACGCTGTCGTGCAGCAGGTCCCAGGCGCGCAGCAGCCCGGGAGTGGCACGGCCGTACCGGGCCCGCGTCCAGGTCGCCAGCCATGCCCGTACGTCGTCGACGGCGCCCTGCCAGGCGACGTCGGCCAGCAGTTCGTACAGGACCGGGTCGCCGCCGAAGGCCTCCATGCTCGCGCCGATCCCGGACAGCGAGCCGCCTCGTGCGTCGGCGTGCGCGCGGGCGGGGCCGGTGGCGATCACGTCCAGTTTTCCGTAGAGCCCGGGCCGTCCGCCGAGGCTGTGGAGCATGCACCACACCCAGGGCTTCTTGCGGTAGCCGTCGGTGCGCCGCCAGACCGGCCGGTGCTCGGCCCACAGGTCGAGGATCAGCATTCCGTCGTCGGGGATGGCGTCGAGGAAGGCGCTGGTCCGCTCCGGTGTCCAGTAGCGGGCGCGGTAGGAGAAGGGCCAGGCCTGGAGCACCCAGGTGGCCCGGTCGTCCACCGCGGTCATCACGCCGTGCACCGCCCGCGCGACCTGGGCGAGGCCGGCGGGGTCGCTCACCGGGGGTGTCGTCTCGATGAACGGGTCGGCGGCGTAGAGGTGGTCCGTGCCGAACAGCCGGGTCTGCTCGGTCAGCAGGATGGTGCCGAACTCCTCGAAGAGCGGGTCGCGCGGGTCCAGCATGCCGACCTCGAAGTCCCACCAGGGAAGGGTCGTCGACCGGGCGCCCCGGTCCGCGATCAGCTCCCGCGGGACGTGCCCGGAGAAGCCCTGGAGGACCGGTCGCATGCCCAGGGCGCGTTCCCGGTCGAGGATGCGGCGTCCGAGGTCGAGGTGTCCGTCGATCCAGCTCTGCGGCAGCGGACCGGACCAGCCGTCGAGCGAGGCGAGCCAGTTCCACGGCAGGTAGGCCGGCCCGCCCAGGAAGCTACGGGCGGTCCCGTCGTCGAGCCCGGTACGCACGAGGGCCCGTTGCCAGACCGCTTCCAGGCCGGTCATCGCCAGCGGGGTGCTCACGCCGTGCAGGGCCATCCAGTCGATGTGGCGCTCCCAGCGCGCCCAGTCCCAGTACGCGGTGGTGTAGCCGAAGGTGCAGACGTTGAAGTGGTAGCGGTGCAGGTGGGGGGAGGTCGTGCGGGGTGCCGTGCCGGTGCGCGGCAACCGGTCCGGCAGCCGGGGGACGGGGGCGTCCCAGGTGATCTGCGTCCCGCACACGGTCCGCAGGTACCAGCGCAGCGCCGAGGCGACCGCGACCCCGCTGGACCCGCGCAGCTCGACCGGGCCCGGTCCGGCGTCGACCTCGTACCAGTCGGGTCCGTCGCCCCCGGGGACCACCTCGGCGCTGAACTCCGCGGCCCGGTCCCCCAGCAGGCGCCGCAGCAGCTGCCGGGCGGCCGGGGTGCCCGCGCCCGCTTCCTCGGCTGGTGTCATCGTCCGGACCACTCCTGACGGGACCGGCGACGAGGTCGACGGCGGAGTTGACGGTGGGGTGGACAGCGGCATGGATCGTGGTACGTACCACAGAACTCTCGAAGCTAGCCGTGCCGCGCGGGGGCGGTCAAGGAAGTAGACCGGAAAGAAGGCGGGTTGGTCGCGGGGCTGGGCAGCCCCATACCCCTCTGGTACGGTCCACAGCCACATCAGCGGCTCCGTTCGACCCCTCAGACGGCCTCGACACGACGACCAGGTGGCCTCGACACGATGAACGCCGATCTCGCCTACTTCGCCGCCCTCCAGGAGACCCTCACCACGATGGCCACCGCCGAGCGGCCGGCGATCGAGCGTGCCGCCCGGGCCGTCGCGGACAGCATCGCGGCCGGCGGTGTCGTCCACTACTTCGGCAGCGGTCACTCGCAACTCGTCGCCGTAGAACCGCTGCAGCGCGCCGGGGGCCTCGCACCGGTCGACGTCATCGCCGATCCGGCGCTCTCCCCCGTCGCCCCGCGCCACGCCGGCGCGGCCGAACGCGTCAGCGGCTACGCGGCGGCCGTCCTCCGTACGGCCGACATCAGGGCCGGTGAGGTAGTGGTCGTGGTCTCCAACTCCGGGATCAACGCCGTGCCCGTCGAATTCGCCGTGGGTGCGCGGGAGTTAGGCGCGACCGTCGTCGCCGTCACCAGCCGGGCGCACTCCCTGGCCACCGAGTCGCGGCACGTCGGCGGACAGCGGCTGCTCGACGTCGCCGACATCGTCATCGACACCCACGGCAGCCCCGGTGACACGGTGGTGCCCCTGGGCGACCTGGCCGTGGGAGCCCTGTCGACCGTGCTGGGGGCGGCTCTCGTCAACGCGCTGACCTGCCGGGCGGCCCAGCTGCTCGTCGAACACCACGGGCGGACACCGCCGTTGATCATCAGTCAGAACACGGACGGCGACGCCCAGCGCCGCAACGACGAGCTGCTGGAACGGTACAAGGACCGCTGCCCGAGAGACTGACGTACCGACCCGAACGACGAGGCAACGCCAGGAGGCCGATGATGGACAGCACACACCGGGTGCGCCGCCGCGTCGCCGCGACGGTCTGCGCCGTCGCCCTCGTGCTCCCGCTCGCCGCGTGCGACGCGCTCACCCCGGGCAGCGCGACGGCGGTGCCGGGCCCCACGAGCGTGCCGTCCTCGACCGACGTGCCGGACGGGGACGTCACGTTGCGTCTGCAGTTCGCCGACGCCCCGTTGATGGTCGACGCGCTGATCGCCGCGTTCGAGAAGGACCACCCCGACATCGGCGTCGAGCCGCAGTACAAGACGTTCTCGGACTACGTCCAGAACCTCAAGCTGACCATGACCTCGGACACCGCTCCCGACATCGCCCAGTACGCGGTGGGCATGACCGACCTCGCGGCGGACGGCCACATCCTCGACCTGGCGCCCTACCGGGAGGCGTACGGCTGGGACGACGCCATTCCCCCGGTCAGCCTCGACCAGCTCACGGCCGGGCGGACGAGCGAGGCCACCGGCGGGCGCGCCCTGTTCGGAGTCCCGGCGGGCCTGTCCATGACGGGCATCTACTACAACAAGGAACTCGCCGCGAAGGCCGGGATCGACGCTCCCCCGAGGACGCTGGACGAGTTCGCGAAGCAGCTCGCCGCGGCGAAGGACGCGGACCTCACCCCGCTCGGGGTCGGCGCGCTCGACTCCGGCGGACTGCACCTGTGGGCCGCCCTGCTCAACCAGATGATGCCCACGGATGCGTACTGGGACTGGGTGAACGGCAAGAAGGGCGCCACGATGGAGAACCCGGCGGCGGCCGAGGCCAGTGAAGTCATGATCGAGTGGGGCCGCAAGGGGTACTACAACGAGTCCGCGAACGGCACCGCGCAGGTCGACTCGACCGCCCAGTTCGCCAAGGGCGACAGCGTCTTCCTGATCAACGGCAACTGGGCGGCCGGGCAGCTCGCCGGCGTCATGGGGGACAACGTCGGGTTCTTCCCGATGCCCGGCGAACAGGCCGGCTCCCCCACGGTGGCCTCCGGGTTCAGCGTGTCGTACGCCGTGTCGGCCAAGACCGAACACCCCGAGGCGGCAGGCGCGTTCCTCGACTTCCTGACCTCCCCCGAGGCGGGCCAGATCATCAGCGACAACGGCTTCATGCCGCCCAACCCCGACGCCGTGAAGAAGCCGACGGGGGTGCTCGCGGACATCGCGGCGGGCCACCGGCGGGCCGTGGCCGACGACGGCATCACGACGTTCCCCGACTTCGCCGCGCCCGCGATGCTCGACCGGCTGCGCTCCGGCGTCCAGAAACTCATCGCGGACCGCGTGAAGCCGGCCGACTACCTCGACTCTCTTCAGGACGAGTGGGAGGACCATCATGGCGAGTAGGCCGCCCGTCCGGAACCGGGAGGCACGCAGACGGTGGCGCGGATACGTGTACGTGCTGCCCGCGTTCGCCGTCTACTTCGCCTTCGCGGTGCTGCCCGCCCTGCACACGGCGTATCTGTCGCTGTTCGAGTGGGACGGTGTCACGCTCGGCGAATGGGTCGGGCTCGGCAACTACGCGGAGATCTTCCAGGACCCGATCCTGCGCCGGTCAGTCTTCAACGCCCTGGTGCTGGTGGTGTTCTTCTCCTTCGTGCCGATCGTGCTCGGGCTGCTGTCGGCGGGCCTGCTGGCCCGTTACCGGCGGCCCGGCATGGGCGCGTACCGCTTCCTGTTCATGCTGCCGCAGGTCGTTCCGCTCGTCGCGGTCGGCGTGACCTGGCGCTGGCTGTACGGGGACGACGGGGTGGTCAACCAGGTGTTCCGCGCGGTGGGGCTGGACGGGGTGGCCCGGGCGTGGCTGGGCGACTTCGACGCCGCGCTGATCGCCGTGGGACTCGTCGGCACCTGGGTGCTGAGCGGGCTGTGCATGATGCTCTTCCTCAGCGGCGTACAGAAGGTGGACCCCAGCCTCTACGAGGCGGCCCGGATCGACGGCGCGGGCCCGGTCCGCGAGTTCGTGTCCGTGACGCTGCCGCATCTGCGCGGTGAGCTCGCCGTCGCCATGACCGTCACGACGGTGGCCGCGCTGGCCAGCTTCGACATCGTGTACGTGACGACGAACGGCGGTCCGGGCGAGCAGACGACGGTCCCCGGCCTCCTCGTGTACCGGCTGGCGTTCTCCGAGGGCAAGGTGGGGCTCGCCGCCGCCCTGGCCGTCGTCCTGGGCGTCCTGATACTCGCGATCGTCTACCTCATCAACCGACTGTCGAGGGATCGGACATGAACACCGTCGCGCGCTCGGAACGCTGGTCCGGCTATGCGCTGCTGACCGTCATGGCGGTCGTCGTCGTGATCCCGTTCCTCAGTGTCTTCCTCGCCTCGCTCCAGCCCGCGGGCACACCGGTGGTGGGCCTGACCTGGCCGGAGCGGTGGAGCTGGGACAACTACGAGACGGCCTGGTCGGTGGCCGGGTTCTCCGACCTCATCCGGCACAGCCTCGTCATCGCGGTCGGCGTCGTACCGGCCTGTCTGGTCCTCGCCGCGCTGGCGGGGTACGCGCTGGGCACGATGAAGCTTCCCGGCGGCAACGCGGTGGCGGCGTTCTTCATCGCCGGCCTCACGATCCCGGTGGAACTGATCGTGGTGCCCCTCTACTTCGACCTGCGCGGCCTCGGGCTGACCAACTCGTACCTGGGCGTGATCCTGGTGGAGATCGCGCTGTTCATGCCGTTCAGCGTGTTCTGGATGCGCACGCACTTCCTGTCGACGCCCACGTCGCTGGTGGAGGCGGCCCGCATGGACGGGGCCTCCTCGGCGACGATCCTGGTTCGGATCCTGCTTCCGCTGGCCCGGCCGTCCCTGATGACGCTCGGGCTGCTCGTCTTCATGTGGTCGTGGAACCAGTTCCTGCTGGTGCTGGTCCTCATCCAGGACACCACCAAGCACACGGCGCCCGCGGGTCTCGGCTTCTTCGTCGGTCAGAACAGCACGGACATCCCCACGCTGGCGGCGGGGACGATCATCGTGATGCTGCCGATCCTGATCCTCTTCGTCGTCTTCCAGCGCAGCTTCATCGCGGGACTGCTGCAGGGGGCGATGAAGGGCTGAGCGTGCAGGGGCGAGCGGTGGAGGGCTGACCGGTGGAGGGTTACGCGGTGCAGCGGCGCCGCGGTGTCGACGGGGCTCGGGGGCGGACCTGACGGTCAGGCCGCCTGCGAGGAGTCCGCGTTCGCGTCGGGCCGGGGGGCGGCGGCCGCCCACTCCAGGACCAGTCGCTGGTAGTCCCGCCGCTGCTCACCGCTCAGTGTTCCGCCGGCCCGGAGCCACAGGGCCCGGATCTCTTCGTTGACCTCGGCGGCTGACCTTTGCGTGGCTCCCGGCGCACGACGGTGAGTGGTGGACATAGCGTGAATCATACGGGGCTGTGCGTGAAGACCATGTGAGTGGAGACTGTGATCCTTACCGCCTTTCGGCGGCTGTGACAAGGGCCACTGCGTCAAGTCCCCGTATGCAACAGCCGTACGGCCGGACCGTCAGACGGGCCTCGCCCCGGACACGGATCCGGATCCGGCGCCCAGGACCAGCGTCTGGATGGCCAGTACGGCACCGCCGCGCGCCCAGTCGTGGAAGTCGGACACCTTGGTCTCCAGGTTGACCGGGTCGGCCTGTGGATGGCGGTTGGCCAGGATCGCCTGCTCGACCGCCGGACCGGCCGCGTCGACCAGGCCCACTCCTTCCCCGGCGAGGAGGATCTTCTCGGGCATGGCGAAATTGGCGATCTGCGCGACGAGGGTGCCCAGGGCGCGCGCCGCCTCGTCGACGACCCGGGCGGCCATGGGTTCGCCCTCGGCGGCCAGCGCGAGGACCTCGTCGTACGAGACGTCGCGGCCGGTGGCGGCCCGGACCTGGTAGCGGATGCTGGGGATGGTCAGCAGGGAGATGGCGCTGCCGCGTCCGCCCTCGGGCGTGAGCGGGCCGTTCGGGTTCACCATCCAGAAGCGGCCGACTCCTCGCCCGTCCTCGGCGGTCACCACCCGCTTGCCGCCGCTGACCAGGCCGTAGCCGAGGCCCGCGCCGATGGTCAGGACCGCGAACCGGTCGAGGCCGCGCCCCGCGCCGAACCAGCTCTCGGCCTCGACGAGCGCGTTCACGTCGTTCTCGACGACGACGGGCAGTCCGGTGCGCTCCTCCAGCAGCCGCGCCAGGGGGACGTCTCGCCAGCCGAGGAAGGCCGACTCGTCGACGACGGAGCGGTCCGAGGCGCGCCCGCCCAGTCCGATGCCGATCCCGGCGAGGCCCGGGAAGTCCCGGGCGAACTCCGCCGTGACCGCCCGCAGCACCTCCACGACGTGCTGCGGATCGTGGCCGGTCAGGGGCAGGTCGTGGCGGGCGACGATATCGCTCCTGAGGGTCGTGACGACCCCGTAGACCATGTCCTCGGTGATCTTGAAGCCGATGAAGGTGCGGGATTCGGCGACGATGTCGAGGGGCTGCGAGGGCCGGCCCTGGCGCACCTCGGCGTCGGGAAGCGCGCTGCCCTCGGGGACCTCGACCAGCAGGCCCGACTCGATGAGCGGCTTGGTGAGGCGGGTCAGGCTGCCCGCGGACAGGTCGAGCCGTCGGGCGATGTCGCTGCGCGACAGGGGGCCGTGCGTGAGGACCTCGATCGCCACGGAGCGTTCACCGGGACTGAGCGGCAGCCAGCTGGCGGCGCGTGCGGTCATGACCGACCCCCTCGTCGTTTCTTTCGATGCAGAAGTAATCATGCCACCCCGGGCTGCGTAAACCCCTCCACCCCCGAGGAGAAAAGTTACGCGCAGACCTCTTGACGGTCGGATTCTTTCGGCCCAAAAGTAAGTGGGGCCCGAGGACGAGCCGCAGACGAGGGAGTCTCCCGATGACCGTCGCCTCAAGCAGCCCACCGTCGCGTCTGCCACTGCGCGGCGTCGAGGGGACAGCTCCGCAGCCGAGGAGCGGCAGGAAGCGAGAACGTGACGGTGGCGGACGCGGTGACGGAGCCCTCGCGGCACTGTTCATCGCGCCGGCCATGCTGGGTTTCCTGGTCTTCCTGCTGTGGCCGACGCTGCGCGGCATCTATCTGAGCTTCACCCGTTTCAATCTGCTGACCCCGGCGGAGTGGGTCGGCCTCGACAACTACCGGCGCATGGTCAACGACCCCATCTTCTGGGACTCGCTGAAGGTCACCGTCGAGTACGTGTTCATCAACATCGGTGTCCAGACGGTCTCCGCGCTGGCCATCGCCGTCCTCCTGCAGCGCCTCACCCAGTCCGCGGTGCTGCGGGGCGTCGTGCTGACGCCGTATCTGATGTCGAACGTCGTCGCGGGCATCGTCTGGCTGTGGATGCTCGACACCCAGCTCGGCATCGGAAACGAGATCATCGCGGGCCTCGGGTTCGACCGCATCCCGTTCCTGGCGGACGAGACGTGGGCGATCCCGACGATCGCGCTGGTCAACGTGTGGCGGCACGTCGGCTACACCGCGCTGCTGCTCTTCGCCGGACTGCAGGCCATCCCCGGCGACATGTACGAGGCCGCGAAGGTCGACGGCGCGAGCGAGTGGCGGATGTTCTGGCGGATCACCATGCCGCTGCTGCGGCCGGTGCTGGCCGTGGTGCTGATCATGACCGTGATCGGCTCGTTCCAGGTCTTCGACACGGTGGCGGTGACGACGAACGGCGGTCCCGCCAACGCCACCAACGTGCTCCAGTTCTACATCTACGGCTCGGCGTTCGGCCGCTTCCAGTTCGGCTACGCCTCGGCGATGTCCGTGGCGCTCCTGGTCGTGCTCAGCGCGATCACCGTCCTCCAGTACCGGCTCACCCGAGCCGGTCAGACCGACCTCGGCTGATGAAGGGAGCGACCGACATGACCGCCGTGACGACAACGCCAACGCCAACGCCAACGAAGGTACGGCCCGAGCGCCGAAGGCCCTCCCCCGGGAAGGTCCTGGCCTGGACGGTGATGGCCGCGATGGTCCTCGTCACCCTGCTGCCGTTCTACTGGATCCTGCGCACCGCGCTGTCGTCGAACACGGCGCTCGCGGCCCACCCCGGCGACGTCCTGCCCGTGGACCCGACGACCGGTGGTTTCGAACGGGCTCTGGGTCTGCAGTCCACCGAGGAGGCCATCGCCCAGGGCGGTTCGGGCGGCGGACTGAAGTTCTGGCGCTATCTGCTCAACTCGGTGATCGTGTCCACCCTGATCACCGTCTGCCAGATCCTCTTCTCCGCCATGGCCGCGTACGCCTTCGCCCGGCTGCGGTGGCGCGGCCGGGACAAGGTGTTCGGGCTGTTCCTGGCCGGGCTGATGGTGCCCGCCATCTTCACACTGCTGCCGAACTTCGTCCTCATCAAGCAACTCGGCCTGGTCGACAGCCTGTTGGGCATCTCCCTGCCGACGATGTTCATGACCCCGTTCGCGGTGTTCTTCATGCGTCAGTTCTTCATGAACGTGCCCCGGGAGGTCGAGGAGGCGGCGCTGCTCGACGGGGCCGGGAAGATCCGGATCTTCTTCCGCGTCATGCTGCCGATGGCGTCCTCCCCCGTCCTCACCCTGGGCGTGCTGACGTACATCACCTCCTGGAACGACTACTTCTGGCCGCTGATGGTCTCCTACAGCGACAGCTCGCGCGTGCTCACCGTGGCACTGGCCATCTTCCGGGCGCAGACACCGCAGACCGGTTACGACTGGTCCGGTCTGATGGCGGCGACGCTCATCGCCGCTCTCCCGATGCTCGTGCTCTTCGGCTTCTTCGCGCGCCGCATCGTCGGCACCATCAGCTTCACCGGCATCAAGTAAGGGGACGGGCATGCGAATTCGTACGCGTACGGTCGTGGCGCTGACCGGGGCGCTGGCACTGTCCCTGGTGACGGGCTGCACGCAGGGCGGAGCCGCCGGGGCCGGTGCGAACACGGTCACGTACTGGCTCTGGGACTCCAACCAGCTGCCCGCCTACCAGGCCTGCGCCAAGGACTTCGAGAAGCGGAACCCGGGCCTGGACGTGAAGATCACTCAGATGGGCTGGGCCGACTACTGGACCAAGCTCACCGCGAGCTTCATCGCGGGCACCGAGCCCGACGTGTTCACCGACCACATCCAGAAGTTCGGGCAGTTCGCCGACCTGAACGTACTCGAACCGCTGGACGACCTGGGCATCGACGAATCCGCCTACCAGCCGGGGCTCGCCGCCAACTGGACCGGCCGGAACGGTCACCGCTACGGCGCCCCGAAGGACTGGGACACCGTCGCCCTCTTCTACAACAGGAAGATGACCGAGAAGGCCGGGCTGGCCGCACAGGAGATGGGCGACCTCTCCTGGAACCCCGAGGACGGCGGCACCTTCGAGAAGGCCGTCGCGCACCTGACCGTCGACAGGAACGGGAAGCGCGGCGACGAGGAGGGCTTCGACAAGAACAACGTCGAGGTGTACGGGCTCGCCACCGGCGGCGCCGGCGACAGCGACGGGCAGACCACGTGGAGCCCGTTCGCCGCCTCGGCGGGCTGGAGGTACACGGACAAGGCGCGCTGGGGCACCGAGTACCGGTACGACGACAAGACCTTCCAGTCGGTGGTCGACTGGTACTTCGGCCTCGCGAAGAAGGGCTACCTCGCCCCGTTCACCGACTACACCGACGGCGCCAACCCGCCCAACGCGCAGGTCGCCTCGGGCAGGGCGGCGACCGCCTTCGACGGCGCCTGGATGATCTCCACGTACTACGGCACCAAGGGCCTCGACGTCGGGACGGCCGTCACCCCGGCCGGTCCGACCGGCAAGCGGGCCACCATGATGAACGGCCTCGCCGACTCCATCACCAAGAACGCGCACAACAAGGCGGGCGCGAAGAAGTGGGTGCGGTACCTGGCCTCCGACGAGTGCCAGAAGACCGTCGGCGGCTACGGGATCGTCTTCCCGGCGACCCCGGGCGGCACCGAGGCGGCCGTGGCCGCGTACAAGAAGAAGGACATCGACGTGTCCGCGTTCACCGGACCGGTCGCGGACAAGAAGGACTTCACCACCTTCTCCTTCCCGGTCACCGACTACGCGGCGGACGTGTACGCCCTGATGCGCCCCGCCATGCAGGACGTCTTCGCCAACAACGCCCCGGTGAAGGGCCTGACCAAGACCAACGACCAGATCAACTTCATCCTCGGCCAGTGACTCGGACAGTGACTCGGCCGGTGACCCGGACAGTGACTCGGACAGTGAAAGGCACACACTCCATGACGTTCTCCCTCGGCATCGTCGGCGCCGGCCAGTTCTCCGGCCAGTTCGCGAAGCTGTTTCTCGCCCACCCGGGTGTCGGCGAGGTCCACGTCACCGACCTCCTGCCCGAGCGGGCCGAGCAACTGGCCGCCGCCGAAGGGCTGTCGGGGACCTTCCCCTCGTACCGGGCGATGCTGGAGTCGGAGGCGGTGGACGCCGTCGCGATCTTCACCCAGCGCTGGACCCACGGCCCGCTGGTGATCCAGGGCCTCAACGCCGGCAAGCACGTCTACTCGGCGGTGCCGATGGCGATCACCCACGAGGAGATCGCCTCGATCATCGACACGGTACGGGCCACCGGGCTCACGTACATGATGGGTGAGACCAGCCAGTACAACCCGGCGACCGTCCATGCCCGCAACCAGATCGCGGAGGGCTCCTTCGGCCGGCTGTTCTACGCCGAGGGCGACTACGTGCACGACATGGACCTCGGGTTCTACGAGGCCTACCAGTACAGCGGCGGCGAGAACTGGAAGGCGACCGCCAGCTACCCCCCGCTGCTCTACCCCACGCACTCGGTGGGCGGGGTCCTCGGGGCCTGGCAGACGCATGCGGTGAGCGTGTCCGCGATCGGGGTCAAGGACGACCGCGGGGACGGCGTCTTCGACAAGGACATCAGCCAGTTCGGCAACGACTGCTCCAACGCCACCGCGCTGTTCGAGGTCGCGGGCGGCGGCTCGTTCCGTACCAACGAGTTCCGGCGGGTCGGCTATCCCTCGCACATCCGGGAGTCGCGTTTCCGGTTCTTCGGGACGGACGCCAGCATGGAACAGCTCGCCACGGTGGCCTTCTGGCAGGACAAGAAGGGCGTCAAGGACATCAGCGAACTCCTTGAGCCCAAGCCCACCATGTCCCCCGACGACCCCTCCCTCCAGCACATCGCGCCGGAACTGCGGGCCGCCTTCACGTCCGGGTCGGCTCCGGTGCACGACCGGGCCCGGCTGCCGAGGGAGTTCGACCACCTGCACAACGGCCACGAGGGCAGCCACCACTTCCTGGTGGACGACTTCGTGACCGCCGTCAACACCCGGACCCTGCCGTCGGTGAACGCCTGGGTGGCCGCCCGCTACACCCTGCCGGGCATCGTCGCGCACGAGTCGGCGCGGCAGGGCGGGGCGCGGCTGGAGATCCCTGACTTCGGGGACGCGCCGGAGGTGTGAGCGGCCTACGCGTGAAGGGGCCCGGTGCCGCGGGGGCTTCCGCGCGGCACCGGCCCCCGTACGTTGCTGTCCTGCACCCGGAGCTGTGCTTCCACCGGAGCTGTGTTTCACCGGAGCTGTGTTTCACCCGGACGGGGACGGCGGTTGCCCGCCCATCCCGGCGTCACGGGCGCGGGCGACGGCCGCGGCGCGGTCGGAGACCTGGAGCTTGAACAGGATGGCGGAGACGTGGTTGCGGACCGTCTTCTCCGACAGGACCAGCCGCCCGGCGATCTGGTGATTGCCGTGCCCGAGAGCCACCAGGTCCAGCACCTCCCGTTCGCGCTCGGTCAGTTCGGGGAAGACCTGGGCGGCGTACGCGCGGTGGGCGCCGGTGAAGAAGGCGATGATGCGGTGGGCCACCGCCTTGCCGTAGACCGCGTCTCCGGCGGCGACGGTGAGAACCGCCCGGACGATGTCCGCGCTGTCGGCGTCCTTGAGGAGATATCCCCGGGCACCGGCGCGCAGCGCCCCGAACAGGGCCTGGTCGTCCTCGTGCATGGTCAGCACGAGCACGCCGAGGGAGGGGTGGCGGGCCAGCAGGGCACGCGTGGCCGCGGTGCCGTCCAGACCGGGCATGGCCAGGTCGGTCACCACGACGTCGGGGGCGGTGCGTTCGACGGCCGCCAGCAGGTCGTCGCCGTTGCCGGCCTCGGCCACGACGTCCACGGTCCCGCTGGTGGCGAGCACGGCGGCCAGGCCGTAGCGGTACATGGGGTGGTCGTCGGCGAGGACGACGCGGACGGCCCGGCTGTCGGCTCCGCCGTTCATCGACCCTCCCGAAGTCGTTCAACGACCCTGACGGGTCCCGGCCCTGGTCCCGGCGGCGGAGGGTGTGTCCCGTTCGTGGCGGACGTCCTTCCCGCCACGAACGGGACCCGCGCATCAGGACGGCGGCGGGGCGGACGGCCACTCTGTCGTGTACTCCGTGCCGAGCCCGGCGCCGGAAACGAGGGAGCACCTTGTCGATCTTCCCGCCCCAGTTCGCCGTAAGTCCTCGCACGACAGCCGCCCTGCAGGCCCTTCCTCCCCTGCTGACCGCCGTGCTCACGTGTCTGCTGCACACGACCGACGCCGAGCAGATCGCCCAGGTCGGCGCCTGCGCGTTCGGACTCGTCCTGGCCGGTCTGCCCGTGCTGCAGCGCTCCACCGACGCCGACTGCCGGCGGGCCGCCGGGCCACCCGGCGCGTGCACGCGGATCGTCGGTCCGCGGCCGAGGATCGAGCCGAGCACCACCACCGTCGTACTGACCGTGGCACTCGGCGTCGCCGCGTTCTGGCTCCTCGACCTGGTCGCCACCTGGGTGGGTCTGGGCAGCCTGGGCTACTGGAGCGGCGAGCATCCCAGTGACCGGTCGGAGGTCTACCGCTCGGTCGCTCTGCGCGGCTTCCCGATCCTTGGGTTCGGGGTATTCGCCGCCGCCGTCGCCATGGCACACCGCCTGCACGACCGCGCGCGGTCGGCCCTGTTCCTCACATGTGTCCTGTACACCGTCGCCCTGCTCGTCACCAACGCGGTGATGGTGAGCCACTGGGACGACGAGCCGCTGCCGGAGAACGTCTATCTGCCCGTCGTGCTCGGTGCGTCGGCGTGGCTCGTCTGCGATGTGGGGCGCCGGTACGCCGAGCGCAGCCAGGAGCTCTTCGACCTCGTCCAGGCGCTCAAGCTGCAACTGCGCCGGGACGCGCGGGATCCGGGTGCCGGGGCGCCCGTGGCGGCGGGGCGGGGCTGAGGCTTTCCGAGTCATCCCATCGCCCGCAGGCCCCTCACCAGGTCGAATCCCCTGTCGACGTTCACGAGTCCCCTTCCTGTCGCGCCCGCACGGGCGGACAGACCGCCGGTGTCCAGGTTGCTCCACCCCTCGCTGACCGGGCTGGCAGTCTGCATGAGCAGCTTCTTGACCTGGCTCGGTGACGCGGAGGGGTCGCTCTCCAGCAGCAGCGCGCAGGCTCCGGCCACCTGCGGCGCCGCGGCGGACGTGCCGCTCAGAAGCGCCCATCCGTCGCCGGGCGTCGTGCCGTCCGCGGCCCTCCTCGACTGGTCCTGGTCGATCGTGGAGCCGCGGGGGGTGGGCAGCAGGATGTACGTCGCGTCGGGGCGCATCCCCACCAGACCGCACACGTCCGGAACGGTGCGCACCGGATCCTTGTAGAAAGCGCTGGTGAACGCACTCGCATAGTTCGAAGCCATGAGCCGGCCGCCGTCGGTCCGGTAGACACCCCCGACGGCGATGGTGTCGGGATGCTGGGCCGGGAACGCGAAGTGGCCGTTGCCCGCGGCGCACACCACGATGGTGCCGTTCCTGACCGCGAGCGATACCACCGCCGCCAGGAGCGGATCAAGGGCCGCCAGTTCCGTCTTACGGTCGTACTGCAGGCTCATGCTGATGATCTGCGGCGGGGGATCCTGCCGGGCCGCCTCGATGAACGCCCCCAACAGGTTGGTCGAGAGTGCCTTGACCATGGTGAAGGCGATGCCGGGTGCCACCGCGAACGCGTTGGCCGACTCACTGGTGCCGTGTCCGTCCTCGTCGACCTCCACGTCGGCGGCGCCCGGCCCCAGGAGGACGGTGCCGCTCCATCCCCTGTCGGTGAAGTACGGGTGCTCTTCCCACCCGGTGTCCACCATGGACAGCCGGATGCCCTTGCCCGTACAGCCACGGGCGTGCACCGACCTCGCGCCCAGGTATTCGGCGACCTGGTCGGTGGTGAGATGGAAGTAGCCGGGATCCGGCACCGGGCCGGCGCCGCGCAGCGTGGTGGCCGGTTGTTCCAGGGCCACGCCCTCCAGGAGGTTTGCCGCGGGCAGCCCCTCGGGCGAGATGAAACCGGGTCGGTCGGCCCTGGCGGTGTCGATGTACGTACGGGTCCTGCGCAGGTTCACCGCACCCGGCTGGATGACCTCCCGCTCCTCCGTGACCAGGATCGTCTCGAAGTATTCCTCGTAGACGGCCGGGGGAGCGGCGATGTTGATACTCACCGTGCTGCTGTCGTCGGGTAGGTCGTAGCAGGGGTCGAGGACGGTGAAGCCGTGCTCGGTCAGTTCCTGCCAGACCCGTTGGATGACGTCGACGTCCGAGACGAACTGCTCCGCGTTGTCCGACGTGATCTTGTGGGCGTCGAAGTCGAAGAGGGACACGCCACCTCGCGACTTGGGCGACACGTGTGCGTAGATCTTGCTGGGCAGCCGGTGTTCGACGCTGTAGGCCATGAGTGTGTACCCCCGATGAGTCAGGGCCGGGTGGCCGGGACGGCCAGAGCCAGGTTCCTGGGGCCGTCCCTGAAGACGAGCCCGGCCTTCGCGAATTCGTTCAGGGCGTGCTGCACCCCGTCGACGGGTCCCCGCAGCCCGAGACGCTCGTGCACAGCGGCCGCCGTCACGGGACGGTCGCAGCAGGCGAGGTACAGGTCTGCCGTCGGGCCTTCGAGGACGTAGGTGCCCTCGTTCTCCTTCCTTCTGCCGTCGTGGATCTGGACGTAGTGCGGCGCCTGCCGGTACTCCAGTACGGGTGGCTGCGCGTCGTCCTGCCACGCGCCCTGCCAGTCGGCGATCGCCTCGCGCAGGGGCCGGTGGTCGGCGTCGGGGAGAGCTCCCTCGATCTCGCAGCGGAAGAAGTACGCCACGAGGTCGAGATCGATGTCCGCGGGATACACCCGTGCGTAGCCGGGTTCGGGGCGCAGGTCGCGCAGGATCTTGTCCTGGTCGGAGAACAGCGGGCTGAACCGCTCCAGGGTGAGACGGCCCGCGTCCCCCGGCGGCGTCAGATGCCAGAGGTCCCGTACGGCGGCGGCCTGCTCGGAGGAGTCCTCCGGGCTTTCGCCCGGAAATCCCCAGAGGAGGTTCCACTGCACATCCATCCCGTAATGGCGCGCCCACCGCAGGAGGTTCACGTTCTGTGCGGCCGTCACGCCTTTGCGCATAAGACTCAGCACCCGGGAACTCAACGACTCGATTCCGGGCTGGATCTGCGAAACACCAGCGTCGGCGAGCAGTTTGATCTGGGCCCGGGACAGATTGGCCTTCACCTCGTAGAAGATCTCGTAGTGTGCGCCGCTTTCGACCAGAGCGGGAAGCAACGTCCGAAAGTAGTGGGTGTCGAGGATGTTGTCGACCGCCTCGAATCGAAAACTGCCGTACCGGCGGGTCTGGTGGGCGAATTCGTCGAGAACTCGCCCGGCCGATTTGGAGCGGAAGTACATGGCCTCCCCGTTGAGGCCGCAGAAGGTGCAGTGGTGTTTCATCCCCCACCAGCAGCCGCGGGCGGTTTCCAGAGGGATACGGACGGTGCGGAACGCCGTGCGCGGCTGCAGCCGGAGGTTCTCGGCTCGTTGGAAGTACTCGTCGTAGTCCGGCATCGGAAGGTCGTCGAGACTCCGGACGGGCTGTGCCGGAGGCCCCGTCACCACCTTTCCCGCCTTCCTGCGGGCCAGCCCGGGCACGGTGTCGAGGTCGCCGCCGTCGGCCAGCGCGGACAGCAGCAGAGGAAAAGCGGTGTCCGCCTCCCCGATGACCGCCGCGTCGATGCTCTCCACCGCGCGTACCCACTCCGGGCCCATGGGAGCGTCGAAGTTGGCGCCGCCGAAGAGGGTGAACAGTGCGGGATGCCGTCGCTTGAGCCGCCGGGCCAGCGCCATGGATGCCGCGTTCTGCTGGAACGTCGAAGTGAAACCGGCTACGCGGAACCGGTCCCACGGGTACGCCTCGACAAGGGCGTCGAGATAGGCGGGGACGTCGTCGCGCCTGATGCGCAGGAGTCGGTCGCGCACTTGGCGGACGGGGGTACCGAGGGCGGGCGCGAGGCCCTCGGCGTACAGGTCGAGGAACTCGTTCCGCGGGTCGGGCGCGGTGGACCCGAACGCCTCCAGGGAGAACAGCCAGTCCCCGACCAGGTGTCCGAAGTCGCCGGCGAGAGCGCGGTACATCTTCACGCCGAGACCGGCGGCGAAGTCCAGGTTGGCGTGGAGGGTGATCGAGGGGAATCCGTGTGCTGTCGCGAGGGCGCTCAGCAACCCGGCCTGGAGAGAGGGCCGGCGATCGTCCATGAAGGGCATGCACACCAGGACGACGGGCCACTGCCTGCAGCGCGGAGCGCTACCGCTCGGCATCGCGGGCTTCTCTGTCTCACCGCCCGCCTTCCGTTGGCCCATTCCCGCCTCCGTCGCCCTCCGGCACGTAGAGCAGGTTGACTTTGACAGCTTCCCGGTTCTGGCGGGAGTCGGAACCGCCCCATATGGTTCCCAAGTACTGCGCTTCTTTCCTGCCGGTGAGCTCATCACCGGCAGCTTCGAACACTAATTCCAGAGCCCTTTTCTCACGCTCATCGAACCGGTCCCGCATCCCCTCCAAAACGTTCGCAAGATGCGCGATGTCCTCCCAATTCACAAAGTTCTCTTTCACGGCGCCCTCTTCCGGACGTTCACGGTCGGCACTGAACGCCGGGGAGTCTGGCGCCGGGCCCCCCTTACGTCAAGGGCCCTTTTCTTCCGGCACCCCCGCCTCCGCTTCGGCGGCGAGTCGTGCCCGTACCTGCGCGGCCTGCCGGTGTCCGAGCTCCTCCAGAAGCACCGCCGCCCTCCCCCACGCCGCCCCCGCCGCGCCCCGGTCACCGGTGGCGAGGAGTACGTCGCCGAGGGACGAGAGGGTGTCGGCCTCGTTGTACAGGTCACCGATCTCCCGGTAGATGGTGAGCGCCTGTTCGTAGCTCTCGGCGGCCTGCTCGTACTGCTTGAGGTCGAGGTGGATGTGGCCGAGGCTGTCCAGGGTGTCGGCCTGGTCGAACCGGTCCCCCGCTTCCTCCAGCAGGTCGAGCGCCGCCGCGCAGTGGCCCAGCGCCTCCTGGTGACGGCCCAGTCGGGAGCAGAACCACCCCACCGCGTTCAGCGCCCGCGCCCGGCCGGTGCGGTGGCCGGCCGCCTCGAAGGACTCCAGCGCTTTGCGGGCGTGGCCGAGCCCTTCTTCGTACTGCCCTTTCTCGTCCTTCAGCCAGGAAAGCGTCCGATGCACGTGCGCCTGACCGAGGACGTCCCCGAGCGCCTCGTACAGGCCGAGTGCCTGCAGCATGTGGGTGGCGACGTCCTCATATCGGCTGAGCCGCATGTACGCGTAGGCCAGGCCCCCATGGCTGACGGCCTTGCCGTGCGCGCTCCCCGCACGGCGTGCGGCCTCAAGGGCCCGTTCGTGTGCCGCTGCGGAGTCGTGCCAGTGTCCGGCTCGGTCGAAGTAGGGCTGCAGCGCCCAGGCCAGCTGCCAGACGTGGGTGTCGAACCGGCTGTGCGCGGCCTCCTGCTGCAGCGCCAGCAGCACCGGGTGTTCCCGCAGGAACCAGGACAGCGCCTCGTCGTGATCCGTGAAGTGCTCGCCCGTGACCGGTGGCAGCGGCGGGGCGAGAGTGATGGGGTCGTCCCGGTACGGACTCACGTACAGGCTGGCCCGGTAGGCGCTGTGCAGGTAGTGGTCGAGCATGCGGTGCAGTGCGGCCATCCGGTCGGCGGGCGGGTCCCGAGTCAGGGCGAGTTCGGTGGCGTAGGCGCGCAGCAGGTCGTGCAGTTCGTAGCGGTCGTCCGACGGTGAGGCCAGAAGGTGGCCGCCGGTCAGTTCCGCCAGGAGCCTCCGGGCCCGGCCGAGGGGCAGCCCGGCCAGGCTCGCCGCGGCGGCCGTGCCGATGTCGGGGCCGGGGTGCAGTCCGAGCAGCCGGAACAGTCGGGCGGCCGGCTCGGACAGGCGCTCGTAGGACCAGGAGAACACCTTGCGGACGTTGGTGGCCGAGTCTCCGCCGTCGAGCAGGTCCAGCGCGCTGCCCGCGGCGTGCAGTTCCTTCGCCAGTGATTCGAGCGGCTGTTGCCCGCGGATGGCGGCGTGGGCGCCCACGATGGCCAGGGCGAGCGGAAGGCGGGCGCAGGAGGCGATGATGTCCCGCACCGCGTCGGGGTCGGCGGCGAGACGGTCCGTGCCGATACGGCGGCCCAGTACGTCCTTGGCCTCGGTCTGGGACATCAGTCCGAGGCCGAGCGGCTGGGCCCCGTGGGTGATCATCAGTCCGGTGAGCAGGTTGCGGCTGGTGACGACGCTGAAGCACGCCGGTGAGCCGGGCAGGAGGGGACGCACCTGGTCGGCGTCCTGTGCGTTGTCCAGGACGACGAGCATGCGCCGGTTCGCCAGCAGGCTCCGGTAGAGGCCTGTCTGGCCGTCCGGGTCGACGGGGATGCGTTGCGCCGGCACACCGAGCGCGTCCAGAAACCCGCGGGTCGCCTCGGCCGGGTGCATGGCGCTGCCGCTCGGGTCGAAGCCGCGCAGGTTGACGTAGAGCTGCCCGTCGGGGAACCGGGCGCGGACCCGGTGGGCCCAGTGCACGGCCAGGGTGGTCTTGCCGACTCCGGCGGTGCCGCCGATCGCCGTGATGACGACCGTCGCGCCGTCGCCGGACCCCGGCCCCGGCTCCGCACTCGCGCCCCCGCCCCCGCCCGTGCCCGCACTCGCGCCCGCGCCCGGCAGGAAGGAGTCGAGCCGGGCGATCGCCTCCTCCCGGCCGACGAAACCGCTGACCGGATGCGGGAGTTGGGCGGGTACGACGGTCGACGGCAGGCCGGTGCCGGCCGTGGTGGCGGGCGCGTGACCCTCCGGTGCCGCGGTCGGCGTGTGGCTGTTCGGGGCTGTGCCGAGGTCCGGGGTTGTGCCGAGGCCTGTGCCTGTGCCGAGGTCCGGGCCCGTGGCGAGTGCCGGATCGTCGGCCAGGATCCTCGCGTGCAGGCGGCGCAGCCGCTGTCCCGGCTCGATGCCGAGTTCGTCGCGCAGCAGACGGCGGGCCCGGTGGAAGGCGGCCAGCGCCTCCGCCTGCCTCCCGGCTCGGTGCAGGGCCAGCATGAGCAGCCCGTGGATGCCTTCCCGCAGCGGGTGCTCGACCGTGAGCCGGCGTATCTCGCCGACGAGGTCGAAGTCGTCGCCGAGGGAGAGATCGACCTCGATGCGTTCCTCCAGGACGCTCAGGCGCCGCTCCGCGAACCGGTCGCGCTCGGCGTCGACCAACGGCCCTGTCATGCCCTCGCAGAGCCGGCCGTGCCACAGGCCCAGGGCCGCGTGCAGCGCCTCGGCGGTTCCGGCCCGGTCGCCCCTGGCTCGGGCCGAGTGCGCCCGTTCGATGAGGCCGTCGAAAGCACGTACGTCCAGTTGGGCCGGTCCGGGAGTCAGCAGATAGCCGGCCTCGGTCCACGCGAGCAGCCCCGACGGTGCCCGGGGCGGCCGTTCGGGCTCCAGGACGCGGCGCAGTCCGGAGACGTGCCGTTGCAGCAGGTTGGCCGCGCGCGCCGGTACGGCCCAGCCCCACACCGCGTCGACGAGCTGATCCCGGCCCATCGGGGTGTCGGCGTGCAGGAGCAGCACGGCGAGCACCACGCGCTGCTGCATCTGCCCCAGGTCAAGCTCGGTCGTGCCCCGCCACGCCCGCAGCGGTCCGAGCAGTTGGAAGCGCAGTCCGGTGAACGGCTCAGGCCCAGTCATCGCGGGCTCCCGCCTCAGGTGGCACCTGTCGTCCACGCTAGCGCCAAACCGGTGTGAACACCGCTGCCCGGACTGCAACGGCTCCTGCAGCGGGGGCTGCAACGCCGCCCCGCAGCCTGGTGTTCAGGGCCGGGCGGGAGGTGACACGCCCCTCCTCCTCGGCCCCTTCACCATCGACTTCGGCTTCGGCTTCGGCTTCGGCTTCGACGTCGGGCTCAGACATCCACGAACACGGGGGCAGCCATGACCGACCTACTCACCGCGGCCAGGGCCGAGGCGCTGTTCAGCAGCGACCTGGTCACCGGATCCGAGCCCACGCATACGGAGATCACCGAGGCGATCCGGCGGGCGATCCTGTTGAACGGCGGCAGTCGCGGCTGCGCGGGCGCACTCGCCTGCGCCTACGGCGAGCGCCCGGAGACCGCCGTGCCCCGGATGCGCTGGGCGCTGCGCCAGGTGCGGGCCGTCCACCCGCGGGGAGCCTGGCACACGGTGCGGACGCCCGACGCGTGAAGGGCAGGACGCGGGCCGTCGTGGCCGTGCCGATCTGCCTGGCCCCGCAGCTCGCCGCCGTCGGATTCTTCTCGGCGCAGGCCGACGTGGCTCTCGCCCTCTACGGCATCGGGTCACTGTGTGCGGCGCTCACCGCCATGGTTCCCGTCCTGTTGTCCCGCGGCCCGTCCGACGCACACGTCCGGCAGGCCGTCGCCGTGGAGCGCACCCGCCTCCGTCACGACCTCCACGACGGCCTCGGCCCCCTGCTGTCGGGCATGGCGCTGTGTGCCCGGGCCCTGTCGGACCGGCTGGACGGGCGCGATCTGGACATCGAGCGCACTCTGGTGCACCGGATCCGTACCGAGGTGTCCAACGCCGTGGTGGAGGTGCGCCGGCTGGTCGACGCGCTGCCTCCCGCCGCGGTCGCCTCCCTCGGGCTGGTCGAGGCCTTGCGCGACCACGCCCGGTTCGTTCCGCCGCCGACGGCCGTCGAGATCGTGGCGTACGCGCTGCCCGCGCTGCCCTCGGCCGTGGAGAGCGCGGTGTACCGGATCGTCACGGAGGCGATGACCAATGTCGTGCGGCACGCCGGCGCCCGGCACGCGCGGGTCACCCTGTCCGGAGGGCCTCGCTCGCTGCTGGTCACGATCGCCGACGACGGGCGCGGTACGGCCCGCGCGCCGGCCGGGGTGGGGCTGACGTCGATACGGCACCGCGCCGAGGCAGCGGGCGGAACCCTCTCCATCCGTACGGTCCGGGGCAGCGGCACCGAAGTGCGCGTACGCCTCCCCCTGCCCCCGCGCGGCCTAGGGCCTGTCTAACAATTCCCGCCTGCCTCGCGCGCCGCGGGCCCCCGGGCGACTTCCGCCGTTCCGCGCCACCCCGGGCGCCCCCTCCGCTCCGTCCGGCCCGAGCGCGTCCCACGGCTCCCGGGACGTCGTCCCGGCGCGGACAGGACGCCTGCCTCTGCTCCGGACGGGCCGGGCGCCGCACCGTGGGAGGTGTCCACAACCGGCAAGTCCCCGACAAGGAGTCATCGCATGGCCTCTGGAACCTTCCAGTCCCTTCCGGTCCCGACCACGGCACTCGACGGCCGCATCAGCGCCATCGTCCTGGACCCCGGCGGCAGCCCCGCCGATGTCGTCAACAAGGGCACGCCGGTCACCGTACGGGTCGAGTGGAACCTCACCGGTTTCCTCGTGCCGCTGCTGGCGGGCACCTGGAACCTGCATGTCAGCGTGGACGAGATCGGCGGCCCGCACGACTTCAACGAGCCGTCGACGCCGGTGCCCGTCCCGCTGAACGGCAATCCCGACTACCGGCAGGAGATCGTCCTGTCGTCGCTGCAGGCCGGGCGCACGTACTCGCTCATCGCCTCCCTGGCCTACCGCAACCCCGCCGGGTCGCCCGCACCGCTGGGCGGCTATGTGAACGTCGGCACGGTGAACGTCCTGCTCTGACGCCCCGAACCATTTCCGCAAGGGGGGAGTCCGCGTCCCGTCCCGCCTCACCGGCGGGGCGGGACGCGGGCGTTCACCCGCGGCGCGTCCGGTGCCGCTCGGATGCCCGGCTCGCGGTGCTGCTCAGGTGCCCGGCTTGCGGCCGTACACGTAGACGTCGTCGTTCTTCTTCAGCAGCGACCAGTACTTCTTGGCGACCGTCTTCGTCATGTTGACGCAGCCGTGCGAGCCAGGCGGGTTCCACATGCTCACGCCGACCGAGTGGAAGGCCTGGCCACCATCGAAGAACTGGCTGTAGGGCATGGGCACGTCGTAGATGGACGAGACGTGGTCGATGTGCCGCCAGTAGATCTTCGTCAGGCCGGTACGGGTCTCGTATCCGTTACGGCCCGTGCGCACCGGCACCGGTCCGTAGACGAGGGTCTTGCCGTCCTGGATCCAGCTGAGCTGGAGCGTCAGGTTCACACAGGCGATCCGGCCCTTGTTGACCGGGCATTTGCCGTCTTTGTTCGGGTTCGTCCCGACGGCCTTCTGCTTGGTCATCAGATCCATCACGCCCCACGTGACGGATCCGGCGTAGCCGATGTTCGGGGTGATGCCGTGCTTGGTCTGGAAGGTCTTGATCGCCTTGCAGTCGGCGGTGGACTGCTTGCCGTCGACCGGCCGGCCGAGGAACTTCTCCACCTGCTTCTGATACGGGCCGCTCGAAGTGGTGCAACTGGCCGCCTGCGCGGGCGCCGCGCCCAGTGCGACGGTCAGCGGCACCACCATCCCGGTGATCCCCAGTGCGACGGCTGACCGTCTGCGAATGTCCCCCATGACCAGGCCTTTCCTCTTCGGTTCCGCTTCGGTTCCACTTCGGTTCTGCTTCGATCCGGTCGATCTCTGCCAGCTAGACACGCGCCGGGGGAGATCGGTTGTGGTGGTGGACCGGCTGGAACGAAACGGTGACATGATCTTGAACCGGGTCATTCGGTACGGGCGCGGCTCCCCGCTCCGGAGCGGGGTCGGTTCCCCGGGACGGGGCCGGTTCCCGGCGATCGGCCCCTGCTCCCCCTCGGATGCCCGCCTACGCTGCCGCCATGCATCCCTCACTCGCCGACGACCTCTCCCGGCTCCCCGAACTCCTCCAGTCCGCCCGTGACTTCGCCGCCCGCGAGGTGTCGGGGATCGAGGCACGGCCCGTGGTGCAGCAAGGCAAGGCACCGGGTCCGCGGCCCCTTCCGGCCGAGGGCGCGGGTGCGGAGGGCGCCCTCACACGGTTCGCCGAGCGGTGGGCGCCCGGCTTCGCCGCCACCGCGGGCTCCCGCTATCTCGGCTTCGTCACCGGCGGCGTGACGCCGGCCGCGGTCACCGGGGACTGGCTGACCAGCGCCTACGACCAGAACGCCGCCGGCGGGGACAATTCCTCCGCGTCCGCCCTGGAACGGGAGACGCTGGGCTGGCTGCGGGAGCTGTTCGGCCTGGGCGAAGCGCACAGCGGTGCCTTCGTGACGGGCGCGACCATGTCGAACACGGTCGGGCTGGCCCTGGCGCGCGAGTGGCTGGGCGACCGCAAGGGGATCCGCGTGTCCGAGGCGGGCGCCGCCGCGCTCGGCCCGGTCGACGTGCTCTCCGGCAGCCCTCACTCCAGCATCCCCAAGGCCCTGTCCGTCCTGGGCATCGGCCGCGACCGGCTGCGTACGGTGCCGGTGCTGCCCGGCGGCCGGGAGGCGGTCGACGTGGCACGGCTGACCGAGGCGCTCGAAGCGCTGGACGGACGCCCGGCCGTGGTCGTGGCCAACGCGGGCACGGTGAACACGGTCGACTTCGACGATCTGCGGGCGATCGCGGAACTGAAGGAGCGGTACGACTTCTGGCTGCACGTGGACGCCGCCTTCGGCGGGTTCGCCGCGCTGTCCCCCGAGCACGCGCACCTGACCGACGGCATCGACGCCGCCGACTCGGTCTGCGTCGACCTGCACAAGTGGCTCAACGTCCCGTACGACGCGGCCGTGCAGTTCACCCGCCACCAGGAACTTCAGGTGCGGGTCTTCCACAACGCGTCGCCGTACCTCGGACTGCCCACCGGGGAGCCCGACTTCGTCCATCTCACGCCGGAGAACTCACGCCGCCTGCGCGCGCTTCCGGCCTGGTTCTCGCTCACCGCGTACGGCCGCGAGGGGCATCGCGAGATCGTCGAGCGGAACGTGGCCCAGGCCCGGCGCCTCGGTGCGGGGATCGCGGGCGTACCGGGCCTGCGCCTGCTCGCGCCGGTCCGGCTGAACGTCGTCTGCTTCACCCTCGCCGGGTCCGCCACCGAGGAGCGGGTGCGCGCGCTGGGCCGGGCGGTCGCCGAGTCCGGCGAGGCGTTCCTGACACCGACCGTTCTGGAGGGGACGCACGCGCTGCGGGCCGCGTTCAGCAACTGGCGGACTGCCGAGCCCGACACGGACCGGGTGCTCGCAGCGGTGACGCGGGCCGTCAGCCTTTCGGCGCCTGTGGAGCCTGTGGAGCCTGTGGAGCAACGACCCTGACGGGCGGCGGCTGCTGGTCCGGCAGGGCGCGACGCGTACGGACCGGGGAGAGGAAGACCGGCAGGAACGCCGTGGCGAGGAAGGCCGCTCCCACCCACAACGTCGTCCGCACACCGGCCAGTTCACCGATCAGACCCGCCATGGCGGCGCCGACGGCGAGCGCGCCGGTGAGGGCGAACCTGAACGTCGCGTTCATCCGGCCGAGGAGGTCGTCCGGGGTCATCCGCTGGCGCAGGCTCACTCCGAGCACGTTGTCCATGCCCGTCTTGAACATCGCGAGCACTCCGCCGGTGCCCGCGATCCACAGCCACGGTCCGCGGTCGATGAGCGGGACGAGCAGTCCGGCGGGAGCCAGGCACAGGCCCATGACGCCGAGAGTGCGGCCGTACCCGAGACGCGCCGCGAGAGGGCGGGCGCACCGGGCTCCGAGCAGGAGGCCGACGCCGCCGGCAGCCCAGTACAGGCCCAACGCGCTGGCGGGCAGGTCAAGTTCGCGGACGAACAGAACGGGGAGCATGGTGTTGATGATCTGCGAGCCCAGGTTGTTGAGGGAGGCAGTGAGCGCGAGCGCGCGCAGTTCCCTGTTGCGGAGTACGTGCCGGACGCCCTCCGCCATCTGCGTCCGCAGCCCGACCCCGCCGCTCGGCACGGGCGGCGCCCCGGCGCGTCGGACGGCGGTCAGCCGGAGCGCGGAGGCCAGATGACTCGCCGCCGCGCAGAGGACGGCGAGCGGCGCGGTGAGCAGTTGGACCAGCGTCCCGCCCGCGCTTCGGCCGGCCACGTTGCTCACGGCCATCAGGCTCATCATGGCGGCGTTGGCCTGTACGAGGGCGTCGCGGCCGACGATTCCGGGCAGAGTGCTCTGCGAGCCGACGTCGAAGAACACGGTGGCGCAGCCGTTCAGCAGCACGACCGCGTACAGCTGGCCCAGCGTGAGCGCGTCCAGCCACCAGGCCAGCGGTACGGACGCGAACAGTGCGGCCCTCGCGAGATCCGCCACGATCAGTACCCTGCGGTGCCGCATCCGGTCCACCCAGGCTCCCGCGGGCAGCCCGATGAGCAGGAAGGCGAGCGTGCTCAAGGTCGCCAGGGCGCCGACCTGGCCGGGACTCGCGTCGAGTTCGGTGACGGCGATCAGCGGGACGGCGACATAGCTGACGTTCGTACCGAGCTGACTGAGCGCGGTCGCACCGAAGAGCGTCCTGAAGTCGGCTGTCCGCCAGGGAGAGTTGGGCTGCATGATCTACGACGGTGCCCGACTCGATTCCACAGCACAAGTGAAGAGATCTACATGAACCATTAAGCCCGTCTACGTGATTGCCTCGGCCCTTCCGCTCCCTGTTGCGCTGTGCTTGTCTGGGGGCCGTTCTCGGTGGCTGGGGCGGGAGTTGCCGTATGAGCAGGCCGTGGGTCGGGGGATTGCTGGTGGGGCTCCTGCTGCTCACCGCGTGCGGGGATCCCTCGTCGGGGCCCGAGGCGGCGGCCACGCCCTCGTCTCCCGGAACCGCCTCGACCACGCATCAGCGCCCGGCCGTCACGCCCGGGGCGAGCGCCGGAGCCGACACCGGAGGGGCCGACGCCGGAGGGGCCGGCACGGGAGGGGCCGCCGCCGAGCGCCCCGCCGTCCTCTACCTCGGTGACTCCCTCGCCATGGAGAACCAGAAGGTCCTCGGCGGACTCCTGCGGGACGAGGCGAAGGCCCGCTACACCAGCGCCCCCTACTCCGGCACCACGCTGTGCGACTACCTGGAAGGCACCGGCGAGGACTCCCTCGTCCCGCCGAAGGACAAGGCGGCGGCCCTGGTGCGCCGGCTGCGGCCGGACTTCGTGGTGCTCCAGTTCTGGGGCAACGCCTGGGGCTACACGCCCTGTATGGACGGCATCACGTACGACGAGGAGCGGGACAAGTACTTCGCGCGCTACACCGCCGACGCCGGGCGGCTGACGGACCAGATCGCGGAGGCCGCGAGCGGAGCGAGGATCGTCTGGGTGCTGCAGGGCCCGGACCCGATCACTCCCGACCGGGTACGGCGTGTCAACGCGGTGTACGAGCGGCAGGCCGAGGCCTCCGGCGATCTGCTCGCGGACGCCGGAAAGACGGTGAGCGCCGCCGGGGCCCGCTACACCTGGACCCAGTACCTGCCGTGCACCGCGTACGAGAGCGGGCACGGGCCCTACTGCACGCAACCGGGCAGTGGCCGCACCGCCCTGCACCGCGACGACGACCACCTGCACTTCTGCCTGGCACCCACCACCTCGACGCCCAAGCCGTGCCCGGTCCGCTCCCCCGGCATCCTGCGCATCACCCGGGCGATCAGCCGAGCCGTCGGTCAGGCCGTCACCCCGGCGGCGGACTGATCTCAGCGTCCGCCGGTCCCCAGCTCCGTCTCCACCAGCCGGTACATGTGCCGGCGCGCGTCCTCCGTGCTCAGCGGAGGCGCCTGGCGCAGCCGCTGCAGGGCCAGGCCGTCGGAGAGGGCGGCGAAGCGGACGGTGAACCCGGCGGGGTCGGCGCAGTCGAACTCGCCGTCGGCCACGCCCCGTTCGACCAGTGCGCGGATCTGGCCGTGCCAGTCCTCGTACCGTTCGGCCTGGCCGCCGGCGAAGGCCTGTTCGGGGTCCTGGTCGCGGTCGCCGGCGCTCCAGTAGTCGAACCACATCCGCCAGTGCCGGTCGGTGTCCTCCGTGAACAGCGCGTCGATCAGCAGCCGCAGCGCCTCGGCACCGCCGGACGCCTCCTGGGCGGCGTCGTTCAGGGCCGCGTAGTAGCGCTCGATGTTCAGCACCATGGCCTCGGAGAGGATCTCCTGGACGGAGCCGAAGTGGTAGGTGACCGTGCCCACCGACACCCCGGCCGCGGCGGCGACGTCCCGCACGCCCACGGACGCGTAGCCGCGCTCGGCGATGAGCGGCACGGCGGCCTCCACGATGAGCCGGCGGCGGACCTCGGTGGGCTGACGCGTGCGGTCGGCCGCGGCGACCGCCCGGCGGGGCGTCTTCGCGGCCTTCACGCGGACGTCCTCGGGGTGGTGCGGTGCCATGCGCGCTCGACCACTGTCTCTCCGTCCGTCCGTGCTTCCATCCGGCTGTCCATGATGAACTCCGTGGCCGTGGCCCGCAGCTCCGTACGCGTGATGATCTCAGCGTCCCAGTCGTCGCCGCGCCGCAGCCGGATCGCCCACTCGGAGACCGCCCGCGCGGACAGGGGGTCGTCGGAGCGGATCCGGTACGTCTCGCGGGCGCTCTCGTCGTAGCGCAGCCCGTCCGGGTAGACCCGCGAGCCGCCGTAGTGGGGGTCGACCTCCAGAGTCCACTCGCCCTCGGCCACGTCGTGCGTCACCAGCCGTTCCGGCCTCGGCCCGACGGCCCGCTCGTGCTCGACGGCCAGCGGTACGGCCTGCTCGGGCTCCTCGAAACGGATGGGCGCGCGGCCCTCGTCGGAGGCGGGGTCCCGTACGGGGAGGAGTACGGCGCTCTCGGCGGGCAGCACGGTCAGCTCGCCGCGTTCGCCGTGCGGCCACACCCAGGGCCAGTACGCGTCGGAGACGGCGACCCTGAGCCGGTGTCCCGGCGGGAAGGCGTAGCCGACGCCGTTCAGCTCGAACTCCACCGCCTCGTACGTCCCCGGGGTCCACTCCACGGCCCGGTCGCGCCCGTGCCTGCTGAGCAGGTTGAGGACACCGCGGGTGACGAGCGTGGACGAGCCGTCGGGGGCGACGTCGCAGATCCGGGCGATGACATGGGCGCGCGGTGTCGCGCTGTCGAGGCGCAGCCGGACGCGCGGCCGGCCCAGTATCTCCACCCTCTCGTCCAGCGGCTCCGAGTCGAAGCACACCGAACGGCCGTCCTCCTCCCGCTGGTCGGGCGGCAGGTCGCTCGCGTTGCCGAACGGGAAGAACCGGCCGGCGTCGAGACCGGTGTGCTGGGGCGACCTCACGAGGACGGGGGTGACGCCCTGCCCGAGCGGCCGTTCGTCCCACCTGACGGCGGGGGACGGCCAGTCGTCCTCCCCCACCCACCGGCCCGGCATCACCTCGTACGAAGTGGCGGGCGGGACCGGGTCGTTGAGCCAGGCGCGCAGCAGCGGCTCGCGCATGATGCCGGTGTCCTCGTCCTTCAGGTGCTGGTCCCACCAGCGCAGGGTCTCCTGGAGGAAGCCGATCGCCGGGCCGGGCGGCAGGCCGCGGTCCGGGTACTGGTGCGACCAGGGTCCGACGAGCCCGCGTACACGGTCGTCGGGCAGGTGCTCCACGAGCCGCAGCACGGTGTCCCGGTACGGGTCGTTCCAGCCGCCGACGGCGAGGACCGCCGCGCCGATCGCCGAGTAGTCCTCGCAGACGCTGCCGTGCCGCCAGTAGTCGTCGCGCTGCTGATGGGCCAGCCAGGTGTGCAGGAAGGGTTCGAGGGCTTCGAGGCGGTCGCGCCACATCGGCAGCCAGCGGTCCTCGCCCACGCTCGTCGGGTCCGGCGGACGGGAGGCGAACGCGAGCATCGTGCCCGCCCAGGCGAGCATGTCCACGCCGAGGACGGCGCCGCCCGTGTAGTGCACGTCGTTGTCGTAGCGGTCGTCCGTCGAGCAGACGGTGACGATCGCCTTCAGCGGTTCGGGGGCGAGGGCGGCGATCTGGAGGGCGTTGAAGCCGCCCCAGGAGATGCCGAACATGCCGACCTTGCCGGTGCACCAGGGCTGCTCGGCCAGCCAGTTGACGACGTCCACGCCGTCCGAGAGTTCCTGTGCGTCGTACTCGTCGCCGGGGGTGCCCTCGCTGTCGCCGTGGCCGCGGATGTCCACGCGGACGGATGCGTAGCCGTGGCCGGCGTACCAGGGGTGGCGTTGGGCGTCCCTGGGGGCCGTCCAGTCGGTCTTGCGGTAGGGGAGGTATTCGAGGAGGGCGGGGACGGGGGCCGTGCCGGCGTCCGTCGGGCGCCAGATGCGGGCGTGCAGGTGGGTCCGCGCGTCGCGGGTGGGGATCCAGACGTCCTCGACCACGACCTGCCGGTCGAAGTGCTCACGGTAGTGCAACTTGGCTCCTTGCCTTGGTGGGTGGAGGGGGGTCGAGGTGGGGTGTTTTCGCCCCCGCCGCCCCTACCCGTTCCCGTCCACGCATGGGGGCTTCGCCCCCTCGCCCCCTTGTCGCGCTGCGCGCTCGTCCTCAAACGCCGGACGGGCTGGAGGTGTTTCAGCCCGTCCGGCGTTTGAGGACCGGGGGTTCGGGGGCAGCGCCCCCGAGTACGTGACGGGAAGGGTAGGGGCGGCGGGGGCGAAGACACATCCCCTCACCCCACCGCCCGCCACCGCCGCACGCGATGCCCCCCGGCAGAGTCGGCGACCCCGTCACCGCCGACCCACAGGTCACCCTCTTCCACCGCATCCACCCACTCCGGCGCAGCCGCCACGACAACCCGCGCCTCGGGATCGGGTTCCAGAACGGCGGCCATCAACTGCCGCGTGTACGGATGCCCGGGCGCGGAGAACACCGCGTCCGTCGGCCCCTCCTCCACCACCACCCCCCGCCACAGCACGACCACCCGATCCGCGATCCCCCGCACCACGGCCAGGTCGTGGCTGATGAAGAGACAGGCCAGCTCCCGTTCCCGCCGCAGATCGTCGAGCAGCCGCAGCACGTCGGCCTGCACGGACACGTCCAGCGCGGTCGTGATCTCGTCCGCGATGAGAACGTCCGGCTCACCCGCCAGCGCCCGCGCGATCCCGATCCGCTGCCGCTGCCCGCCGGAGAGCTGCGCGGGCAGCCGGTCGGCGAGGGCGGGGTCGAGGCGCACGTCGGAGATGAGCCGCCGGGCACGTACGACGGTCTCGGCCCGCGAGTCGGCCGTGCCGAAGAACCGCAGCGGCCGGCGCACCGCGTCCCCCACGGACCGGCGCGGGTTGAGGGAGGTGTCGGCGTTCTGGAAGACGAGCTGGACCCTCCGCCGCAGCGCCGACGGCCGCTTCCCGGCGGGCCGGGCGAGGTCGCCCGTGTCGCGGCCGGAGCCGTGCGTCATCGTGCCGCCGGACGGCGTACGCAGCCCTGCCAGCGCCCAGGCGAGCGTGGACTTCCCGCTGCCCGACTCCCCCACCAGCGCGAGGACCTCACCGCGCCGGACGTCGAAGGAGACACCGTCCACGGCACGACTCGCCCCGTAGTCGATCGTGACGTCCCGCGCGGCCACGGCGACGGGAGCCCCCTCGGGGATCACGGCCCTCGGGCGCACCTCCCGCTCACCCGCCTCGCCCACCCGCGCGAGGCCCGCGTCGTCGAGGCGCGGCACGCTCGCCAACAGGCGTCGGGTGTAGGGGTCCTGAGGCCTCGCGAAGAGCCGACCCGTCAAAGCCGCCTCCACGATCCGGCCGGATCGGAGTACGGCCACCTCGTCGGCCATGTGCGCGACGACTCCGAGGTCATGGCTCACCAGGACCGCGGACAGGCCGAGTTCGTCGCGCAGCGCGCCGATCAGGTCGAGGACACCGCGCTGGGTGACGACGTCGAGTCCGGTCGTCGGTTCGTCGAGGACGAGGACCTTGGGGCGGGCCGCGATGGCCATGGCGATGGCGACGCGCTGCTGCTGGCCGCCGGAGAGCTCGTGCGGGTAGCGGCGAACGAGTTCGGCGGGGCGGGGCAGCCGGACCTGTTCGAGGAGGTCCACGACCGGTACGTCACCGCCCGCCTCCGCGATCTGGCGTCCGATGCGCATGGAAGGGGTCAGGGCGTGCCCGGCGTTCTGGGCGACCATGGCGACGGTGCCGCCCCGCAACCGCCGCAACTCCCTTGCGGGCAGGGCGAACACGTCCGCCCCGTCCACCCGTACCGAGCCGCCCGTCACCCGCGATCCGTGCCGCAGGTGCCCCAGCAGCGTGGCCGCGACGGTCGACTTGCCGCTTCCGGATTCGCCGACCAGGGCGAGGGTCTGCCCCGGCAGTACCTCCAGGGAGACCTCACGCACCACGGGCACGTCACGGCCGCCCGAACGGTAGGCCACGGACAGCGAGTTCACGGATACGAGCGATTTCACCGGTACGACGGCGGCGGTCATCAGGACCCCTCCCTGATCCGGTCGACGCCCCATGCCTTGGAGAGGCCGTCGGCCGCGAGGTTGAGCCCCACCACGAGCGTGGCCAGGGCGATGATCGGTGCGAGGCTCGCCATCGGGACGACGGTGATGGCGGTGCGGTTCTCGGCCACCATCAGACCCCAGTCGGGCGTCGGCGGATCGGCGCCGAAGCCGAGGAAGGACAGCGACGAGATCAGCAGCACGACCCAGGAGGCCCGCATGGCGAACTCGACGCACACCACGTCGGTGATGTTCGGCAGGATCTCGCGGCGCAGGATCGCCCAGGTGCTCTCGCCCCGGGCCCGCGCCGCGGTCACGTAGTCGGCGGGCGCGACCGCCAGGGCCGCGCCCCGGACGACGCGTACGACCTGGGGCACGTACACGACCGCGATGGCGAGGACGATGACCGACGGGCCCGTGCCGAGTGCGGTGACGACGACCAGCAGGGCTAGCACCGACGGGATGGAGAGCACCGCGTCGAGCACCCGGCCCAGCACGTCGTCGAACCAGCCGCCCCGCAGGGCCGCGGCGCAGCCGACGACCGTACCTATCAGGAGGGTGACGAGGGTCGCGGCCACGGAGACGCCGATCGCGTACCGCCCGCCGTACAGGACGCGGGCCAGGACGTCACGGCCGTACTGGTCCGTGCCCGCCCAGTGGCTCCCGCTGGGGCCGAGGAGCGCCTGGTCGGCGTTGTTGGCGATCGGGTCGTACGAGGTGAGGAGTGGTGCGAGCAGGGCGATCAGGACGTGGACGGTGACGATCGCGAGGCCGATGGCCGCCGCCCGTGAGGAGCGCACGGTGCGCCAGGCGCGGGCCACCGCGGACGGTGGGGCGGCGGGGGCCGCGGGTGCGTCCGCCGGGGTGTCGAGGGTGGTCATCGGGTCCTCCCGCGCGTACGGAGCTTGGGGTTGAGGGCCATGGCGCCGAGGTCGGCGGCCAGGTTGCAGACGACGTACACGACCGCGCTGATCAGGGCGATGGCCTGGATGACGGGCAGGTCCCGGTTCTGGACGGAGGCGAGCATCAGCTTTCCGATGCCGGGGTAGTTGAAGACGTTCTCGACGACGGCGACTCCGCCCGCGAGCCAGGCGACGTTCAGGGCGATGACGTGCAGGGTCGGCAGCAGGGCGCTCGGCAGCGCGTGCCGGGTGACGACCCGCCAGTTCGACAGGCCCTTGAGGCGGGCCGTGGTGACGTACTCGCTCGCCATGACGTCGATGACCGAGGTGCGCGCCATGCGGACGATGTAGGCGGCCATGACGATCGCCAGGGCGAGGGCGGGCAGCCAGACGGCGGGCATGAGCCGGCCGACGGTCGCCTCGGGGCCGTAGAGGACGACCGCGGGGAACCAGGGCAGGGCGACCGAGAAGCAGAGTACGAGCACGGTGGCGACGACGAACTCGGGGACGCTCATCCCGACCAGGCTGACCGTCGAGATGAGGTGGTCCGGCCAGCGGTCGCGGTACAGGCCGGCGAGGATGCCGAGGACGATCGAGCCGGTGACGGCGAACAGGACGGTCACCAGGGCGATGAGCGCGGAGTTGCCGAGGTACATGCCGACTTCGCCGCCGACCTCCTTGCCGGAGACGAGGGAGAGTCCGAAGTCGCCGTGCAGGGCGCCGCCGATCCAGTCGGCGTACCGCTCCCAGGCGGGCTGGTCGAGCTTGAGCTTTTCGCGCAGGGCGGCGACCGCGTCGGGGGTGGCGTCCTTGCCGAGGACCTGGGTGGCGACGTCGCCGGGCAGGGCCTGGACGGCGAGGAAGACCAGGACGGAGGAGAGGACGAGGGTGCCGAGGGCGGCGAGGACGCGGCGGGCGATGAACGAGAGCATGGTCAGGCTCCCTTCAGGCCGATGCCGAGGTAGTCGAACTCGAAGCCGTGCTCGGCGTAGCCGCGTACCTTCCGCGAGATGCCGACCAGCCGGTCGGCGAACATCGGGGTCATCGCCCCGCCCTTCTCGACGACGAAGGTCTGCGCCTCGCCGTACAGTTCGCGCCGCCGCTGGTCGTCGGTCTCCTGCCGGGCCCGGTCGAGCAGCGCGTCGAACGCCTTGTCCGACCAGGCGGTCTCGTTGTAGGAGGAGCCGCCGCGGAAGACCTGCGTGAAGAGCTGGTCGACGGGTCTGCCGGTGTACCAGTAGGTGGCCATGAGCGGCTTCTTCATCCAGATCTGCGTGTAGTACGAGTCCGCCGAGGCCGTTTTCACCCGGACCCGGATGCCGGCCCGCCTGGCCGAGTCCTGGTAGGCGAGGGCCATGGGCGTGAAGACCGGGTCGTACGAGGAGGTGTAGAGGTCGACCGCCAGGCCCTCGTGGCCCGCCTTCCTCAGCAGGTGCCGGGCCTGTTCCGGGTCGTGCTCCGGGTGGGTGGCGAGGTGGGCGGGGTCGCTCGGCGGTACGGGGTTGTCCCAGCCGGGCGTGCCGGCGCCCTGGAGGGCGACCTTCACCACGTGCTCCGGGTCGTAGGCCAGCTTCATCGCCTGCCGGACGCGTACGTCGGTGAAGGGCTTCTCCGTGGTGAGCATCGGCAGCACGTACCACTGGGCGTTCTCGACGCGGGCGATCGTCGCGCGGTCGGAGGCGGCGACGACCCGGGCGGTCGCGAAGTCGAGGTTGGTCTGCGAGAGGAGGTCGACCTGCCCGGCGAGCAGGGCGTTCGAGCGGGCGGACATGTCGGCGACGGAGTAGAAGTCGATGGCGTCCAGGACCGGACGGCCCGCCCAGTGGTCCTTGAACGCGGTGATCCGGCCGGGTCCCGCGGGGGCGAAGGACTCCAGCCTGAAGGGGCCCGTACCGATGCCCGTGCGGCCGATGCCCCGGGCACTGCCGTCGGGGATGACGTAACAGTTGTAGTGCGTCAGCAGGCTCGGGAACTCCGCGTTGGGGGTCTTCAGCGGCACGACGAGCGTGTGGGCGTCGGGAGTGCGCAGCTTCGCCGGGTCGATGAGCGGCGCGAGGACGGCGGCCTGCGGGGACGCCGTCGCCTTGTCGAGGATGTGGCGCAGGGTGTACGCGGCGTCGGCGGAGGTGAGTTCGCGGCCGTCGTGGAAGGTGACGCCCTGACGGAGGCGGAAGGTCCAGGTGCGGGCCTTGGCGTCCGGCTCCCAGGACTCGGCGAGGTCGGGGGCGAGGTCGCCGTCCGTGCCGATACGGACCAGCCGGTTGTAGAGGGCGCCGAGGTATTCGTACGCGGACAGGGCGCTCGCCGGGTCCAGGGTCTCGGCCTCGGAGGCGGGCGGCCTGGCGATGCGGAGGGTGCCGCCGCGGTCGGGGGTGCCCTGCTTCACGCCCTTGGGCAGGGCGGGGGCGGCCGAGGCGCCCGTGCAGCCGGTGAGCAGCCAGGACGCACCGAGCGACGCGCTGCCCGCGGCTGCCGCGGCAAGGACGGAGCGCCGTCCCGGGTGATGGATGTCGGGCATGGGCCGACCGTCCCTCTCGCTATGCGTTCGCTATTCGTTCAGCGGAACGATTGAGTGAAGTGCGTGAACGATAACCAGCCGGCGGAGGTCCGCCAACCCTCGGAACGCGGAAATTTACGTCGGAAACCGAGCCGTTACGTGGCCCGTGACCGCCGGAGGAGGCCGGACGCCGACGGTGTCAGGTGAGCGAGGGGCGGCGGGTGTAGGTGATCGAGAGAGGGGGAGAAAGCGCTTGCCCCGTGTTCACCACTTCCCTGGGGAGGGACGACCGGCATGGCCTCGTGGGAGAAACCGCTCGACCACCGCTACCGCGGCGAGCACCCGATCCGCACCCTCGTCTATCTGTTCCGGGCCGACCGGTGGAAGCTCGCCGCCGCGTTCGCCGTCTTCACCGTCAAGCACAGCCCGGTCTGGCTGCTGCCCCTGATCACCGCGACCATCATCGACACGGTCGTGCGGCACGGACCGATCGGTGACCTCTGGCTCAGCGCCGGAGTCGTCCTGGCGATCCTGGTCGTCAACATGCCGCTGCACCTGCTGTACGTGCGGCTGCTCTACGGCAGCGTGCGCCGCATGGGCACGGCCCTGCGCTCCGCGCTGTGCACGCGCATGCAGCACCTCTCCATCGGCTACCACTCACGCGTCAGCGCGGGCGTCCTCCAGGCGAAGGTCGTCCGTGACGTGGAGACGGTCGAGCAGATGGTGCAGCAGACCGCCGAGACGGGGCTCGGCGCGGTCACCGTGCTCACGGGCGGGCTGGTCATCATCGCCGTACGCACACCCGAGTTCGTCCCCGTGTTCCTGTGCGTGGTCCCGGTCGCGGCACTGCTCGTGGCACGGCTGCGGGGCCGGCTGCGCGTCCACAACGAGGACTTCCGGCACGAGGTCGAGCAGCTGTCCTCACGGGTCACGGAGATAACCCGGCTCATCCCGGTCACGCGGGCGCACGGTCTGGAGGGCAAGGCCCTGCGGAGCATGGACGGCACGCTGCACAAGGTCCTGGCCTCGGGGCTGCGGCTCGACCTCCTCAACGGCCGCTTCGCCTCGCTGGCCTGGGTGTTCCTGAACATGATCGGGGTCGTCTTCCTCACCGCGGCGGCGCTGGTCGCGTACTACGGCGTGTGGGCGGTCTCCCCCGGTGACGTCGTCATGCTCAGCGCGTTCCTCACCACGCTCACCAACTCCACGACCACGCTGGCCGGGCTGACCCCGGTCATCACCAAGGGCCTGGAGTCCGTACGGTCCGTCGGCGAGGTGCTGCAGGCCCCCGAACTGGAGGACAACGAGGGCAGGGCGCGGCTCGAATCGCTGCGCGGGGCCGTCGAGTTCGAGGGGGTGGGTTACGCGTACGAGGACGCCGACCGGCCCGCCGTGCGGGACTTCAGCCTCTCCGTCGCGCCGGGCGAGACGATCGCGCTCGTCGGTGCGTCGGGCGCGGGAAAGTCCACGGTGCTCAGCCTCGTCATCGGATTCATCCGGCCGACCTCGGGCCGGGTGCTGCTCGACGGGGCCGACATGAACACCCTGGACCTGCGGACCTACCGGCGCTTCGTGTCGGTGGTGCCGCAGGAGTCGATCCTCTTCGACGGAACCGTGCGGGAGAACGTCGCGTACGGCATGGACGACGCGGACGCCGACGAGGCGACCGTGCGCGCGGCGCTGCGGGACGCCAACGCGCTGGAGTTCGTGGACCGGCTGCCGCGGGGGCTCGACACCGTGGTGGGCGAGCACGGGGCCCGGCTGTCGGGCGGTCAGCGGCAGCGCCTCGCCATCGCGCGGGCCCTCATCCGCAATCCGCGCGTCCTGATCCTCGACGAGGCGACGTCCGCGCTGGACACGCGGTCCGAGGCGCTGGTCCAGCAGGCCCTGGCCCGCCTGGTGCACGGGCGTACGACCTTCGTGGTGGCGCACCGGCTGTCGACGATCCGGGGTGCGGACCGGATCGTGGTGATGGGGGACGGCGCGGTCCGGGAGGTCGGGTCGCACGAGGAGCTGATGTCCCGGGCGGGGGCTTACACGGCGCTGCACGGAGGCCTGCCGGCCTGAACGCGGGGTGAGGGCGCCAGCCGCCCCTGAGCCGTGGGCGGTCGGCTCCGCCCCTTGGCCCGGGCCCGCGCAGGCCGCCCGCGCCCAGGGGCGGGCGGCGGCTCTGGCGCGGTACGTGCCGGACGGCCGCTGTCGGCCTGGCCGCCGGACGTCGGCCGTCGTGCGGTGGCGGGCGCAGTGCGGTGGCGGCCGTCGTGCGATGGCGGGAGCCGCACCCCCTGGCGGGCGCCTCACTCCCCGGCGTACGCCTTCTCCAGGGCGGCGAGGTCGAGCTTGTGCATCTTGAGCATGGCCGCCGTGGCACGGCCCGCCTTCTCCTGGTCCGCATCACTGATCATCTCGATGAGCCTGGTCGGCACGACCTGCCAGGAGAGGCCGAACCTGTCCTTCACCCAGCCGCAGGGGCCCTGCTCGCCGCCGCCCTCGATGAGCGCGTTCGAGTAGAAGTCGACCTCGCTCTGGTCCGCGCAGTCGATCTGGAAGGAGATGGCCTCGGTGAACTTGAACTGCGGTCCGCCGTTCAGCCCGACGAACTTCTGGCCGTTGGCCACGAAGTCGACGGTGACCACGGAGCCGGCGGGTCCGGGGCCGGCCTCCGTGGCACGGACGACCTTCCCCAGCTCGGAGTTCTTGAAGAGCGACACATAGAAGTTCGCGGCCTCCTCGACCCGGCCGTCGAACCAGAGACACGTGGTGAATCCGTCGGTGCTCATGACTACCTCCTGGAGGGGAGCGGGAACGCTGTCATCCGTACCGACCGGTCCCCGACGCGAAACTCATCGGTGGCGCGCCGACTTTCCCGACGTTCTTATGCACAGGCCCGCTGTCCGCGCCGGAACCAGTGCCTGTCACGGCACTAGCATGGCCCGCCATGACCTCCCCGCACGGCGACCGTGTTCAGCCCGTCAGCCACCTCCGCCCCTTCCGCATCGACGTTCCCCAGGCGGACCTCGACGATCTGCACGCGCGCCTGGACCTCACGCGCTGGCCGGACGAGCTGCCAGGGGTGGGCTGGGCCCACGGGGTCCCGCGGACCTACCTCAAGGAGCTCGCGGAGTACTGGCGGCACTCCTACGACTGGCGCGCGGCGGAGGCCCGGCTCAACGAGTGGCCGCAGTTCACGACGGTCGTCGACGGGGCGGACCTGCACTTCGCCCACATCCGCTCGCCGGAGCCCGACGCGACCCCGCTGATCGTCACCCACGGCTGGCCGGGCTCGATCGCGGAGTTCCTGGACATCGTGGGCCCGTTGGCCGATCCGCGCGCCCACGGCGGTGATCCCGCCGACGCCTTCCACGTGGTGGTGCCGAGCATCCCCGGGTTCGGCCTGTCGGGGCCCACGCGCGACACCGGCTGGGAGTACCGCCGTATCGCCGCCGCGTTCGCCGTGCTGATGGACCGGCTCGGCTACCCGCGGTTCGGTGCGCAGGGCGGTGACTGGGGCGCCGCGATCTCCCGCGAGCTGGGCCGGACGCACCCGGACCGGGTGATCGGCGTCCATCTGAACCTGCTGCCCGGCGCCCAGGCCACCTCCGAGCCGACCTCGGAGGACCTGGCGGCGCTGAACCCCCGGGAACGCGAACGCACCCTCGCCTCCTGGCGGCGCCACCAGGAGTGGACCCGCGAACGGCAGGGCTACGCCGACATCCAGTCGACCCGGCCGCAGACCCTGTCCTACGGGCTCACGGACTCGCCCGTCGGCCAACTCGCCTGGATCGTCGAGAAGTTCAAGGAGTGGACGGACTCGGACGAGTTTCCCGAGGACGCGGTGGACCGGGACCAGCTGCTCACGAACGTGATGCTGTACTGGCTCACGGGCACGGCGGGTTCGTCCGCACGGGTCTACTACGAGCGCGCGCACGCCGTCGGCGAGAACGCGCTCGCGCAGCCGTCGACCGCACCGACCGCGCTCGCCGTCTTCCCCCGGGACAACTTCATTCCGCTGCGGCACCACGCGGACCGCACGAACTCCATCGTGCGCTGGACCGAGTTCGACCGGGGCGGACACTTCGCGGCGATGGAGCAGCCGGACCTGCTCGTCGGGGACGTACGGGCGTTCTTCCGCCGGCTGCGGGGCGGCGGCGACAGCGCGAGTTGATGTGCCGGCACGGCCTGCTGTGAACGGCGTCGGAACTCCCGTACAACCCTTGGACCCCATGCGGTGTCAAACAGGGCGCCGGACAAGGAACGGGCCCTTTCCGGACACCCCCGCGCTGCCCAGCCGTTCTTCCTGACAGGAGCCGACTCATGCGCAAAAACCGTTCCACAGCACTCGCCGCGGCATCATTTCTTCTGCTCGCGGGACTGGGCATCGCATCCGCGCCCTCCGCGTACGCGGGCACTCCCGGCGGTACGCGGGCCGGCGACCGCAACAGCGACTTCAACGGCGACGGGTACGAGGACGTGCTGGTGGGCGCCCCCGACGCGACCGTCAGCGGCAAGAAGGGCGCGGGACTCGTGACCGTGCAGTACGGCTCGTCGAGAGGCATCGGGACGACCGGTGCCGCCCGCTTCAGCCAGTCCACCGCGGGCGTCGCGGGAGCGGCGGAGACGGGCGACGGCTTCGGCAGGGCGGTCGGCACCGGCGACCTCGACGGGGACGGGTACGACGACGCGATCGTCGGCATCCCCGGCGAAGACCTCGGTACGGTCGCGGACGCGGGCGGTGTCGCGATCCTGTGGGGCTCGAAGGCGGGCCTCTCCGGTGCGGCCAGCGACTGGCTGGAGACCCAGGAGCCCACCGCGGGCGAGCAGTTCGGGACGGGACTGGCCGCGGCGCACTTCACGAACGAGACGCCGGGCGACCTGCTGGCGGTCCTCGACCACGACGACCTGGAGCTGTTCGCCTACGACCCCGCCGCGACCGGTTCGCTGGAGCGGCGCTCGTCCGCACGGCTCTCCGCCCGGGCGCAGGAGCGCCACATCCTGCCCACGTCGCTGACCACGGGCGACTACGACAGGAACGGGTTCGCGGACCTTGTCGTCTCGGGCGTGACGGCAGGGGACGAGCCCGGTCACGGCTGGTCCACGTACCTGTCCGGGAACGCGGACGGACTGACGTACGAGCGGGATCTGCGCGGGGGCCCGGTCACCGCGTCCGGGGACATCGACAACGACGGCTACGACGACCTGGTGACCGGCGAGCCGAACTCCCCCGACGACGGTGGCGAGACCATGACCGGCGGTCTGGTGGGCGTGCGCTACGGCGGCGGGAACGGGCCCGCGGACGAGATCCAGTGGTGGACGCAGGACTCCCCCGGCGTTCCCGGCACCGCCGAGCGCGGCGACGGCTGGGGCACGGACCTCTCCGTGGCGGACACGGACGGGGACGGGTACGCGGACGTGGCGATCGGCGCCGCGGGCGAGGACATCGGCACGGTCGCCGACGCGGGCGCGGTGTGGGTACTGCGCGGCGCGTCCGCGGGCCTGACCGCGACGGGCGCCAAGTCGTGGGACCAGGACTCCGCCGATGTGCCCGGTGTCCCCGAGAAGGGCGACAAGTGGGGCGGCCAGGTCCGTCTCACCGACCCCAACAGGGACGGCCGCTTCGGGCTGCTGGCCTCGGCGCCGGGCGAGAACGCGGGCGACGGCTTCGTCTGGGTGCTGTCGGCCGGGGCGGGCGGCGTCACGGCCGCGGGCGCGTGGACGTACGGTGCCGAAACCCTCGGCGCGCCGCACCTGGGCGCCGCGTTCGGCGCCGCGATCGACGAGTAGTCCCCGGGAGGCTCCTCACAGGCCTTGAGAGGTCGCGGCCGACTCCGGGACGCTGTGACTCGCGGCCGACTCCGTCGTCGTGCCGGAGGTGTCGTCGGGCGCCGGCTCGGAGGAGTCCGGCGCCGGCGGTTCGGACGAGGGCGCCCCGGACTCCTCGGAGGGCGACGACGGTGTGTCCGGGGAGGTCGAGGGGCACGGTCTCGCCGACCCGCCCGGTGGCACGGGGGCGCCGTCCCCCACGGACACACACGGTGACGGGGAGTCCGACGAGGGCGGCGGGGAACTCACGGACGGGGACGGCTGGTTCGCCGGCGGATCCGTCTTCCTGTCCTTGCCGCCCGTGTCGCCCTTGTGCCGGGTGAACCAGTCGCCACTGTCCGGGTCGAAGAGCACGAAGATGTCGACGACCTGGGTCGCGGGCGAGACGACCACGACGTTCGACGGCCAGTACGACGGCCAGGAGTCACCGGTCCGCCTGGGTGTGGTCTTCAGCGCGACCGGCGGCAGCAGCGGGTTGCCGCAGGCGCAGCGCACCCGGGGAACACCGCGGTCGTCGACGAGGACCGCCGTGCCGGCCTGAAGGACGGCCTGGTAGCGCCTGGCCTTGCCGTCACGGTAGCCGTGGTTGGTGACGCGGGTGTCCATCCGCAGCTGTACGGGGGTGAGCGAGCGGAGATACGCGGGTACCGCGGAGGTCTTGAGGTCCAGCACCGAGGCGAACGCCTGCCGCTTGTCGGGAGCCCGGTCCAGCGCCGAGATCTGTTTCTCGACGTCGCAGCCGGCCACGTCACGCGTTCCGCCGTAGAGGCCGGGTGTCGACCCGTCCACGCCCCGTGTGACGTTGCCCGACCCGGAGGTGTCCGTGGGCGAGGGCGTCACGGGTGCGGCGGAGCTGTCCCGTGCCGTCGACCCGGTGAACGGATCGGGCCCGGACTTGCCCGCCGCCTGGAGGAAGACCTCGCCGTCCGAGTCCGTGGCGGTGGTCGTGCCGTCGGGCCGGGTGAGGACCACGGCCAGGACCACGGCGACGACGACCGCGGCGGCGATGAGGGCGACCCGTGGCACCGACTTCCACCAGGGCCGTTCGGGTCCCTTGCCCGCGCCCGAGCCGGGCGGGCCGGAGGCCCCGCCGCCCGACCCGCCTCCCGTTCCCGCCCCGGTGCCACTTCCCTCGCCCGGTCCGCCGATCGACGAGCCCGTGGGGCCGCTTCCGCCTGGTGGGGGTACGGGGTTCGGCCGGGTCGGCCCCGACAGGGGGCCGGACGGCGGTCCTGTGGGGCGACCGGAGGACGGCGGTTCGACGCTCACGAGCTCCTCTTCCCGGCGTAGCGACACTGCGGGACTGTGCGCAGTTTGCGCCGCTTACCTACCCTTTCATCCAATAGCGTGCCCATTGTGTGCATCGGTCCCGTGCCGCTCGCAAGCCGACGCGGTCGGCCCTCCCGGCAGGCGCGCCGCCACAGGCCTGCCTAGCGTGACAGCGTGAGCTTCTCTACAGCCCCTGACCAGGCGGTGTCCCGGCACGGCTGGGTCCAGGCCCTGGCGACGGTCCTCGCCGGGGTGATCGCCATGCTCGTGGTCGCCGCGCTCGGACTGTGGGCGGCGGGGGCCGCCGACCTCCCCGGCGGCGCGTTCCCGCGGGTCGTCGCCGCGACGGTGGTGACCGCGGTCGGCGGTTCGGTGCAGTTCGCCGGGAACGCCGGAGCGGTCGCCGAGACCCGCGTGGGGCTGACGGCGCTTCCGCTCTCGGTGACGCTGACCGGAGCCCTGGTCGTCGCCGCCGGTTTCCTGCGGCCGTTGCGCCACCGGGCCGTCGCGGGCGCGCCCGAACTGGCGGGTTGGGCCGGCCGCATCGCCGTCCTGTGGCTGCTCGCCCTGACCGCACTGGCGCTGTCGGCCCGCCGGACCTTCGCGGTCTCCCCCGGTGAGGGCAGGCTCTCCGACCTCGGCGATCTGTTCGGCGCCTCCTCGCCGCGGGTCGGGTTCGAGACCGATGTACCGGTGACGCTGGCCTTCGGCCTCCTGTGGCTGGCCGGTGTCCTCGTCCTCGCGCTGCTCGTCTCGCCCGGGGCGCCGCTCCCGCCCCGGCTGCTGCGCTTCCAGGAGTCGGTGCGGCCGGCCGCGTACGCCATGGTCGTGCTGCTGCTCGCGTACGTCGCCCTGGGGGTGGTCATCGCGCTGGTGGTGGCGGTGACCCGGGGGCATGCCGCCCAGACGCTCGCCGTGGTGCTCCTCGGGCTGCCGAACCTCGTCTGGCCCGTCTTCACGATCGGTCTGGGAGCGACCTGGGACGGCCGGGTCGAGGGACCGTTCGGGCTGCCGATGCCGCAGGTGCTGGACCGTGTGCTGCGTACGCCGGACCTCTCGACCCTGAATCTGAGCACGCTCTCGGAGCAGGACGGCAGGGTGTGGTGGCTCGTGGTCGTCGACGCGGCGCTCCTGCTGGCCGTCGCCTTCCTGATGGCCTCGCGCTCCCCGGCCCGGACGCGTGCCTGGCGCCACGGCCTGCACATGGCCGTCGCGCTCGCGCTCACGGTGCTCACCGTCTGCCTGCTCGGCCGGATCGACGCGCACTACGGGCTGTCGCTGTTCGGCATCGGGGACCTCGGCGGCGGACTGTCCGGCGAACTCTTCCTGCGACCGCGGCTGTGGGGCGCGCTCGGTCTCGCACTGCTCTGGGGCCTGGTCACCGGCTTCCTGGGCGCGCTGCTCGCCTCCCGTACGCGTCATCACGGCGAGTTGGAGAATCCGAGGGACTGAGGACCGCGAGCCGTACTACCGTACGCATCCATGATCGAGCCGGACTTCCTTCACACCACCCGAACGGCCTACGACATGTGGGCCGGCCGTTACGCCGAGCTTTTCGCCGACGGGCTGGAGGACTTCCCGCTGGACCGGGCGATGCTCGGCGCGTTCGCCGCCTTCGTACGTGCGGACGGCGGCGGTGGCCCGGTGGCCGACCTCGGCTGCGGTCCGGGCCATGTGACCTCTCTGCTGGACTCGCTCGGCCTGGACGTGTCCGGCATCGACCTCTCTCCGGAGATGATCGCCCTCGCCCGTGCGGCCCGTCCGGACCTGCGGTTCGAGGTGGGCTCGATGACCGCGCTGGACCTCGCGGACGGCGAGCTGTCCGGGGCGATGGCCCGCTACTCGATCATCCACACCCCGCCGGAGCAACTGCCCGGCGTGTGCGCGGAGTTCCACCGCGTACTGGCGCCGGGCGGTCATTTGCTGCTCGCGTTCCAGGCCCACGACGACCCCTCGGAGCTCGCGGAGTCCTTCGACCACAAGGTGGCCCTCGCCTACCGCTGGTCCCCCGACCGCGTGGCCGACCTGCTGACAGCGGCGGGCTTCACGGAAAAGGCCCGCCTCGTCAGGGCCCCCAGGGAGGACGAACGCCAGTTCCCCCACGCCCACTTGCTGCTCACCAGGACCTGACAGCCCCGACCCGAAGGGGGCGCGGGGAACCGCGCGACAGGCCCCCCCGGCCCGCACCCGACGATCGACGCCTACAGGCCCCCGGCCTCGGGAAACACGGGCCGAGCCCACTCCGGAGGCAAGGGCGGAGCCCAAGCCCGCTCGGGCTCCCCCACCACCGCCGCCCGCAACGCCGCCACGAACGCGAGACAGGACCCGTACCGGTCATCGGGGCTCTTGGCGAGAGCCTTCGCCAGGACGTCGTCGACGCCACCGGCGAGATCGGGCCGCTTCCCGGACACCGCCGGCGGCACGTCGTACTGGTGCGCCCACAACAGCGCCATGTCGTCGTCGCGCTGGAACGGCGGCCCGCCCGCCAGGGTCTCGTACACGACACAGGCGAGGCTGTAGACGTCGCAGCGGCCGTCGACGGGACGCCCGGAGATCTGCTCGGGTGCCACGTAGTCGAGCGTGCCGACGAACTGGCCGACGGTCGTGAAGCCGGTCAGGGACAACGACTTCTTCGTCAGCCCGAAGTCGGTGAGGTAGACGTGCTCGGGGTGGTCGTTGTCCGTGCCCGCCGCGACCAGGATGTTGCCGGGTTTGACGTCCCGGTGGACCAGCCCGTGGTCGTGGGCGGCGTCGAGCGCGGACGCCACCTGGACGGCGATGCGGGTGGCCGTCGTGACGGCCAACGGCCCCTCCTTGTCCAGGAGATGACGCAGGTCGCGGCCCGCCACGTACCGCATGGCGATGTAGAGGACACCGTCCGTCTCGCCCGCCTCGAAGACCGGCACGATGTGGGGGTGGTCGATCGCGGCGGCCACGCGTGACTCGTAGGTGAAGCGTTTGCGGAACGTGTCGTTGCGGGCGAGTTCCGGGGCGAGCAGTTTCAGGGCGACCGTGCGGTCGAGGCGCAGGTCCTTGGCACGGTAGACGACGGCCATGCCGCCCCGGCCGACCTCGCGCTCGATCCGGTAGCCCGCGATCTGCCTGCCGATCAGCTCGGAGGGTCGCCCCGAGTGCGGACCCGTGTCGTACGCCATCACTCGTCACCGTGACCGGCACTGTCGCCGTCACCCGTGACAAGCCGGGTCGGGGCATGCCGGATCCCCTCCTGACCCTCGGGTGGCTCCGGCCCCGCGTCTGCCACACCCCGGCCAGGTTCCGGCTCACCACCCGGCACGGCTCGCGTCGACTCGGGCCCGTCCTCCCGCACGCCCCGAGTGCGCTCGGGGCCAACACCCCGCACGTCTCGCACCGGCCCGGCCTCGGCACTCCGCACGGCTCGCGTCGGCTGCGGCCCGCCCTCCAGCCCGCCCGGCGGTGGCTCGGGTCCGCTCCCCGGGGCGCCTTGAGCCGACTGCGGTGCGACCCCCCGCTCGACATGAGGCAGCTCCGGCGCGGCACTCCGCGCGCCGCGTGTCGGTTGCGGCTCGGGGGGCCGCGCGAACGGTGCGGGGTCGGGCCCCACGCCCCGCACGACCTGCGTGGGCGCGTGGCCGCCCGCGGCGGGCGGTGCGGGGCCGGTCGTCGCTGGGCCGGTCGCCGCGGGGCCGGAAGGGGACGCGGTGCCGGACGGGCCGGGACCGGGCCCGGCGGGTGGCTCGGGCGGAGCCCCGGCAACCGGTGGGTCCAGGCCCCCCACCGCCGCGGACGGCGGCTCCCGCGTCGCGTACGTGCTCACGCGTGTGCCGTCGCAGTACACCCACCGTTCGTGCTCGGCCTCGTACAGCCAGACCGCCTCCCCCTCCACGACGATCCCGACCCGCGTCCCCGTCGTCAGGTCGTGGAACGCCTCCCGGTCGAGGCGGCCGGCCGCCAGATCCTCCACGTGCTGCCGGTAGCGGCGCAGTGTCTCCTCGACGCGGGCCAGCAGCGGACGCGGGTCGGCGGTGCGGGCGAGCGGCTGTCCGGCGGTGGGCGGGTCCTGCGGGACGGCCACCAGCAGCCGGCCGTCGACCCACGCGGACCAGCCGTTGGCGCAGAGGACGTGCCCCCAGTCGCCGCGGCGCTCCATGAGCCGGACCGGCAGGAGGGCGTCGAGGGGCACGGTGGGCCGGGCCGGGTCGGGGGCGTCCCAGGCAGCCATGCCGTCCCGCGGCACCACGTGGGTGGGGCGGAATCCGGGAGTTGTCGTCGTCATCGCGTCCGGCTCCCCCTTCCTACTTCCGCATGACCGCGGGTTCGTGCCGTCTGAGCAGCCGGAACACGAGGTAGCCGAAGACGGCCGAGAGGACGACGAGCATGCCCATGTTGAGCAGCCACACACCGGCCGAGTGCCGGAACAGCGGGTCGGCCGTCAGCTCGCCCGGCACGAGCCGGGCCAGTCCTACGGTGCCGGCCATGGCGCCGAGCGCCCAGCGCGACGGCACCAGCCACGACAGCTGTTCGATGCCGGGGACACCGTCGAGTTTGAGCAGCGCGCCGCAGAACACGACCTGCACGATGGCGAGGAGCACGAGCAGCGGCATCGTGACCTCCTCCTTGCGTACCAGCGCGGAGACGAGGAGCCCGAGCATCATCGCGGTGAAGGCGAGCAGCGCGACGGCGACCGTGATCTCGACGAGGGGCGGCAGGAGGACTCCCTCGCCGCCGGGCGCGTTCAGGTCGACGCCGAACAGGGCCACCAGGGTCAGGACGACGGCCTGGAGCACGGTGACCGTGCCCAGAACGACGACCTTGGACATCAGGTACGCCGATCTGGACAGGCCGACGGCCCGTTCCCGCTGGTAGATCACCCGTTCCTTGACCAGTTCGCGCACGGCGTTGGCCGCGCCCGTCAGGACTCCGCCGACGCAGAGGATGAGCAGCGCGTTCATCGCCGTCTCCTGCGTGAGCCTGCTTCCCGCCAGGGCCCGGGCCATCGCTCCCATCACGAAGGGCAGGGCGATCATGATGGCCAGGAAGGTGCGGTCGGCGCCGAGAGCCGCCGCGTACCGGCGTACGAGTGTGCCCAGCTGCGAGCCCCAGCTCTGCGCCTTGGGCGGCCGGGGGAACGTACCGGGTGCGGGTGCAGGCTGCGGGAGGCGCGGCTGGGTGGAGGAGTTCACGATGTACCGGCGGTGCTGGACCGACGCGCGGTAGTCGCCGGCCCAATCCCGGTCGCGGTCCCGTTCGAACGCCTCGAACGCCTCCGGCCACTGCTCGTAGCCGAAGAAGGCGAGCGTCTCGTCGGGCGGCCCGTAGTAGGCGACCTTTCCGCCGGGCGCGAGGACGAGCAGCCGGTCGCAGACGTCGAGGCTGAGCACACTGTGGGTGACGACCACGACGGTCCGCCCGTCGTCGGCCAGTCCGCGCAGCATGTGCATCACGGAGCGGTCCATACCGGGGTCGAGGCCGGAGGTCGGTTCGTCGAGGAAGAGCAGGGACGGCTTGGTGAGCAGTTCGAGGGCCACGCTGACGCGTTTGCGCTGGCCGCCGGAGAGGCTGTGGATGGGCTGCTCGGCACGTTGTTCGAGACCGAGTTCGCGGATGACCTCGTCGACGCGGGCCCTGCGCTCGGCCTTCGCGGTGTCCTGGGGGAAGCGCAGCTCGGCGGCGTACGTGAGGGCGCGCCGCACGGTGAGCTGGGCGTGCAGGATGTCCTCCTGCGGTACGAGGCCGATGCGCCGGCGCAGCTCGGCGTAGTCCCGGTAGAGGTCGCGGCCGTCGTACAGGACCGTGCCCCGGTCGGCGGGCCGCTGCCCGGTCAGGGCGTTGAGGAGCGTGGACTTGCCCGCGCCGCTGGGCCCGACGACGGCCAGCAGGCACTTCTCGCCGACGGGGAAGGAGACCCGGTCGAGGAGCGTCCTGCGGCCCCGGTCGACGGCGACGACGAGGTCCTGCACGTCGAGCGAGACCTCGCCGGTGTCGACGTACTCCTGGAGCTGGTCGCCGACCAGGCAGAACGCCGAGTGGCCGATACCGACGATGTCGCCCGCGCCGATACGGGCCCGGGTGACGGGCTGCCCGTTGAGGAACGTGCCGTTGTGGCTGCCCAGGTCGACGATCTCGTACGTCCCGTCCGGCAGCGCGCGCAGCTCCGCGTGGAGCCGGGAGACGCCGAGGTCGTCGACGACGAGGTCGTTGTCGCCGCCGCGGCCGATACGGAACGTGCGGGAGGGCAGTGGCCGCACACTGGTGGGCTGCCGGAAGGTGCCGGTCGCGGCGGGCAGGGAGACGGCCGAGGGCCGTTCGGGGGCGGGCGGGGCCCGGTCGGCGAGCACGGCGCACGGGCCGTCGGCGGGGGCGCCGAAGCGGATGACGCTGCCGGCTCCGACGTCCCACTCGTGGACGCGGCGGCCGTCGGCGTACGTACCGTTCGTGCTGTTCTCGTCCTCCAGCGTCCAGTGATCGGTGCCCGGCCGCAGGACCGCGTGGTGCCAGGAGACCCGGGCGTCCTCGATGACGATGTCGCAGAGCGGGTCCCGGCCGACGTGGTACGCGTGGTCCGGGGTCAGCACCGTGGAGCCCGTCTCCGTTTCGAGGACGAGTTCGGGCACCGCAGACCGCTCTCCCATGCCTGAATTCTAGCTATTCGTCCACATACGCGCCTGCTGCGGGCGCGTAGCCCGGGCTACCGGAGGAGGGATGCCGGTTCAGGCGGCCGGGACGGACAGGAGGGGCAGGGTCCGCTGCATCCGCAGGGCGTCGACCGACTCCGCGAGCAGTTCGTACTCGGTGGTCTCGTCGCTCGTGGCGATGCGCACCAGATGCCCGGCGGCCAACTCCTCGGCGGCGAGCGCCTGTTGCGCGTCGTCGCCGCACCACCTGCGCAGCAGGCCGGGCACATCGGGGCTCGTGCCCGCGACGGGGGCCATCGAGTTCGGCGGGAAGTAGGGGGCACCCGGGTCGGGATCGAGGCGCTCGGCGATCCAGGACGCCCGGTCCCGCAACCACCACATGGCCAGGGCGAGCGTGGGCGCCCGATAGGTGCCGAGTGGTACGCCGACCCACATTCCGCCACAGACCCCGTACGCGGTGACGTGGCACAGGAATTCATCGTGCACGATCACTCCCCATCGCATCCGCCGCCGCCTGTCGGCCTCTCTTTCCCGCGGCTCGTTCCGGCGTGCACCGTGGCGCTGTTCCGAGGAGTGGTGAAGGGTGAATTGCCCTAGCCTTTGAGTATCGCCACTCCTGACACAGTGTCACCATGTCTTTCCGGCCAGTCTCCTGGCATATTCGAGGCCCTGCGTGGCCGAAACGGATGGGCTGTACGGGATCCGCCCCCGGCGGCGCGCGTCACCGGCTTCGACGCCATCACCCTGCCCGGGGACGGCCGGCTACGGAGCGTATCCGGCACCCCCGACCGGCCACCCACGACGGGGCGCCCCGGATCCGGCACCCCCTCCCACCCCGCCAAGGGGCGCGGGGAACTGCGCGACCAACCCCCACCGAACCCACAGCCAACCCACACGCCCCACCCCCCAAGGGGCGCGAGGAACTGCGCGACCAACCCCCACCGGGCCCGCCGCCGAACCACCACGCCCCACCCCCCAAGGGGCGCGGGGAACTGCGCGACCAACCCCCACCGGGCCCGCCGCCAAACCACCACGCCCCCAAGCGGAGCGCTACCCGTTGACGAGCCCGTCGATCCGGTCGAGCTCCTCCTGCGAGAACTCCAGGTTCCCCGTGGCAGCCACACTGTCCTCCAGCTGCTGCGGACTGCTCGCACCGATCAGCGCGGACGTGACCCGCCCACCCCGCAGCACCCACGCCAGCGCCATCTGGGCGAGGGACTGCCCGCGGGACTTGGCGATGTCGTTCAGGGCGCGCAGGTCGGCGACCAGCTCCTCGGTCAGTTTGTCCGCGCTCAGGAAGGGGCTGTCGCTCGCGGCCCGCGACCCCTCCGGGATCCCGTCCAGGTAGCGGCCCGTGAGAAGACCCTGCTCCAGCGGCGAGTAGGCGATGGACCCGATCCGCAGCTCGTCGAGCGCGTCCAGGAGCCCTTCCTCCTCGGGGCGCCGGTCCAGGATCGAGTAGCGCGGCTGGTGGATGAGGAGCGGGGTGCCCAGCTCGCCGAGGATGCGGGCGGCCTCACGGGTCTGCTCCGGCGAGTAGTTCGAGACACCGACGTACAGCGCCTTGCCCTGCTGGACGGCCGAGTGCAGGGCACCCATCGTCTCCTCAAGGGGAGTCTCCGGGTCGGGGCGGTGCGAGTAGAAGATGTCGACGTAGTCGAGGCCCATGCGGTCCAGGCTCTGGTCGAGCGAGGACAGCAGGTACTTGCGCGAGCCCCACTCCCCGTAGGGGCCCGGCCACATCAGGTAGCCGGCCTTGGAGGAGATGACCAGCTCGTCGCGGTACGGCGCGAAGTCGGCCTTCAGCGCCTCACCGAGGGCGGACTCGGCGGCGCCGGGCGGCGGCCCGTAGTTGTTGGCCAGGTCGAAGTGGGTGACACCCAGGTCGAACGCTCGCCGCAGGATCGCGCGCTGCGTGTCCACCGGCCGGTCGGGGCCGAAGTTGTGCCACAGGCCCAGGGAGAGGGCGGGCAGCTTCAGGCCGCTGCGTCCGGTGCGCCGGTAGGGCATGTCCGCGTAGCGGTCGGTGTGTGCGGTGTACAACACGTTCTCCAGAGGGGTCGGTACGGAGTGGACCGCTGTCCACTCTCGCCTGCCCCACGGACAGCGGTCCAACAGGAGAATCGGATGGGATTCAGCGGATACGCTTCTCAATCATGGAATTGCGCCACCTTCAGCACTTCGTCGCCGTCGCCGAGGACCAGCACTTCACCCGGGCGGCCGAACGCCTCATGGTGTCGCAGTCCGGCCTGTCCGCCTCCATCCGCGCGCTGGAGCGCGAGCTGCGCGCGCCCCTGTTCGTCCGCACCACCCGCCGGGTCACGCTCACGGAGGCCGGGCGGGCCCTGCTGACCGAGGCGGAGCGGATCCTGGCACAGGTCCGCGCGGCCCACGACGCGGTGGCCGCCGTACAGGGCGTGCTGCGCGGCACGCTCTCGCTGGGCACCGAGCAGTGCATCGCGGGCGTGCACGTGGCCCCGTTGCTCGCCGAGTTCCGCAGACGGCATCCGGACGTGGAGATCCGGCTGCGGCAGGCCGGCTCGGGCGCGCTCGCGGAGGACGTCGCCGCGGGCCGGCTGGATCTGGCGTTCGCGGTGACGACCCGCGCCGACACGGAGCAGCTGCGCAGCCTGCCGCTGACCCGTGAGCCGATGACCGTCGTCTGCCATCCCTCGCACCGGCTGGCGGGCGGCGGTCCTGTCACCCCGCACGAGCTGGGCGGCGAGGCCTTCGTCGACTTCCACCCCGACTGGGGGCCGCGCCGCACCACCGACGCGGCCTTCGCGGCGGCACGGGTGCAGCGCACGGTCACCCTGGAGGTGAACGATGTGCACAGTCTGCTCGACCTCGTCGAGGAGGGCCTCGGCATCGCCGTCGTACCGCGTCACTTCGCCCACAAGCGGCCGGCCCTCCCGGCCTTCCCGCTCAAGGCCGACACCGAGACGCCGTACGAGACGGTCGCGATGCTGCCGCCGCCGGAGGCGACCAGCCCGGCGGCGAGGGCCTTCATGTCCCTGCTCGACACGGACGCCCTGGCACCGGCCCACGACGGGCCACACCACTCTTGAACCAACCGTCACACCGTGCCGACAGTCGGATCATCGGCCAGGATCAGCGGCTAGTTGGCCGAAAATGCACCCCCGGATTCGAAGGTGACGAGGGCTCGAACACGGCTCGGGAGCGGCAAAGCGCATGAAAATGCCGACTGCCGCATGTCAGCGTCCGGTTGACGGCAACTCAGTTCATCTACCACACAGACGTTTCGAGGTAGCCATTTCCCGACGATGTGAAGTCATCGGGGGGATGAGACCCCTGCCGGGCCCTACAGCCAGGTCCGGTGACTAGCATGAGCGACGCGCTTGATCCGGAAGGCGGCCTACCACCTTCCGTGTTCCGGGCGCTGTCTCACCTGTGGACGTACTCCTGCTCGCACGGACCGAGGGACCGCGGAATGCCAGTGCCTGCTCGCCCCCGTCAGCGCCGATCTGCGCAGAGGACGGGTTCCACTCCGGTCATGTTCCCCGCGGTCCTGGTCGTCACGGCCGCGGGTGCCGGAGCGGCCGTCGGCCTCGCTCCCGAGGGAGCCCGCCCCTGGGTGGCGGGCACGGCGGTCGCCGCCTGGGGCTGCATAGCCGCCGTCGTCGCCTTCACCGCCGCCCGGTTGCGCAAGGCCCACCGCCAGACGGTGTCGCGGACCGGCGAACTGGAGATGACCAAGAACAACTGGAGCCAGCACGGCGCCGAGACGGACCAGTTGGTCAACGTGACCCTGCCGGCGGTGGCCGAGCAGCTGAAGAACGGCGCCGGCGCCGACAAGGTCCTGGCCGGTCTGCCCACCCCCTCCGACCCGTATCTGCGCCGGATGCTGCACGTCTTCACCACCGAGGTCGCCCAGTCCGTACGGCGGACGACCGACGCGCAGTCGGACCTCGACATGATGCGCCGCGAACTGGCCAAGGGGACGCAGGAACTTGAGCGTCTGACCAACGACACCCTGCCCGCCGCGGTGTCCCTCCTTCGCGAGGGCAGTTCGGCCGACACCGTGCTCGCCAAGCTCGACTGGCCGACCAACCCGCTGCTGCGCTCCCCCGCGGAATCGTTCATCCGTGAACTGGCGTACAGCGAGCGCCGGTCCGCCGCCGCCCAGGCCGCCTCCGCGAAGGCGCTCAGCCGGGTCCAGGCCAAGACCGTCGGCATGCTCGCCGACCTCCGGGACATGCAGGACCGGCACGGCGGCGAGATCTTCGGCGACCTGCTGCGGCTGGACCACAGCACCTCCCAGCTGGGCCTCATGACCGACCGGCTCGCCCTGCTGATGGGTGGTCGCTCCAGCCGCGTGTGGAACAAGCCGATCGTCATGGAGAGCATCCTGCGCGGCTCCGTCGGCCGGATCGCCGCGTACCGGCGGGTGCGGCTGCACAACTCAAGCAAGGCCTCCATCGCGGGCTTCGCCGCCGAGGGCGTGATGCACCTGCTGGCCGAACTCATGGACAACGCCGCCAACTTCTCGCCGCCGATCGACGAGGTCCACGTGTACGTGGAGGAGCGCAGCGCCGGTCTCGTCATCACCATCGAGGACAGCGGACTGAAGATGTCCGACGCCTCCATGCGCCGGGCCGAGGAGTCGGTGTCGGGCCAGGTCACCGACCTCGCCTCACTCCAGGGCACCCGGCTGGGCCTGAGCGTGGTGGGACGGCTCGCCGCCAAGCACGGCATCAGCGTCAACTACCGCCCCTCCTCGCGCGGCGGCACCGGCGTCGTCGTCCTGCTGCCGCCCCAGCTGGTGGCGCAGCAGCGCGAGCCGGTCGGTCCCGAGCGTCCGCGCCCCGGCGCGGACCTCCCGGCCGCCGCACCCGCCGCCGTACCGGCCGCGCCACCGGCCCCCGCGCCGATCCCGGCAGAGGAATCGTTTCCGGTACGCACTCCGCAGGCGACCGCGCCCGTGGACGAGGCGCCCCCGGTCGACATCCCCCGCCGGCGCGGCGCGGCCACTCCGGGCGGACTACCGGTCCGGGCTCCCGGCCGCACCATGGCCGAGGCGGAACGGGGCCGGTCGAAGACCGCTGCCGAGCCGTCCAAGGCGGAGCCCGACGGGGACGGTCCGGCGCGCGACGCCGGAAGCCGGTTCGGCGCCTTCCACCGCGGCCGGCACGCCGGAGGGGCCGCCGACGGCTCCCCCGCCGCTCCCGGCGAGGACACCGGGCCCGGGACCGGGCCCGGGGCGGGCGGCTAGAGCGCCCGGCCCTTCGCACAGTTCAGAGCTCCGCAAGCCCACCCCGCACTGATTCGCCGCACCCCGTTGGATTGGAGGAACGAGCCGGGTGACCACCGACTGGTCAACACCCGGCCCGCCCATCATGGAGACCACTGACAACAGCCTCACCTGGCTCTTGATGAACCTCTTGGAGCGCACGCCGGGCACCCGCCACGCACTCGTCCTGTCCCGGGACGGTCTGAAGCTGTGCTGGACGGAACACCTGACCCTCGACCAGGGCGACCAGCTGTCGGCGATCTGCTCCGGCATCCAGGCTCTCGCGCAGGGCGCGTCCATGGAGTTCGGCGACGGAACCGGCGGTGTCCGGCACTCCATGACCGAGTTCCACGGAGGCCTCCTGTTCATCGTCGAGGCCGGCCAGGGCGCGCACCTCGCGGTCGTCGCCGAGGAGAGCGCCGACCCCGGCGTCGTCGGTCATCAGATGACCGAGCTGGTGGAGCAGATCGGTGACCATCTGCGGGCCGAACCCCGTACCCCCGTCATCAGGGGTGCCTCGGCGTGAGCCGCAAACCCGTGGACATCGGCGACCCCGACCGGCTCTACACGGTCACGGGCGGACGCAGCGAAGCCGATGACGCCTTCGACCTGGTCACGCTGATCGTCAGTGAGTGCGAGCCGGCCGCCGGGATGCAGTCCGAGCACGTCCGGATCCTTGAGATGTGCCGACACCCGACGGCACTCGTCGAGGTCTCGGCGGAGCTCAAGATGCCCATCACCGTCGTACGGATCCTCCTCGGCGACCTCCATGCCATGGGCAAGGTGAGCGCCCGTCACCCCCGCGCGGCCGATTCCGTCGCGGCCCTCCCCGAAACCGCCCTGCTGCAGGAGGTGCTCCATGGGCTCCGCAACCTCTGAGCTGCCCGCCCAGCGCACGCCGCTGGCCGATGCCGCCGAGACCGGACTGAAGATCGTCGTCGTGGGCGGTTTCGGCGCCGGCAAGACCACCCTGGTCCGCTCGGTCAGCGAGATCCGGCCGCTGAACACCGAAGAGGTGATGACGCAGGCGGGGCAGGGCGTCGACGAGACGGCGGGTGTGGAGCGCAAGACCACGACCACCGTCGCCTTCGACTTCGGGCGTATCAGCCTCAACCAGCGGATGGTGCTCTACCTGTTCGGCGCACCGGGCCAGGAACGCTTCTGGTTCCTGTGGGACCGGCTGTTCTCCGGGACCCTGGGCGCGATCGTCCTCGTCGACACCCGGCGCATGGAGGACTCCTGGTACGCCATCGACAGGCTCGAACACCACAAGACGCCGTTCGTGGTGGCCGTCAATCGTTTCGACGACGACGAGCAGCGGTTCTCGCTCGACGAGATCCGGCAGGCACTCGCGCTGGGCGACCATGTGCCCATGGTCGACTGCGACGCGCGGGTCAGGTCGTCGGGCAAGGAAGTCCTGATCACTCTCGTGGACCACCTCTACGCACTGGCCCTGTCCCAGGAGGGAACGTCGTGAGCGACACCACCGGCTCCCGTTCCTCGAACACTCCCCCACCGGGCTGCCCCGCGCACGGTTCCGCCGTGCAGCTGGGCGGCCTGGAGTACCAGCAGACGCCCTCTCAGCTCTACCGCACGATGCGCAGGGACCACGGAGCGGTGGCTCCGGTCTTCCTCGACGGGGACATCCCGGCCTGGCTCGTCCTCGGTTATCCCGAGGTCAGCTATGTGACCAGCCATGACGAGCTGTTCGCGCGGGACTCCCGGCGCTGGAACCAGTGGCCGAACATTCCGGCGGACTGGCCCCTGATGCCGTTCGTCGGCTACCAGCCGTCCGTGCTGTTCACCGAGGGTCCGGAGCACCAGCGCCGGGCCGGTGTCATCACGCAGGCGCTGGAGGGGGTCGACCAGTTCGAACTGGCCCGCGAGTGCCAGTCGATCGCCGAGCAGCTGATCGCCTCGTTCGGCGGCAGCGGGCAGACCGAGCTGATGGGCACGTACGCGCACGCCCTGCCGGCCCGCGCCGTGCTGTGGATGTGCGGTATGCCGCAGGGCAGCGCGGACACCGAGCAGCTCGTCGACGACCTGCGGATCTCGCTCGACGCCGGTGAGGGCGACGACCCGGTGGCCGCGTACATGCGCGTCGGGGCGCGCATCATGCAGCTGGTGAAGGAGAAGCGGGACCGGCCGGGGCCCGATGTCACCTCACGGATGCTGCAGGACCCGGCGGGGCTCACCGACGAGGAGATCGTGCAGGACCTGATCTCCGTCATCGCCGCGGCCCAGCAGCCGACCGCCAACTGGATCTGCAACACCCTGCGTCTGCTGCTGACCGACGAGCGGTTCGCGGTCAACGTCTCCGGCGGCCGGGTCAGTGTCGGCGACGCGCTGAACGAGGTGCTGTGGCTGGACACGCCGACCCAGAACTTCATCGGCCGCTGGGCCGTGCGCGACACCCAGCTCGGCGGGCGGCTCATCCGCGAGGGCGACTGCCTCGTCCTCGGCCTCGCGGCGGCCAACACGGATCCGCAGATCTGGCCCGAGTCGCATGTCGGCGCGGAGAACTCCTCGCACCTGTCCTTCAGCAACGGCGAGCACCGCTGCCCGTATCCGGCGCCGCTCCTCGCGGACGTGATGGCACGCACGGCGGTGGAGACCCTTCTGGAGCGACTGCCCGACCTGGTGCTGGGCGTCGATCCCTCGGAGCTGACCTGGCGTCCGTCCATCTGGATGCGCGGGCTGAACTCCTTGCCGGTGCAGTTCACTCCGGCGGTGCATTAGCGCTCCGCCGGGTGCGGTGTGTGTCTGCGGGCGCGTCGGGGCTGGAGCGCAGTTCCCCGCGCCCCTTCGGGGCGCAGCCGATCGGAGTGCCGTGTGCCCGGAATCATCCTCGCCGATTCCGGGCACACGGAGTTCATGGGGGTGGTCAGGTGCCGGCCGGGGTGAAACGTACCGGCAGTGACTGCGGGCCCCGGGTGAAGACGCCCTGCTCCACGGGGTCGAAGCCGTCGGCGAGACGCAGGTCCGGCATGGCGTCGAGCAGTTGGTTCAGACCGATCTCGACCTCCGCCTTGGCGAGCAGCGCGCCGACGCAGAAGTGCCGGCCCAGCGCGAACGCGAGGTGGTCGGCCGCGGCCGAGAACGCCGAGGTCGTGGTGAGGTCGTCCCGGAAGATGTCGAACCGGTCGGGGTTGCCGTAGCGGCGCTCGTCCCGGTTGGCGGCTCCGATGAGGCACGTCACCGTGGCCCCCTGCGGGATGGTGCCGCCGGACACCTCGACCTCGGTGGCCGACTGCCGCATGATCATGTGGACCGGAGGGGTGTAGCGCAGCGTCTCCGCGAAGGCCGCGGGGATCAGGCTCCGGTCCTCGTGGACCGCCGCCAACTGCTCGGGATGCATCAGCAGGTTGGCGAGGATGCTGGCGATCGCCTTGTCGGTGGTCTCCCCGCCGGCGGCGAGCAGCAGGCTGCAGAACGCCTTGATGTCCTCGTCGGTCATCCGGACACCGTCGACCTCGGCGGCGCAGAGCGTCGACAGCAGATCGTCACCCAGGTTGTCGCGCCGGTCGCGGATGATCGGGATCATGTACTCGGCGAACTCCCGGCGGGTGCGCTCACCGGCGGCGGTCACCTCAGCGTCACCGGAGAGGTTGCCGAGGAAGGCGATGACGGCGGTGTACCAGCCGTGGAAGCGGGCGTGGTCGGCCTTGTCCAGGCCCAGCATGTCCGCGATGACGTTGACCGGGAACCGGGTGGCGTAGTCGCTGACGATGTCGGCCGAACCGGTCTCGCGGAAGGCGTCGATGAGCGCGAGCGAGTTGCGCTCGATGACCGGCAGGAACTTCTCCTGGAGGTCGCTGCCGCGGAACGCGGGGGCGACGAGTGCGCGCCGCACCGCGTGCTCACGGCCGCTGAGCTGGAGGATCGTCTTGCCGTGGACCGGCTCCAGCTGCCAGTCGTAGTTGCCGGTCGTGAACTCGGACTTCTTGTCCTTGAAGACACGTTCGACGTCGTCGTAGCGGGAAATGATGTAGCTCTGGGTGGCCTCGTGCCAGATCAGGGGATTTTTCTCCCGCATCGCCGCGTACGCGGGGTAGGGATCCGCGGCGAACTCGGGAGAGAGGATGTCGGGCGCCTGCTGGGCAGTGGACACGGAACTCCTCGTGTTGGATGCGTGCCGTCGAGGAACAGGTTAATGATCTTTCGATGGCTCAAACAGTCCAGTCCTGGCCGAAGTTGAACGCCTGACCTTCCTGCCCCGCGGGTACCTCCCGATCGTGCGTTCCGGCGGATTCGCCCGCAAAATCCGAGCCTTTTGGGCCGCTATGCCGGAAATTTGAGATCGTTCCGCCGCCGGGACAGCGGCGGTCCGCTCCGCGACGAACCGCCGCTCCCGGAAGGGGCGAAAACTTTCGGCCACGACTCATTCGACACGTGTCAGCGCGACCCGAGGTCGTACCCCGGCAGGACCACGTCCCGGATCAGCGCGTTACGCTCGTCGAACGGGATGAACGCGCTCTTGAGGGCGTTGACCGTGACCGTGCGGAGGTCGTCGAGGGTCCAGCCCGCCTCGTCGACGAGCAGGGACATCTCGCGGGTCATCGTCGTGCCGGAGACCAGCCGGTTGTCGGTGTTGAGGGTGACACGGAAGCCCAGGTCGCGCAGCCGGGTGATGGGGTGCTCCGCGATCGAGGTGGCCGCACCGGTCTGGAGGTTGGAGGTGGGGCACATCTCCAGGGCGATCCGGCGGTCGCGTATCCACTCGGCGACGCGGCCGAGCTTGCCGTCCACGATGTCGTCGGTGATCCGGACGCCGTGGCCGATGCGCTGGGCTCCGCAGACCTGAAGTGCCTGGTGGATGCTGGGCAGGCCGTGGGCCTCACCGGCGTGGACGGTGAACGGGACGTTCTCGACGCGCAGGTGCGCGAACGCGTCGAGGTGGTCGGCGGGCGGGAAGCCGTCCTCGGCGCCCGCGATGTCGAAGCCGACGACACCCGCGTCCCGGAACGCCACGGCCAGGTCCGCGATCTCGCGGCTGCGGTCGAACATCCGCATCCCGCACAGCAGCGTGCCGACCCGGACGGGCGTACCGGCGGCCGACGCCTTCGCCGTACCGGCGGCCAGGCCCTCCTGTACGGTCTCGACGACCTCGGGCAGGGTGAGCCCGCCCTTCAGCATCAGCTCGGGGGCGTAGCGGACCTCGCCGTAGACGACGCCGTCCGCGGCGAGGTCGAGGACGTACTCCTCGGCGGTGCGCAGCAGGCCCTCGCGGGTCTGCATGACGGCCAGGGTGTGCTCGAAGGTGGCGATGTAGCGGACGAGGTCGCCGGAGTTGGCCGCCTCGTAGTACCAGGCGGCGAGCGCGTCCGGTTCGGTGGCGGGGAGGGTGTGGCCGACCTGGCCGGCGAGTTCGACGAGCGTCGCGGGGCGCAGGCCGCCGTCGAGGTGGTCGTGCAGGACCGCCTTCGGGAGCCGGCGGATGGTGTCGGCGTCGAGACGGAGATCGGTGCTGGAGTCGTTGCGGGGCACGGTCATGCGGTGTTCCTCGGCAGGTTCTCTGGGTGCGGGACGGGTCGGGGCGGACTACTGGGCGGTTCCGTCGCGGGCGGCCGGCTGCAGCAGGTCCCACCGGTTCCCGTACAGGTCCTGGAAGACGGCGACCGAGCCGTACGTCTCGTGCCGCGGCTCCTCCAGGAAGGTCACTCCGGCGGCGGTCATCCGGGCGTGGTCGCGGGCGAAGTCGTCGGTGTGCAGGAAGAAGCCGACCCGGCCGCCGCTCTGGTCGCCGACCCGTTCGCGCTGTGCCTCGTCCTTGGCGCGGGCCAGCAGGAGTCCGGTGCCGTGTCCGCCGGTGTCCGGCTCCACGACGACCCAGCGGGACCCGTCGGGTCGCGGGGTGTCCTCGGCGAGCCGGAATCCGAGTGCCTCGGTGTAGAAGCGGATCGCGTCGTCGTAGTCGTCGACGACGAGGGTGACCAGGGCAACGCGTCGCATCGGGGCCTCTCCGGGGATTCGCGGCAGCAAGGGGCCGGCGGTAGGGACGGACAGTGAGGGTTATACGTAACACGCGAGGATACGCCATCGCCGGGGGGTCGCCTGCCCGCGCGGCACCCGCCTCCTGCATGCTGGAGGCAGGATCAAGCGACAGGAGTGACACACCATGTCCGAGACGCCCAGGTCGACCGGGGCACCCGCCCATCAGAACGTCACCTTCCCGAGCGGCGGCACCACCGCGCACGGTTACCTGGCACTGCCCCCGGCCGGCCGGGGGCCCGGTGTCATCGTCATCCAGGAGTGGTGGGGGCTGACCGACCACATCGCCGACGTCACCGAGCGTCTGGCGAAGGAGGGCTTCGTGGCGCTGGCCCCGGATCTCTACGGCGGCAACGTCGCCCATGACAGCTCCGAGGCGTACCGCATGATGCAGGAGCTGCCCGTGCCGCGCGGTGTCGAGCTGCTGTCCGGCGCCGTCGACCATCTGCTGGCCATGCCGGAGGTCACGTCCGAGACCGTCGGCTCGGTCGGCTTCTGCATGGGCGGCGGTTTCGTCCTCTACCAGGCGGCCACCGACCCCCGCGTCCGCGCCGCCGTCCCGTTCTACGGGGTCATCCAGGGCGAGGCCCCGGACTTCTCCGGCCTCAGGGCCCAGATCCTGGGCCACTACGGCGAACGCGACTCCGCCATCCCCGTGGACTCCCTCACCACGCTCGGCGAGACCATCCGCGAGCAGTCCGGCATCACCCCGGACCTCCGCGTCTACCCGGCCGACCACGCCTTCTTCAACGACGGCCGCCCGGAGGTCCACGACCCCGAGTCGTCGGCGCGGGCCTGGCAGAGCACGGTCGAGTTCCTGCACGCGCAGCTGGGCTGAGCGTCCGCCCCGTCGGGCTGCCGGTACGCCGCTTCCTCCGGTAGGACCGGGGCAAGCGGCGTACCTGCGTCCGGCGTCAGTACGTGTACGTGTTGAGCGTCGCCACCGCCGAGGCCGGCGAGCCGAGGTCGTACCGGTCCACCGCGAGGAAGTTGGGCTTCTTGCGGGCGGCGGGCTGGCAGAACCGCTGCGCCCGGTCGGTGAGTTTGGTGTTGTCGGTGGTCGCGGTCGAGGCGATGGCCGCGTCCCGGAAGTGGTTCATGACGAAGAGCGGGCGGAAGGGCGGCGCCGTAGCCGTGAGGGGGACGTTGGTGTCGGCGTCGTACCAGCGGCTGTAGCAGGACCAGTCGGAGCCGCCCAGGCCCGAGCCCATGGACCAGTAGTTCTCCACGGTCCACTCGCGCTGGTACATGACACCGAAGCTGTCCCGGGTGAGCCCGGCGGACTCGTCGGCGGCACGGCTGTGGTCGGTGAAGAGGAGCAGCCGGTCGTCGGCGGCGATCAGGTCCGCCACCTTCGGCCAGCCGTTGGCGCGTACGCCGGTCCGGTCCGGGCGGTAGAGGACGTCGGACAGGCCGTTCACCCGGGCCAGTTCACCGCGCAGGACCCCGGGGTCGACGTAGTCCTCCAGGAAGACCGTGACGATTTGACTCGGGTTCTGCCGCAGGAAGTCGACCATGCGCTGGAGGTCCACGTTCAGGGCCACCGGCCTGCTGACGAGGGTGCAGCTGTTGTGGCACAGGATCGCGCCGTCCGAGGTCTGGTGGATGTCCAGCATGAACCCGCGTACGCCGTCGGCGAGTTGCTGGTTGATGCCGCGGCTCTGGTTCGGGACGAGGTTGACGAAGGGCGGGGCGAACCCGCCGTCGACGCCGTTCGCGTAGGCGTTGTGGGAGGTGAGGAAGGTGACCTGGTCCAGGGTGCGCCGGTCCGCGGACGGCATCGGGGAGGTCGGGGACGTCACCGGGGTCAGGTACCAGGCGGCGGGGTCGCCCGCCGCGCCCACGACCAGCTGGGCGGGGTAGTTGGCGCCGGAGGCCTTGGCCCCGACGGTCAGGTACTGGTCGGCGCCGGGCACCTTGAGCCGGTAGCGGTCGGTGCCCGTCGACGTGATCTCCCACGCGGCGTCGGCGCTCGCGCAGGCCACGGTTCTCGCCTGGCCCCCCGACCGGCCCAGGCAGCTGCCGGCCGTGTCGGTGTTCTCCAGGACGTACGAGGCGCCGGTGGCCCGCAGCGACCACTGCTGGCGGTCCTCGTTGCCCTTGGGGTTGCGCTGGACGACCGCTCCCCCGCTGTCGGCGGCGTTCAGGCCGGTGAGCGCGCTCTGTACGTGGAACACGCCCGCCGTCGGCACCTCCGCGGCGTACGAGGGAGCGGCCAGGGCGGTGGTCAGTGCCGCTCCGGCGGCGGTGGCAGCGAACAAGGGGCGGAATCTCCGCATGGTGGTGAGGTCCCTTCGGCAGCGCGGCGGCGCCTGGTCGGCGGCCGGGAAAGTGGGGGGTCTGCGCGGGACACTCAATCGGGTTGGTATGTACCGGTCAATAGCGTGGGCCTGCCGGACGCCGTCGGGGCGGTGAAGATCGCCACCGTCCCGGCCCACCTCGGACGCTCCGGTGTTTCACGGGACGTATGCCGGGCACCGCGGTACTCCTACGGGGAGCAAGAAATGATCACCGCGCCAGGAGGACGGACATGAGCGACGACAGCATGGCGGACGACGTCTACCAGCCCACGGGGACCAACGAGGAGCAGGCGGACGCCGCCCCGCTGGACCTCCAGGACGCGGTGGACGAACGTACGTACGACGATGTGCTCGACGAGGGCTACTCACCCCCCGAGAAGCCGCTGGGGGTCACCAGGAGCGGGGTCACGGCGGCCGAGCAGCACGAGGGCGAGAGCCTCGACGAACGGCTGCGCCAGGAGGTCCCCGACGAGGAGACCCCGGCCGGCGACGGCGTCGGTGACCTGCCCTACGGGGAGGGCGAGGCGACCGACCCCGAGGCCGGTGACGAGCGCGCCGGCCGGCTGGTGGCACCGGACGAGGGCACGCACGAGGACATGACGAAGGAAGCCGTCGCCTCGGACATCGGCATCGACGGCGGAGCGGCGGGCGCCGAGGAGGCCGCGGTCCATCTCATCCCCGAGGAGGAGGAGCTGCCGCCGACACCTCTGCGGCGCGACTGACCCGGCGGTCCGCCCGGCCGGCACCCGCGGGACTCGGGCGGGGCAGGTGCGGGCACTCAGTGCTGGAAGGCGCCGGCCCGCACATGCTTCATGACGGCGCTCGCCACCCGGTACCGGCCGTTGGGGAGGTCCGGTGACCTGGTGACGTGCACCGTCAGCGGGCCGGCCCATTCGTAGCCCTGTTTCTCGCCGTGGCGCAGCAGGCTGTCGGTGAGCACCTGGTCGATACGGCCGCCGTTGCGCTCCAGTTCCTCGTGGGCGAACTCGGCCAGCTCGACGTCGTAGGCGTTGGGTACGACGGTCCGGCTCTCGCTGCACACCACGATGTGGTCGTCGCACTCCTTGTGCAGGGCCTCTATCAGTTCGACCGGTTCCTTGTGGCGAAAATGCGCGAGCAGGGACCCTCCGAAGCGTTCCATGGCTCGTTCCAGACCAGTGAGTGTGCTCACGCCTCAACGTCTCCTAGATGGTGTCGTCGTGTTCCGCTCTTCTTCTGCGGGTGCCCGGGCGGTGGAGAAAGACGCGTCCGGGCGCCTACAGCAGGTCCCGCGGCACCGTCTCGTTCCAGGTGCGGGAGAAGACCCGGCGCCCGCCCTCGTAGCCGTCCAGCGTGGCGTCCACGAAGAAGTCCGTCTCGTCGCAGGTCAGCCGCGTGTGCGTCTCCACACGGACATCCCAGTCGCCGCGCCGGAAGCGCATGGTCCAGGTCGACTCACCGGTGGCCGAGGTGAAGTCGTCGGCGACGGAGGTGTAGCGCTCGTAGGCGCGACGGCCGACATCGAGATCGATCTCGTCGAAGTGGACGAGTCCCTGGTCCTTCACGATCTCCAGTTCGGCGCGGTAGTCGACCATGTCGCGCTTCACCTCCCACCGTGCGTCCGGGGCGGTCACCCGGGTGACGGACAGCGGAGGTGTGCCCTCGGGCTCCTCGAACGGGTTCACCGGCACCCCGTCCGGTTGGTCCGTCGGACGGACGGGGAGGGTGAGCGTGCTGGAGCCCTCGTACACGCTCAGCAGCGCCGGCTCGGGGGGCGGCCAGGCGAGCGGCCAGTACGACGTGGACAGGGAGAGGCGGACCCGGTGGCCGGGCGGGAACGCCTGCGCCACTCCGTTGAGCTGGACGGTGGCGCGGTAGCGCGTGCCCGGCTCCAGGGGCTGGGGGTTCTCGGTGCTCTCCCGGCGGGTGATGTTGAGCAGACCGTAGGTGACGCGGGTGGCGGCGCCGTCGGGGCTCACGTCGGACAGCCGCGCGGCCACCATCGCGACCGGCCGGTCGGCCGCGAGGTCGAGTTCCACGGTCGGTGAGCCGAGGATCTCCAGCCGTTCGGTCAGCGGCTCGGTCTCGAAGACGAGGGAACCGCCGTCCTCCTCGCGCTGGTCGTACGGCAGGTCCGGGGGCGCGTTGTAGGAGGCCCACTTGCCCGCGAACTGCCCGACGGACAGGGGCGACCGTACGGTCATCACGGCGCCGTCCCCGGCGGCATCGGCGCCGGCTCGGGCGCCGGCACCGGCCTCGACCGGTGTACCGATCCGGTGCCGGGTCAGCGGATACCTGACGGGTTCGATCTGCGGAGACGGCCAGGTCGGCTCGGCGACCCAGCGGCCCGGGCGCTCCTCGTACGACGTGGACGGGGGCACGCTGTCCTGCATCCAGGTGCGCAGCACGGGGCCGTCCATGACGCCGTTGTCGACGCCCTTGAGCCAGTGGTCCCACCAGCGCACCACTTCCTGGAGGTAGCCGATGGCGGGGCCGGGCTCCCCGAGGTGGGGGAACTTGTGCGACCAGGGGCCGATCAGTCCCTTGCGGGGTACGTCCAGGTTGCCGAGCAGCCGGGTCACGGCGTTGGAGTAGCCGTCCGCCCAGCCGCTGGAGGCGAGGACGGGGCACCGTACGGCCGTGTAGTCCTCGGCGACCGAGGCGTGCCGCCAGTAGTCGTCCCGGCGCTGGTGGCGCAGCCAGGGCAGGACCCAGGGGCCGGAGTTCTCCAGGCGTTCGTGCCACATCTCGCGCCAGCGGTCGCCGACCACGGCGGGGTCGGGCGGCAGGGTCGCGTAGGCGAACATGGTGCCCGCCTCGGCGAGGTTGTCCGACAACATGGCACCGCCCATGTAGTGCATGTCGTCGGCGTGCCGGTCGTCCGTGAAGGACGCGATGACGACGGCGCGCAGGTTCGGCGGCTGCCGGGCGGCCACCTGGAGGGCGGCGAAGGCACCCCAGGACAGGCCCATCATGCCGGTGTTGCCGTCGCACCAGGGCCGGTCGGCGAGCCAGGCGAGGACCGCTTCCGCGTCGGCCTGTTCCTGTTCGAGGTACTCGTCCCTCAGCACCCCCTCCGAGTCGCCGGTGCCGCGCACGTCGACGCGTACACAGGCGTATCCGTGCCCGGCGATGTAGGGGTGGTGCAGGGAGTCGCGCACCGAGGTGAGGTCGCGTTTGCGGTAGGGGATGTACTCCAGGACCGCGGGCACGGGCTCGTTGTCGGAAGAGGTGGGGCGCCAGACACGGGCCGACAGCTGGACGCCGTCGGGCATCGGGATACGGACGTCCTCCTCCTCCTTCGTCGCGTACGGCAGATTGCTCACGTAGCGCATGAGGCGGACTCACTCCTTTTCGCGCGGCCGTCGTGCGTGCGGCCGTTGTGCGTTCGTTCGTCAGGCGTGCGGGCGTCAGGCGTGCGGGCGTTCCTGGGGGCTCTCGTCGAAGGCGAGTCCCAGGGCGGCCACGCAGTGGTCGTACTTCGCCCTCAGGTCCTCCTCACTGTTCCCGCCGGTGAATATGTGCGCCAGTTCGTAGCTGTAGGAGTCCTGCTGCGAGAGATCGGAGAGGACCTGCCCCTCCTCGGTGGTGACGTCCACGCGCACACCGTCGGCCTCGCGCTCGATGCGGGCGAGGTCGTCGGCCGAGGGCACGTCCCGCACGACGCCGTCGGTGAACCAGCGGTAGTACCACTTCGCGGCCATCGCGTACGGGCCCTTGCGCTGCGGCATGGCCGGATCGTCGCCCAGGGCGAGGCCGAGCATGGCGTGGTGGTTGGGCACGCCGTCGACGTACTCGAACAGCTCGGCGTGGGACTGGGAGTGCCTGGGGTTGATCTCCAGCAGGCTGATCTCCTGGGTCTTCGGGTCGAAGAAGTACTCCACGCTGAAGGTGGCCGACTCGAAGCCGATCCGGCGCATCACGCGTTCGGTGACGTCGTGCAGCTGCGCGATCACCGCCGGCGGAAGTGTCGAGGGGTACTGGTGCCGCTGGAAGCTGGAGGTGCCGGGGTAGTTGATGGAGTCGAGCACGCCGTAGACGGTGACCTCGCCCTCGTGGACGTACCCCTCGACGGCGACCTGGAGGCCCGTCATGGTCTCCTCGGCGAGGCAGACCTGGGCGCCGACGCCCTCCATCTCGGGCGGCAGCTCGATCCGGTCGAGGATGTCCTCGAAGGGACGGCCCACCCGGGAGATCCCCTCGCGTATCTGCCGCACGGCGTCCCGGAACTCGTCCATGTCCTCGACGCCGAAGGCGAGTTCGGAGGAGTACGAGAGCGCGGGCTTGACCCACATCGGGAACCGTACGTTCTCGGGCGGGCGCGGGTCGTCGGTGTCCAGGTCGACCCGGCCGAACCGCGGGTGCCTGTCGGTGACCTTCTGCTGCTCCAGCCGGCTCCAGTACTTGTGCTCGCACTTGACCACGGACTCCAGGCTGGTGCTACGGGTCCCGTAGTGCTCGGCGAGGATCGGCACGAGGGTGCTCACGGGGAAGTCCCAGTAGCCGACGATCGCGTCGATCTCGCCGTCGAAGGCGTCCAGTACGGCCCGGGCCTTGTCGATGAGCTCCGGGACGGACACCTCGCCGCTCTGCAGTTCCTCGATCGTCAGCAGCGGGTGGTACCGCAGCGACTTGGCCGCCGCGGCCGCTTCGAGCGTGGGCAGGTTGGCGTCGTCGAGGCCTACCACGAAGACGTTCTTCACATCGGGCTGGTTCTTTTCGGGCACCGGCAACCTTCCTGTTCTGCGAGTTCGCACAGTTCGCCCTGGGATCGGGCGGAAGACCGTGGGGTACCCCTGAGCGCCGGGGCGAATCTTCGCCGTCGCCCAAAGTGTTCGCAGGTGTGATGTGGAGCCGCCGGGACACCCGTATCCGCATGTTCATGAAGAGGCGATCCACAGCATTGCCCTTGTCCCCGCACGAACGGGAGCAGATGTGATCTTCCTTGTCGTGGCCGTCCTGGTGCTGGCCGTCCTGCTCGGATCGGCCGCCTATCTCCCTCTGCCCGTGACCGTCGTGGCCGGTGTGGCCATCGCCGCGTGGCTGGCCGTGTTCGCGGTGCGTGAGCGGCGCAAGCACGGCAGCCGGACCGGAAGGGCGTGACGTGATGCGGCTTACGGAGTCCCGGCGACGGGAGAACGGTGAGCGGAAGACCGGTGAGCGGGAGAACGGCGGGCGTCGGACCGGCAGGCGGGACACCGAGGGAATGGCCGTGGCCTCCTTCGTCCTCGGCCTCGTCGGACTCCTCGTCCTCAACTTCTTCCTCGGCCCGATCGCGATCGTGCTGGCCGTCATGGCCCTGCGCCGGGGCACGCCCCGCCGCTTCAGGGCGCTGCTCGGGCTGTGGCTCGGCATCGCGGACATCGTGGTGCTCGCCGTCCTGATGGCGGCGAACGGCGGCACGTCGTGGAGCATTCTCGGCTGACCGCGGACATACGGGAGCGCTGTTGCACGGCCGGTGGTGAACCGGCCGTGCAACAGCGCTCAAGTGGTGTGTCAGCAGTACAGGTTGTTGCCCGCCGTCGTGCCGAGGATCCCCACGAACCGCTGATAGCTGTCCACCCGGCTCTGCACCTGGGCCGGGTTCTTGCCGTCGCACTCCAGCGAACCGTTGATGGAGCGGATGGTCTGGCCGAAGCCCGCGCCGTTGACCATCGCGTTGTGGCCGGTCATGGAGCCGGGACCGGACTGGGTGTTCCAGTACCAGAGGCCGGTCTTCCAGGCCACCGCGGAGTCGTTCTGCACGAGCCAGGGGTTGTTCAGGAGGTCGATGCCGAGCGCGTCACCGGCGGCCTTGTAGTTGAAGTTCCAGCTGAGCTGGATGGGACCGCGGCCGTAGTACGCGGCCTGGCCGGCCGGGCAGCCGTAGGGCTGGCCCCAGTCGCAGTAGTGCGGGTAGTTGGCGGTGTTCTGCTCGACGATGTGGACCAGGCCGCCGGTCTCGTGGTTGACGTTGGCGAGGAAGGCCGCGGCCTCCTGCTTCTTCACCGTGTCGCTGCCGGTGTTCGCGAAGGCGGGGTAGGCGCTCATCGCGGCCTTCAGCCCGCTGTAGCTGTAGAAGGAGTTCCGGTTCGGGAACATCTGGTTGAACTGGGCCTCGCTGACGACGAACCCTGAGGGGTTGGTGGGTCCGTTGTCACAGGCGTACGGCTCCCAGTACCAGGTGCTGATGACGGGGTCGTAGCCCGGGTTGTCGTGCTCTGCTATGTAGGCCTTGCCGTCGGTGTACCGGACGATGTTCCCGGTCACGTAGGACTTGCCGGCCACCCAGCTCGGGTAGCTCGAACAGGCCGCGGCGGAAGCGCCCGAAGCCGGCAGGAGCACCGGTGCGGCGGTTCCGAGGACGATCGCGGCCACGAACGCGGAGATACGGCGCCTGGACACAGGGTCAACTCCTTCACGGAGCACGGCCGCGGACCCGTACGAGGGCAGCGCGGGGCGGACCTTGTACGCACGTGCCGGTGGGACCGGCCGCGGCGTACGGGGCGGCCGTGGTGGGGGGTGGTGAGGCACACTCCACCACCTTGGTCTGGACCAGTCAAGGGTGTAGACCAGTCAACTCGCCCCGGCGCCGCGTCGCTTCGGGCCGGCGGGCTCGGCCCGTCGGCCGCCTCAGCTCAGCGGCTTCTCCAGTACCGCCTTGCGGTGGCTGAACGTCTCGATCGAGTAGCGGCCGTGGTAGTTGCCCATGCCGCTCTCCCCCACCCCGCCGAAGGGCAGGTCGGAGACGGTGAGATGGGCGAGCGGCAGGCCGAGGCCCAGGCCGCCGGACGAGGTCTCGGCGGCGAGCCGCTCCCGGGTGGTGTCCGACTCGGTGAAGGCGTACAGGGCGAGGGGCTTGTCGCGGTCGTTGATGAAGTCGATGGCCTCGTCGAGACCGGGGACGGTGACGATCGGCAGGACCGGGCCGAAGATCTCCTCGCGCATGACGGGCGCGTCGGGGTCGACGTCGGCCAGGACGGTCGGCGCGATGAACTTCGTGGCACGGTCGGTCCCGCCGCCGACGACGATCCGGCCGGAGTCGAGCAGCCCGCTGAGCCGGTCGAAGTGCCGCTCGTTGATGATCCGCCCGTACTCGGCGGAGGTGGACGCGTCGGACCCGTACAGCTTCTCGACGGCCTCGGTCAGCACGGGCTCCAGGGCGCGGGCGGTCTCCGGGTCGGTCAGGACGTAGTCGGGCGCGACGCAGGTCTGTCCGGCGTTGAGGAACTTGCCGCGTGCCAGGCGCTCGGCGACGACGGTCAGGTCGGCGCCGCGGTCGACGAAGGCCGGGGACTTGCCGCCGAGTTCGAGGGTGACCGGGGTGAGGTGCCGCGCGGCGGCGGTCATCACGATGCGGCCGACGGTGCCGTTGCCGGTGTAGAAGATGTGGTCGAAGCGCTCGGCGAGCAGGGCCGTGGTCTCCGGGATGCCGCCCTCGACGACGGCGACGGCCTCGGTGTCGAGGTAGCGGGGCAGCAGCCGGGCGAGTTCGGCGGAGGTGGCGGGGGCCAGCTCGCTGGGCTTGACGACCACCGCGTTGCCCGCGGCGAGCGCGCCGAGCATCGGCGCGAGCAGGAGTTGCGCCGGATAGTTCCAGGGGGCGATGACCAGGACGACACCGAGCGCGTCGTAGCGCGTCCAGCCCGTCGCGTCGGCGCCGAGGTGCGCGGGGACCGGGGCGGGCTCGGGGCGCAGCCACTCTTCGAGGTGTTCGAGGGTGTGGTCGATCTCCCGGACCACGAAGTCGATCTCGGTGCGGAAGGCCTCGGTGGAGCTCTTGCCCAGGTCGGCGTGGAGGGCGGCGGCGAGTTCCCGGCCGTCCGTGGTGAGCATCTCGCGCAGCCGGTTCAGCTGGTCGGTGCGCCACTCGACGGGCTTGGTGCGGCCGGAGCGGAAGGTGGCGCGCAGCCGGGCCACGACGTCGGCGGGCTGCTCGGGGGTGGGCTGGTTCACGGTGCCTCGCTGGTCGGGGCGGGCCTGTGACCCGCACTCGGTACGTCGAGCGGCAAGCTCGATGTATATACCAACCATTTATACGGCACCAGACATTCCACGCCGGTCGAAACACCCCCCCGAAACACCGAACGGGACGGTGAGGTCACCCAGGAGGCAGAGCAGCCGCTCAGTGGGACGGTTCCGCCGCGGCTCCGTCGAGCGTGTCCACCAGCCGGTGCAGCAGCCCGCGCAGCAGTTCCTCCTCGGCTCCGCCCAGGGCGGGCCACCGCGCGCGCACCTCGCGGTCGACGCGGCGCCAGTACGTCTCGCCCCGCGGGGTGAGGTGGGCGAGGATGCGCCGCCGGTCGAGGGGGTCGACCCGCCGGTGGACCAGGTTCTGGTCGACGAGGTGGTCGACCAGTTTGGTGAGGGTCGCGGGCGGCAGGAAGGCCGCTTCGGCGACCGCCGTCATGGGGTGCCCCTCGCCGTCGGAGAGCAGGGAGAGCACCCGCCAGGCGTCGGGGGTGCAGCCGTGTTCCTCCAGGGCGGCCTGGACCCGGCGCGCGGTCAGCCGTTCGGCCCGTGTCAAGAGGTGGACGAGGTCCTGCGACCGGCGCGGAGGTGGGGTCGGCATCCTTCTCCTCGCTCCCGAGAATCAGCGCTTCCGGGGGGGGCCGACAGGAGGCCCCCACACCAGCAGGGGGTCCGCACATCGTACAAGTCCCGCTTTCCCCGAGGATCTCCCCCGTCCTGCGGGCGCGGCGCCGACCGTACCCCGAGACGGACTGGAGTTCGGGGGACGTTCCCGCAATCATGCCCCCATGGTCCGGCCCGATCCGCCTCCGCCCGCCCCCTCCCCGCTCGCCCCGCCCCCGCCCGACTGGTTCACGGCCGACGACTCGGTGGTCAGCGTGGCTCTGGTCTTCCCCCTGCAGGGCGCCGCCGGAATCTTCGGACCCACCTGCGAGTTGTGCGCGCGGCTCGCCACGGAGCAGGTCAACCGCTCGGGCGGAGTGCTCGGCAAGGAGCTGCGGCTGCTGCCGGTCGACGGCGGTGCCGAACCGCGGCGCGTCGCCGAGAGCGTCGAGGCGCTGGTGGACCTCGGCATCGTGCAGGGCGTCACCGGCTGGCACATCTCCTCCGTACGCCAGGCACTCGCGCCGCGGATCGCCCATCGGGTGCCCTATGTGTATACGGCGCTGTACGAGGGCGGGGAGAACACGGCGGGCGTGTTCCTCACGAGCGAGACGCCGGACGCCCAACTGCGTCCCGCCATGCGCCTGTTGACCCGCGAGCACAGGGTGCGCCGCTGGTTCGTCGTGGGCAACGACTATGTGTGGCCGCGCCGTACGGCCCGGGCCTCGCACCGCTACGCACGCGAGTCGGGTGGCGCGGTCTGCGCGGAGGCGTATCTGCCGCTCGGCACCCATGACTTCGACGCGGTGCTGCGGCGCATCGAGCGGTCGGAGGCGGACGGGGTGCTGATGCTGCTCGTGGGCAGCGACGCGGTGCGCTTCAACCGGGCGTTCGCCGCGGCCGGGCTCGACGAGCGGTGTCTGCGCCTGAGCACGCTGATGGACGAGAACATGCTGATGGCGAGCGGCCCTACGGCCACCGCCGGCCTCTACAGCACGGCCGGGTTCTTCGCGTCCCTCGCCAACCAGGACACGCTGGACCTCCATGGCCGGTACGCCGGGCGGTACGGCGTGGAGGCACCGGTCCTCGGCAGTCTCGGCGAATCGTGTTACGAGGGCGTGCTGTTGCTCGCCGCGCTCGTCGACCGGGCCGGGACCCTGGACGTGACCGCCATCGGCGCCGTCGCGGACACCGTCTCCTACGAGGGTCCGCGCGGGCTGCTGCGGCTGCGCGGCGGTCATGTGCGCCAGCGGATCTACCTGGCGCGGGCGGACGGGGTGGACTTCGACGTGGTGGCCCAGCTGAATCTTCACGGGTCCCGGTCTTGACATGTCCGCGCTTGCGCGAAGATACTTCCCACAGGAAGTAATTAGAATGCCTCGGGCGAACTGTGAATTCATTTCATGAATTCCGTCCGGGGTATTTTTTGTTTCGCGACGGAAACCGGATGAGAGCCGGAAGATACCGCCGGGAAAGTAATGCGAAACATCTTGGAAACAGGCTGACTTGAGGCTGTGGACCGCACGCCAGGAGGAGGTTGTCCTCCCAGCCCGAGGGGGTCCATGTGTCCAGCGATTCCAATCGTTTTGGCGAAGGCCGTTCGTCCCGGCGCCGAGTGGTGGCGGGTGCCGCCGCACTCGCCGCCGCCGTCGCGCTCACCGCGTGCGGCGCCAAGACCGACGCCGCGGGCGGCTCGTCCGACCGGGCCGCGAAGGCCGACACGAGCGGCGACACCGTCAGGGTCGGCCTGCTCAACTCGCTCTCCGGCACCATGGCGATCAGCGAGGTGACCGTACGCGACTCGCTGAAACTGGCGATCGAGGAGATCAACGCCTCGGGCGGAGTGCTCGGCAAGCAGATCGAGCCGGTCAGTGAGGACGGCGCCTCCGACTGGCCGACATTCGCCGAGAAGGCGGCCAAGCTCATCAAGGAGGACCGGGTCGCGGCCACCTTCGGCTGCTGGACCTCCGCGAGCCGCAAGGCGGTGAAACCCGTCTTCGAGAAGAACAAGTCCCTGCTGTTCTATCCCGTGCAGTACGAAGGACTCGAAGAGTCCCCGTACATCTTCTACACGGGGGCGACGACGAATCAGCAGATCGTCCCGGCACTCGACTACCTCAAGAGCCGGGGCGAGAAGAGCATTTACCTCGTCGGCAGCGACTATGTCTTCCCGCGCACCGCCAACAAGATCATCAAGGCGTACGCGAAGGCCAACGGCATGAAGGTGCTCGGCGAGGACTACGCGCCCCTGGGCTCCACCGAGTTCAGCACGATCGCCAACAAGGTGAAGGCGTCGAAGGCCGACGCGGTCTTCAACACCCTCAACGGCGACTCGAACGTGGCCTTCTTCAAGGAGTACAAGTCGGCGGGCCTGACCGCAGGGAGCATGCCGGTCGTCTCGGTGTCGATCGCCGAGGAAGAGGTCAAGTCGATCGGACCGCAGTACCTGGCTGGGCAGTTGACGGCCTGGAACTACTACCAGACGACACCGGGCGCGGCGAACACCGAGTTCGTGAAGGCGTACAAGGCCAAGTACGGCCAGGACAAGCCGACCAGTGACCCGATGGAGGCCGCGTACACCTCGGTCCACCTCTGGAAGGCCATGGTCGAGAAGGCGAAGTCCTTCGATCCGGAGAAGGTGAAGGCGGCCTCGGACGGCATCACCTTCGACGCCCCCGAGGGCAAGGTCACCGTGGACGGCGCGAGCCAGCACATCCGCAAGACCGCCAGGATCGGGAAGATCGGCACCGACGGGCTGATCGAGCAGGTGTGGGACTCCGGGAAGCCGATCGAGCCGGACCCGTTCCTCAAGGGCTACGACTGGGCCTCCGGCCTCTCCTGACCGACCGCGCGTGGGGGCCCTCGTGCGAGGCCCCCGCGTCCTGCCTCCTCGGAGCCGCCGTATGACCGTGATCCTCGGTCAGACCTTCACCGGCATCAGCATTGGTGCCGTCCTGCTGCTCATCGCGCTCGGTCTGTCGCTCACCTTCGGCCAGATGAACGTCATCAACATGGCCCACGGCGAGTTCATCATGGCCGGCGCCTACACCACCTACGTCCTGCAGAAGTCCATCTCCGGCGCGGGTCTGTCCCTGCTCGTGGCGCTGCCCGTCGCCTTCCTGGTGGCGGGGGCGCTCGGCGCGCTGCTGGAGTGGGTGCTCATCCGCCGCCTCTATCTGCGCCCCCTCGACACCCTGCTCGTCACCTGGGGTGTGTCGCTGATGCTCCAGCAGCTCGCCCGGGACATCTTCGGCGCGCCCAACGTGCAGACCCGCGCCCCCGACCGGCTCACCGGGAACATCACCGTCCTCGGCGGCGACGACCCGCTGACGTTCGCGAACAGCCGCCTGTTCATCCTCGGCCTCGCGGTCGCGGCCGTCGTCGCCCTGTCGCTGACCCTGCGGCTGACCTCGCTCGGCCGCCGGATCCGCGGGGTCGTGCAGAACAGGGACCTGGCCGAGGTGTCCGGCATCTCCACCTCACGGGTGGACCGGACCGCGTTCTTCCTCGGCTCCGGACTCGCCGGCGTCGCGGGCGTCGCGCTGACACTGGTCGGCCCGATCGGGCCGACGATGGGCACCAACATCATCATCGACGCGTTCCTGGTGATCGTGGTCGGCGGCATCGGGCAGCTCAAGGGCACGGTGATCGTCGCGTTCGCCCTGGGAGTCATGCAGTCCGTCCTGGAGTACTCCACCACCGTCAGCGTGGCGAAGGTACTCGTCCTCGTGGCCATCGTCGCCTTCCTCCAGTGGCGGCCCCAGGGGCTGTACACACTGCGTACGAGGAGTCTCGTATGACCCTGTTCAAAGGCGCCCCGGCGGGCAAGGGGCCGTCGGCGTCCACCGGCCGCTCGGCCCGCGCGTGGGCCGGATTCGCCGTCGCGGCCGTCGCGCTCTTCGCCCTCGCGCCGCTGGCGCTCTCCGACTTCCGGCTCGGGCTGCTCGCCAAGTACCTGTGCACCGCGATGGTCGCCGTCGGCATCTGCCTGGCCTGGGGCCGCGGCGGTCTGCTCACGCTCGGCCAGGGCGTGTTCTTCGGGCTCGGCGGCTACGCCATGGCGATGCATCTGAAGATCGCGGACGCGGGTCCCGGCAACCTCCCCGACTTCATGCAGCTGTACGGCACCGCGACCGGACTTCCCTGGTGGTGGCAGCCGTTCGGGAACCCGCTGTTCGCACTCGCGGCCGTCGTGCTGCTGCCCATGGCCGTCGCCGCGATCCTCGGTTCGTTCATCTTCCGCCGCCGGGTCAAGGGAGCGTACTTCGCGATCCTCAGCCAGGCGCTCGCCGCGGCCTTCGCGATCTGGCTGATCGGCCAGCAGGCGACGACCGGCGGCACCAACGGGCTCACCGACATCCAGGGCTTCTTCGGCTACGACCTCGACGACCCGGTCAATCAGCGGATGGTGTACTTCGTCATCGCCGCCGTCCTGCTGCTCCTGATCGCCCTGGTCCGGCAGCTGATCCACAGCCGGTACGGCGAACTCCTGGTCGCCGTACGGGACTCGGAGGAGCGGGTGCGCTTCCTCGGGTACGACCCGGCGAACGTGAAGCTCGTCGCGTACGTCGTGGCGGCCGGCACCGCCGGGCTCGCGGGTGCGCTCTTCGTGCCCGCGGTCGGCATCATCTCCCCCGCGATGATCGGCATCGTGCCCTCGATCGAGTTCGTCATCGGCGCCGCGGTCGGCGGCCGGGCGAGCCTCGCCGGGGCGGTGCTGGGCGCGATCGGGGTGGCCTGGGCGAGGACGGCCCTGTCGGAGGAGTTCCCGGCGGCCTGGACCTACTTCCAGGGGCTCCTGTTCGTCGTGGCCCTGGCGTTCCTGCCGGGCGGCCTCGTCTCACTGGCCGGGATCGTGCGGCGGCGCAGGGCCCCGCACCCGAGCGGGGGCGCCGGCCGGGACACCGACGGAGAAGCGGACGGGGATGTCGGCAGGGAGAAATCGTCCGCCCTCCCGCTGGGAGGAGCGGCATGAGTGAGCTGTCCGGGCTTGAGATACGCGGACTGCGGGTGTCCTTCGACGGGTTCACGGCGGTCGACGGGGTGGACCTGGACGTCCGACCCGGCGACCTCCGCTTTCTGATCGGGCCGAACGGCGCGGGCAAGACCACGCTCGTCGACGCCGTCACCGGACTCGTGAAGGCGCGGGGCTCGGTCCTCTTCGGGGGCGAGGAACTGCTCGGCCGGAGCGTGCACCGGATCGCCCGGTCGGGCATCGGCCGGACGTTCCAGACCGCCACCGTCTTCGAGGAACTGACGGTCCTGCAGAACCTGGACATCGCGGCCGGCGCCGGGCGCGGCATGCTGACGATGCTGCGGCGCCGCAAGGGCGTGCCGGAGCCCGTCGCCCGCGCGCTGGAGACGGTCGGGCTCGCGGACCTGGCCGACAGCCTCGCCGGCACGCTCGCCCACGGCCAGAAGCAGTGGCTGGAGATCGGCATGCTGCTCGTCCAGGACGTACGGCTGCTGCTGCTCGACGAGCCGGTCGCCGGGATGAGCCACGACGAACGGCAGGCAACCGGCGAGCTGTTGGAGCACATCAGCGAGGAGCGGACCGTGGTCGTCATCGAGCACGACATGGACTTCATGCGGTCCTTCGCGCGCAGCGTCAGCGTGCTGCACGCGGGCAAGGTGCTCAGCGAGGGGACGGTTGCGCAGGTCCAGGCCGATCCCACGGTGCAGGAGGTGTACCTCGGGCACGCGGCCGTCGGACCCGCGGCCCTCGGCTCCGCCGAACTGTTGCTGCCGGACGAGCCGGAGCCGTCCGGCGGGACCGCGGCCGGCATGACCGGCGCCGCCGTACAGGAGGTGCGAGGCGCATGAAACTGGAGATCGACGACATCCGGGTCGGCTACCACCGCAGTCTCGTCCTGCACGGAGTCGGCGTCGACGTGCCGGACGACGGTGTCGCGGCGGTGCTCGGACACAACGGCGCGGGCAAGAGCACCCTGCTGCGGGCGGCCGTCGGCCTGCTCACTCCGGTGAGCGGCGCGATCAGGCTCGACGGCGAGGACATCACGCGCCGCGCACCGCACGAGCGGGTGGCGCGCGGTATGGCGTACGTGCCGCAGGGGCAGCAGGTCTTCCCTCACCTCACGACGGCGGAGAACCTTCAGCTCGTGGCCGACGGCCGCAGACGGGGGAAGGCGGCGGTCTCGGAGGCGCTGGACCTGTTCCCGGTGCTGCGCGCCCTGTCGACGCGGCGGGCGGGTCTGCTCTCGGGCGGCCAGCGTCAGCAACTCGCCATCGCCCGGGCCCTGGTGACGGACCCTCGGATCCTGCTGCTCGACGAGCCGACCGAGGGCATCCAGCCCTCGGTCGTGGCGGAGATCGAGGAGACGGTCCTCGCCCTGGCCGCGCGCGGCGGACTCTCCGTGCTCCTCGTCGAGCAGCACGTCGGTTTCGCGATGCGGGCGGCCCAGCGGTACTACGTCCTGGAGGCCGGGCGGGTCACGTCGTCGGGCGAGGGTGGTCAGGAGGCCGAGCGGTCGGTGCGGGAGGCGTTGAGCGTGTGAGCGGGGCAGGTCACGGCCCGGACCGCGCGTAGTGGTGGGCCCGGACCCGGCGCAGCCAGGCCTCGGCGGGGGCCTCGTCGGCCTGGTCCGGGAGGGCGCTGCGGGTGTCGTCGAAGGCCGCCTCGTACCGCTGGAGCAGGGGCAGCGCGACCATCGCGTCGGCCGCCACCTGCTCGCCGAAGCGGTGGTAGTCGTCCGGGTCCTCCACGCGGATGGTCAGGGCACCGGTGGCGTACAGCTCGAAGCCCTGGTGGCACAGGCGCCGTAGATGCCGGGCGTGCTTGGCGGTGCGCCCGCGGGTCACCGCGGAGGAGGAGTCGGCCCGGCGGTCGTAGAGCCGCTTGAACTGCTGGGTGGCGTAGCCGAGATAGGCGTCACGGACCCGTTTCGCGGAGAGCAGGGTCGTGCGGATGCCGATCAGTTCGTCGCCGAGCGGTGTGCGGACCTCGTACAACTCGTCGGGCAGCCACACCAGTTCGGTCACGGTCGGGTTGCCGCCCAGGGCGAGCCGGCACCACTTGGCCGCTTCGTGGAGGGTGTTGTCGGGCTTGGTCGTGACGTGGGTCTCCCTCGGCCCGTGCAGGCCGTGGAAGTCCTCGGTGGGGGCGGCGAACATGCCGAGCCGGTCCACGTCGGAGCCCTCCCGGGCCAGTCCGTACGCGGTCGAGCCGACGATGCCGGACAGCAGGATGTTCTCGGCGGCCACGGCCGTCCCCCCTTCTCCCCCGCCGCCCCGCTGCCTTGTGCGAGCCGGGCGGCTCGCACAAGGTCATCACCCGGAGGACCGTCGCGTACAGCGAATTTCCTGCGGGTACGGGGGCCGGGCCGGGCAGGCGCGCGGGGAGCGGCTCAGCTCGCGAACGGCACCTGCGCCGAAGGGGCCGGCCGGGCGGCGAAGGGGTGCTGCCACAGGCCCCGCGCGGCGAGCCGGGGCAGGACGCCCTCGCCGAACCAGTACGCCTCCTCCAGGTGCGGGTAGCCGGAGAGCACGAACTCGTCGATGCCGAGGCGGTGGTACTCGGTGACGCGTTCGGCGACCTCGTCGTGGCTGCCGACCAGGGCGGTGCCCGCGCCGCCGCGTACGAGGCCGATGCCCGCCCAGAGGTTGGGGTGGATCTCCAGGCCGTCCCGGCTGCCACCGCCGTGGAGGGCGAGCATGCGCTGCTGGCCCTCGGACTCGCTGCGGGCCAGCCCGGCCTGTACGGACCTCACGGTCTCCGGGTCGAACCCGGCGAGCAGCCGCTCCGCCTCCGCCCAGGCCTGCTCGGAGCTGTCCCGGGTGATGACGTGCAGCCGGATGCCGAACCGGACGGTGCGGCCCTCCTTCTCGGCCAGCGCGCGCACCCGTGCGATCTTCTCGGCGACCTGCGCGGGCGGTTCGCCCCAGGTGAGGTAGACGTCCACGTGCTTGGCGGCGACCTCACCGGCGATGGGCGAGGAGCCGCCGAAGTACACCTCGGGGACCGGGTCGGGCACGCGCGCCAGCTTGGCGTCCTCGACCTTGAGGAACTCGCCGTCCAGATCGACGGTCCTGCCCTGCCACAGGCCCCGGACGATCTCCAGGAACTCGCCGGTCCGGCGGTAGCGGGCGTCCTTGTCGAGGAAGTCGCCGTACGCCCGCTGCTCGTGGCTCTCGCCGCCGGTGACGACGTTGAGGAGGAGGCGTCCGCCGGACTGGCGCTGGAAGGTGGACGCCATCTGCGCGGCGAGCGTCGGCGAGACGAACCCGGGCCGGAAGGCCACCAGGAACTTCAGCCGCTCGGTGTTCTGGCTGACCATCGCGGTGGTCAGCCAGGCGTCCTCGCACCACGCGCCGGTGGGCGTGAGCGCGCCGACGAAGCCGAGGTCCTCGGCCGCGCGGGCGATCTGGCTCAGATACGCGACCGTCGGCGGCCGGTCCCGGCCGGACACCGTGGCCGGGGTGCCGTGGCCGCCCCCGACGACATGGCGGCTGTCGCCGTTGGTGGGCAGGAACCAGTGGAAGGTGAGGGACACGGGTGCGTTCTCCGATCGGGGCGCGGGCGGTGTGAGGGGGTGTGCGGGCACCTGCGTGGGCGGGCGGCTCCACGGTTTCGGCTCAGAGGAGTCCGTGGCGCGGCGGGAGGGTGCCGTTCAGCACGTACCGGCCGATGTGCTGGATCTTCCAGCGGGCCGGGTCGTGCAGGGTGTGGGTGCGTGCGTCGCGCCAGTGCCGGTGCAGGTTCAGGGAGTTGAGGGCGGACCGGGTGCCGGACACCTCGAAGAGCGCGCTCGACATCTCGACGGCGGTCGCCGCCGCGTGCGCCTTGGCCGCGGCCACCGCGATGGACGCCTCGGCGGCCGACTCCTCGGTGAGGCCGTCGCGGGCCGTGTCGACCTCACGGGCCGCCGCGCCGAGCAGCGCCTCGGTGGCCCGCACCCCGACGGCCAGTTCCCCGAAGCGCTGGATGAGCAGCGGGTCCTCGGCCGCGCTCTCCACACCGCTCTCGAACCACGGCCGGCTCTTGGTGCGGACGAAGTCCACGGCCTCCGAGAGCGCGCCCGCCGCGATCCCGGCGTCGATGGCGGCGTGCAGCAACTGGGCGACGGCGCCGTGGAGTTGCGGTTCCTGGAAGGTGAGGTGGTGCGGGAGGACCCGGTCGGCGGGCACGGGCACGGCGTCGAGGCGGACCGTACCGCTGGCGGTGGTGCGCTGCCCCATGCCGTCCCAGTCGTCGACGACCGTCAGGCCCTCGGCGTCCCCGGGTACGTACGCGACGTGCAGGTTGTCGTCCTCGGTGCGGGCGAGGACGGGGATCCAGTCGGCGAACAGGGCGCCCGTGGAGTAGTGCTTGACGCCGGTGAGGACGTACGAGCCGTCCGGCTGCCGTGCCAGGCGGGTGCGGATGTCCTGGACGTGTTTGGTGCCGGCCTCCGACTGGGCGTTGCCGAAGCGGCGCCCGGCCAGCACCTCGCCGAAGAAGAACGCGCGCTGTTGTGCTGTCCCCTGCCGGCGGATCACGTTGACGTAGACGAAGTGGCTCTGCGGGATCTGGGCGAGGCTGGCGTCGGCGGACGCGAGGAGCCGGAACATCTCGGCGAGCGTCTCCTGGGTCACGTCGGCGCCTCCGTGCTCGGCGGGCACGGTGACGGCGAGCAGGCCGGAGTCGGAGAGCCGGTCCAACTCCTCGCGGGGGAGCCTGCGTTCGGCATCCCGGCCGGCTACCCCGGCCCGGAACTCGTCGGCCAGGGCGGCGGCCACGGCCAGGGCCTCGGTGTCGTCGGCGATCACCTTGGCGGCGCCCCGTTCGGAAGCGGTCCCCGTGACCGTGTCTGCTGACATGGTCAGCTCGCCGCGGCCAGGACCGGCCGGCGGCCCAGCGCCTCGGAGAACTGGTCGAGCACCTGGGTCAGCGCCTCGGTGGCCGCGGGCGCCACGGTGAGGCCGCCGTCCTCACCGACCACGATGTCCTTGTCGAGGGTGAACCAGCCCTGGACTATGTGTCGGGCACCCATGGAGCTGAGGACCGGGCGCAGCGCGTAGTCGATGGCCAGCACATGGGCCGTCGTCCCACCCGTGGCCAGGGGCAGCACGGTCTTGCCGGTGAGGGCGTACTGCGGGAGCAGGTCGAGCAGTGCCTTGAGCACCCCGGAGTAGGCGGCCTTGTAGACGGGTGTGCCGATGACGACGCCGTCCGCCCGCGCGACGAGGGCGGTGGCCTCGACGATCGCCGGATGCCGGAAGTCGGCGCCGAGCAGCGCCTCGGCGGGGATCGTACGGACGTCGAGCGGGATCACCTCGTGGCCCTGTGCCGCCAGCCGGTTGTCGAGGTGGCGCAGCAGGCGGTTGGTGCGGGAGGAGGCGGAGGGGCTGCCGGAGACGGACAGGACGGTGGCCATGGGTCCTCTTTCGGGACGGGGGCGCCTCCGTGCGGGAGGCGCCCCGAGGTGGGCGGTCAGGAGTACCAGGTGGGTTCGGGCAGCTCTCCTTCGAGGACCCAGCGGCCGACCTCGCGGCGCTTGTAGGCGACCGGGTCGTGGAGGGTGTGGGTGCGGACGTTGCGCCAGAAGCGGTCGAGGCCTTCGTCGCTGGTGGTGGAGCGGGCGCCGGTCACCTCGAAGATGCGGTTGCTGATCTCCAGGGCGGCATCGGTGGCACGCGCCTTCACGGCGGCCACCCGCACCTCGAAGTCGCCCCGGGTCTTCTCGGTCACCGCGTCCGGGTCGTCGTGCAGTTTCCGGCCCTCGGCGGCGACGGTGTCGGCCAGGGCCTCGACCGCCCGGAGCTTGGCGGTCAGGTCGCCGTAGAGATCGATGACGTACGGCTCGTCGACGGCACGCTCGTGGCCGCCGTGCAGCCAGGAGCGCGCCTTGGTCCGCGTGTACGCCGCCGCGGTCTCCAGGGCTCCGCCGGCGACACCGAGGTAGAAGTTGACGAAGACCAGTTGGATGGTGGGGACGTTGAGCGTGTTGTAGATCCGCGGCCGGAACTCCTTGTCGACGTATCCGGCGGCGGAGGCCCAGGGGGTGCGGACGCCGTCGAGGGTGACGCTGCCGCTCTCGGTGAGCCGCTGACCGATGTTGTCCCAGTCGTCGTGGAAGGTCAGGCCCGCGCTGTCGGACGGCACGATGGCGAAGACGTGCTGGTCGGTGCCTTCGAGGACACCTTCCAGGACGGTGACGTCGGAGACCTTGCTGCCGGTGTAGACGAGGTCGTCGCCGTCCTCGGTCACGACGACGTCCTTGTCACGCGGGTTGACGGCTCCGCCGAAGAACCACTGGTTGCGGGCGGCCTCGGCCTCGACGTGCTCCCACTGCTCGCGGGTGCCGACCAACCGGGCGGCCCAGTTCCACAGGTAGTGGTAGCCGAGGAGCTGGCCGATGGAGCCGTCGGCCTTGGCGATCTCGCGGACGACCCGGTAGGCGGTGGGCCAGTCCTGGCCGCCGCCACCGTGTGCGGCGGGGCCGAGCAGGGTAACGAGTCCGGCGTCCTTCAGCAGCCGGACCTCGGCGTACGGGGTGGCGCCGGCCCGGTCGCGGGCGGCGGCGTCGGTGGCCAGGACGGCGGCCACCTCGGTGGCGCGGTCGATCCAGTCCTGGGCGGTCTTTGGGGCGGGGCGGGTCTGCCAGTCGGCGGGCGTGGCGGTGCTCATGGTGAACCTCTCTCGCATGGGGCTCGCAGTGGGGTGCGGAAGCGGACCGGCTCAGGCGTGGACGGGCGCGACGGGCCCGGACTCGGCTCGGGTGTCCGGGAGTCGGGCCTCCAGTTCGCGCACGAGGGGCAGTACGCGGCGGCCGAAGTACTCGACCTCCTCGTGGTAGTGCAGGAAGCCCAGGAGCAGGAGGTCGACGCCGAGGCGCTTGTAGGCGACGATCCGCTCGGCGATCTGCTCCGGGGTGCCGATGAGCCCCGTACGGAAGCCGTCGTTGTACTGGATCAGGTCCTCGAAGGAGGAGTCCTGCCACATGCCCTTGCCGTCGCCGGCGGACTGTCCGGCCTGCTTCACCGCGGCACCGAAGCCCTCGACGGCCTCGCGGTCGGCGTGCGCGACGATCTCGCGGAGGGTCTCGCGGGCCTCGGCCTCGGTGTCGCGGGCGATCAGGAAGCCGTTGAGACCGAACTTGGGTGCGGCGCGGCCGGCCTGGGCCGCCGATGCCCGTACGTCCGCGAGCTGTTCGACGACTCCGTCGAAGTCCTTGCCGTTGGAGAAGTACCAGTCGGAGACCCGGCCCGCCATGGCGCGCGCGGCGCTGGAGTTGCCGCCCTGGAAGATCTCCGGGTGCGGGCGCTCGGGTGTGTTGAGGGGCTTGGGCTTGAGGGAGAAGTCACGCAACCGGTAGAAGTCACCGGCGAGTTCGGTGTGGTCCTCGGTCCAGATCTGGCGCAGGGCCCGGATGAATTCCTCGGAGCGGCGGATGGGGGCCCCTCCCGGTTCGAGCGGAGCCGAGAAGTGGGGGAGTTCGTCGTGCTCCAGCCAGGGCTCGCCGAGGGCGGTGAACTCGCCCTTGAACCAGCCGGACACGACGTTGACGGCGAAGCGGCCGTTCGACAGGTGGTCGGCGGTGGCGCCGAGTTTGGCGAGGACGCCCGGGTGCCACAGACCGGGGTGGACCGCGGCGATGACCTTCAGGCGCTGGGTGGCGAGCAGCAGGGCGAGGCTGAAGCTGGTCGACTCGTGCTGGAACTCGGCGCCGTAGCTGGCCATGTAGCGGACCTGGCTGAGGGCGTAGTCGAAGCCGTTGTTCTCGGCGAGCACGGCGAGTTCGCGGTTGTAGTCGTAGCCCCAGTCGGTGCGCTGTTCGATCGTGCTGGTGACCAGGCCGCCACTGACATTGGGCACCCAGTAGGCGAAGCGGACGGGGTCTGCGGAAAGGTTCTCTGCAGGCATGAGGAACTCCTGTTGCGGGAATTCGGGCAGGCCGAATTCAGGGGGTCGATTCAGCGGCGTCGGCGGCGTTCGATGAATCGTCGAATTCGGGCGGCGGAATACGTCGCACGGCGATCGGCAGCGGTCGGCCGCGGTCGGGACCGTGGAAGGAACACGGTGGGGCGCGGCGGGCCCGGCGAATCGGGCCGCGGATCCGGTGGATCAGGCCACGGGGCAACAGGCGGCACTGGAGACACGCGCGAGGTCGACATGGCGTCGCCGCGTGAGGTCCAGTCGCATCATCATGTTCTCGATCGTGGCAGCCGCAGGTCCGGACCGTCAAGGAATACCCGATCGGTCTCGTATCCCGGACCGGCGAATTTCACGAAGGCGTGACAGGGCAACCCTTGAACAGGGCGGTACGGGCCCCGCATTCTGGCCGGGTGCGAATAGAGCAGCTGGAATACATCACGGCGGTCACCCGGCTCGGCTCACTGCGCCGGGCCGCCGAGGAACTCCACCTCTCGCAGCCCGCGTTGAGCGAGACCGTCCGCAATCTTGAGCGGGAACTCGGGGTCGACCTCCTGGAGCGCAAACGCTCCGGGGCGAAGATGAGCGCGGAGGGGCGGGAGCTGCTGCCCCACATCATCAATGTGCTGGAGGCGGTGGACCGGCTGCGGGGTGCGGCGGGCGAGCAGCACCGCATCAGCCGCATGGTCCGCGTCGGCACGGTGAACGCGGCGACGGTCCCGCTGCTGTTCCCGGCCGTACGGGAGTTCCGGGCCTCGCATCCGGAGACGCAGGTGGAGGTGGTGGGCGCCCAGCAGTCGGACATCCACCGGACCCTCCTGGAGGGCGGCTTCGACCTGGGTCTGGTGAACCACCTGGAGGGCGACGACGTGGCCGCCGACTTCGAGTACACGGAACTGCTGTGGGGGCGGCCGGTGGTGTGCGTCCGGCCCGACAGTCCGCTGGCGTCGCTGTCCGTGGTGACCGTGCCGGACCTGCTCGCGCAGCCGCTCATCGCCATGCGGTCCGGCTATGTGATGAACCGGTTCGTGCACCGGCTCCTCGGCGACCGTGAGCCGTCCTTCTCCTATTCCACCGACGGCGCGGAGATGGGCAAGCTGATGGTCGCGGAAGGGCTGGGTGCCACGGTGCTGCCCGACTTCAGTGTGATCGACGATCCACTGACCCGGCAGGAAGCGATCACCTGCCGCCCGCTGGCCGGCGACTCCACACGGGTGCTGCTGATGCTCCAGCGGCGCCGGGCGGACTCGGTGCCGCGGGCCGCGCACGACCTGCACGAGGTGTTCGTGCGGCGGGCGGCGGCACTCGGGGGAACGATGACCCGGGCCACCTGACCGCCGCAGGGACAGCGCCGGGCTGTCAGTCCCCGTCGCGCCCCGGGACCACCACGAGGAACGCGTCCGACTCCAGATCCATCACCACGGCCGCGGGCTCGCCCTCGGCGCGGCAACGCGCCGCGTACTCCTCCGCGGGCCACGACCCACGCGGGGCTCCCGCGGGGAACTGCTCCAGCACCTTCGCACCCATGACGGCCGACCTTCCGTGTGAACCGACGTCTCCGCAGAATCCCGTCTGCCCCCGATCGCGCCGCACATGTGACCCGAGTGGCCCACACGGCGCATCCGTGGCGGGCCGACACGGGGAAGGGATCACGAGGAGGACACCGAACAGAGCTGCACGGAGTCGAAAAGTGCCGAGGAGAAGGGCCGGAACACCATGAGCGGTGACGACGCCGGAGCCGGGCTGCGCTGCCTGGTGACGGGTGCGACGGGGTACATCGGGGGCCGTCTGGTCCCGGAGCTCCTCGCCGAGGGGCACCGGGTGCGCTGTGTGGCCCGCTCCCCCGGCGCGCTCCGGGACCATCCGTGGGCCGGTGAGGTCGAGGTGGTGCGCGGTGACGTCACGGACGCCGAGTCGGTCGCCGCCGCGATGCGGGACATCGATGTCGCGTACTACCTGGTGCACGCGCTGGGCACGGGCAAGGGCTTCGAGGACACCGACCGCAGGGCGGCGCGGATCTTCGGGGAGCAGGCCCGCGCGGCGGGCGTACGCCGGATCGTCTATCTCGGCGGGCTCACCCCCGCCGGGGTGCCGGACCGGGAACTCTCGCCGCATCTGCGGTCCCGGGCAGAGGTCGGCCGCGTCCTGCTGGACTCCGGTGTCCCGACGACCGTGCTGCGGGCGGCCGTCATCATCGGTTCGGGTTCGGCCTCCTTCGAGATGCTGCGCTATCTCACCGAGCGGCTGCCGGTGATGGTCACGCCCAACTGGGTCCACACCCGGATCCAGCCGATCGCGGTACGGGACGTCCTGCGCACGCTGGTGGGCAGCGCGCGCATGCCGGACGACGTCAGCAGGACCTTCGACATCGGCGGCCCGGAGATCCTCACGTACCGGCAGATGATGGTGCGGTACGCGGCCGTGGCGGGGCTGCCCCGGCGGCTCATCGTGCCCGTGCCCGTCCTGACGCCGCGGCTCTCCAGTCACTGGGTCGGCCTGGTCACCCCGGTACCGCGGTCCATCGCGCGTCCGCTGACCGAGTCGCTGCGCCACGAGGTGGTCTGCCACGAGCACGACATCGCCCGGTACGTGCCCGACCCGCCGGGCAGGCCGATCCCCTTCGACGAGTCGGTGCGCCTGGCCCTGCGGCGCATCCAGGACGCCCGGGTCACCACCCGCTGGTCGTCCGCCTCCGTGCCCGGCGCCCCCAGTGACCCCCTGCCCACGGACCCCGACTGGGCGGGCGGCAGCCTCTACACGGACCGGCGCGAACGCGTCGTCGACGCCTCGCCCGAGGCCCTGTGGCGGGTGATCGAGGGTATCGGCGGCGACAACGGCTGGTACTCCTTCCCCTTGGCCTGGGCGGCCCGCGGCCTCCTCGACCGGCTGGTCGGCGGTGTGGGCCTGCGCCGGGGGCGCCGCGACGCGGCACGGTTGCGGGTCGGGGACTCGCTCGACTTCTGGCGCGTCGAGGAGATCGAACCGGGCCGGCTGCTGCGGCTGCGCGCCGAGATGCGGCTGCCCGGGCTGGCCTGGCTGGAGATGTACGCGGAGACGGACGACGACGGCCGGGTCCGCTACCGCCAGCGCGCCCTCTTCCATCCGCACGGGCTGCTCGGCCACGCCTACTGGTGGAGCGTGTCGCCGTTCCACGCCGTCGTCTTCGGCGGCATGGCCCGCAACATCGCGCGGACCGCCGAGAAGACGGGCCCCCCGGCCGCCGCGCCGTCGCGCGCGCCCGCCGGTTGACGCGTACCACTGCCCCGGGCCTTCCCCCGACCGCCGCATCCGCCGGGCGTCCCGGTCCGGAAGTACTTGACGGCCGCGAGCGCCACGGCCCGGCCCACCCCTCCCCCTTCCCGTCCCGGAGTTCCGGAGTCCCGTCATGAACGTCTCGGTCGTCCTGTTCACCTCCGACCTGCGGCTGCACGACCATCCGCCGCTGCGCGCGGCGCTCGACGGCTCGCGCACGGTGGTGCCCCTCTTCGTCCGCGACCGGGCCGTCGACCGGGCCGGTTTCGCCGCCCCCAACCGGCTGGCGTTCCTCGCCGACTGTCTGCGGGACCTGGACGCGGGTCTGCGTGAGCGCGGCGGGCGGCTGGTGTTTCGCTCGGGCGACCTCGTCGACGAGGTGTGCAAGGTGGTCACGGAGACGGACGCCGACGAGGTGCACATGGCGGCCGGGGTCTCCGCCCACGCGCACCGGCGCGAGGAACGGCTGCGCGCCGCCCTGGAGAGCGACGGGCGCCGGCTGCACGTGCACGACGAGGTGGTCACCGCGCTGGCACCGGGCGCCGTCACGCCGGCCTCGTCCGATCACTTCGCCGTGTTCACCCCGTACTTCCGGCGCTGGGAACGGCATCAGCAGCGTCAGGTGCTCGGCGCGCCGCGCGGCGTGCGCGTACCGCAGGACGTCGGTTCGGAGCGGCTGCCGACGCGCGGGGAACTGTCCGGCCTGTCGGCGGGGCTCGCCAAGGGCGGCGAACGGGAGGGCCGGAAGGTGCTCACGGCGTGGCTGCGGAACGGGATCCACTCGTACGTGGACGGCCACGACGATCTCGCCGGGGACGCCACCTCGCGCCTCTCCCCGCATCTCCACTTCGGCACGCTGTCCGCCGTGGAGGTCGTGCACCGGGCCCGTAGGGCGGGCGGTCCGGGCGCCGACGCCTTCGTACGGCAGGTCGCGTGGCGGGACTTCCACCACCAGGTGCTGGCGGCGCGGCCCGCGGCGTCCAGGAAGGACCTCCGCCCCCGCAACGACCTGTGGCGGTCACCGGACTCGGCCGGGCGGGAGATCGAGGACTGGAAGGAGGGGCGGACCGGCTATCCCGTCGTCGACGCGGCGATGCGGCAGCTGCGGCACGAGGGCTGGATGCACAACCGGGGACGCCTGCTGACCGCGAGCTTCCTCGCCAAGACGCTGTACGTCGACTGGCGGGTGGGCGCCGAGCACTTCCTCGGCCTTCTCGTGGACGGCGACATCGCCAACAACCAGCTCAACTGGCAGTGGGTGGCGGGAACGGGCACCGACAGCCGCCCCAACCGGGTCCTCAACCCCGTCATCCAGGGGAAGCGGTACGACCCCGAGGGCGCGTACGTACGGCGCTGGGTGCCCGAACTCGAAGGGCTCGCCGGGGCCGCCGTGCACGAACCGTGGAAACTCAAGGGGCCCGAACGGGCCGCCTACGACTATCCCGAGCCCATCGTCGACCTCCCCGACGCGCTGGCGCGCTTCAAGCACGCCCGCGGGCGCGCTTGAGACGGCGACCGGGCAGCCCGCCGACAGGCCCGCCGTCCCGCACGTTGCGTCAGCCCACGGGTCCCGGTGCCGCGCTCTCGTAGCGGGCCGTGAGGACGGACAGGGCCTCGTTCAGGCTCGGCGGGCGCAGCATGCCCTGGGCCGATCGGCCCGCCCAGCCGGGGCCGCCGAGCACGACCATCGGATGCCTGCGCGCACCTCGCACACCCCACTGCGTGGCGGCGACGTGCCGGGCCAGCGGGAGGCTCGCCGTGGAACGGGCCTGGGCCCACAGGACCACGGCCGCCGGTCCGAGGCGGCGTACCGCCGCGGTGAGTGCTTCCGCCGGCACCGCCGCGCCGAACATCCTGGTGGGCATGCCGTGTTCGGTGAGCCCGGCGTTGAGCGCCTCCAGGGGCAGGGTGTGCTGCTCGCCGGGTACGCAGGCCAGGACCACGGGCCCCGGCGCGCCGTCCGGCACGGCCGACCGCGAGACGGGCGTGACACGGCGGAGCACGGTGGAGATGTGCCAGGACAGCATGTGTTCGACCTCGACGTAGCGGTCGCCGGACGACGCCCATTTGCGTCCGACGGCGTGCAGGGTCGGCACCATCACCTCCTCCCAGGCGACGGCGAGGCCGTACCGCTGCACGGCCGAGGTCAGCTGCCCGTCCACGGCCGGGGCGTCGAGACGCACGGCCGCCCTGGCCAGGCCCCGGCACTCCTGGCGCACATCGCCGAGGGGCAGCGTGGCCGCCTGGGAGCGCCGGCCGCCGCCGGAGGGCCGGGCGTCGGCCGAGGGCGGCAGGTCCTCCACCGCGGGGGTGCGGTCGTCCGGCGATCCGTCGGAAGTGGCTGAGCGGGCTCCGTCCGGCGCGGCCCGGCCCTCGGCGGTCACTGTTCCGGCGGCTGCCTCCCTGGCCGCGCGGGCCGCCTCCGCGGGCGGCACTCCGGCCGAGGTGAGCCGGCACATCGTCTCCAGCACCGCCACGTCCTGGGACGTCCAGCGGCGGTGCCGTCCGTCGGCGCGGACCGCGGGACCCACTCCGTACCGGCGGTCCCACGAGCGCAGCGTGGTCGGCGACACCCCGAGGCGCCGCGCGAGGCCCCCGGTCGTCATCCCCGTACCGACCGCCGCGGTCTCCTTCGTATCGGGCTCCGTGGGACCCGGTTCCCCCCTCGGCTCATCCATGGAGCGACTATACGACGCAGAATCGACGCGGTTTGAAGCCTTCGCCCCATCGCTCCGAGGATGACCGCACCGGGCCGCCCCGCGCGGCCTGGAGGCCGACGTCCGAGGCGAGGAGCCGTGAGCCATGACCGGACAACCGATGCCCGCGCGGATCTCCGTGCCCCGGCGGGCGCTGCTGGAGGAACCGCTCACCGAAGAAGAGGTGGCCCGGGGCCTGGTGCGCGGCGACGAGGCCTGTCTCGCCGCCGCCCATGACAGGTGGTCGCCCCTGGTGCACACGCTCGCCCGGCGGGCGCTGGGCGACGAGAAGGAGGCCGAGGACGTCACCCAGCAGGTGTTCCTGGGCATGTGGCGCGGCCGACACGGCTACCGGCCCGAGCGCGGCGCGCTCGCCGGCTGGATCGTCGGCATCACCAAGCGCAAGATCGCCGACGCCCTCGCGGCCCGGACGCGCCGCGCCGAGCTGGTCGCCTCGGCGGGGGCCGTCCTGGTGCTCGCCGATCCCGTGGCGGAGCGGCCCGAGGCCGTGCTCGACCGGGTGTTGGTGGGACGCGAGATGGCCAAGCTGCCCACCCCGCAGCAACGGATCCTGCGCCTCGCCTTCTACGAGGACCTCACCCAGACCCAGATCGCCCGGCGCACCGGCCTGCCACTGGGGACCGTCAAGAGCCATGCCCGCCGCGGGCTGCACCAGCTGAGGCACGGGCTGCGCCGCGAAGCGAGCGGCTGACATGACCGCGGCCGAACGGGTACACGCCTGTCGTGACCCAGTTCGACGCAAAAACGATGCAATCTTTTTCCCGGCAGCACAAACCGGACCAACTTCGCTTCACTTCACGTCGCCTTCCTTTCGATGCATGCCTCTTTCGTTTCGGAACGTACCGATGTCGCTCCGGTGCATCCGGATGCCTCGTAGGCCCGGAAGAACCGGAGGACAAGGGGAGGCACGGCCCGGGACCTCGGGCCACGGACAGCCGTGACGCCCCTCCTACGGACCCTCCTCCCGGGACAGTCGGCTGTCCCGGGAGGAGGAGGCCGCGTCGGCGTTCGGCCCGCCGATGCGGCCCAGCGGTCCGGGGCGCCGTCCCAGATCACCGACGGCGCCCCGGACCCGGGTTTCGGCCGACGCGTCCCGGCGGACGGGCGGGCGGACGGAGAGATCCGCCCCTGACCAATCCGCCGGCGCCCCGGCAACGGATTCCAGCCGTACGAAGCTCGCCTCCCGGAGGACCCCCTCGTGAAAGAAGCCGTGCACATCGGCAAGAACCCCTCGGCCGAACCGGATCCGCAGGAACTGATGGGCAGGATCGCCCTCGGTGACCAGCAGGCCTTCGCCGGGCTCTATGACGTCGTGGCGGGTCCCGTCATCGGCGTCGTGCGCGGCGTGCTGCGCGATCAGGCCCAGTCGGAGGAGGTGGCCCAGGAAGTACTGGTCGAGGTGTGGCGGTCCGCCGCCCGCTACCGGAGCGAACGCGGTTCGGTGATCAACTGGGTGCTCACCCTCGCCCATCAGCGGGCCGTCGACCGGGTCCGCTCGGTCGAGGCCTCCGCCGCACGTGAGCACAGGGCGGCCCTGCTCGACCACGCCCCCGAGTACGACGAGGTGACGGAACAGGTGGAAGCCCGGCTGGAACGCGAACAGGTCAGACGCTGTCTGCGCACCCTGACGGAACTCCAGCGTCAGTCGGTGACGCTGGCGTACTACCGCGGCATGACCTACCGCGAGGTGGCCGAGTCGCTGGCGCTGCCGCTCGGCACGGTCAAGACCCGGCTGCGCGACGGCCTCATCCGCCTGCGTGACTGCCTGGGGGTGACCGCGTGAGCACGGTCGATCTGCACACGCTGACGGGCGCGTACGCGCTGCACGCGCTCTCCGACGAGGAGCGGGGCGCGTTCGAACGGCATGCCGCGGACTGCGAGGCCTGCGCGCGGGAGGCTCTCGAACTGAGCGAGACCGCGGCCCGGCTCGCTCTCGCGGTCTCCGCCTCCCCTCCCTCCGCTCTCAAGAGCCGGGTCATGCGGCGGATCACGACGGTCCGCCAGGACAGCCCGCGCGTCGTGCCCCTGACGCGGCCCCCGGGCGGCGGCGTCCGGGCCCGCCGGCTGTCCCGGTGGGCGCTCGCCGCCTGTGTGGCCGGGGTGGCCGCGTTCGGCGGCACCACCGTGTGGCAGTACGACCGGGCGCAGGACGCGAGTGAGCAGGCACGGCAGTCGGAGCGGCGCACGGACGCGATCGCGTCGGTACTGGCCGCCTCGGACGCCAGGACGAGCAGCGCCGAACTGGCGGACGGGGCCCGCGGCACGGTCGTGGTCTCCAGGAGCCGTGACGAGGCCGTCTTCATCGCCTCGGGCCTGGCGACCCCGCCGAGCGGCAAGGTCTATCAGCTGTGGTTCAACGACGGGGGCACCATGCGGTCCGCCGGGCTGATGGACTCCCGCCGGACGGCCGAGGCGGTCCTCCTGGAAGGGTCCGTGGACCAGGCGTCCGGCATGGGCATCACCGTCGAACCGGCCGGCGGCTCGGCCGAACCGACCGCTGATCCCATCGCTCTCATGACGTTCCCCGCCTGACCCGAACCGACTGTGCCGTTCCCTCCCCGGCGGGGGAGGGAACGGCACAGTCAGTCGCGGGTGAACCCTCAGGAGGACGTCAGCCGCGCCGCTTCGGCGGTCGCGGGAAGAACCCGCTGGTCCTCGCCCGGTACTCGGCGAATCCCGGACGCTCGGACATGTGCCGCTCCAGCATGGGCTTCCCACTGCCGTTGACGAGCAGGAAGCTCATCACGAGGGGGGACACCACGGTCACCGCGGCGGCCACGCCCGAGTCGCATGCCAGGAGGAACAGACCCCACCACACGCAGAAGTCGCCGAAGTAGTTGGGGTGCCGGGTCCAGTTCCACAGGCCCCGGTCCATGATCTTTCCCCGGTTCGCGGGGTCCGCCCTGAAGCGGGCGAGCTGGAAGTCCCCGACCGACTCGAAGAACATCCCGACCGCCCACAGCGCGACCCCGGCCCACACGAATCCGCTCAGCGGGCCGGACCCGTACTGCGCTGCCTGCACCGGCAGCGACACCAGCCAGACCAGGGCCCCCTGCAGCAGGTAGACCATGCGCAGCGCAAAGAGGTTGCGGTTGCCGGGGGCCTTGGCGAGCATCGCGTCGTAGCGCGGGTCCTCGCCGTGGCCCCGGCCGCGCCAGGCGATGTGCGCGGCGAGGCGCAGCCCCCACACCGCGGTCAGTACGGTGACCAGCAGGCGCCGCCCCTCGTCCCCTTCACCGGCGGACGCGAGGAACGACACGAGGGCGACGGCAGTGAAGCCGATCCCCCAGGCCACGTCCACCACGCGGTGCAGGTTTTTGCGGACGGCGACAGCGAAGGTGACGAGCATGACGGTCAGCGCGGCGCCGGCCGCGAAGGCGAGGTTCTGGGCGAAGGCCGCCCAGGGGAACCCGTTCATCGTGCGTCCAGAGCGGTGTACCAGGAGCGTTGCGAGAGCGGCATTCCGCTGTCCCCGCCCGGCGCGGGACGGATGCTGAGGATCTGGTCGACGCCCATGCGTCCCTCCTCGAACGCGAGGGCGCCGCCGACCAGGTACAGCCGCCACACCCGGGCGGTCTCCTCGCCCACGAGGCGGACGAACGCGTCCCAGTGCTCCTCAAGGGTGCGGTGCCAGCCCTCGATGGTGCGCACGTAGTGCTCGCGCATCGACTCCACGGACCGTACTTCGAGGCCGGCGGCCTCCAGCAGGCCGACCGTCTGTCCCATGGGCCTCATGTGCATGTCGGGCGCGATGTACGCCTCGATGAACTCGCCGCCGCCCGGGGCGTTGCCGCCCCGCGACATCTGCTGGACCAGGACACGGCCCCGCGGTCGCACCATGCGGTGCAGGGCGGCGGCGAACGCCGGGTACTCGGCGTCTCCCACGTGCTCGCCCATCTCGACCGTGGCGACCGCGTCGTAGGCGCCGCCCGTGATGTCGCGGTAGTCCTGGCACACCACGTCGACCTGGTGCTCCAGACCGCGCTCACGGACCTGCTCCCGGATGTACGCGGCCTGTTCGCGGGCCAGGGTGACGGCGGTGACCCGCGCCTTGTGCTGTTCGGCGGCGTACAGGGTGAGGGAACCCCAGCCGCAGCCGATGTCGAGCAGCCGGGCGCCCGGGACGAGGTCGAGTTTGCGGCAGATCAGTTCCAGCTTGGCCCGCTGGGCGTCGGCGTCGGTGAACTCGTCGGCGTCGGTGAACCCGGCGTCGTCGCCGTTCCAGTAGCCGCACGAGTACGCCATGGTCTCGTCGAGGAGCAGCCGGTAGAAGTCGTTGGACAGGTCGTAGTGGTGGCTGATGGCGGCGCGGTCGCGGGCCTTGTTGTGCAGTCCGCCCCGCAGTCGTGCCTGGGAGGCGGGGGTTGCGGGGCGCGGGCCGACGGCTCCCAGCCGCACGGCCGTCCCGGCCGCCCTGACGCGGTCGGCCGGGGTGAACCGGGGAGCGTCCACACCTCGTTCGCGTGCGGCTCTCCACAGGGCCCGCAGCCCCTGGGCGAGGTCGCCCTCGACATCGAGTTCGCCGGTGACGTAGGCCTGGGCCAGGCCCAGTTCGCCGGGCTGCCACAGCAGCCTGCGCAGGGCGCGCCGTGAACGTACGACGACCACGGGGGCGCCGGCGGGACCGGTCTCGCTGCCGTCCCAGGTGCGCAGCCGGACCGGGAGACGGCCGCCGAGCGCGTCCTCGGCCAGCGCGGCGAGCCGGTGGGCGGCTCCGGGGCGGGCGGGGCGGGCGGTACTCATCGGGACGGGTTCTCCTTCGTGAACAGGTAGTGCTGGACGTCGAGGTAGCCGGAGCGGAACCCGGCTTCCGAGTAGGACAGGTAGAAGGTCCACATCCGGCGGAAGGTCTCGTCGAAGCCGAGCGCGTCGACGTCGTCCGCGCAGGCGGTGAACCGTTCGCGCCACAGACGGAGGGTCTCCGCGTAGTGCGCGCCGTGGGCGTCGCGCCGGGTGACGGCCAGCCGCGTGTGGTCGCGGACGGTCTGCTCCACCGCCTCGACGGAGGGCAGCTGGCCGCCGGGGAAGATGTACTTCTGGATCCAGGTGAAGGTGTGGCGGGCGGCCAGCATCCGCTCGTGCGGCATGGTGATGGCCTGCAGTGCGGCGCGTCCGCCGGGGGCCAGGCGGGCGTCGAGCGTACGGAAGTAGACGGGCCAGAACTCCACGCCGACCGCCTCGATCATCTCGACGCTCACCACCGCGTCGTACGTCCCGGTGGCCTCGCGGTAGTCGCACAGCTCGACGGAGACCCGGTCGGCGTGGCCGGCCTCGCGGACGCGCTCGCGGGCCAGGTCGCGCTGTTCGCGGGAGAGGGTGAGGGAGGTGACGTGGGCGCCGCGGGCGGCGGCGCGCAGGGCCAGCTCGCCCCAGCCGGTGCCGATCTCAAGGAGCCGGGTGCCCTCGCCGACCTCGGCGAGGTCGAGGAGCCGGTCGATCTTGCGGTGCTGGGCGGTGGCCAGGAGCGGCCAGGTGGCGGGGAAGCCCCGGAAGAGGGCCGCCGAGTAGCTGAGGGTGTCGTCCAGGAAGAGCGCGAACAATGCGTTGGACAGGTCGTAGTGGCGGCTGATGTTGTCGCGGGCGCCGCCGGGTGTGTTGCGCTGGGCGCCCGGCTGCCTGGGGGCCCACAGTCCGCGCAGCCGCTGGAGCGGCGCCGGGATCAGCTCCGCCAGGCTGCCCGCGAGCACGGTGAGGGCGGCGACCAGGTCGGGCGCGTCCCACTCCCCCGCCATGTAGGACTCGCCGAAGCCGATCAGTCCCCGGGTGCCGATACGGCGGTGGAACGCCTCCGGGTCGTGGATCTCGACGAGCGGTCCGCCCGCGCCGAGCTGTGTCCCGTCGGGGAACCGCACGCGCAGCGGCAGGCGTTCGAGCGCTCGGCGCACCAGGGCCCGGGTGAGAGCGGTCCGGGCGCGCGAGGCGCCCGGCCGGTCGACCACGTCCGGCCAGAGCTCGGGGTCCACGTCCATGCGCCGTCCGGCGATGGAACCGGGCTCCGCTGTCCTCATTCGGCACTCTCCTGGGATCGGTGACGGGGGCGGGGCTGGACGGGCAGTCCCCGCAGGAAAAGGCGTACGCCGTGGATGCGGACGGCGGCCGAGACGGCCGCGGTGGACCACGGGTGGCGCAGGGCCTCGCGCACCAGCGCACCCCGGGTGGCGGGGCGGCGGGTGCCGCGGACGGTCGCGGTGAACGGCCGGCCGCCGTCGCGCTCCAGCCGCACGCTCAGGTCGAGGCGGTCGTCCGGCGCGGGCAGGCGCATGCGGTAGGCGCCGTCGACGGGGAAGAACGGCGAGACGTAGAACTCCTTGTCGGTGCGTGCCACTCCGGCGTCGTCCGGGGTCAGCAGATAGCTGTGCCGCTGCCCGTAGGTGTTGTGGACCTCGGCGACGACACAGCGCAGTTCGCCCTGGGGGCCGTGGCACCAGTAGAGGCTGAGCGGGTTGAAGACATGGCCCAGTACGCGGGCGTGGGCAAGCATCACCACCGGCCCGCCGTCGAGATGGACGCCTCGTGGGGCGAGGAAGCGGTCCAGGCCCGCGCGGATCGTCGGCGCGCCGCCGCCGAAGTGGTCGCGGGCGTCGAACCTGGCCAACGGCCTGAGATACCAGGGCAGTTCGGGCGGCCGGTCGGGGTCGATGCACCACAGGTAGGTGCGGTGGCGCATCGCGTACCGGGTCGGCGCCGTGCGGACATGGGTGACCGTGCACGGGTAGAGGGCGGGCGTGACCGTGCCCGACTGGCGGGCGGGCGTGCCGGTGCCGGGTCGAGAGGCAGGTGCGCCGGTGCCGGGTCGAGAGGCAGGTGTGTGGGTCACCAGGTCACCCCCAGCGCCTCGGCCGCCGTCACGCCGGAACGGCAGCCGTCCTCGTGGAAGCCCCAGCCGTGGTAGGCGCCGGCGTACGCGGTGACGGCGGTGTTCAGCGCGGGAAGCCGCCGCTGGGCGGCCACCGACTCGGGGGTGTAGACGGGGTGTTCGTACACCATGCGGGCGAGGACCTGGTCCGGGTCGACGCGGTCGAGGCCGCCCAGGGTGACGACGTACGTCTCGGGTGCGTCGAGGCGCTGGAGCCGGCTCATGTCGTAACTGACCCTGACCCGGTCGGCACCCGCCGCGCACGACGGCATCAGGTAGTTCCAGGAGGCGCGCGCTCCCCGGGCGCGCGGCAGCGGTGAGGTGTCGGTGTGCAGGAGAGTGGAGTTGCGGGAGTAGCGGAACGCGCCGAGCACCTCCCGCTCCTCGTCGGTGGGATCGGCCAGCAGGCGCAGGGCCTGGTCGGGGTGGACGGCCAGCACCACCGCGTCGTACGTGTCGGTGGTGCCGTCCTCGGTGGTGATCTCGACGCGGTCGTGGTGCCGGCGGACCGCGCGGACCGGGGTCGAGGTGTGCACCGCGTCTATGTGTTCGGCGACCCGGTCCACGTACTCGCGCGAGCCGCCCCTCACGGTGCGCCAGGCCGGGGAGTCGCCGATCGACAGCATTCCGTGGTTCGCCAGGAAGCGGAACAGATAGGCGGCCGGATAGCGCCGCGCCGTCTCGGCGTCGCAGGACCACACCGCCGACACCATGGGTGTCATGAAGTGTGCGACGAAGTAGGCGGAGAACCGCTGCCGGGTCAGGAACCCACCCAGGGTGAGGGTGTCGCCCTCTTCCCCGGTACCCGCGTCCGCCCGGGCCAGCAGTCGCCGCGCGGCGCGGTGGAAGCGCGGCACCTCGGCGAGCATGCGCAGGTACGGGCCGCGGAGGGCGTTACGGGGCTGGGCGAAGAGTCCCGCGGGGCCTCGCGCGCCCGCGTATTCGAGGCCGCAGCCGTCGCAGCGTACGGACATGCTCATCTCCGACTCCTGCGTGGCGACGCCGAGTTCGGCGAAGAGCCGGAGCAGGTTCGGATAGGTGCGGCGGTTGTGCACGATGAAGCCGGAGTCGACCCGGTGCACCCGGCCGTCCGACGAGGTCAGCTCGTGGGTGTGGGCGTGTCCGCCGAGCCGCTCGTCCGCCTCGTACAGGGACACCCGGTGCGTACGTCCGAGGAGGTACGCGGCGGTGAGCCCGGCGACGCCCGAGCCGACGACGGCCGTCCGCCTGGTCCGCCCCGGTATATCCTCCCCGTCCTCCGCCGTGGCGTCCCGTGACGCTGCTGCCATCGTGCTTCCTCCCAGCCGTCTCCACTCGGAGCCGTCGTGGGTATTCCGAAGCAGCGGCAGGCGTGGATTGGCCGGATGACCTCCCGATACGACCGGCGCCCCCTACTTCGCGCCCGCGGTCAGTGCTCGGGCACCAGCCACGGCTCCTGCGGCAGCGGCTTTCCGGTTTCCAGGAGCGACTTCAGGTTGGCCAGGACGGCCGGCCAGCCGAGGGAGACCTGCTTGACCGCGGTCTCGTCGGCCAGGTCCTCGTGGGTGACGGTGAGCCGGACGATGTCGCCGTGCGGCCGGATGTCGTAGGTGACCCTTGAGTGCTTGTCCTCCTGCCCCTCCTCCTCGGGCGAGGCCCAGGTGGCCACCAGGCGGGTGGGCCGCTCGCTCTCCACGACGGTGCCGACCACGTCGGCGACGCCGGTTCCGTCCGTGCGCCGGTGCTCCCACCGCGAGCCGGGGCGCCAGTCCTCGGACACGTTGCTGTGGCCCCAGTAGGTGGCGGTCAGATCGGCGTCGGTGAGCGCGTCCCAGACCTTCTCCGGCGTGCTGGCGATGTAGGTGACGTACACGAATGTCGGCTTGTCGGTCATGTCTTCCTCGGCTCGTCGCTTGAGTGCGCTCAGCGCGCGAAGGCGCGGGCGCTCGAACTTGTCGATCCACCGCTCCTGGATCTCGTGGAGCGGTACGGGATTGAGGTAGTGCAGCTTTTCCCGTCCTCGTCGCACGGTGGCGACCAGGTTCGCCGCCTCCAGTACGGACAGGTGCTGGGTCACCGACTGGCGGGTCATGTCGATGTGCTCGCAGAGCTCCCCCAGCGTCTGCCCGCCGTGCTCGTGCAGCCTGTCGAGCAGCCGTCTGCGTGTCCCGTCGGCCAGCGCCTTGAAGACCTGGTCCATCCCCGGGCCGCCGTTCGGGCCCGGCTCGCCCTCTGCCTCTGTTCCCTCATCCGATCGCACACTCAACGTTATGCAGGCGATTACCTGCATGTCAATCGGAAGAGGCACGTCGAGGCCTTGGAGCGACCGCACGTGCCCACTCCCTGCCGATCCAGGGCTGTTGAGAGGACACGAACCGTTTCGGGCGCCATGGGCCGACGTCGACGGCTGCGGGGACTCCTCGACTGGTCGACGCGCACACCGGCCGCCGCGGGCCGGCGGCTGCCGGGGGTGTGCGGTCTGCCGGACACGGTCGTGCACGGCGACTTCCACCCCGGCAACTGGCGTGCCGACGAAGGGCCGCCGGTCGTGGTCGACTTCGCCGACGCACACTGGGGCAACCCGGTCCTCGACGGTCTGCGCCTGTGCTCCTTCCTGCCCGAGCCGGTACGTGCGAGCGTTGCGCGCGCCTGGGCCGAAGCCTGGCGGGAGCGAGTTCCGGACAGTGATCCGGCCCGTGCCCCGGCCGTCGCCGAACCGCTCGCGCCCCTCGCTCCCGCCGTGCGTCACCCAGAGTTCCTGGACGGCGTCGAACCGTCGGAACGGGCCTACCACCAGGGCGATCCCGCTTCCGCGAGCCGCGAGGCGGTACGCCGTGCGACCGTTCCCGACCCGCGCCTCGCCGGCCCGGGGCGCACCATGGCGTGGTGAGCGGGAGCGACGCGCCCTTGGCCGCCCACCCGTGCGCGGGGCAGGATCACCCCATGGACAGTCCGCTGACACTCGACGCCCCCTCGTACCTCCGGCTCGAAGGGGAGGGAGTTCACCTGCGCGAATGGTCCGGGGACGACCTGGACGCGCTGATCGCGATGTACGACGACCCCGAGATCGCCCGCTGGACACCGGTGGCCTCACCCTTCGACCCGCCCGCCGCGCGGGTCTATCTCGCCGAGGCGCAGGAGGCCCGCGCGCAGGGCCGCAAGGTGCAGCTCGCCATCACCACGGACGGTGGCCTGCCCCGGGGCGAGGTACTGCTGTTCCCCAGCAAGGCCGACGAGCGGGACGCCGAGATCGCGTACGGAGTCGGCGCCGCCCACCGCGGCCGGGGCCTGGCCTCCCGGGCCGTCCGGCTGCTCTCCTCCTACGCCTTGGGTCACACGGGCGCCCGCCGCGTGGTGCTGTGCATCGAGGAGGCCAACGCGGCGAGTGCGGCCGTCGCCCTGCGCGCCGGATTCGTCCTCACCGACGACGAGCCGCTCCTGCGGATGTCACGAGGACGCGAGATCACACTGCGGACATGGAGTCTCACCAGCGCTCCGTGAGAGCCGGTGAGTGGCAGGCTGCGCATTGGGGACATCCGCCCCCGAAGGACGACCCTCACCGGGCCCGCGTCACCGAGCGCAATCCGGCAGCACCCGCGCCTTGTTCGCGCTGCCCCCCAGCTCCTGCTCCAGCTCCGAGCCGATCTCGGGTCACGGGCTGGGTTCGGCCGGCGGCCGGTGGGCCGCAGGAGCCGCGGCCGGTGAGTTGAGACGGTTCGGACTGCACTCGGTTCCAGGGGGCACTCCTCTGTGTAAGGAGTACGACGAAGAGGGGATGAGATGGAGATCTCGGGCATCATCAGTGCCATCGTGATCGGCATTGTCATCGGTGTGCTGGGCCGGCTCGTGGTTCCGGGCCGTCAGCGGATCGGCATCCTGTGGACGATCGCGGTGGGCATCGTGGCCGCACTCATCGGCTCGGTGGTCGCGAACGCGTTCGACGTGGGCGACACCGACGGGGTGGACTGGATCGAGTGGCTGATCCAGATCGGGCTCGCGGCGCTCGGTGTCGCGGCCCTGGACCGGTCGAAGGCGGGCCGCCGCTGACGGGAGCGGACCGCGCGGCGGCGCACCGCACGCCGGGTTCCACGGACCGCGCCCCGGACGCCGCTTGCCGGAAAGCGCGCCGCACGCCTTTCGGCAGGGCACCGTACGAAGAGTCGTCGCAGGACGTCTCCGTCATGCCCGACGTCCGCGGGCTCGCCCCGCACCCGGCCGTGCGCCCGGCCCGGGGTCAGGGCGCCGGGTGGACGTACGGGACGGTCGTGGTGAGCGGGGTGAAACCCAGCCGCCGCAGAATGGGGCGGCTCTGGTCGGAGGCGTCGACCTGGAGGTAGGGGTAGCCGCGGTCGGCGGCGATCCGGGCGCGGTGGGCGATCAGGGCACGGTAGATGCCGCGGCCCCGCCAGGCCTCGACGGTGCCGCCGCCCCACAGCCCTGCGAACTGCGTGTCGGGGACGAGTTCCATCCGGGCCGAGCTGACGGGGACGTCACCGGCGAGAGCCACGACCGCGACGACGGTGTCCGGGGCCTCGTCGAGCAGGGCGAGCAACTGGTGGCGCAGCCCGGTGCCGGGCGTGCCGAAGGCCTGCTCGTGCACGTCGACCATGAGGCCGACCCCGGCGGCGTCGGTGACGGGCCGCAGTTCGACGCCCGGCGGTGGCTCGGCGTCGAGATCCAGTTCCCCGGCCTCGATGACCATCAGGGTTTCCGCCGGTTCGGGGGTGAACCCGGCGGCCAGCAGGCGCTGCCCCAGATCCTGCGGCAGGTCGTGCCCGTACAGCTTCCACTCGAACTCTCGGCCGAGCCGCGTGAAGTAGCGGCACTGCTCGGCGATCGCCGCGTCCGCGTCCGACGCCGTGAGGTCCGACCAGAGCACTCCGTTCCAGCCCTGCTCCGATCCCACGTGCCGGACCACCCCGCCGACGCGTTCCACGACGGAGCCGGTGCCGAAGGGTCGCGCGTTCTCCCGCATGTCCCGGTCGAACAGTGCCAGTACCGCTTTGTGATCCATCCGGCCACTCCAGCATCCGCGGACCCGCCGGGCAACGGAGTTTCGGGGGCCGCGCGGGCCCCGGCCGGTAGTGGAGGGCCGGCTGCAGGGCCGGCGTGCGCCTTCGTGCCACGTCCCGTGGCGGGCCGGCACGATCACCGATGCCGGCGGCATGCGGGCGTGGAGACTCACGCCTTGCCTTCACATCGATGTGAGTGTTCCAGCCTGGCCCGATGACGACCGCCCCTGTCTCCGGTGGCACCGGTACGCCCGCCGCCACCACGCCCCGGCTGCCGCTCTCCGGACTGCTCGCGCTGTCCACGGCCGCCTTCACCGCCGTACTCACCGAACTGCTACCGGCGGGCCTGCTGCCCCGGATGGCCCCGGATCTCGGCGTCTCCGAGGCGCGGGTGGGCTTTCTGGTCACCGGGTACGCGCTCGCGTCGTTCCTCGCGGCGATCCCGCTCACGGCCGCGCTGCGGGGGCTGCCCCGGCGCCCCGTACTCATCGGCGCGCTCCTCGGCTTCGCGGCGGCCAACACCGTCACCGCCCTGTCCTCGTCGTACGGGCTGACGTTCGCCGCGCGGCTGACCGCCGGGGTCATGGGCGGCACGCTGTGGGCCATGCTCGTCGGGTACGCGGCCCGGATGGTGCCCGCGGAGCGGCGCGGCCGGGCCATCGCCATCGTGCTGGCGGGCATCACGCTCGCCCTCTCCGTGGGCCTTCCCGCGGGCACGGCGCTGGCCGACGCGCTCGGCTGGCGTGCCGCGTTCGCCGCGCCCGCGGTGTCGGCCGTGCTGCTCGTGGTGTGGATACGGCGCCGGGTGCCGGGCTTTCCCGGCGAACCGTCCGAAGAGCGCGTGCCGCTGGTACGCGTCGCCGCGCTGCCCGGGATCGGCACGGTGCTGTCCGTCACGCTGACGCTGCTCGTCGGCCACCAGGTGATGTACACGTACGTCGCGCCCTTCGCGAAGGACGCCGGTTTCGGCCGGACGGGGCTTGTGCTGCTGGTGTTCGGTGTCGCGACCGTCGCCGGGATCTGGCTCACCGGCGTACTGGTCGACCGGCATCTGCGGCGGACCCTGCTGGGGGCCCTCGCCCTGCTCGCGGCGGCGATGCTCGCGCTGGGCGCCTTGGCCGGGCAGGTCACCGTCCTGCTGACCGCGGTCGCCCTGTGGGGCATGGCGTTCGGCGGGGCGCCGACGCTGATCCAGACCGCCCTGGTCGACGCCTCCGGGACCGCGTACGCCGATGTGGCCACCTCGCTCCAGACCACCGTCTACAACGCGGGCATCGCGGTGGGATCCCTCACCGGCGGTCTGGTCCTGGAGAGTTCCGGCTCCGGAGCCCTGCCCTGGACGACGCTCGCGCTGGTCACCGTGACCCTCGCGACCGTCGCCGCGGGCCGCCGCCGCGCCTTTCCACTCGAACGACCCTCGGACGTACGGGCGAACGCGGGGCACGACTGAGCCGTACGTGAGGGGGCAGGCGGGAGAGATCGGCTCACCGCCACCGAGGCCAGGAGATGTGGTGTCGCACGATCTGTCCGCCCCCGCGCCGACCGCGCCGCGGGAGAGCCTCACCGCGGCCCCGGCCAAGCAGGCGTCCACCCGCCGGGACCCGTACTTCGACAACGCGAAGTACCTCACCATCGTGCTGGTGGCCTGTGGTCACGCCTGGGAGCCCCTGACCCACGGGAGCCGGTTCGCGACCGCCGCGTATCTGACCGTCTACGCCTTCCACATGCCCGCGTTCGCCCTCGTCTCCGGTTATTTCTCGCGGAGTTTCGACATGGCGCCGGGCCGGGTGCGGCGGCTCCTGACGAGTGTCGTCGTGCCCTATCTGGTCTTCGAGACCGCGTACACGCTGTTCTACCGGTGGGCGCAGGACGACCCCGGCTATCCGCTGAGTCTGCTGGACCCGTGGTACGTGATGTGGTTCCTGCTCGCCCTCTTCATCTGGCGGATCACGACTCCTCTGTGGCTGACGTTGCGTCACCCGGTGCCGGTCGCGCTGGCGTTGGCCGTGCTGGCCGCCGCCTCGCCGGAGCTGGGCGGGGACATCTCCATCCAGCGGGTCCTGGGATTCCTGCCGTTCTTCGTGCTCGGTCTGACGCTGCGCGCCGAGCATTTCGAACGGCTGCGGACCTGGCGCGTACGGCTGTTCGCGCTGCCGGTGGGAGCGGCGGCGCTGGTCACGGCGTACCTGGTGGCGCCCTGGTTCAGCGCCAGCTGGCTCTACCACCGCGGCAGTGTCACCGGCCAGGGCGCGCCGAACTGGGCGGGCCTGTTCACCACTCCGGCGCTGTTCTGCCTCGCGCTGGTCCTGACGGCCTGCTTCCTGTCCTGGGTTCCCGGCCGGCACCTCTGGTGCACGGCGCTCGGCGCGGGCACGATGTACGGCTATCTGCTGCACGGTTTCGTCATCAAGGCGTCCCGCTTCTGGGACTGGTACGACCGTCCCTGGCTGCACACCGCCCTCGGCGAACTGGCCGTCACCGCGGCCGCCGTGGGCCTCATCACCGCGTTGTGCTCCGCCCCGGTCCGCACGGTGTTCCGGTTCGCCGTCGAGCCCCGCATGGAATGGATGTTCCGCCGCCGCGACGAGGTCCCGTCGGGGCGAGCGGCGAAGGACGCCTGACCGAGTTCCAGGGAGAGAAAGAGGCACCATCGGTCACCACACAGAAGCGTCGGCACGCACGGGCCCGGGCGCGCGCCCGGGGTCGTGCGTGCCGACGCGTTCAGGTCAGTGCCCGTCCCGGCGTCCCGACCGCTGTGCGGCGGGCCGGAAGCGGCGGTGCAGCGCGGCTCCGCCCAGCAGCAGCGCGGCGCTCGCGGCGACCGTCGGACCCATCAGATCCGTACCGGTCTGGGCGAGGGCGGCCCTGGGGACCGCCTGCGGCAGGATCTGCGGCCCCTCGGCCTCCGCTGCCTCCACGGGGTCGGCGGGGTCGGCCGGGTCCACGGGCGGCTCCGCCGGCTGGGCCGGCTTCGGGCCGGACGGCGTGTCCGGGAGCTGCGGCCCCTCCGCCGAGGTGTTCGTGGATTCGTTGCCGACGGCGGGGTTGCCGATGCCGACCACGCTCACCGAGTTGCCGGAGACGTTCACGGGGAGCTGGACCGGGAGGTGCACGCCGTTGCCGGAGATCAGGCCCGGTGAATCCTTCTCGGCACCCTCGGCGACCGCGCCGCCCCCGTGCCCGCCGCCCTTGCCGTCGCCGCCCTCGTTGGCGCAGCTGTTGCCCGCCGCCGGATTTAGGAGCCCGACCACGTTCACGGTGTTCCCGCACGCGTTCACCGGCACGTCCACCGGGAGCTGAATGGTGTTGCCGGAGATCACCCCGGGCGAGTGGGCCGTGCCGCCGTCGGCCGCGGAGTCCGCGTACGCCGGCATGGTCACGGCCACGGCGCCGGAGGCGGCGGCCACGATGATCAAACCACTTCGGGCAACCCGCTTCATAGGTTCCCTGCCTTCCAGGACATGGTCGCGAGCAGGCGCCCGCACCGTTTAAACGCGGGCAAACCGCGCAGGTTATGGCCCATCCGGCAAACACCCCCTTCGAGCGGGCGGTGGCTGAGCGGGGCAGGGCTGAGGCCGGGCCGGCCGCGCCGCGCCGCGCAGGGTCGCGCAGGATACGGCCTGTTCCGTCGCCCCGCTCGCCGAGAGGCGTGGCCGCAGGTGCCCCCTTATCGTGTTCGAGGGGGAAATCCCGGCCGCGGGCCGGGGCGTCCCGGGAGGCCTGATGCTGTCAACGCGCCAACGCCGTGCCTTCACCTGCGCCATGACGCTGGCCCTGCTGGGAGCAGGGCTGCCGTCGGTGGCCGCGGCTGCCGACGACCGACCCGACCTGTCCCGCTTCCACGACCAGACGATCAAGTGGTCGGCCTGCCCGGGCGACGGACTGCCCGACGGCCTGCAGTGCGGGAAGGTGACCGTCCCCGTCGACTACGCGAGGCCCGCCGACGGGACGCTCGACCTGGCCATGGCCAGATTCCGGGCGACCGGCAATTCCAGAGGCTCGGTGCTGCTGAACTTCGGCGGCCCCGGCGGTCCCGGAGTCGGCGAACTGGCCGACGGCGGTGAGGACTTCATGGGTCTCACGAACGGCTACGACGTGGTGACCTTCGATCCGCGCGGCGTCGGCCGGAGCTCGCCGGTCAGCTGCGGCGAGGGCATGGACGACGGAACGGACGCCCCCGACCCCGACGCGGAGACCGGGGCGGAGGCAGAGACGGAGGCGGACGAGAGCGACGATCCGCGGGCCGCTCTCGAAGTGCTCCGCAAGCTCGCCGCCGACTGCGCCGAGCGCTCCGGGCCCGTGCTGCCGCACATCGGCACGGTCGACGCCTCGCGCGACCTCGACGTGATGCGCGCGGCCCTCGGTGACAAGAAGCTCAACTACCTCGGCTTCTCGTACGGAACGCGGCTGGGCGCGGTGTACGCGGCCCAGTTCCCCGACAGGACCGGCCGTATGGTCCTCGACGGCGTGGACACCCTCACCGAACCGCTGAGCGAACAGGGCATCACCGGCGCCCAGGGGCAGCAGACCGCCCTGGAGGACTTCCTCGACTGGTGCACCGAGGACGTCAACTGCGCGTTCGGCCAGGACTCGCGCTCGGCCCGCGAGAAGGTGCTCCAGTTGATCGGCTCGCTGGACGAGAACCCGGTGCCGTCGGACTTCGGCATACCGTTCTCCGGCCAGGACCTGGTGGGGGCCATAGGACAGGCCCTCTACAGCAAGGAGCTGTGGCCGGCCCTCTCGCAGGCGCTCACGTCACTGGTCCAGGACGGGGACACCCGGGGCATCATGGGGTTCCACGTCGACGGCAGCTCGCTCCCCCACAAGGACCTTCCCCGCAAGGACCTTCCCCCTCACGACTCCCCCCGTCAGGACTCCCGCCGTGAGGACGGCGGTCTCGTCGACGAGGGAGAGATCCCACTCGACAACCTGCCGGCCGCGCTCATGGCCATCAACTGCGCCGACGACCCCGACCGGCCCACCGCCGACCAGGTCGTCGGGAACCTCGACAGGCTGCGTGCCGCGTACGAGCAGGCGTCGCCGGTCTTCGGCCGGTACCGGCTCGCCCAGGCCCTGATGTGCTACGGGCGCCCCAAGGGCACCTCGTACATCCGCGACGAGGTACGGGACGTCGACACCCCGAAGATGCTCCTCGTCGGCACCCGCGGCGACCCCGCCACGCCGTACCGCTGGACCACCGAGACCGCGGACCGGCTCGGCCCGTCGGCCGTCGTCCTCGACAACAAGGGTGAGGGCCACACCGGTTACTCCTCCTCGAAGTGCGTGCACCGGAAGATCGACGACTTCCTGCTGTACGGGCGACTGCCGGCCGACGGCAGCTCGTGCGGCTCGGAGGACTGAGCGGGCCGCGTACGACGCGGGACGGTGGCGTGGCGTTCTGAACCCGCCCGACCGCCGGGCCCGCCATGCCCATGAGGACCACGGAGGCGACCACCTTCTGCCCGGCCGGGTTCCTCCGAATGCCTCGCCGTCGATTCGGTCCTATGGTGCCTTTATGGAGCATGTGCTGAGTTCCGCCACTCTGACCGAGCTGCGTCGGCCGCGGCCCTACCCGGCGGTGTCGGTGCTGACGCCGACCCACCGCAGGGAGCCCGACAAGGCGCAGGATCCCGTCCGGCTGCGCAATGTGCTGGCCGAGGCGAAGAAGCAACTGGAAGCCGACCCCGCGGTCACCCGTGAGCGGCGGACGGACGTCGTCCAGCAGCTCGAACAGGCGCTGGCGGAGGTCGATCTGAGCCACTCCGAGGACGGCCTCGCGATCTTCGCGGCTCCCGGGGAGCACCAGGTGTGGTCGTTGGCCCGGACCGTTCCGGAGCGCGTCGTCCTCTCGGACACGTTCCTCACCCGCAATCTCGTCGCCGCCCAGGCCGCCGAGAGCCCGTTCTGGGTACTGACGGTCTCCGCCGACCGGATCTCGCTGTGGAGCGGCGGCGGAGAGCGCGTCGTCGAGGCGGACATGGCGGGGTTCCCGCTCACGCGGAGCCTGGAACCGCAGGACGTCGAGCGCGAGGAACGGGTCGGCGATGTGCCGAGCACCTTCCGCGACGAGGAGACGCGCCGCTTCCTGCGGGACGCCGACACCGCCCTCGCCGGTGTCCTGCGCTCCGCCCCGCGGCCCTTGTACGTCGCCGGTGAACAGGCCGCGCTCTCGCTCCTGGGCGAGGTCGGCACCGTCGCCGCGGACGCCGTCCACGTCCCGCACGGCGGTCTCGGGCACGCCGGGGCCGAGGCGGTGTGGCAGGCGGTCCGTCCGCTGGTCACGGCCGAGGACCTCAGGAACATCGACACCGTGACGACCGAGCTGGAGAGCGCCAGGGGCCGCCGGGCGTTCGCGGCGGGCGTCGACGAGGTCTGGCAGAACGCGACCGCCGGCCGCGTGCGCCTGCTGGCCGTCGAGGAGAACTACCGCGTGACGGTACGCGACGACGGCGGCGACCATCTCGTCCCGGCCGGCGGCGACGATCTCGACGCCCGGCACGACATCGTGGACGAGATCGTCGAACAGTGCCTGGACACCGGCGCGCGGGTCCGCTTCGTCCCGGACGGGACGCTGGCGGACGCGCAGGGCATCGCGGGAGTGCTCCGCTACTGAGCGGATCCGGTACTGAGCGGGCCTGGTACCGCTAGTCCAGCACGGCCGAACCGGCCCTGACTCCGAAGCTGTCCCAGGCCCAGCGGTACTGACCCGCCACCCGTCCGAGGGCGCCGGGCGGAGGACGGCCATTGCCTGTGCCGCGCGGAGCGGCTAGGAAGATCGGATGACTCGCTCCCCGCTCCCGGTCTGCGGCCCCGAGGGCCCCCTGCGCGCCATGCCCTCCGGGGAGGGGCCGCTCCCCGTCCGGGCCGTGCTGTTCGACTTCGGCGGCACACTCTTCCAGATGCGCTCGTACGCGGACCGGATCCGTACCGCGCTGCGACGGCCGGTCGGCGGGCGGGAGATGGACGAGTTGCTGAACGGGCTGGAGAAGGGGCTGACGGAGCCGGACGTGGTCGAGGCGCAGCGCGGCCGTGATGTGTCCTCGCGCGCGCACCGGCACGCGTTCACCACGTGGTACGCGTCGGTACGGGAGCTCGCGCCGCACGCGGACGCGCTCTACGCGCAGTTGCAGGCACCCGGGCACTGGGTGCCGTACGCGGACACGCGGTCCACGCTCGCACGGCTGACCGACGAGGGGATCGCCCTCGGCGTGGTCAGTGACGTGGGCTGGGATCTGCGGGCGACGTTCGCGCACCACGGACTCGCCCGGCACTTCTCGTCGTGGGTGCACTCCTACGCCCACGGCACGGAGAAGCCCGACCCGGCGCTCTTCGGGCGCGCCTGCCGCGAACTGGGGGTGGCGCCGGCCGAGACGCTGATGGTGGGCGACCATCCGGCGAAGGACGGCGGGGCGGCGGGCGCCGGGCTCCGCGCCTATGTGCTGCCCGCCGGAGCCGCCCCGGGCGCGCCCCGGGGTCTGGACGCCGTGCTGCGACTGGCAGGAGTGGGTCGCACCCCTTCGACTCGCCCCTGTTGAGTACGGCCCGACCGCCGATCCGCGTACCGGATTCGTCCCGGTCAGGCCCCTCGGCAGGACAGTGGCACGTGCCCGCGGCACCACCCTGTCGTGTGTTGCCGAATCCCTTACAGCGCGTCGCGCGCTGTGCAACAGTCGTAACGGTCCTTCCCTCTGCCTTGGTCGTACCGTGCCTGTATCGGAGTACGTCATGCCGTCCCATCTCTCGGCGGACCACCCTGCCGCCCAGCCGCCTCCGCGCGGCGCGGTCGACGCGCTCATCTCGCAGACGCGCCGCCTCCGGGGCGACATGGACGCCGTCCGACGCGACGCGCCGGCCGACGGCACGGACCCGGAGGGACGCTGGCAGCGCGCCCTGTGCGACCTGGCCGTGCATCAGCTCGACGATCTCGACGCGCACTTGGCGCAGTTGCGGGACGGTCCCTCGACCGTGCCCGCCGAGCGGGAGGAGGCACCCCCCGCCGTACGGGCCGTGCCTCCGGCGCCTGCCGGTCGCGGCTCGCTGATCAGCCGGGTCGGCAGTGCCGAGTGGAACCTGCTGACGGACGAGGCGACCTGGTCCGGAGAGCTGTATCGGATCCTCGGCAGGGACCCCGCCGCTCCCCCGCTCACTCTCGACGAGCTGCCCTCCGTCGTCCTCGACAAGGACCGGCCGAGGCTGACCTCGATGGTCACGGACTGTCTGATCGACGGCAAACCGATCGACGGGGAGTTCCGCATGGTGCGGCCCGACGGCGGCGTACGGACCGTGCACATGATGGGTGAGCCGGTGCTGGACGCGGACGGCAGCACCGCCTCGATGTGGGCCGTCCTGCGGGACGTCAGCGAACTGCGCCGCAGCCAGCGGACCGTCAGTGAGACCCGTGACTCGCTGCAGCGACAGCGACAGGTCGCACAGACCGAACGCCGCCTCGCGGTCGAGTTGCAGGAAGCCGTCCTGCCGCCGTGGCGCGGATCCCCGCCGCCCCCGCGGCAGGGCCCGGGAATTCTGGACCTGGCCGCCCGCTATCTGCCCTCCTCGACCAGCTCGCTGATCGGCGGCAACTGGTACGACGCCCTCGACATGCCCGACGGGCAGAAGCTCTTGAGCGTCGGCGACCTCACCGGTCACGGGGTCGCCGTCACCTCGGGCGTGGCGATGCTCCTCGGCGCGCTGCGCGGCATGGCCGTGGCGGGCACCGAACCCGGCCAGCTCCTGGCATGGCTCAACCAGTTACTCGACGCCTCCCTCCAGCCGGCCCTGGGCAGCGCGGTGTGCTGCCGCTACCGGCCGCAGAGCCGGACCCTCGTCTGGGCGCAGGCCGGACACCCCGCCCCGCTGCTGTTCCGCAACGGGACGGGCCGCATGCTGGCTCCGCCCGACGGCGTCCTCCTGGGCGCCACCTCGGGTGCCGTCTACGGGCAGGCCGAAGTGCCCCTCGAACCGGGCGACCTGCTGCTCCTGCACACCGACGGACTGGTCCCCCCACGGTGGGGGCGCCCCCGCCCGGACGCGACCGGGACAGTGGAAAGCACCGCGGACGTCAGCCGCCTCCTCGACCTGGCCCCCCGCTTCCAGGAGGCCCGCAGCGCACAGGACTGCGTACGGACCGTGGTGGAGGAGTTCGGGGCGACGGAACGCGAGGACGACGCCTGCGTACTCGTCGCCCGGGTCACCACCTGAGGAATACTGCGGCGGGCGGCCCAGGTCGCTGGTCCCAGGGCACAGGCCCCCTACGCCCGTGCGCTGTTGTTGCCCCTCGGTTTCAACGCGCCCTTGGGCAACGACAGTTTGATCTCCTCACGCAGATCGTGGATCTTCGGATAGCTGGAGTACTGTCCCGTCAGCCGGTACATCTCCCGGAGCCGGTCCCAGGTGCGATGGGACGAGTTCGAACCCATCGACGTCAGGGCCAGGCGTGCGTACCGGTCGGCCTGTTCGGGGTCGTCGGCGATGAAGCAGGCCGAGGCGAGCGAGAGATGGTCGAAGATCTTCGACCGGTCCCGGCCCTTCTCCCGGAGCGCCAGAGCCTCCTTGGCGTGGCGCTGCGCGACGGCGGCCGCGGCCGGGTCGTGCTCCGCGAGCGTCCGGTACGCCAGGGCCTGCATCCCGTGCATGTCCGCCTCGTCGAAGAGCTGCATCCAGCTCGGCGGCGGCACGTCACCCCTGTCCGAGACGAAGAGGTCCTCCGCCTCGCCCAGGGTGCGCCGCATGGCCTGGCCCTTGCCCAGTGACGCCTGCGCCCAGGCCTCGATGGTGTAGAGCATGGCCTGCGTACGCGGCAGGACCTCGTCGCCGGATCCCGACTTGGCGAGATTCATGAGGTCGAGCGCGTCGTCGGGCCGGCCCAGGTGCACCATCTGACGGGCCGCCCGGGAGAGCGCCTCGCCCGCGCGGGGCCGGTCACCGCCTTCCCGGGCCGCGTGGGCGGCGATGATGAAGTACTTCTGCGCCGTGGGCTCCAGGCCGACGTCGTGCGACATCCAGCCCGCGAGGACGGCGAGGTTGGCGGCGACGCCCCACAGGCGCCGCTGCAGATGGTCGGGGTGCCGGTAGGAGAGCATGCCTCCCACTTCGTTGAGCTGCCCTACGACAGCCTTTCTCTGCAGGCCGCCACCGCGGGCCGCGTCCCAGGCCCGGAACACCTCGACCGAGCGCTCCAGTTCCTCGATCTCCTGCGACCCGATGGGGGCGGCCTCGTAGCGGTCGAACCCGGCGGGGTCGGCGTGCAGGGGACTGTCGGTTTCAGGGGCGTCGGCCACCAGGGCCGGATCGGTGTGCAGCCACTCGTGCATGGAGCTGCTGATTGCGGATCCTGCGGCGAGCGCGGCGCCCGCGCCCACCAAGCCGCGTCGGTTGAGCATGAGGTCCATTCCCGTGAATTCGGTGAGGACCGCGGCGGTCCGCTCGGGCGCCCACGGCACACCGTCGGGATGTTCCGCACTCCCGCCGCCCTGCCGTTTCCCCGTGCGCCCGTGCCGGACCAGACCGAGATCCTCGATGGTCACGACACGGCCGAGACGCTCGGTGAACAGTGCTGCCAGCACCCGTGGCACCGGATCGCGCGGGATCTCGCCCGTGTCGATCCACCGCCGCACCCTTGAGGTGTCCGTCGCCAGCTGGGGGTGGCCCATGGCCGCCGCCTGCCGGTTGACCATCCTCGCGAGTTCGCCCTTGGACCAGCCGGCCAGGCCGAACAGGTCCGACAGTCGGGTATTGGGTTGTCCGCTCACGTCAAGCCCCCAGGTTCTCGGCTGAGTTGACAGTAACCGTCTGTCAGTTGCTGAGCGACTATTCGCCAGGGTTCGCCAGGGCACGCCAGATGGTGTGCCAGTGGGCGCCGGGTGTCAGGTAGGAACGCGCCACCCCGACCCGGTCACCGAGGGCCACTCCCCAGGGTGTACCGACGCGACCGGGGCGGGTAGCGCGGCAACTCGCCGGCACACGAAGGGATCTGTTTCGCCCATGTACACAGCATCGTCCTCCGTGTCCGCCCCACCCCGGTCGCTGCACGCCCGCCCGGCAGGCGGCGGCCCCTACCTCGACCCCGCGCGTCCCGCGGCGGCTCCCGTGCTCGGTGGCGGCCGGTCGCGGCGCATTCCGGGGCTCGGGACGCCGCCGCTCAGCGGGAGACTCGACCTGTCCGGCCCCCAGGGCGCCCAGCTGCGCACGGCGATCGCGTCGGTGCACCGGATCTGCCCGGAGTTCGCTCCGGTTCAGGTGCTGCGCCGCAGCGGACGCTCCGTGCTCCTTGTCGGTACGACAGGGCGCAGCACCGCGGTCGCCAAGTGTTTACTGGACCACTCACCCGTGTGGACCGAGCGGATCCGGCACGAGATAGCGGCATACCGCTCGTTCGTCCGGCACCGCCCGCCGGTCCGGGTGCCCCGGCTGATCGCGGCGGACCCGGACAACTGCACCCTGGTGATCGAGCGGATGCCGGGACGGGTGGCGGCGCTGAACCGGCATCCGGTGGAGGCCCCGCCCCGCGCGGACATCAGGGCGGCGCTCGGCGCGATCTGCCGGCTGAACGCGTGGCGGCCGCCGGCGGGGACCTTCGACGCCCCGCTGGACTACGCGGCGCGGATCTCCCGCTACCACGAGCTGGGGCTGCTCACGGACCGGGACATGGGCGACCTGCAGAAGTTGGTGCACGGCATCGCGCACTCGGCCGGCCGCCAGGGCATGGGCCAGTTCTGCCACGGCGATTCCCTCCTGTCGAACATGCTCCTCTCACCGGCCGGTCCAGTGCTGGTGGACTGGGAGCACGCGGGTTGGTATCTGCCGGGGTACGACCTGGCGACGCTGTGGGCGGTCCTCGGGGAGGCGCCCGTCGCCCGCCGGCAGATCAGCCAGCTGGCCCAGTCGGCGGGACCCGCGGCGCGTGACGCGTTCCTGGTGAACCTGATGCTCGTCCTGACCAGGGAGATCCGTACGTACGAGACGGCCGTGCAGCGGTCGATGCAGGAGACGGCTCCGGCGGCACCGGGAGCGGCCCACCCGGGCGCCGCGCCGTCCGGCGAGGAACAGCGGCTGCTGCTGAGGCGGCTGCACGACGACTGCCAGATGGCCCGCAAGGCCGTTCGCGCGGCGGTCGGTACTCGCTGACGGGAACGAAGGCCCGCGGTACGCCCAGGGACAGGGCGCACCGCGGGCCTTCTTCGTGGCCGCGTCCTTCTCCGCAGCCCTTTCCCCCAGCCTCTTCCGCGGCCTCTTCCGCGGGCTTTTCGCCAAAGGTCCACTCCACTGACGCCTCGCAGGCCGGGTCACCACCGCGCCGAAATCGGTGAACCCCCACCGCTGACGTGGGAAATCGTCCGCCTCGGGGAATGATTGACGGATCGTCGGAGAGCCGGTACCACTGACGCACACCCGCCCCCGTACGCACCGTCACGCCCGATCGTCCCAGGAGGCCTGCTTTGCGAGGATCCCCCACCGACCCCAGCACCTGCGCCCGGCACGGACGTGCCCGCCGGACCGCGGGTGCCGTCGCCTCGGCCGCACTGCTGCTGCCCCTGCTCGGTGCCGCCCCGTACGACGGCGTCGGCGACGGCGACAGCGGCCGTACGTCCGCGCCCTCCGCGCATCTGCAGAATGCTTTCGCCAACGCCGCCGACGAGTACGACGTACCGCAGAGCGTGCTGCTGGCCGTCTCGTACCTGCAGTCCCGGTGGGAGGCGCACGAGGGGGCTCCGAGCGTCACGGGCGGCTACGGCCCGATGCATCTGACCGACGCCCGCACGGCGCTCGCCCGGACCGCGGCATCGCATCACAGCGACGGTACGGAGGACCCTCGGGGCGACGATTCACGCGGCGCCCGTCTGCCCGACACACGGGATGCGGACACGCGGGTTCCGGAGAACGCCGAACTTCCGGCCCGCCTCAAGACGCTGACGAAGGCCGCCGAGCTGAGCGGCATTCCCGCGGAGCGGCTGCGTACGGACGCCGCCGCGAACGTGGCGGGCGGTGCCGCGCTGCTGGCGGCGGCGCAGAAGCAGCTCGGCGAACCGCTCAGCGACGACGCGGCCGACTGGTACGGAGCGGTGGCGCGCTACTCGGGTGCCGACGACACGGCGACGGCGGCGACGTACGCCGATGACGTCTTCGACGTGATCCGCCGCGGCGAGGAGCGCACGACGGACTCGGGGCAGCGGATCTCGCTGGCCGCGCGGCCACGCTTGCGACCGGCGACGGCCCAGCTGAAGGGGGCGGGGCTGCGGGCACCGGCCGCGGGCACCACCGAGTGTCCGTCGACCGTGTCCTGCGAGTGGATCCCGGCGCCGTACGAGGAGTTCGGGGACGGCGACTACGGCAACCATGATCTGGGCGACCGGCCGAAGTCCCAGAGCATCAAGTACATCGTCGTCCACGACACCGAGGGCGCCTGGGACGGCGTCCTCGACATGGTGCAGGACCCGACCTATGTGTCGTGGCAGTACTCCCTGCGCTCCACCGACGGGCACATCGCCCAGCATGTGAAGGCCAAGGACGTGGCCTGGCACGCGGGCAACTGGTACATCAACGCCAAGTCGATCGGCCTGGAGCACGAGGGTTTCCTGACCGCGCCCGACACCTGGTACACGGAGGCGATGTACCGGTCGTCGGCGCGTCTGGTGACGTATCTGGCCAAGAAGTACGGCATCCCGCTGGACCGGCAGCACATCCTCGGCCACGACACCGTGCCCGGTACGACGACCGCGACCATCCCGGGGATGCATACGGACCCGGGCCCGTACTGGGACTGGCAGCACTACTTCGCGCTGCTCGGCAAGCCCCTGCGCGCCACGGCAGGACCGAAGGGCGGGCTGGTGACCGTCGCGCCGAGGTTCGCCACGAACAAGCCGGTGTTCACCGGCTGCGTCACGGCGGCCGAGCCCTGCGCGGCCCACGGATCCAGCGCCGTACGCCTCTACACCGAGCCGCGCGAGGACGCCCCGCTCGTCAAGGACATCGGTCTGCGACCTGACGGCGGCGACTCCACGACCGGTGTGAACGACCTCGGCTCGCGGGTCTCCACCGGTCAGCGGTACGCGGTCGCCGGGCGCGACGGCGACTGGACGGCGATCTGGTATCTCGGCCGGAAGGCCTGGTTCAAGAACCCGGCGAAGCAGCCGACGGCGGTGGACGCGGCCGGTGCCGTCATCACCCCGAAGGCCGGACTGACCGAGATCCCCGTGTACGGGCGCGCCTACCCGGAGAAGGAGGCGTACCCGGAGGGCGTGCCCGTCCAGTCGGTCTCGCCGCTGCCGTACAAGCTGCTCGCGGGGCAGAGGTACGCGGTCGGTGACAAGGTGCCCGGCGAGTACTTCTACGCGCCGACCTTCGACACGACACCGCACCGGGTGGTGCGGGGTTCGGACATGTACTACGAGATCCAGTTCGGGCACCGGGTGGCGTTCGTACGGGCCGCCGATGTGCGGGTGATGCCGTCCGCGTGAGCCATCCTCATGAGCCGTCCGCGTGAGCAGGGCGGGCTGCGCCGGGGTCAGGACTCGATCCGGCGCAGTCGCTCGGCGTCGCAGGTGCGCGGGCAGGTGGCGCAGGCCTCGGCGGGGCGGATCGTGTAGTAGAGGCAGCAGCCCATCCGGGTGCGGGTCGGGTGCTGCCGGCCGTCGCCGCCGGTGAGGTGGCGGAAGTCCGCTCCACCGGGAAAGGGTGCGACCGCTGAGGGCAACAGGGCGGTGGCGGCCCGTACGGAGTCCGGTTCCCTGCCGAGCATGCGGCCGAGGTACCAGATGCCGGAGACGAGGTCGTCGGTGACCAGGCCCCACAGCGCGCGCGGGCCGCGCCGGATGTAGGGGGCGATCGCGGAGAGCAGCGGCTCCATGTGGTCGGCGACGGCGACCCTCAACTCCGCGCGCAGAGCCTCCTCGTGCGGGACCGTCAGGACCCCGGGGAGAGAGCCGGCCGAGTCCTTCGGCAGACAGGCCAGGTCCGGTCCGGGGGTGATCTCGAACGTGCCGGACGACAGGTCGATCCGCACATCCTCGGGGCGGACACGCGGCACCCGGCCGGTGAGGTACCAGACGCCGCTCATCAGCAGGCCGACCGACCACGCGTAGTCGTGGAGGGCACGGGACGCGGCGACGTCACGGCGCGGGACGTGGTCGTAGCGTTCCCTGATGCGGGAGTCCTCGGCCGACAGGAACGCCTCAAGAGCGTCCTGATTTTTCGTCAACTCCGCGCCGCTCAGGCTCGTACGGGTGAAGTCCGACGCCGGGTCCGCCACCCGTACCGCCAACGCCTGGCACACCTGCGTCAGGTGCCGATAGGTGTCGGAGAGCAGGCCTGACACGGTCGCGGGCACACCGGTCGACACGGTCTCCAGGGCCACGGTCATCGGTACTCCTGCGCAGGGGGAAAGCAAGAAAAGGAGGTAAGCCTTACCTTAGTATAGAGATCGCTAACAGCGGTGCGTGACAACACCCCCCGAACAGCGATCAAGGGAGGCGCACGTCACAGCACCTTCATGGCCGGTTGAGAAACAAAACATGCCTCCCCTGAATTCACTTGATGTGACTACGACCGAACAGGCCGCGCCTGCGCGGGCAGAGCCCTGCCTCAGCACGCCCCACCGGCCGACCGGCCATCCTCACCCGCCCGCCCACGAGCGGAAGTTGTTCTCCGCGTGCGTATGTATCTGCTTGCCCGCAACCCCACCGACTCCGTCACGGAAGGGTTCCTCCCCGCCGCCGCCCGGCTGGGCCTGGACGTGACGGTGCTCACCGACCAGCCGGACGCCCATCGGCGCGTGTATCCGGAGATCGAGATCGTGGGGTGCGACGTCCGCGACTTCCGTTCCGTCATCACCCGTATATCGACGCTCGGCCGTCCCGACGCGGTCTTCTCCAACAGCGACCATCTGCAGACCCAGACCGCCTTGGCCGCCGACTACTTCGGCCTGCCGGGCAAGGACTGGCGGGTCGCCCTGCGCACCAAGGACAAGGCGGAGATGCGGCGCCGCCTCGCGTCCGCCGACGCGGACACGGTGTGGTCGGCGGAAGTCACCGAGGACACGGACGTGGCCGCTCTGGACGCGCCGTACCCGTGTGTGGTCAAGCCGCGTGAGGGCGTGGCCAGCGAGGACGTCGTACGCGTCGAGGGCCCGGAGGAACTGGCGGCCCGCTGCGCGGAGATCCGTGGCCGGCGCCCCGGTGCCGCCCTGGTCGTCGAGGAGTATCTGCCCGGCGAGCTGTACACCCTGGAGACACTCGGTGACGGTCACGTCCGCCATGTCCTGGGCGGCTTCCACACCGTGCTGTCCCCGCCGCCGTACTTCATAGAGGAGCGGCTGACCTTCGTCGCGGCCCATCCCGAAGCGGTCGTCGCCCAGGTACTCGCCCAACTCGACGTTATCGGCGTCGGTTTCGGCGCCTGCCACACCGAGTTCGTGGTGCACGAGGGCCGGGCGAGGATCATCGAGGTCAACTACCGCGCCATAGGCGACCAGTGCGATCTGCTGCTGGCGCACCTGCTGGAGATTCCGTTCTTCGAACACCTCCTGCGTACGCATCTGGGTGAGCCCCTGCCCGCCTCGCTCGGTGAACGGCGCGACGGCGTGGCCCGGCTGGACTATCCGTGCGCGGAGAGCGCGGGAACGCTGACGGCGGCCCCGGCCCCGGCCGACCTCACCGTCGACGGGGTGCGGTTGACCTACCGTCCGCTCCGGGAGATCGGTGAGCGTCACGAGGTGTACCGCACCAACCGCGACTTCCTCGGCGTGGTGAGGGCCACCGGAACCGTCCAGGAGGACGTGGACAAGGCGGTGGCCGGGTTCCTGGCCGGTCAGCGGTGGGAGATCCAGCCGTGATCGGTTCGCTCCCCGGAACCGGAACCGGTGACGGCGAAAGTACCGGTACCAGTATCGGTACCGGTGTCGGTGTCGGTGTCGCGGGCGTGGCGGCCGGCACCGCCGAGGGCGAACTGGTGATCCGGGTGCTCAGCGCCCTGCTGCGCGAGGACGTCGTCGGCCTGCGCTCGTCCGGCAGGCTCGTACACCGACCGGACGGCGCCTGGCTCCGACGGGCCGCCGGGACGGGGCAGTCCCTTCTGCTGCCGGTCGTCGAGGACGGGTTCCAGTGCGAGTACGCGGCCCGACTGCCCCTGCTCGTGAAGGAGTTCGGGGCGCCCGGGAAGGCGGAGGGACCCGAAGGGCCCGGGGCGTCCGAGCCCGTGTCCGTGCCCGTGCCCGTGTCCGTGTCCTACGAGACGTGCGACACGATCCTCGCCGCCCTGCGCCCCCTCGCCCACCCTCTCGACCGGGACGGATTCGACGCGTTCGGCGAGGAGTGCCGTCAGACGCTGGCCACCATGCGGCTGCACACGGCGACCCGCGACGAGGTGGTCAGGCAACTGACGGGCCGTCACGGCCATGAGCCGGCACGTTGGCAGGGGATGACCGGAGGGCTGGCGTACGACACCCTCGCCGCCCGTCTGGACCATCCCGTCTATCCCACCGCACGCGGCCGTTCCGGGCTGAACGAGCGGCAACTCCGCGCCTACGCGCCGGAGTTGTTTCCCCGTTTCGCTCTGCGCTGGCTCGCGCTGCCGCGTGACGCGGTCACGGTCACCGGAACGCTCCCGGACGGCTGGCCCACCCCCGCGCGACTCGGGCTCACCGGACTCGATGGCACCCATGTGGCCATGCCCGTACACCCGTTGACCGTCGGGCCCGCGCTGGACGGGGCCCTGCGCGCCACCGGGCTGGCGGACCGCGCCGTGCTCGCCGACCGCCCCCACCTCGAAGCCGTGCCGACCCTGTCGATGCGTACCGTGGCCCTCTCCGCGCAGCCGTCCCTGCATGTCAAACTCCCCCTGGCGACCGCCACGCTGGGGTTGCGCAACCGGCGGACCATCAAACCCGGCACACTCCTCGACGGGGCCGCGGGACAGCGTCTGGTCGAGCGGATCATCGACCGCGAGCCACGCTTCCGGAGCACGATCCTGCACGCCGACGAGACCGCGTACGCGCACGCCGGGCACGAGCTGCTCGCCGCGCTGTTCCGGCGGTACCCCGACAGCCTCCAGGACGCCGTCGTCGTTCCGATGGCCGCGCTCCTGGCCGAAGCACCCGGCGGACGACTGGTCGTCGACCATCTGACCGACCGCTTCTTCGACGGTGACGTCCTCGGACTGCTGGACACCTGTCTGACCCTGCTCTTCGACTGGCAGACCACCCTGTTCGGGTACGGGGTCGCGCTGGAGTCGCACCAGCAGAACATCTCACTGGTCCTCGACCGGCGGCACGACGGCCGGACCCGGCTGCGCCTGCTGCTGAAGGACAACGACGGGCCGCGCATCAACGGGACGCGGCTGACCGAGCGGCTGGGGGCCGCGGCTCCGGGACCCGGGGACTTCGACGACGTCAGGACCTTCACCGAGGAGGACGGGCCAATCGTCGACCTGTTCACCACGATCACGGTCCATCTGTGCGCGGGCGCCTACGCCTTCGGACTGGCGGGGCACGGCCGGGCACCCCTTCCGGTGCTGCTGCGGCTCGTGCGCGACCGGCTCGCCGAGGCGATCGAACGGCTCGGGACGGGAACCGGCGAACCCGGTGCCGTGCTGCGGGCCCGGGTGCTGGACGCGCCGCGCCTGCCGGTCAAGGCGATGGTCACCGCCGGAACGCTCCTCACCAAGGAACGTTCGGGCGCGGTGGACATCAACAAGCACTACACCAGCGGGCCCAACTACCTGCGCCGCATCGGGACGTCGGCATGAGTGCCGAGGCCCGGCGCTGCCGGCCCCCTCCCCGGCCGGTGCCCGGATCTTCCGACGCGCGACCGTTCTTCGCTCTCTTCGCACCTGCTGGAGCCGCACATGCCCTCGCTGACCGAGTCGCTCGGTAGCACCTCCCTCGCCATCCCCAGCCGCACCCCCAGCCCCGCCCCCGAATCCGCAGCGCAGGCGCAACTCCCCTCGGCCGACGAGGTCGTGGCGCACACACTCCTCAACTGTCTGGTGCGCGAGGTGTCGGCCCCCGAGCAGCAGACCGCCCTCACCGACCGCCATCTGCTGCTGCGGCTGCCCCGCCGAGGTGTGCTGCTGCGGATCGCGTTGCGGCGTACGTCGATGCTCGGCGCGCACCGCTTCACCGGACCGGTGAGCGAGCGGACGGCTGACGGCGACTGGAGCGAGATCGGCTGGCGGCGATTGGCGGAGCACACACAGGACGAGCTGTCCCTGCGGACCGGTGCGCGCAACGAGGAGTTCCTGGAGCAGATCGACTCCAGCCACCGGAGTATCGCCGCGTCCTTTCCCGCACGGACAGGCGCTCCGCGCGTACGGCCCGGCACCGGCCCGGCGGCGGACACGCCCGTCGCCGCCTACCTCGCCTCCGAGCAGTCGCTGCTGTTCGGGCACCGCTTCCACCCCACGCCCAAGGCCCGCACCGGGGACGCGGACTCCTGGCCCGCCTACGCGCCGGAGGCCGGCGCCGCCTTCCCGCTGCGCAACCTCGCCGTGCGCGAGCACCTGATCGCTGAGGAGTCCGCGGGGCCCGGCGCCCTGGACGCACTCGACCGGCTGATCGCACCCGTCTCCCTCCCCGAGGGCTACCGGCTGCTGCCCGCCCATCCCTGGCAGTACGAGATGCTGCGCGAACACCCGACGCTGCGCGCGGCTCTCGGACGCGGGGACATCCTCGACCTCGGGCCGGGCGGCAGGCCCTTCGCCGCCACCGCCTCGGTACGGACCCTGTACGACGGCGAGTCGTTCCTGAAGTTCAGCCTCAACATCAGAATCACCAATTGCCTGCGTAAAAACGCCAGTTACGAGCTGTCCGGCGCCGTCGCGCTCACCCGGGTACTGGGTCCGGTCCTGGCCGACCTGGCCGAACGGTTCCCGGGCAGCGCGGTGCTGCGCGAGCCCGCCTACCGCAGCCTCGCCCTGCCCGGTCCCGACGGAACACCGGACCGCGACCTTCTCGAAGGCTTCGGCGTCATCGTCCGCGAGGGCCTGGCCCACCGGCTCCTGCCCGGCACCACCCCGCTGCTCGCGGCGGCCGTGGCGGACGAGTACCCCACCGGTCCCGCGCACATCTCCCGGCTCCTCGCCGGGGCCGGGCCGCGGGCCGCACTCGACTGGTGGGCGGCCTACCTCAGGCTGCTCGTGCCGCCCGTACTCGCCGCCTACTTCGACCACGGCCTCGTACTGGAACCCCATCTGCAGAACGTGCTGATCTGCGTCGACGGCGACGGCATGCCCGCGCAGGTCCTGTTCCGGGACCTGGAGGGCACCAAGCTCGTGCCCGAGCGGCACGCCGAGACCCTCGCCTCGCTGCCGCCCGAGGTCGCGGGCCCGATGACGTACGACGCGCAACGCGGCTGGGACCGGGTCGTCTACTGCCTGCTGGTGAACCACGTCGCCGAGCTGCTCGCCGCCATCGCCGATCTGCATCCCCGTGCCGAGGCCGCGTTGTGGGCCGAGGTCCGCGGCGCCCTGCGGACGTACGCCGACCGCTACGGCTGTCCACCGCCGCTGGCCGCGCTGCTCGCTGGCGTGCCCCTGCCCGCCAAGACGAACCTTCTGACCCGCTGGGAGCGCAAGGCCGACCGCGAAGCCGGATACGTCCGTCTGCCCTCGCCACTCGGCGAGCCGATCAGCCAGGCACTCGGTGAGCCGCTCGGCGGAGACGCCCCGCCCCGCACGACCGCTACCGCTACCACTACCGCTACCGCTACCGCTACCGCTACCGCTACCGGGGGCACCCGATGACCGATCCCACCGACGCCGTACGGGACCGGGTGCGCTCCCTGCCCTCCGGGGAACTTCCCGCCTACATCTACGACTTGACGGCGCTGCGCGCGCACGCGGCGGCCGTACGAGCCTGTCTGCCCGAGCGCGTCGAGCTGTACTACGCGGCGAAAGCGAACCCGGAGCCGGAGATCCTGGCCGCACTGGGCGCGTACGTGGACGGATACGAGGTGGCGTCGGGCGGCGAACTCACCCATGTCGCCGAGGCGGTGCCGGGCCGCCCGCTGGCCTTCGGCGGTCCCGGCAAGACTCCCGCCGAGATCGTCGCCGCGTTGCAGCTGGGCGTGGAGCGCTTCCATGTGGAGAGCGAGTACGAGCTGCACATGCTGGCCGAGCTGGCCCGGCAGGTGCGTCCCGACGGCCGGGTGGGAGTGTTGCCCCGTTTCAACCTGCCTGTCGCCGCGGGCTCGTTGGCGGCGAGTTCCCTCGCCATGGGCGGGCGCCCCTCACCCTTCGGCCTGGACCCGGCCCAGGCGGACACGGTCATGGGTCTGCTCACCGACGGCACGTACCCGCATCTCGAACTCAAGGGTGTGCACGCCCATCTGGCGTCGGGACTCCGGGCTCCGGAGCAGCTCGCGGTGGCCGAGTCCATCGTGGACTGGGCCGTCCGACTGGCTGCGCGGCACGGGGTCCGGCCGGCGGAGGTGAACGTCGGCGGAGGCATGACGGTCGACTACGCGGCCCCCGACGAACGCTTCGACTGGGCCGCGTACGGGACCGGGCTCGCCCGCCTTCTGTCCCGGCACCCGGATCTGACCCTGCGTATCGAGCCCGGGCGGGCGCTGACGGCGTACTGCGGCTGGTACGCGACCGAGGTACTGGACGTGAAGCCGAGCCACGGCGAGGAGTTCGCCGTCGTGCGCGGCGGCACGCATCACCTGCGCACTCCGGCGACCAAGGGGCACGACCAGCCCTGCACCCTGCTCAGGGTGGAGGACTGGCCGCATCCGTGGGCCCGGCCGGTCACGCGGGGCGAACTCGTCACGCTCACCGGCCAGTTGTGCACTCCGAAGGACGTGCTCGCCCGGGACGTCCCCGCGCCTGCGTTGCGCGCGGGTGATCGCGTGGCGTTCGGGCTGGCGGGTGCCTACGCGTGGAACATCTCGCACCACGACTTCCTCATGCACCCGCACCCCGGTTTCCACTTCGTCGGTGCGCCGGGCTAGCCCTGCTGGAACAGCTCCGCGGGCAGCGGCTTCAAAAGCGCGTACAGGTCGTCGGTGATGGGGCGGTCCCAGGCGGCGATCGTCACGAGGACCTTGTCGCTGCGGTCGAACTGCACACAGGAGATACGCGTCTCGGAGAGCTTGAGGCGGCGCACGATGAGGAGGTTGTCACCCTGCATGACCGGCATGTCCTCGGCGCCGGTGACGACGACCTCTTCGTCGTTCTCCAGCGCCTGCAGCAGCTGCGCCACCTCGAAGGGGACCTCTCCCTCGGCGACCTCCCGGGCCGGGGAGCCCTCCGGCAGATTGCCGATGATCATCGCCGGACCGCGGCCGCCGAACAGGTCGTAACGCAAGAACACACCCTGGCAGCTGCCATCGGGGGCGGGCAGCAGGCCCGCGCCGAGATTGCCCGGCCAGTCGCCCGGATCCATGGCCAGAACGTCGAAGTCTGGCCCGGCGGGAGTGGCGCTACGGCGGCGGAGGAAGGACATGCCGCAATGGTACGTGCATCGGAGGGCGTACGGCCTTGGGGTCGGCGGCCACCGAGCCTGGATCCACGAACTTCTCCCAGCAGCCCCTAGGCCCGAGGGCTCTCCCTCCTCGCCGTGCCCAACGCCGCCCTCAGCCCCGTCCGCTCCGTTCCCACCTTCCGGTACACCGCCGACAGCAGCCGTACCACCGTGGTCTCCTCCGTGCGGAGCCGTTCGGCGATGGTCGCCGGAGTGAGGCCCCGCACGGCCAGTTCCGCGACCGCGCACTCCCGAGCGGTGAGCGTGTCCGTCTCGGCGCTGTGCAGGCGGCGGGGCCGCAGCCCGGCGGCCTCCAGTTCGTCGCGCGCCGCCGCGGCCAGCCCGTCGGCGCCGCACTGCACGGCCGCGTCGAGCCCCCGGTACAGGTGCTCGGCGGCCTCCCCGGGACGGCTGCTGCGGCGCAGCTCCGCGCCGAGGGCGACGAGCGCGCAGGCCAGTTCGTACGCCGCCGGGGAGCGCTCCAGATGGTGCACGGACTCTTCGAGGAGGTTGACGCGGGCCAGTCCCGAGGAGACGTCGGCCGCCGCGCGCAGCGCCTGGCCCACCGCTGACGGCGCCCCGTACTGCCGGGCCCGCCGCACCGCGTCGGCCGCCGTGGCCACGGCCCGCTCCGGCGCGTCGTGGCTCTCGGCCCGGGCCAGGTGCAGCTGCCACGGACACCAGGCGGGATTGCGCATGCCGCGCGGGTCGAGGCGGCGCCCGGCCGCCGCGAGTTCGGCGGCGGCGTCCTTGGCCAGGCCCCTGGCCAGCAGCAGCTCGCCGTGGACGGTCTGGGAGTCGGGGAAGACGACCGCGGCGGGGAACGGCTCCTCGAAGGCGTGGTCCTCGGCGATCCGCGTGGCCTCGGTGAGCCGGCCGCGGGCGAGCAGGACCTCGACGAGGATGCCGACCGCGTACCAGTGGGCGGGGGTGCCGGGGCCGACCCGTTCGGCGAGCCCGAGCCCCGCGCGGACGAAGTCCTCGGCCTCGGCGAGCCTGCCGCGGCGGAAGCGTACGTACGCGAGCAGGGTGTAGCCGAAGGAGAGGTGGGCGCCGTGCCAGCCCTGCCGTTCGAAGTCGGCGATCCCGGCGGCGAACAGTTCCTCGGCGCGCCCGGGCCGGTCGGCGTACATGAAGGTGAGGGCGACGAGGACGGGCACCTCGAAGCCACGGTCGGCCTCGGCCCAGCCGAAGCCGCCGGCCAGGGCGCGCTCCGCGTGGTGGACCGCGAGGTGGGCGGGTTCGCCGCGCAGGGTGGCGTCCCAGGCACGCAGGCCGATCACATAGCGCTCGGTGAGGTCGCGGCCGGTGAGCCGGTCGGCGAGCCGGGCCAGCCGGCGGGAGCGGGCCGGCGACTCGGGTTCGTCGGCCCGGAAGGCGTCCCACATGAACTGTTCCGACTGCATCCGCAGCCGTACGCGTACGTCTGCGGTCACCCTGATCTCGCGGGCGAGGGTGTCGGAGGCCTCGCCGAGCCGGTCGCTGTGGGCGAGGACCTGGGAGAGCCGGTAGACGATGTTGTGGCGCAGCCCGGGGTCGTGGATCGGCTCCTCCAGGGCGGCGCGCAGATGGTTGACGGTGGTCGCCGGCTCGGTGAGCAGGGAGGCGCAGCCGAGTTCGTAGAGGACCGCGGCGCGTTCCGCGAGGGGCGGGGGTTCGCGCAGGGCGCGGGCCAGGTGGCGGCGCGCGGCGTCGGGGGCTCCGGCGCGCAGGGTCTCGCGGGCGGCGGCACGCAGTTGCTGGACGACCCAGGTGTCGCCGTCGGGGTGGGTCTCCATGAGGTGCCGGGCGGCGGCGGACGGGCCGAGCCCCGCGTCGATGACGCACCAGGCGGCCTGTCCGTGCAGTGCGACACGGAAGCTGCCGGGGATGGCCCGGTAGACGGCGGTGGCGATGAGCGGGTGGACGAATTCGAGTGGGCCCTCGCCCGTCACGGCGCCGGTCAGGATACGCGCGTCGCGCAGGGCGTCCGCCGCGTCGGCCGCTTCCTCGGAGCCGAGGCCCGCCACGGCCGCGGCGAGCGTCGGGGAGATCTCGGTGCCGAGGAGGGCGCAGGCCCAGGCGAAGCGCACGGTGGAGGTGCCGAGGCGTTCGAGGCGGGCGACGAGTCCGCTGCCCTTGACCGCGGCGGCCAGGTCGCGCAGCAGGTGCGCGCCCGGTTCGGTCGGGGCCAGGCCGCGGTCGCGTACTTTCGCCGTGAGTTCGACGGTCTCGAACGGGTTGCCCGCCGTGACGGCCCAGCACTCGCGGCAGAACGCGTCGTCGGCCCGCGTGCCGAGCGTCTCGCGTACCAGGCGGGCGACGGCGTCGGCGCTCAGCGGTTCCAGATCGAGGGGGCGTCCGCCCGCGCGGCCGGGCAGGCCCCTGAACGCCTCGGCGTGGTCCGGGAGTTCGTCGGGGCGATAGGCGACGACGAGGAGCAGGGGCAGTTGCTCGGCGCGGGGTGCGAACGCGGCGAGCCACCGCAGCGACTCCGGGTCGGCCCAGTGCGCGTCGTCGAGGACGAGAACCATCGGCGCCCGGCGCACGGCGAGGTGGGTGAGGACCCAGTCGAGTCCGTCGCGCAGGCCCTGCTGGTCGGGCGGCGGGCCGTCGGTGGCGGCGCACAGTCCGAGTGCGGGTCCGACGATGGCGTACCAACTGCCCAGCGAGGTACGGAGTTCGATCTCGGGGATGCCCGCGAGCTGGGGTTGGAGGAGTTGCCGTGCGACGTGGAAGGCGACGCGCTGTTCCTGGTCGCCGCCTCGTGCGGACAGGACCGTGCAGCCCTTGTCCTCGGCGCGCCTGCGCACTTCGGCGAGGAGGCTCGTCTTGCCGATGCCGGCCCGTCCGGCGAAGGCGAGCAGTCCGCCCCGGGACCGGTCGGGCGGCTCGGCGCCGTCCCTGAGAGGGGCGGTGTTCCCGGGAGGGACGGTGTTCCTGGGACGGACGGTGTCGTGCTGCAGCTCGGGGGCTGTTCGGCGCGGCTGCTGCGGCTCGGGGGTGTCCGTACGGGCCCCGGCGGCGATCGCACGGAGTCCGAGAGGGTCCGCGCCGAGCCCGAGAGGGTCGGCGCTGAGTCCGAGAGGGTCCGCGCTGAGTCCGAGGGTGTCCGTACCGGGTCCGAAGGGGTCCGTGCGCAGCCCGGTCACTTCGCCCAACGCCTCGTCCACCGCGGCGAGTTCCATCTCGCGTTCGAAGAGCGTTCTCCTGCTCCGCATGCCCTGCCGCCCCATGACGCACCCCCTGCCACGGTGGTGCGGCCGACGCGGGGAGACGGTGCGCACCGTGGCCTACAGGCAGCTCAGCGTACGCCGGGGGCGAGTGCCGCGGGCCCGTCCGGCTGTTACCGGCCGGAGCGTTCGGCCAGCTGTTCCAGCAGGGCCACCGCCTCGGCGGCCCGCTCGTGCGGGACGAAGAGGTGGTCGTGGTGGAAGCCCGCGACGACGTTGCAGCTCAGGCCCTCTGCGGCGAGTGCCTGGGCGACGGCTGCCGTGAGTCCGACGGCGTCCAGCGCCGAGTGGATGCGCAGGGTGATCCACCCGGCCACATAGTCGTAGGTCAGGCGTGCGGCGTCGGCGTCCTCCTGTTCGACGACGAGGGTCAGGCCCTCGTCCTCGACGACGGTGACGACGGGTGAGAGACCGGGGGGTGCCGTGCTGCCGGGGACGGTGGTGAAGACGTAGCGGCCGGGGTGCAGGGCGGGTTCCATACCGCTCAGCAGCCGCCCGAGATCACGTTCCGCGCCCGTTCCACCGCTCGTTCCGCTCATGCCAGGAGGTTATGCCGTTTTCTTGTGCCGCTCGTGGTGGCGGGCGACACGAGCACGGTTTCCGCACGAGGGTGTGCACCACCCCTGGCGCGGGTGGTCCTTGCGGAAGTAGCGCACACAGCGCGGGGCGAGGCAGGCGCGCAACCGCTGCCGGTCGGGGCTCGCGAGGAAGGCATCGGCGGCACGGGCCAGGGCCGGCGCGAGGTCCGAGCCGTCGCGCACAGACTCTTGAGGTAGGAAGCGTTCCTCGCCCAGGCCCTTGAGCCGGTCGCGGGCCAGGTCGAGCACCTGGTCGGTGTCCGGTTCGGGCTGGGCGGCGGTGAGCGTCTCCGGCCGCAGCCAGGGGCCGTACTCCCGCACGTGGGCCACACGGAGCGGAGCCTCGCGTCGGCGGGCCGCGTCGAGGGCCCGGTCGAGAGCGCGCAGGCTGTCGTCCGATCCGTCGACCGCAGCGATGGCCGGCAGGGTGTTCATGGGATTCTCGCCTCCGGAACGCCTTCTTCCGCTTCCTGTGGCCGGCCTCGCTCAGGCAGGACCCCAGGAAGGCGTCGAAGATCGCACGTCCGGAAGAAGGGACGGGAAACGCCCCCTCCTCAGGCGGGATCGGGTCTCCGGCGGGATCAGGTCTCAGGTGAGGTCGAACTCCCCCTCCCGCGCCCCCGACACGAACGCGCCCCACTCCGCGGGCGTGAAGATCAAGGACGGGCTCTCCGGGCGGCCACTGTTGCGCATAGCGATGAAACCCTCGACAAAGGCGATCTGGACATCCCCCTGCCCTCGGCTGCTCGAATGCCAGTCGGCGCTGCTGAGGTCAAGCTCCGGCTTGTCCCAGCCCGCGAGCGGGTGCTGCTGGATGGTGCTCTCGGCCACGTCCGTGCTCCTCCCGGTTCGTCGTCCGCGGCCAGCCTAGCTTTCGGCACCTGCCGCGCACAGGCCACGTAAGAGGGACAGTTCACGAGGTGGGCGGCTCGGCTCCGACCAGCCACATCGAGAAGAACTGGGAGCCGCCGCCGTAGGCGTGCCCGAGGACCCGGCGGGCGCCGTCGACCTGGTGTTCTCCGGCCTGTCCACGCACCTGAAGCGCGGCTTCGGCGAAGCGGAGCATTCCGGAGGCACCGATGGGGTTGGTGGAGAGCACCCCGCCCGACATGTTCACCGGAAGGTCGCCGTCCAGTTCCGTGACCCCGGACTCGGTGAGCTTCCAGCCCTCGCCCTCGGCGGCGAAGCCCAGATTCTCCAGCCACATGGGCTCGTACCAGGAGAACGGGACGTACATCTCGACCGCGTCGATGTCCCGGCGGGGGTCCGCGATGCCCGCCTGCCGGTACACGTCGGCCGCGCAGTCCTTGCCGGCCTGCGGGGAGACGAAGTCCTTGCCCGCGAAGAGCGTCGGTTCGCTGCGCATCGCGCCGCCGTGCATCCAGGCGGCCGGCCGCGGCGACCGGGCGGCCCCCGCCCGGTCGGTGAGGACCATCGCGCAGGCGCCGTCGGAGGACGGGCAGGTCTCCGAGTAGCGGATCGGGTCCCAGAGCATCGGTGAGGCCTGGACCTTCTCCAGCGTGATGTCGTGCTCGTGCAGATGCGCGTACGGGTTCTTGAGCGCGTTGCGACGGTCCTTGTACGCGACCAGGGAGCCGACCGCGTCGGGCGCGCCGGTGCGTCGCATGTAGGCGCGCACGTGCGGGGCGAAGAAGCCGCCCGCTCCGGCGAGCAGGGGCTGCTGGAAGGGGATCGGCAGGGACAGGCCCCACATGGCGTTCGACTCGGACTGCTTCTCGTAGGCGAGGGTCAGCACGGTGCCGTGGACGCGGCCCGCGATCAGGTTCGTGGCGACGAGCGCCGTGGAACCGCCGACGGAGCCCGCGGTGTGGACGCGCAGCATCGGTTTGCCGACCGCGCCGAGGGCGTCGGCGAGGTACAGCTCGGGCATCATGACGCCCTCGAAGAAGTCGGGCGCCTTGCCGATGACGACGGCGTCGATGTCGGCCCAGGTCACCTCCGCGTCGGCGAGGGCGCGTTGAGCGGCTTCGCGGACGAGTCCCGCGATCGACACGTCCCGTCGGGCCGCCACGTGCTTGGTCTGGCCGATCCCGACGACGGCCACGGGCTCCTTGCCCGTCGCGGGGCTCGTCGCGGGACCTGTCGCGGGGCTCATCGCGGGTCTCCTTCCAGTACGGCGACCAGGTTCTGTTGCAGGCAGGGCCCCGAAGTGGCGTGTGCCAGAGCCCGGTCGGAGTCACCGCGCCCTATCCGTGCGGCGGCCTCGCCGATCCGGATGAGACCCGCGGCCATGACGGGGTTGGCGGCGAGCGCTCCCCCGGACGGATTGACGTCGACACCGTCGCCCAGCCGCAGGGCCTTGCGCAGCACCACCTCCTGGGAGCTGAAGGGCGCGTGCAACTCGGCGGTGTCCACGGGCCGTTCGAAAGCGCCCGCCCGTTCCGCCGCCAGCCGTGTGGAGGGCGAGTCGGTCAGATCCCGTACCCCCAGGCCGTGTGCCTCGATGCGGTGGTCGATACCCCGTATCCAGGCGGGCCGCTCGCACAGTTCACGGGCCCGCTCCCCCGCGGCGAGGATCACGGCGGCGGCTCCGTCCCCGATGGGCGGACAGTCCCCGGTGCGCAGGGGGCGTACGGCGTACTCGCCCCGCGGCACCGAACCGCGCAGCTGCGCATGGGAGTTGCCGGTGGCGGAGGCTCGGCTGCGGGTGGCGACGGCGGCGAGCGCCGGCTCGTCCGTGTCGCCCGCGTCGATGAGCGCCTGCGCCTGCAGGGCGGCCAGGGCGACGGAGTCGGGCCACAAGGGGGCCACGTAGTACGGGTCGAGCTGCCGGGTCAGCACATCGCGTACGGAGCCGGGGGACGACTTGCCGTACGCGTACACCAGCGCGGTGTCCGCGTCGCCGGTGAGGAGCTTCGTCCAGGCCTCGTACAGCGCCCAGGCGCCGTCCATCTCCACGTGCGACTCGGAGATCGGCGGCCAGGCTCCCACGCCGTCGAGGGCCATGGTGAAGGAGAAGGCCCGGCCCGCGAGATAGTCCGTGGAGCCGGAGCAGGTGAAGCCGATGTCGCTGGTCTTCATCCCGGTCTGCGCCAGGACCTGGTGCAGGACCGGCATGAGCATCTCCACCTCGGAGAGCTCGTCGCTGGTGCGCCGGTGGTCGGTCTGCGCGAAGGCGACGACGGCGATGTCCCTGAGCGGGCCGGCTGCGGGCCTCGGCGCAGGCCTCGGTGCGGGCATCTACAACAGCTCCTTGTACGTCTCGTAGTCCGCGTCGGGTTCGCCGGTGGGCCGGTAGTGGTCGGGATGGCCGCCCCCGTCCGACCACACCGGCTCGACCCGCAGCCCCATGCGCACCTGGTCGTAGGGGAGGCCGCCGATCCGGCCGTGCAGGGCGAGGTCGGCACCGTCGAGAGCGATGTGCGCGTAGACGTACGGCACGTCGATGTCGAGGTTCTTCGCCTTGATGTTGACGATGCAGTAGGTCGTCACTGTGCCGCGCGGACCCACCTCGACCCGTTCCAATGTGGCCACACCACATGTGGGGCACGCCCCCCTCGGCGGGACGTACACCTTGCGGCACGACGGACAGCGCTCCCCGACGACGCGCCGCTCGGCGAGCGCGTGGATGTAGGCGGTCTGGGCACGGCCGGGCGAGTACGTGTAGTCGAGCCGGGCGGGCGCGACGATGCCTGTCACCGGATTCTCGAACCGCCCGTCGTGACCGGCCGGTTCGAAGGTCTCCCCCGTGGCCGGCTCGTACTGCTCGTGCGGCTCGTGCGGCTCGTGCGGCTCGAAGCAGGCGATGTCCGTGATGCCACCGGAGCGTTCCGCGGCCCAGCGGACCCGGACGCGCATACCGGTGTGCACGGAGTCAGGGCCGCCGGGGGCGTCGAGAGCGTGCAGCAGCCCGGTGTCGGCCCCGTCGAGCCGCACCAGTACCCACGCGAACGGCCGGTCGAGCGGCTGTCCCCGACGGGGTTCATGGTTCCAGGCCCAGGTGGTGACCGTCCCGGTCGCCGCGACCTCGACGAGCTCGCTCAACTCTTCGGAGCTGACCGGGTCGTACTCGACGGGCGGCACCAGCGTGCGCCCGTCGACGGTCTTCACCCCCAGGACGACCCGCTCACGCAGCCCGGTCAGGAACGCGCTCTGAACGGGCCCGAGGGACCGCGTAAAAGGAAACTCGACGACAAGGGGAGCTTTGAGAACTTCGGGCACGGAATCTCCTCACAGTTTGGGGCCGCGCTCCGGCACGGGCTGCACCTGCGAACGGGCTGCGCTCCGAAAGGGGCGCGGGGAACTGCGCGGCCGGCCACGACGGGCCCGCAGCTACGAACCGTCCCACTGACGGCACGTCACTCCCGCCGATACACCGCGGCCCGCCGCTCGGCAAAGGCCCGAGCCCCCTCCTTCGCGTCAGCGGTGTCGAACACCGGCCACCCCCGCTTCAGTTCGGCCGCGAGACCCTCCGTCTCGCTCATCTCCGCGGTCTCGTACACGGACGCCTTCACCGCCTCGACGGCGAGCGGGCCGCAGGCGTTGACCTGCTCGGCGATATCCAGGGCCTTCTCCAGAGCGGTCCCGTCGGGCACGACATGCCCGATCAGCCCGATGCCGGCCGCCTCCCGCGCCGAGTACGGCCGCCCGGTCAGCAGCATCTCCAGCGCGTGCGTACGCGGAATCTGCCGCTGGAGGCGGACCGTCGAGCCGCCGATCGGAAACAGCCCGCGCCGCACCTCGAAGAGCCCGAACGTGGCGGACTCCCCCGCGACCCGGATGTCGGTCCCCTGGAGGATCTCGGTGCCGCCGGCCACACAGTGGCCCTCGACCGCGGCGATCACGGGTTTGCGCGGCCGGTGGTGGCGCAGCATCGCCTTCCAGTGCAGATCGGGGTCGGCCGTGAGGCGGTCCCGGTGCCGCTGCCCCTCCATCCCCTTGCCCGCGAGGGCCTTCAGGTCCATGCCCGCGCAGAACGCGCCGCCCGCACCGGTCAGGACGATCGAGCGGATGGCGTCGTCCTCGTCGGCCTCGACCCAGCCGTCGTACAGGCCGACCAGCATCGGCAGCGAGAGCGCGTTCTTGACCTCGGGCCTGTTGAGTGTGAGCACCAGTGTGGCGCCTTCGCGCTGCACGGTGAGGTGTTCCGTCCCACCCATAGCCGTCCTCCCGTCTCAGGAACGAGAACAGGTTGCAGGAGGCGCCGAAGCAGTTCAAGGGTTTTCTGACAGACAGTCAGATTTCTTCTGCGCGGACCCTTCACAGTTGTGGCGGGCTTTGCTCTGATGACCGGCGAAGCGATGACGCACGTCCACTCATCGATGCGCGTCCGATGCCCGTCCCGGCGCACGTCGATGTCCGTCGATGCTTGCCGGGGTCTGGAGGAGCGGTGGAGTACAACCTTGCCGATCTGTTCGAGTCGGTCGTCGACGTGGTCCCCGACCGTGAGGCGCTGGTCCACCTCGACCATCCCGGTACTGGAGCCGAGCGGCGCCTCACCTACGCGGAGCTGGACGCGGCGGCCAACCGTGTCGCCCACCACCTGATCGACGCCGGCATCCGTCCCGGTGAGCACCTCGGGCTGCACCTCTACAACGGCATCGAGTACCTGCAGACCGTCCTGGGCTGCCTGAAGGCGCGGATCGTGCCGGTCAACGTCAACTACCGTTATGTCGAAGAGGAGTTGATCTACCTCTACCAGGACGCCGACCTGGTCGCGCTGGTCTTCGACGCGGAGTTCACCGAGCGGGTGGCGGCGGCGCTGCCGCACGCCCCGGCGCTGCGCCTGCTCGTGCGGGTGGGGGTCCCGGCCCTGGACGCGCCCCCGCTGCCGGCGCTGGACTTCGCGGCGGCCGAGGCCGTCGGATCCCCCGGGCGGGGCTTCCCGGCACGCTCGGCCGACGACCAGTTCATCATCTACACCGGCGGCACCACCGGGATGCCGAAGGGTGTGATGTGGCGGCACGAGGACCTGTTCTTCGCGGGCCTCGGCGGTGGCGCTCCGACCGGCGAGCCGGTGAAGAAGCCGGAGGAGCTGGCCGAGCGGGTGGCGGCCGGCGGCGACGGGATCACCTTCTTCCCCACGCCCCCGTTGATGCACGGCACCTCGACCCTCACCGCCTTCATCGGCTTCCACTTCGGCCAACGCATCGTGATCCACAGCAAGTTCGTGCCCGAGGAGGTGCTGCGGACCATCGAGAAGGAGAAGGTCACCAGCGTGTCGCTGGTCGGCGACGCGATGCTGCGGCCACTGATCGACGCGCTGAACGGGCCCATGAAGGGCACCGACTGCTCCTCCCTGTTCAGCGTCTCCTCGTCGGGTGCGATCATGTCGGAGACGGTCCGCGCCCAGTTCCAGGCCCTCGTGCCGAACGTGATGCTGCTCAACAACTTCGGCTCCTCGGAGTCCGGCTTCAACGGCACGGCGACCGCCGACTCGGGCCCCGGCCGCGGCTTCCGCATCCAGGTCAACTCCCGTACGCGGGTGGTGGACCCGGCGACGTACGAGCCGGTCGCCGTCGGCGAGCCCGGACGCATCGCGCAGCGCGGACACGTGCCTCTCGGCTACTACAACGACCCGGGGAAGACCGCCGAGACCTTCTTCGAGAAGGACGGCGAGCGATGGGTCCTGCTCGGCGACATGGCGACCGTCGACGAGGAGGGCATCGTCACCGTGCTGGGCCGCGGCTCGCAGTGCATCAACACCGGCGGGGAGAAGGTGTATCCGGAGGAGGTCGAGCAGGCGCTCAAGTCGCACCCCGACGTGTACGACGCGCTGGTGGCCGGAGTGCCCGACGAGACCTGGGGCAACCACGTGGCGGCCGTGGTGCAACTGCGCGAAGGCGGGGGGCGGCCCTCCCTGGACGAGATCCAGACCCACTGCCGTACTCATCTGGCGGGCTACAAGATCCCGCGCCGGCTGGTGATCACGGACTCCATCCAGCGGTCCCCGAGCGGCAAGGCGGACTACCGGTGGGCACGGTCGGTGGCGGCGGAGGCCGCACGCTGAAGGGGCGGTTCACGTGTTGAAGGGCCGGTAGTGCACGAGGGCGTGGCCGTCGCTCCCGTCCCGCACCGTCAGCTCCACCGCCACGGCGCCTCCCTCGGCGTACGGGTCCAGGGTCAGGAGCCCGCAGCGGTCGGCCTCCTCCTGGACACAGCCCGTACGCAACTCCATGCCGGGGTAGGCGTCGGCGAGCCAGGTGTCGAGGTCGGTCCGGCCGATACGGAACCGGATGTCGTAGAGCGTGTCGATGCCGTGCTGCATGGTGCAGGACGCGCCCTCCGCCCCGGACGGCAGCCGCTCCTGGTCCGCGAACCGCAGCGCCTCCCGGCAGGGGACCTCCGCCGTCCGCGCGGCCCCGCCCTCGTCGCGTACGGCGGGCGCCGTCTCCCACGCTCCGCACCCCAGGCAGGTCAGTGCCAGCACGGCGACCAGTCCTGCCGTCCCGGCGGCCCTCTTCCCCGTACGTGGCACCCGTACCCCTCCGCTCCCGGACAGCGATCGTTCTCTCGGCGGGGAAGAGGGGTGAACGGGAGGTGCGGTTCCCGCCGCACACCTTGACGGCCGCCCGTACGGCTGGATTACTTGATCCCCGGGAACACGACCGAATGATCGGTCGCCCGAAATGGTGCAGGGCGAGGGAGAAGGCCTGTGGCGGATGCGACGGACTCGCTGGACGCGGGCGAACGGCTCGACGCCGACGGCCTGCGCGCGCTCCAGCTGGAGCGGCTGCGGACCACGCTGCGGCACGCGTACGAGAACGTGCCCTTCTACCGCGACTCCTTCGACAAGGCGGGGCTGCGGCCCGAGGACTGCCACTCGCTCGCCGATCTGGCCCGCTTCCCCTTCACCACGAAGGCGGACCTGCGCGACAACTACCCGTACGGGATGTTCGCCGTGCCGCGGGAGCGTGTTCGCCGCATCCATGCCTCCAGTGGCACCACGGGGCTGCCCACGGTCGTCGGATACACCGAGAACGACCTCTCCATGTGGTCCGACATGGTGGCCCGCTCGATCCGCGCGGCGGGCGGCCGGCCCGGTGACATCGCACATGTGGCCTACGGCTATGGGCTGTTCACCGGTGGGCTCGGCGCACACTACGGCGCCGAACGGCTCGGCTGTACGGTCGTTCCCGCGTCCGGCGGCATGACCGCGCGCCAGGTCCAGATGATCCAGGACCTGAAGCCCGGGATCATCATGGTGACGCCCTCCTACATGCTGACGATTCTCGACGAGTTCGAGCGGCAGGGTGTGGATCCGCGCCACACCTCGCTCCGCGTGGGCATCTTCGGCGCCGAGCCGTGGACCGAGGAGATGCGCCGGGAGATCGAGGAGCGGTTCGCCATCGACGCGGTCGACATATACGGGCTGTCGGAGGTGATCGGCCCCGGCGTGGCCCAGGAGTGCGTGGAGACGAAGGACGGACTGCACATCTGGGAGGACCACTTCTACCCGGAGGTCGTGGATCCGCTCACCGGCGAGGTGCTGCCGGACGGCGAGGAGGGCGAGCTGGTGTTCACCTCCCTCACCAAGGAGGCGATGCCCGTGATCCGCTACCGGACCCGGGACCTGACCACGCTGATGCCCGGTACGGCCCGGGTCTTCCGCCGGATGCGGAAGATCACCGGCCGCAGCGACGACCTGGTCATCGTGCGCGGGGTGAACCTCTTCCCCACCCAGGTCGAGGAGATCGTCCTGCGCACCCCGGGCGTCGCCCCGCACTTCCAGCTGCGGCTGACCCGCGAGGGCCGCCTCGACTCGCTCACCGTACGGGCCGAGGCGCGCGCGGGCGCCACCCCGGAGATCCGCGACGCCGCCGCGCGCGCCATCGCGGCGGCCGTGAAGGACGGCATCGGCGTCTCGGCGCGGGTCGAGATCGTCGAACCGGAGTCGCTGGAACGGTCGGTGGGCAAGATCAGGCGCATCGTGGACCTGCGCCCGCGATAGCCGGCGCCGCCTGTTCGGTGCCGGATGGGTCCGGACCAGGTGGTTCCGGGCTGGGGGTGGGGTGCCAGACAGGCCCTAGGGGTGGGGCGTCGAGCCGTACGCCGTCAGGAAGCGGTCGCGGAAGGAGTCCATCCGCCAGACCGGGGCCGTGTCGTCGGGCTTGAGGCCCTCGGTCCAGTTCCAGCCGTCGATCTTGTCGAGTACGGACTTGTCGTGGGCGACGATCGACACCGGCACGTCCCGGCTGGCGTGGTCGCCGCTCACCCGGGCGAGGGGCTGGTGGTCGCCCAGGAAGACCAGCACGGTGTTCTTGTCGCCGTACTTGACCACGTAGTCGATGAGGCTGGTCACGGAGTACTCGATGGACTTGCCGTACTCCTCCTTGACCTTGGTGGAGTCGTAGAAGACGTCCGAGGCCTTCTTGCCGTCCTTCTGGATGTCCTCGTAGACCGAGCCGTCGCCGACCTCGTCCCAGGGGATCGTCTTGGGGATCGGCGCCCAGGGCTGGTGGCTGGAGGTCAGGATGATCTCCGACATCAGCGGCTTGTCGCGCTTCTTGCCGTGCTCAAGACGCTGGTAGGCGCTCAGGGCGTACTGGTCGGGCATGGTCGACCAGCTGAACTTGGGGCCCTGGTAGCCGAGTTCGCGTGAGTCGTAGACGTTGTCGAGGCCGTAGAACGAACCCTCGGGCCAGTTCTTCTGGATGCCCGGCATGATGCCGACGGTCCGCCAGGCGCCGGAGCGCTGGAAGGCACCGGTGAGCGTCAGGTGGTCGCCCGCGGTGACGGTGCGATAGCGGGCCTGGTTGCTGATCCACAGCCCGGACAGGAACGTGGAGTGGCCGAGCCAGCTGCTGCCGCCGTACGTCGCCGAGGTGAGCCAGCCGCTCTTGGCGGCGTAACCGGCCTCGGTCAGCTCCGCCGTCTTGTCGTCGAGCGTGGCGTCGACTCCGGGCGCCATGACCGGGTCCTCGATGGCGCTGCGGCCGTAACTCTCGATGAAGGCGAAGATGACGTCCTTGCCGCGCAGGTCGGGGACGAGCTGGGCGGGCGGTGTCTTCGCGAACTCGTCCTTCTTGGCGATCTTGGCGAACTCCGCCTCGTCCTTGAGGGTCGCCTGCACCCGGTCCACGCGGTTCTGGACGGCCCCCGCGGTGCTGCGGGCCGCGAACTGCACCCCCGCGAACTGCACGCCGAGCGCCGAGCAGGCCACCCAGACCGTGCCGGCGACCAGCGTGGCACGGGTCGCACGGGCGCCCTGCCGGGCCAGCAGGTTGGCGAGGCGGACGACGGAGAGGGCCATCAGCGCGAACACGGCGACGACGAGCACGATGACCGCGACGACGACACCGACCGCGCCGGACTTGCCCATCGAGTCCTCAAGGTACGTCCGGGCGTCGTCGAACAGGACCCAGTCGAGTACGACGTTGAAGCCGCGTCCGAGGAATTCGTTGAAGCCGAGGTCGAGGAGGTTCAGGACGGTCATCGCGCCGAGGCTCAGACCGGCGAGGACGGCCGTGACCAGCCTCAGCGTCTTCGGCAGGACCATGAGGACGGCCGCGCCGAAGATCGCCTCCACCGGCAGCCGGAGGAACACGGCCGGCCGGAAGCGGTCGGGCTCGTTCGGCATGAGAAGCGCGAAGAGCACGAGCACGGCGGCGAGCGAGGTGATCGTGTAGGTCACCGTCCGGGCGGCGCCAGGGTGCTTGGCGCGCCAGCCGCGGGGGGTGGGGGGTGCTTCGGCAGTCCCGTCGACGCCGGTTGGGGCGTCCTCGTCGGCATCAGCGTCAGCATCGGGATCGGCATCGGCATCGGCGGAGGCACCCTCACCCGCGACGGCGGGCGCCTCCCCGGTGGCGGATGCGTCCGCGTCGGCAGGTATGTCCGCGTCGGCGGCTGCGGCCTCGTCCTCCCCGGCGTGGGCCTCTTCGTCCTCGGTCTCGGCCGGGGCGACCGCCGCACCGATCGGCGCGTCCGCTGTCCCGGCGGGCGTGTCCGCCTTCTCGGGGGGCCTGCCGGCCTTCTCGGAGGGCGTGCTGTCCGCCGGAGGCACTGCCTCGGGCATCTCGGGTTCCTTCGGCGTTGTCCGGTCCAGGTCCGGCAACTGGTGAGAGTTCGTGGTGCTAGACAACCCGAAGGTCCTTCCGTGCGAAACCCGGTGGTGGCTGGGCGGACCAGGCTCGGGTGGTCGGACCGCCGTAACGTAACTGGTACGGCCCACCGGCGGGTCCGGTTCAGTGGGGCGGGGGTTCGCCCGGCAAAGATTCGGTCACTGGTAGGTCAAGGTCATCGGGGCCCGCCGCCGGGGAGCCCTCCCCGAACCGGTCCCGCAGTTCCCGCTTGAGGATCTTCCCGCTCGCGTTGCGCGGCAGTTCATCCACGAACACCACCCGCTTCGGCGCCTTGAAGTGGGCGAGTTTCTCGCGTGCGTGGGCGACCAGTTCCTCCTCCGTGACCTCGCCGCGGGGGACGACGACCGCGGTGACCGCCTCGATCCACCGCTCGTCGGGCAGACCGATCACCGCGGCCTCGGCCACCTCGGGGTGGGTGTAGAGCGCGTCCTCGACCTGACGGGAAGCGACCAGTACGCCCCCGGAGTTGATGACGTCCTTCACCCGGTCGACGACGGTGAAGTATCCCTCGGCATCCCGCACCACGAGATCACCGGAGTGGAACCAGCCGTCCCGGAAAGCCTCGGCCGTCTCCTCGGGCTTGTCCCAGTAGCCCTCGCAGAGCTGCGGTGACCGGTAGACGACCTCACCGGTGGTGCCGTCGGGCACGTCCTTGCCGTCCTCGTCGAGCACCCGCGCGTCCACGAAGAGCACCGGACGCCCGCAGGAGTCCATCCGCTTCTTGCGGTGCTCGTGCGGCCCGAGGACCATGGCCAACGGACCGATCTCGCTCTGGCCGAAGCAGTTGTAGAAGGATAGTTTCGGCAGCCGGGCCCGCAGCCGTTCCAGGACGGGCACCGGCATGATCGACGCCCCGTAGTACGCCTTGCGCAGTCCGCCCAGGTCGCGGGTCGCGAAGTCGGGGCGATTCGACAGGCCGATCCACACGGTGGGCGGCGCGAAGAGACTGTCCGCCCGGCCGGCTTCGACCAGGTCGAACAACTGGTCCCCGTCGGGTGCGTCGAGGATGGTGTTCGAGGCGCCGACCGCGAGGTACGGCAGCAGGAACACGTGCATCTGCGCCGAGTGGTAGAGCGGCAGCGAGTGCACGGGCAGATCGCCCGCGCTCAGATCGAGGGCGGTGATGGCGCTCAGGTACTCGTGCACCAGCGCGCGGTGGGTCAGCATCGCCCCCTTGGGCAGTGCCGTCGTGCCCGAGGTGTAGAGCAGCTGCACCAGGTCCTCGGTGCGCGGCTCGGGGCCGTCGTAGGGGGGCGTCGACTCCAGCCGGGCGAGCAGCGAGTCCTCGGCGTCGCGCAGCGGCAGCACCCGGACGCCGTCGGGGAGCCGGTCCGCGAGGTCCGGGTCGGCCAGCACCAGTGTGCTGCCCGACTGCCCCACGATGTACGCGAGATCGTCGCCGGTGAGGTTCTGGTTCACCGGTACATGGACCAGTCCGGCGCGGGCGCAGGCCAGGAAACCGATGAGGTACGCGTCGGAGTTGTGCCCGTAGGCGCCGACGCGGTCGCCCGGGGCGAGTCCCGAGGAACGCAGTACCTCGGCCGCGCGGGACACGGCCTCGTCGAGTTCGGCGTAGGTCCAGGTGCGTTCGCGGTAGGTGACCGCGACGCGAACCGGGGTGCGCCGGGCGCTGCGTCGCAGCACCCCGTCAACCGTGCTGCCGTGTCCAGGCGTCATGGGACCTGATCCTGGTTCCGTCCAGGTCGCAGGTCAAGCCGGGCGGCACGGGCTCCGGAACGGGGGACATGGACGGTCCCGTATGGCTTGGGACCACACGGGACCGGGGCACATGTGGGCCGCAACCACATGGGGCCGGACCGCAGCTGGGCCGAGGCCTCACACCGGTCGCGTACGACCCTCCCAGTAGGGGTCCCGAAGCCGTCGTTTGTACAGCTTCCCGTTGGGGTCGCGTGGCATCGTCTCGATGAAGTCGACGCTCCTGGGGCGTTTGTACGCGGCCAGTCGCTGCGCGCAGTGTTCGAGGATCCGCGCGGCCAGCGCCTCGCCCGGTTCGAAGCCGGGAGCGGGTTCGACGACCGCCTTCACCGCCTCGCCCCAGTCGTCGTGCGGGATCCCGAAGGCGGCCGCGTCGGCGACGGCGGGGTGGGTGAGCAGCGCGGCCTCGATCTCGGCGGGGTAGATGTTGACCCCGCCCGAGATGATCATGTCGATCTTGCGGTCGCGGAGGAAGAGATAGCCGTCCTCGTCGAGGTACCCCAGGTCGCCGACGGTGAAGAAGTCCCCGATGCGGTTCTTCCTCGTCTTGGTCTCGTCCTTGTGGTACGAGAATCCGCCGGTGCTCATCTTCATGTAGACGGTGCCGAGTTCGCCGGGCGGCAGCCTGTTCCCTTCGTCGTCGAAGACGGCGAGTTCACTGATGGGCCACGCCTTGCCGACCGTGCCGGGTTTCTTCAGCCAGTCCTCGGCGGTGGCGAAGGCCCCACCGCCCTCACTGGCCGCGTAGTACTCCTCGACGCTGTGGCCCCACCACTCGATCATGGCCCGTTTCACATGGTCCGGACACGGGGCGGCGCCATGGATGGCGTGCCGCATGGACGACACGTCGTACGCCTCTCTGGTGTGTTGCGGCAACGCGAGCAGGCGGTGGAACTGGGTCGGCACCATATGGGTGTGGGTGCACCGATGGGTGTCGATGAGCCGGAGCATCTCCTCGGGTGTCCACTTGTCCATCAGCACCAGCCGGTGCCCGATGTGCAGGGAAGCGCCCGCGAATTGCAGGACCGCCGTGTGGTAGAGCGGTGAGCACACCAGATGCACATTGCCGTCGAACGGCTGGATGCCGAAGATGCCGAGGAAGCCGCCGAGGTACGTCTCCTCGGGGAGCTTGCCGGGCAGCGGGCGACGTATGCCGCGCGGTCGCCCCGTGGTGCCGGAGGTGTAGTTCATGACCCAGCCGAGCGTCCGGTCCCCGGGAACGGTCCCTGACTGCCCGTCGAGGAGGTCACCGTACGGCCGGAAGCCGTCGACCGTGCCGACCGCGTACCGCCGGTCCGCGGGGAGCTTCGCCTCGTCGGCCGCGTGGCGTGCGACGTCGCCGAACCGCTCGTGCGCGATGAGCGCCTTCGCCCCGGAGTCGGCGACGATCCAGGCGATCTCGGGGCCGACCAGGTGGTGGTTGACGGGCACGAGGTAGAAGCCGGCCTGCGAGGCGGCGAGGTGGACGGTGAGGAACTCGACGCCGTTGGGCAGCACGACGGCGAAGGAGTCGCCGCGTTCGAGCCCGGCGGCGCGCAGTCCGTGGACCAGGCGGTTGGCCTCGGCGTGCAGCCGTCCGGCGGTCCACTCCTCGCCGTCGGTCGCGACGAGCACGACGCGTTCGGGGTCGGCGGTGGCCTGGGACCAGAAGCCGTTCGGGGGCTTGCTCACTCGTGGCTCCTTCCGGCGATGCGGTCGAGTCGGTCCACGGCCTCCTCGAAGCCGCGGGTGAGGTCGTCGACGACCGCCTGGACGCCGCGTTCACTGTTCATGCGGCCGACGATCTGCCCGACGGGTGTGCCGAGCAGCGGTTCCACCTCGTGCTTCTGGATCCGTGAGACCGCCTCCGCGACCAGGAGTCCCTGCAGGGGCATGGGGAGCGTGCCGGGTCCGTTCGGGTCGTCCCAGGCGTCGGTCCATTCGGTACGCAGCTGCCGTGCGGGTTTTCCGGTCAGCGCGCGTGAGCGGACCGTGTCGCCGGATCCGGCGGCGAGGAGCTTCTGTGTCAGGGCGCGCGAGTGCATGTCGGCCTCTGTGGTGGTCAGCCATATAGAGCCGAGCCACACACCCTGGGCGCCTAGCGTGAGCGCGGCGGCCATCTGCTGTCCGCTGCCGATACCTCCGGCGGCGAGTACGGGCAGGGGCGCCACGGCCTCGACGACTTCGGGAGTGAGCACCATGGAGGCGATCTCACCGGTGTGGCCGCCGCCCTCGTAGCCCTGGGCGACGACGATGTCGATGCCCGCCTCGGCGTGCTTGCGCGCGTGCCGGGCGCTGCCCGCGAGGGCGGCGACGAGAACGCCCTTCTCGTGGGCGCGCTCGATGACGTCGGCGGGCGGCGAGCCGAGCGCGTTGGCCAGCAGCTTGATCGGATAGTCGAAGGCGGCGTCCAACTGGGTGCGGGCGACCTGTTCCATCCAGCCGGTGATGCGCCAGCCGGAGGCCTCGCCCTCGTCGAGTTCGGGCACCGCGTACTTGGCCAGGGTGTCCCGGACGTACTGGCGGTGCCCCTCGGGGATCATGGCCTCGACGTCGGCCTCGGTGACGCCCTCGACCTTCTTGGCAGGCATGACGACATCCAGCCCGTACGGCATTCCGTCGACGTGTGCCTCGATCCAGTCGAGGTCCCGTCTGAGCTCGTCGGGGTCGGCGTAGCGGACCGCGCCGAGCACGCCGAGTCCGCCGGCCCGGCTGATGGCAGCGGCGACGGCGGGGAACGGCGTGAAGCCGAAGAGGGCGTGCTCGACTCCCAGTTTCTTGCTCAGCTCCGTCTGCATGGGCGCAGGATGCCGCAGTCCTCCGGACGAGGGAAGACCTTTTCTGATGACCCGTCAGTTTTTTGGACGGCGGACGAGTCGGGGCGCCACCGTTGACACCGCCCTCCTCTGACACAAAAGTTTCACCGGGCACAGTGCGGGCGGAAAGATACTTTCAGGCGGTGCGACGGGAGGCTCTTCAATGGCATCGATGTCATCGGCGGGGGACAGAGCGGGCGACGGGCCGACGCGGCGTCAAGTGGGGCGCGGTCTGACGGCGTTGGGAGGCGCGCTGATCCTGGCGCCCCTGCCCGCGGCGTCGGCGGCGCCCGGCACGGCCGAGAGCGACGGCGCCGGCGACAAGCACCCGACCCTGCGCCACGGCTCCGCCGAACGCGCCGGCCTGCTCTCCGATCCTCTGCGCCAACTCGTCACCGACGCCGAGTCGTTCCTCGGCCCCTCCCCCCAGCACCCCTGGTACGCGGGTGCCGTGCTGCTCGCGGGCCGCGGCGGTACGGTCGCCCTGCACGAGCCGATCGGCCAGGCGGTGCGCTACTCGGCGTACGACGAGAAGACCGACACGGGAGTGGAGTTCCCCGCGGAGCGGCAGATCGCGATGGCCGAGGACACGGTCTTCGATCTGGCCTCGGTGTCGAAGCTGTTCACCTCGATCCTCGCCGTGCAGCAGATCGAGCGCGGCACGCTGGACCTGGAAGGCAGGGTCGCCTCGTACCTCCCCGACTTCGGCGGCGCGGGCAAGCAGGACATCACGATCCGCCAACTGCTCACCCACACCTCGGGGTTCCGTGCCTGGATCCCGCTCTACAGCGCGCCGACGTACGAGGAGAAGCTCCAGCTCGTCTGGAAGGAGGCGCCGCTCAACCCGCCGGGCTCCGCCTACCTCTACTCGGACCTCAACCTGATCTCGCTGCAGTTGGTCCTGGAGAAGTTCACCGGCCGCACCCTGGACGTTCTGCTCCGCACCGAGATCACCGCTCCGCTCGGGATGCGCCGCACCCGCTACAACCCGCCGCCCTCCTGGAAGCCGGGGATCGCGGCCACCGAGGACGCCCGCAAGCCGTGGTCCGGGCTCGACCGCGGCCTCGTATGGGGCGAGGTGCACGACGAGAACGCGTACAGCCTGGGCGGTGTCGCGGGGCACGCCGGTGTCTTCTCCACCGCGTGGGACCTCGCGGTCCTCGGCCGGACACTGCTCAACGGCGGGGTGTACGGCAGGGCGCGCATCCTGGAGCCGGAGTCCGTGGACCTGATGTTCACCGACTTCAACACGGCCTTCCCGGGCGACGAGCACGGTCTCGGCTTCGAGCTCTACCAGCACTGGTACATGGGCGCGATGGCCACTCCGCGGACCGCGGGTCACACGGGTTTCACGGGCACCTCGCTCGTGCTCGACCCGACGACCGACTCCTTCCTCGTCCTGCTGGGCAACTCCGTTCACCCTGTGCGCGGTTGGCGCTCCGGTTCCGCTCCGCGCGTCGCCGCGGCCAACCACCTGGCCCGCGCCGTTCCGGTGCGGCCCACGCGGGGGCGTACGGCCTGGTTCTCCGGCATGGCGACCGCGGCCTCCGCGACGCTGACGCTGCCCGCGCTGGACGTGGGCGCCGGCGGGCGGCTGCGGTGCGCGCTGTGGTGGGACACCGAACCGCAGGCGGATGCGCTCTTCCTGGAGTCGTCGGAAGACGGCGGGCAGACGTGGCAGGTGGTGCCGTTCACGACCGTCCGCGACGGGGAGGCTCCCGCCGGGCATCCTGCCGGGTCGGTGACCGGCTGGTCGGGCCGGGTGTGGCACCTGGTCGGCGCGGACCTTCCCGCTGCCGCGCGGCTCGTCCTGCGGTGGCGGTACGCGACGGACCGGCTGTACGTGGGGCGTGGGGCGTACGTGGACGCGTTGCGGGTCGGTGACGCCGGGCATGTCCTGTTCGACGACGGCCGTCCGGCGGACTCGGCGCGCGTCGAGGCCGTGGGGTGGGTGGCGTCCTCGGACTGAGCGCCCTGGGGGACCCGGGGGACCCGAGCCCCCACGACCCGCGGTCGCGTTCGCCGTTGGTCCTGCCGTAACGGATGCGACTGCGGGTCGTGGGGGTTGCTCAGCGCAGTTCCCCGCGCCCCTGAACAGCCCCTAGGGGGCTTCCAGGAGCGCCATGGCGGCGTTGTGGCCCGGGACGCCGCTCACGCCTCCGCCTCTCACCGCGCCCGCGCCGCAGAGGAGGATGTTGGGGTGGGCGGTCTCGACGCCCCAGCGGCCGGTGTCCTCGTGGGTGTGGGGGAAGGCGAGGTCGCGGTGGAAGATGTTGCCGCCGGGCAGCCTGAGGTCGCGTTCGAGGTCGAGGGGTGTCTTCGCCTCGACACAGAGGCGGCCGTCCGAGTCGGCCGCCAGGCAGTCGACGATCGGTTCGGCGAGGTGTGCGTCCAGCTGCGCCAGAGTCGACTTGAGCAGTTCCCGGCGTACGCCGTCGTTGTCCTGGGCGAAGAGCCGGGCCGGTGTGTGCAGTCCGAAGAGCGTGAGCGTGTGGTAGCCCTGCTGGACCAGGTCGGGGCCCAGGATCGTGGGATCGGTCAGCGAGTGGCAGTAGATCTCGGAAGGCGGTGCCTCGGGCAGCACACCGGACGAGGCCTGCGCGTGCGCGGTCGCCAGTTGCTCGTACCCCTCGGCGATGTGGAAGGTCCCGGCGAAGGCCTCGCGCGGGTCGACGGAGGTGTCGCGCAGCCGGGGCAGCCGCTTCAGCAGCATGTTGACCTTGAGCTGGGCGCCCTCGGCGGGGGCGGGCGGCTCGTCGCCGGTCAGCCGCGCGAGTTCCTGCGGGGAGGCGTTGACGAGCACGTGCCGGGCGGCGACGGTTCCCTCGCCGTCCGCGGTCCGGTAGGTGACCTCGGCGGCGCGTCCGTCGGTCTCCACCCGGAGCGCCTCGTGGCCCGTCGCGAGGACCGCGCCGGCGCTGCGCGCGGCGGTGGCCAGCGCGTGGGTGAGGGCGCCCATGCCGCCGACCGGGACGTCCCAGGCTCCGGTGCCGCCGCCGATCACGTGGTAGAGGAAGCAGCGGTTCTGCCGCAGGGTCGGGTCGTGGGCGTCGGCGAAGGTGCCGATGAGGGCGTCGGTGAGGACGACTCCGCGGACGAGGTCGTCGGCGAAGGTGTCCTCGACGGCGATCCCGAGCGGTTCCTCGAAGAGGATGCGCCAGGCGTCCTCGTCGTCGATGCGGCGGCGCAGTTCGTCGCGGGTGGGGAGCGGTTCGGTGAGGGTGGGGAAGACCTTCTTGGCGAGGCGGCCGGTCATGCCGTAGAAGCGCTGCCAGGCCTGGTACTCGCTGCCCGAACCGGTGAGCTTGGCGAAGGCCTCCCGGGTACGCCGCTCGCCGCCCCCGACGAGCAGTCCGGCGGGTCGGCCGCTCCGCTCGGTGGGGGTGTACGAGGACACGTTGCGGCCGCGGACCCGGAAGTCGAGGCCCAGGTCCCGGACGATCTTCCGGGGCAGCAGACTGACCAGATAGGAGTAACGCGACAGCCGGGCGTCGACCCCGGCGAACGGCCGGGTCGACACGGCGGCACCGCCGGTGTTCGCCAGCCGCTCCAGCACGAGCACGGACTTTCTCGCGCGGGCCAGGTAGGCGGCGGCCACCAGTCCGTTGTGCCCTCCGCCGACAATGACGACGTCGTGTTCCCGGTATCCCTCGTGAGCACCCATCCCCCTAGGTAACACGCAAAGATCCACACCGACCACCCCCACACGCACCCGGCGGCCCCCCATGTGGGGCGCCCTCCCCCGAAGAGACGCGAGGAGCTGCGCCCCTAAGGGACGCGGGGAACTGCGCACCCAGCCCGCGGCCGGCCGGCACCCGAACACCCGGCCCAACCCCCACCCCCTAAGGGGCGCGGGGAACTGCGCGACCAGCCACGCCCAACCCGCACCCACCAAACCCCGCCCACCCCCACCCCCCAAGGGGCGCGGGGAACTGCGCGACCAGCCACACCCGACCCGCACCCGAAAAACGACCAAGGGGGCATGGGGCGCAGCCCCAGTACAGGCAAAAGACAGCCCGGTGCCTCAATAGGCCCCGGAAACCCGCTGCCGCAACGAAGCCACCCTCCTATACAACTCCGCCGCCTCCCCCACCCGCCCCAACTGCTCCAGACAGTGCGCCTCGTCATTACGGCTGGCCAGAGCATCGGGATGGTCGGCCCCGAGCACCCGCTCACGCGCCCCGGCCACCAGCCGGTACTCCGCGAGCGCGTCCCCCCACCGGCCGAGCCAGCCGAGCCCGACGGCGACCTCGCGACGGCTCACCAGGGTGTCCGGGTGATCGGGCCCGAGGATCCGCTCCCGGATGGCACACACGTCACGGGACTCGGCGAGCGCCTCCTCCCACCGGTCGAGCCGTCCGAGGTTGACCCCGAGGCCGTGCCGGGCGCGCAGGGTCTCGGGATGGACGGGCCCGTGCACACGGGTGCGGTCGTCGATCAGCGCGCGGTACAGCACCAGGGCCTGCGCGCTGTGCCCGAGCCTGCCGAGACTGATGCCGACCTCGTAGCGGGCGGCGAGCGTGTCCGGATGGTCGGGTCCGAGCGCCTGCGCCCGAGCCCCGGCGACCTCCCGGTAGGTGCCCAGCGCCTCGGTCCACCGCCCCAACTGACTGAGCGCGTAAGCGACTTCGTACCGGGTGACGAGGGTGTCGGGATGGTTCGCGCCGAGCACCCGGGCGCGGGCCGCGGCCACCTCGCTCGCCATCCGGTACGAGTCCTCAAGGCGCCCGAGCCTGCTGAGGTTGAAGGCGAGGTTGTGGCGGCAGCGCAGGGTGTCCGGGTGGTCGGGGCCCATCGCGCGTTCTCGGGTGGCGAGCACGCCCGTATAGACCTGGTGCGCCTCGAAGTGGCGTCCCAACTGGCCCAGTACGTACGCCATTTCCTGGCGGGCGGCCAGGGTGTCCGGGTGCTCGGGGCCGAGCACGTGCTCCCTGGTGCGGGCCACGTGCGTGTATGCGCGCAGCGCGTCGGCGGGGCGGCCCGTGCGGCTGAGGGTGAAGCCGACCTCGTAGCGGCTGGCCAGGGTGTCGGGGTGGTCGGGTCCGAGGGCGTGCTCGCGTTCGGCGGCGACGGCGCGGTGCACCTCGCCGGCCTCCGCCCAGCGGCTCAGCCGTCCGAGGCTCAGCCCCGCGTTGTGGCGGCCGGTGAGTGCGGTGAGCAACTCGGGGGACGGGGTGGGCCGTTCGGCGGGAGTCTGGTCCGGGGCGCCGCGGGTGTCGGTACGGGCGATCCAGTCGCCGGTGAGGCCCGCGGCGGCGTCCGGCGGTGTGGCGCGCGGTCCCACGCCGGTCCCGGTCGCCTTGTGGCCGGTGGTCATGCCGCGGGTCCAGGACGGCAGACGCGCCTCGCGCGGGACGGGCCGCTCGGCCACCTCAGGGCCCGCCTTCGCTTCAGGGCCCGCTTTCGCTTCAGGGCCTGCCGTCGCTTCAGGGCCTGCTGTCGCTTCAGGGCCTGCCGTCGCCTCAGGACGTACCGTCACCTCAAGGTGTCCCGCCGCCTCGGGCCACTCCCGTACCTCGGGCCACTTCACCGCCTCGGGCCGCACGGGCGCCGACACCATGGTCGGCACATATGGCGGTGTGGTGCGGCCCGCGCCAATCCGGCGTCCCAGCTCGCGGGCGTCGTGCGGTCGCCGTCCGGGCTCCTTGGCCAGCAGGTCGAGAATGATCCGGTCCAGGAACTCGGGGATTTCGGCCCGGTGGCTGCGCGGCGGCTCGGGTGCCGTGTCACGGTGTCCGACGAGGACCGCCCATGCGTCGTCGAGGTCGAACGGCGGGGCTCCGGTGGCGATCTCGTACAGGACGCAGCCGAAGGAGTAGAGGTCGCTGCGCTGGTCGACCTCGGTGCCGCCGATCTGCTCGGGCGACATGTAGTGCGGGGTGCCCATGGCGATGCCGGTGCCGGTGAGGCGTGAGGTGAAGCCGATGTCATGGCCGAGGCGGGCGATGCCGAAGTCGCAGATCTTCACCGTGCCGTCGTCGAGCCGCATGATGTTGGCGGGCTTCAGGTCGCGGTGCACGATGCCCTGCTGGTGGGTGTAGGCGAGGGCGGCGGCGACCTGTTCAGCGACGTCCACGATGTCGCCGACCGGCAGGGGGTGCTGCCTGTTGTCCTCCAGGAGCTGGCTCAGGTTGCGGCCGCCGAGCAGCTCCATCACCAGGTACAGGACACCGTCGGACTCACCGAAGTCGTGGACGACGGTCACACCGCGGTGCTGGAGGGCCGCGGCCACCCGGGCCTCGCGCCGGAACCGCTCCCGCAGCACACGTGTGAACGCGTTCTCCTGATGATGGCCCAGCGGTTTGAGGCACTTGACGGCGACCAGCCTGCCCAGCGACTCGTCCCGCGCCCGCCATACCTCTCCCATGCCGCCTCGACCGATCAGGTCGAGCAATCGGTACCGGCCCTGGATGAGCCTGGTCTCCCCCATCTGCCGCGATCGCCCCCGTCGTCCGGGCCCGCCCTCCCCTGGCCCGCCCAGTATGACGAGCCCAGTATGACGAGCTATGGTCCGACTTTGTACGGTGCGGGGCGCGAGCCGGGGCCGAGCCGTGACATGGCCCGGATAATGTGTTTGGGCGGCAGTTGCCAGCGCAGACGTGCGGGAACGCAGCGCAGCACGGTGCCTGTGAGGCGTAGCCGCCGGGTCACCGCCCGGGGCGACCGTACGGATCTTCCGTACAACTCATGGGCGTGGGGCGGCAGTGAGGCGTACGCGGTCTGCGCCACCCAGCGCCACAGCAGGGCCCGCGCCGGGACCAGCAGCGGGTGGACGGGCGGCCTGCGCAGGAAGTCGTCGACGTCCCGCGCCTCCGGGCCGGCGGTCAGTTCCGGCCGCGTCCTGTCGAAGTAGGCGGCCAGTTCTCCCTGGTCGGACGGTACGTCGGCGGGGTCGAGCCCCACCAGCCGTGCGCTGACGCGGTGTTCGTCGACGTACCGGTCGGCCTGCGCGTCCGTGAGCCGGAAGCCGGAGCGGCGCAGGACGTGCAGATAGGAGTCGATCTCGGCGCAGTGGACCCACAGCAGCAGCGCGGGTTCGTCGATGCCGTAGCACTCCCCCGTGGCGGGATCGGTCGCCGTGAGCATCGTGTGGATCCTCCGCACGCGCGCACCGGCCTTCTCGGCCGCCTCCTTCGTCCCGTACGTGGTGGTGCCGACGAAGTGGGCCGTACGCATCAGGCGGCCCCAGGCGTCCCTGCGGAAGTCGGAGTTCTGCATGACACCGCGTACCGCGCGCGGGTGCAGCGCCTGGAGGTAGAGCGCGCGGACCCCGGCGACCCACATCATGGGGTCGCCGTGCAACTGCCAGGTCACGGAGCCGGGACCGAACAGACCGGGATCGTCTGTGTGCTCCACATCCATGTGTTCAACCCTAACTGCCCAATGCGCCTACCGACTTGCACATGGCGCGGGCACCGTCACGGCGATAGCCATGAGTAGACGTCACCGATCGGCACAAGCCGGTGGTACGGCGGGTTCGGCTAGCGTCGTACCCTCGGCATTCCCAGGCCGATCCACGAGATGATCTCCCGCTGGATCTCGTTGTTGCCGCCGCCGAAGGTGAAGATGACGGCCGAGCGGTAGCCGCGCTCCAGGTCGCCGTGGAGGACCGCGCCCGCCGACCCGTCCTTCAGGGCGCCCGCGGCGGCGACGACCTCCATGAGCCAGGCGTACGCGTCACGGCGGGCCTCGGACCCGTACACCTTGACCGCGGAGGCGTCCTGCGGAGTGAGGCTGCCTTCCTGGACGGCGTTCACCATCTGCCAGTTGAGCAGTTTCATCGCGTCCAGCCTGATGTGGGTCCGGGCGAGCGTCCGACGTACCCAGGGCAGGTCGGCGACCCGGCGGCCGTCGGCGAGTTTGGTCTCCATGGCCCAGCGCTGTACGTCGTGCAGGGCGCGGATGGCCATCGTGCCGTGGGCGGCGAGCGTGACGCGTTCGTGGTTGAGCTGGTTGGTGATCAGCCGCCAGCCCTTGTTCTCCTCGCCGACGCGGCGGGAGGCGGGGACGCGGATGTTCTCGTAGTAGCTGGCGGTGGTGTCGTGCGAGGCGAGGGTGTTGATGAGCGTGCAGGAGTAGCCGGGGTCGGAGGTCGGGACGAGGAGCATGGTGATGCCCTTGTGCGGCGGCGCGTCGGGGTCGGTGCGGACGGCGAGCCAGACCCAGTCGGCCGTGTCGCCGTTCGTCGTCCAGATCTTCTGCCCGTCGACCGTGTAGTGGCCGCTCTCCTCGTCGCCCTCCCTGACCGCCCGCGTCTTGAGGGCGGCCAGATCCGTGCCCGCGTCGGGTTCGCTGTAGCCGATCGCGAAGTCGATCTCGCCGGAGAGGATCCTCGGCAGGAAGTACGCCTTCTGCTCGTCCGTGCCGAACCTCATGATGGTCGGACCGACCGTGTTCAGCGCCATCAGCGGCAGCGGTACGCCGGCCTGGGCGGCCTCGTCGAAGAAGATGAACTGCTCCATCGGCGTCAGACCGCGTCCGCCGTACTCCTTCGGCCAGCCGACGCCCAGCCAGCCGTCGGAGCCCAGCCGACGGATGGTGTCACGGTAGAAGCGCTTCTGCGCGGCCGGGTCGTCGTACCGGGTGTGCACGTCGGCCGGCACGAGTTCGGCGAAATGGGCGCGCAGTTCGGTGCGCAACCGCTGCTGCTCCGGCGTGTATTCGAGATGCACGGCGCCTCCCTGGTTCCCCGGCCCACTGCCGCGGGCACCCGGACCTGACGGCGCACACCGTAGAACGTGTTTCAGAAATAGGGAATGCCGGTGACAGGCCCGGCCGGCTCACCGCAGTTGAGCGAGGAATTCCGTACAGGCACGGGCGCAGTCGCGGCAGGCCTGGGCGCTCTCCTCGGAACCGGGGCCGAGGTCGAAGACATGGGCGGTTTCGAGGCAGACCGTGCGGCACCACTCGACCTGGGAACGCATGGCGTCCTCCGACTGGGTGACCTGCTCCGCCAGGAGACGGCAGGTCGCGTCGCAGACCTCCGTGCACAGAATGCCCTTGCGCCGGATCAGTTGCTGGTCCTCGGGACCGTCGATGTCGGCGAGGCTCGCACGCAGGGCACACGCCCTCGCGCACTCGGTGCAGGCCTGCGCGCAGGCGAACCGGTCCTCAAGGAAACGAACGAGTTCCTGAAGCTCTGTTACTGACACATGGTCCGGGTAGCCGGACGCCGCCGCGCCAAACCCGGCGAAAACAAGCGCGCCGCGAGTGGCCGAGCGTGCAGGGCGGACCGAGCGTGCAGAAGTTATTGACGTGGTCACGACCGCGCTCTACGTTCTGACCGGCTCGCCGAACCTCGTTCGATATATCGACAGATCCGTCGACGGCCGACGGAGACCGTCGGATGCCGTTGGATTCCGGCAGGCCACCGCGACCGCGTGTCCCGGCAACCAACCCGGTGCGGGCGACCACTGATCCACGACAACGTACGGATCGGCAGACAAGGAGGCCTCGTGCGCACTGCGGGCATGCTCACAGGGACAGCGCTGAGTGCCGTGCTGACGACGGTGGTGACCGCGGCTCAGGCGACGGCCGTACCGACCACGTCGACCACGTCGACCGCATCGACCGCGCCGACCGCGCCGACCATCGTGGTGGCGGTCGACGGGAACGACTCCGCCGCAGGCACCCTCGGACAACCCCTGCGGACCATCCAGCAGGCCGTCGACAGGGCGAAGCCGGGCGACGTCATCGCCGTGCGCGGCGGCACCTACCCCCTGACCGACAACATCACCGTCACCGCCTCGGGAACGGCGTCGCAGCCGATCTCGCTGGGCGCCTACCAGGGCGAACGGGTCGTCATCGACGGCGAACAGCTGCCGGCCGCTCACACACCGGTCGGCGGCAGCATCCCGCGCGCCGAGCGTGGCGCCGTCCACCAGGAGGCCTCGTACTGGAAGGTCTCCGGTCTGGAGATCGTCAACGGCCCGTACGGCTACTACTGCGACGGCTGCGACAACAACGTGTTCTCCGGCCTCACCACGCACGACAACTACGAGTCCGGCTTCCAGCTCCAGGGCGCCTCCGCGGGCAACCAGATCCTGAACCTGGACAGTTACGGCAACCGCGACCCGCGCAAGAACGGCGAGAGCGCCGACGGGCTGGCCATCAAGGAGGGCAGCGGGACCGGCAACATCGTGCGGGGCGCGCGGCTGTGGAACAACGTGGACGACGGTTACGACGCCTGGAAGTTCACCTCGCCGGTCGTGGTGGAGAACACCATCGCGTACGGCAACGGCTACAACCGCTGGAACTTCCCCGACTTCGCCGGTGACGGCAACGGCTTCAAGCTGGGCGGCGGGAGCCCGGCTCCGGCGGTGGCCCACACGCTGCGCAACTCGGTCGCGTACCGGAACGCGGCGCACGGTGTCACCGACAACGGCAATCCCGGCGCGCTCGCCCTGAACCGCAACACGACGTTCCGCAACACGGGCACGGGCTTCGACGCGGACGGCACGGGCGGGACGGCGGTCCTCACCGCCAACCTCTCCGTCGCGGACTCCCGGGCCGCCGCCCTCGGTCCCACGACCACGTCCTCCGGCAACTCCTGGGACCTGGGCGGCACTTGGGTTGAGTCGTCGGTCGTGAGCACGGACGCGGGCGCCGTCACCGGCCCGCGCGCGTCGGACGGCTCACTGCCACCGGCCCGGGACTTCCTGGTCCCGCGGGACGGCACGCCGATCGGCGCCAGGTTCTGAACCACAACGGCCAGGGACACAGGAACGCTGGAACGCCGGAACGCCGGAACGCGCCAACAAGGAGAGCCGCACATGATCACGCCAGACGGACCCGTCGAACCCCTCACACCCTCTGCGCCTTTTGCGTCCTTTGCGTCCTTGGCGCCCTCGCGCCGGAGCCTGTTGCGGGCGATGGCGGCCCTGCCCGTCTCGGCCCTCGCCGTGGGCGGACTGCCGGGCCTGCTCGGTTCGGCCGCGGCGACCGCGCCGCCCAGCGGCTCCGCCACCCGCTACACCATCGTGCCGTTCCTCAACAGCAACGACGGCACCGTGAACGTCTACCAGTCGGACGACGCGACGGACTTCCGGCTCCTCAAGGCCTCCGCGTACACCCCGCCGGCCAACCGGATCCGTGACGCCAGCATCTTCAAGCACACCGACGGCTACTACTACATCACCTACACCACGCACACCTGGCAGGACACCAGCACCACCATCGGCTTCGCCCGCAGTTCGGACCGGAGCAACTGGACGTTCCTGTACGACTACCCGGTCCCCATCGCCAACCTGTCGCGCGCCTGGGCGCCGGAGTGGTTCGTCGACAGCGACGGCAGCGTGAACATCCTGGTGTCCTGCTCGACCACCAACGACGAGTGGATCTTCACCCCGTACCGTCTGCGGGCCACCAACTCGGCTCTGACCGCGTGGAGTTCACCGGTCACGCTGTCCGGCATCGGCAGCAACCACATCGACACGTTCGTGGTGCGGACCGGCTCGACCTACCACGCCTTCACGAAGAACGAGACGTCGAAGTACATCGAGTACGCCACGGCCGGCGCGCTCACCGGGCCGTACACCATCAGCCGGACCGGGAACTGGGCGGGCTGGGGCGGCACCCGTGAGGGCGCCGCGCTGATCCAGCTCGACAACGGCGCGTGGCGGATCTTCTTCGACGGGTACGGCGACGGCAGTTACTACTACAGCGACAGCTACGACAGCTTCACCACCTGGAGCGCACCCCGGGCACTGCCGGGCATCTCCGGTACCGCGCGCCACTTCACCGTGGTCAAGGAGACGGTCTCCGGCGGGGTGAGCCTGCCGACCGGAGTGACCCGTTCGCTCCGGTCGGGCAACTACACCACCCGTTACTGGCAGGACCAGTCCGCCCTGCTCAACCTCCCCGTGGTGACCGCGTCCAGCACGGCAGCGGAGAAGCAGGCGTCCACGTTCACCGTCGTGGCGGGCCTCGCCGACGGGAACGGCTACTCGTTCCGCAACGCGGCCGGCAACTATCTGCGGCACTGGGACTTCCGGGGCCGCTTCGACGCGAACAACGGCACGTCCACGTTCGCCAGGGACGCCACCTTCATCGCCCGGACGGGCAGCGCAAGTGGCTCCGTACGGCTGGAGTCGTACAACTATCCCGGCTACTACCTGCGGCACTACAACTACCAGCTGGGCGTGGCCCCGTCGGACGGCACGGACCTCTTCCGGCAGGACAGTTCGTTCGTGGCGGTGAACCCGCTCTGACCCGCGCCGCGGCCTCGCCGGTGAGGAGCCGTCGCCCATCGCATGCGGACTCCTGCCGGGCCACCTCCGGAGGCGGCCCGGCAGCGATCTCACCGGCAAGCCCGTCGAGGGCCGAGCCGGTTGCCGTTCCGCCCGGCAGTGGGGTCACCGGCCCCCGCGGGCCGGTTGCCGTTCCGTCCGGCGGTGGGGTCAGCGGCGCCCGCGCCGGCCGGGTTCGAGGGCGTCGAGGGCCGCGTCCTGGGGGCCGGTCAGCCAGTCCCGCACATGATGGGCACCCGCCGTGTCCAATGTCCACGTCACCAGGGTGGTGCGCCTGCCGTGATTCGAGGTGCGCGCATCCTCCGTCCAGGCGAGGCAAGCGGCCACCAGGCAGCGGTAGTTGGTACGCGCCGCGTTGTCCGACTTCAGGTCCGTGCCGTAGCCGGCGCCCTCTTCGCGGGCGAGCGCGACCCACGGTTCGATCACCCGCAGTGCCGTGTCCGGGTCGCCGCTGCGCAACGCCCCCCGCACGAGTTCGAGGCGGTACGAGCCCTCCGTGAAAAAGCGGTCCTCGCGCATCGCGGTGCGCAGCCTCACGTCGGTTTCCTGCAGCGACACCAGAGCGTCCCTGCGGTGTCCCAGCATGAGATGGTTCTCGAACGTCCAGGTCAGAAGGTGGAAGTCGACCAAGGTCCCGAGGACCTCGTCGCCCTCCTGTCCGGCCTGGTCCGACAGGGCGTCCAGCTCGGCCCGCCGCGCCCCGTGCCACCAAGGCCAGGCGGGAACGGGGTAGGTGCCGCTCCCGCAGCTCGCGCAGCGACGCGGGATCGCGGCCTTCGCGGGATCGAAGAACTCTCCGCCTCCGCAGCTCGGGTCGTCACACGTCCAGCCGTCGGCTAGCGCGCCGACCGGCGCCTGGTAGCCGTCCTTGGTGGGCGGCAGCAGCCTGGGCTGCAGCAGTCTGCGCAATATCTCCATCATGTCCCCCTGGGTGTCCGAAGGTCCGGGCCGGCCTCAGCCGACCTTCGTGTGGTGGTCGTCCGTCGAATTCGGGCAGACGTAACCCGTGTTGCCGCACCGCCGGCAGGTCGTGTGCGGGCCCACCCTGCCGTCGCAGCGCGGACAGCGGACCGCCCGCACCCTCTTGCCGCAGCGCCGGTCGCCGCAGTGAACGTCCTTGTCGCCGGTGTAACGCATGCTGACCTCGATTCCCTGTGCCACAGGTGTTCTGCCGTGCCATGCCGTCCGTTTCGGAGGGCGCCATGCCGTCCGCGCCGAAAAGCGTCGTGGTCCCGCGGTCGGCGCGAGCGCCGGATCGGCGCCCGGCCGGCTCACCTCCCGGGCATCCGCTGCCTCTCCGCCTCGCGTGCGGCGCGGTCCCGCGCGGCTCGTTCCGCCGGGGACAGCCGGGCGATGCGCCCGGAGCGGCTGTCCGCGCGCACACCCCACGGCGAGGACGGCTTTCCACGTACCAGCCAGACGACGAGCGTGATCTCCCAGGCGAACGCCTTGCCGAAACTGACCAGGGTCCACTCCGGGCTGATCAGCATCAGCCGCGGCGGAACCCCGTGCCAGAACGAGCCGCCCGCCCGCGCGTTGAACGTCCACATCGCGATCCCCAGTCCGAGCAGATGCCCGAGTGCCATGACCGTTTCCACCGCTCCCCCTCCTTCTCCTTCTACGGGCCCTTTCGACGCGCTTGTCTCGACGTACCTGTCTCAGCGTGCCTGTCTCAACTCCCGCGTCCGAAGAGCTGGTTCGTCGTTGGTACCACCTCCGTGTCGCCCCGTACGTCTGCGTTGCAGACCGGCCGGTGCACTGCAACGCGGTCCCCCGGAGAGCGTGAATTCGGATATGTGCTTCCGGTTTGTCGTTCTTGCAATGTCGTGGACCGACTGGTGCCACACTGACCCGATGAACGGGGATACCGCGCACGCCGCGGGCTCGCGTCTCGGGCGGCGATCTCGCGTCGCATGGCTGTTACGGTCCAACCGCCTCGGGGCGGAGGAGAGTTCTTTCCGGGCGATGCCCGCCTTCGCGACGGCTTTCCGCGGGGGCTCCTGGGACCGCGAGGTGAGCGTCAGCACGGTCTCGCGCTGGGAAACCGCACAGACCCCCGTCCCCTGGCGGGCGATGCGCCGCTACGAGGAACTGCTCGGCCTCCCCCGCAACCAGCTGACCGCAACCGCGCGCACCGTGTGGCGCTACTGGGCTCCCGGGCCGGTCCTGGACGTCGAGGCCGTAGCAGCCTCCCCGACACCGCTGGAGGACCTGCTCGACCGGGCCATGTCCGACGACGTGATGACCGGCGACGACTGGGACCGGTTGGTGGACGGCCTGTGTGCCCGCCCCGACATCGTGTTGATGCCCACCGGCTCCTGGGAGTACGTCGCCGAACGACTCGTCGAGGAGATGGTGATCGCGGACGACGTGCCGTGGATGCTCCGTTTCGAGTCGCTCAACCGGCTGCTCAACCATCCGCGCGGCGCACGGACGGTGATCGCCGTCTGCGCGGCGATGGCCTCCGGCCGCGCCCGCCCGACGGCGACCGAGATCGTCTGCGCCCTGGACAACTGCGCGCACCCGGACGCTTCCCACCGCGTACTGCGTGAACTACGCAGCCCCAGCGGGCCGTTGGCACATCGCGGAGCTGTCATGGCCAGCTTCCGCAAGGTGGACTACCGCCACTTCGACGAACGACAACTGGAGTTGCTGGCCCGCTCGGTGCGGGCTTCCGCCGGGAGCAGCCCCTTCGGCGACCAGGTAGAACCACTGAAGTGGCACCTCGCCGCGGTGCACCCGGAGTACGCCCGCGCGCTCCTCGGCGGCGCCCCGCCCCCGGGCGAGGCCGCGCGGGACCGCACGACGGCGCACCGTACCCCGCAGGACACGGCGGGAGTCGTGCACCGCGTCGTGGCGAGTCTGAGCGCGATCGACCTCGACCGCATACACGACCTCGCGGTACCGGCGGCCCTGATCGCGGAGGCGCTGGCCAGCCCACTGTTCGACGTTCGGCTGTACGCCGCCTTCCTGCTGGCCGCCACACCGTTCCGGGCGGTGGTGGCGGACGCGCTCGCCACCGAGCTGACGCGGCCGATGGCCGTCCGGCGCGAGAGGATCGCGGTGCCGGTGCTGGAGGGACTGCGCGTCCTGGGGGACCATCGCCATCGCCCTCTCCTGCAATGGCTGGCCGTGACTCCGGGCGTGCCCCGTTTCACCTCCTACGCGGCGGTGCGCGGTCTCGGTCACGTCGGCGCGGAGTCGTGCGCCGGCGACTTTCTGCACGACGCGGTCACCCACCACGAGGCCGCGTGGCAGGGCAGCCGGGATCCTGTGACCGCCGCGACCCTGGAAAGCCTGGTCTACGCGGTCGGCATGGCAGCACGCGACGACCTGCTCGCCGGCGTCCTGGCGAACGACCGCTCCCTGCCCGCCGCACGCGCGGCGGCGGCCTGGTGGCTGGGCATCTCGGGCAACCGGCGGGCCAGCGCGCTGGTGTGAGTCCCTTTGACGGACCGGCCGGCGGACACCCCGGTCCAGCCTGCTGAACGTGGCCACCACCCGCCGTCACGCAGGAAGTCACGCCCCGACCGCGGTCCGTGTCCAGGAGCCATGTCGGAGCCCGTCTCCCGGCCCATGCCCGAGCCCTTGTCCGGGGCCGGGCGAACCTCCATGGGGGAAGAGAGGTCCGTCCGGCCGCCGGACGTCGGCGTGCTCATGGGCGGTGTCCGGGCGGCGCTTCCGGGTGGGGCCGGAATCACCGTCCGGGGCGGAGCTTCTTGCCGGGCAGTACTTCTCCGGCGCATCTCGCGTTCGGGTTTCCGGACGCGGGTCACGCTGATGAACCGGAACGTATTCGGTAAGCGCTTTCTAGTCAACGCCCCGCACAGTCCGCATCCGGCCAACTCCGTCCCACCCCTGGTCAGGCACCTCGAAAGCCCGGCCGCGTCCCGCCCGCGCTCCACCCCCACCGGAACCCGCCGTCCGGCGAGTGGAATCGGCCGGTGTGTAATGGGGGGCCAGAGACCGCACCACCAGGAGTGTCCATGGTCGCCGACCGGCCCAGACTGCTGTTCGTGACCGATCTGACCTACCCCGCCAAGGGCCGCCGGTACTGCGACGAGGACATCTTCCTGACCTCCCGGCTCCGCGAGGACTTCGACCTCGCGCTGTGCCACCCGCTCGACGCGCCCGCGCTGGTGGACGCCCCCGGCTTCGACGCGGTCGTGGTCCGCAACAGCGGACCCGTCCTGCACCACCAGGCCGCGTACGACGCCTTCCGCGACCGGGCGACGGCCCGCGGTGTACCGGTCTGCACCCAGCTGACGGGCAAGGGCGACCAGGCCGGTAAGCAGTACCTCGTCGACCTCACCGCCCAGGGCTTTCCCGTGATCCCGACCGTCGACCGGCCGGAGGATCTCGGGCTGCTCCCGGAAACGGCCGCATACGTGGTGAAGCCGAAGCTCGGCGCGGACTCGATCGGCCTGGAGTTCGTCCCCCGCCGGCGGCTGCGGACCCTGGCGTTCGACGCCGGACCCGGCGTCCTCGTCCAGCCGCGCATCGACTTCCGGTACGAGGTGTCGTTCTACTACGTCGACCACACCTTCCAGTACGCCCTGTACGCGCCCCGCCCCGACCGGCGCTGGCATCTCGAACGCTACGAACCCACCCCCGCCGACCTGGACTTCGCGGCACGTTTCATCGACTGGAACGACATCGACCACGGAATCCAGCGCGTCGACGCCTGCCGCGCCCCGGACGGCGGACTGCTGCTGGTCGAGCTGGAGGATCTCAACCCCTATCTGTCCCTGGACCTCCTGGACGACGCGACCCGTGACTCCTTCGTGGCGAGCTTCAGGGCATCGCTCCACCGCCTGCTCGGCCGGACCTGATCTCCGCCGTACGCCGTCGTCCTCCGTCGTCCTCCGCCGTCCTCCGCCGTACGCCCACGGGTGCAGACGCGTGACCTGGCGCGACACGGGGCGGCTCGGCCCGTCACGCGCAATGGGGCTCTCCCCGGCGGCTCTTGACACGCCCCGACCAGGTCGCTTTACTCCATCCAACGCCAGCCGAGCACCTGGCGCGAGAGGGACGCCCAGCCGGTAGACGGTCGACGCACCGTGAGCCCGGACAAAGTCGCCAGGACGGCCGCGCAGCGGCGGATTCCGAGGCGGGGACGTACCCCCCGGTCTCTGGAGCTCATCATGTTCCTCCCCCTCCCCCACCGGACGATCTCGTTCGGCGACCACGCGAACGTGGCCGGGTGCCAGGAGCCGACCCCTCCGCGAGTGCGACACCGTACGCGCTGATCGCCTCGGCGCAGCCCCGCGCACCGCGTATCGCGCACCCCGCACCGCGCACTCCGCGTTCTTGGGCAACCCGCGCTGCCGGTCGTACCGATATCACCGTTGCCGCCGGTACCGCCATTGCCGCCGGTGGCAGCGCGCGTCACCTCACCGACCCGCACAGCCGGCCGTGTCGTGGCGCCGCGCACCACCGCCCGCACCACCACAGTCCCGCACCACCGTCCCGTACCGCCTCACGCACGTACTCCTGGGGGCTCATATGGCCGCAGCACATCGCCCGAGCGGCACTCCCGCACGACCGACCCGCCGCACGGTGCTGCGGCGCGGTGCGGCGGTGGCGGGAGGCGCAGCCGCGGCGGCAGCCGTGTCGGCATGCGCGGGACCCGGCAGCGGTGTCGACGCCGACGGCCGGGTCGGGATCGAGGTGTGGCACGGACAGACCGACACCGGCCGGGCCGCGATCGAAGACCTGACGGCCGAGTTCAACCGGACGCATCCGCGCATCCGGGTCGACCTCGGCGGCGGTGTCCTCTCCGACGCGATGCTGCAGAAGATCACCGCCGCCCTCGCCTCCGGCTCGTTCCCGGACATCGCCTACATCTTCGGTTCCGACCTGGCGAGCGTCGCCCGCAGTCCCTCCGTGGTGGATCTGACGGACACGTTCCACTCCGGTCCTGTTCCGTGGAAGGACTTCTGGGCACCGGCCCGCGAGGCCGTCACCCTCAACGGGCAGGTGCGGGCCGCGCCCGCCCTCATCGACTCGCTGGCGGTCGTGTGCAACAAGAAGCTCTTCCGTGACGCCGGTTTGCCACTGCCCCGGCCCGGCTGGAGCTGGGACGACTTCACCAGGACGGCGGCCGAGCTGACCGATCGTGCGCGCGGTGTCTTCGGCACGGGCTGGCCCGGAGTGGGCGACGAGGACACCGTGTGGCGGCTGTGGCCGATGATCTGGGACCTCGGAGGTGACGTCACCAGCCGGGACGGACGGCGGATCGGCTTCGAGGACACCGGTCTCCGGGCCCTGCAGACGGTGGAGGACCTGGTGAAGACGCGGAGCGTCTACATCGACGCCAAGTCCGGCAGCGAACAGATGTACCGGGTCTTCCTCTCGGGCCGCATGGGCATGGCTGTCACCGGCCCGTGGCAACTCCCCGACATCCGGCAGGCGAAGGTCGACTACCACGTCGTACCGCTGCCCAGCTACAGCGGCAGACCCCTCACCATCTCCGGGCCCGACACCTGGACCGTCTTCGACAACGGCGCCGCCCGCGTCGAGGCCGCCCGTACCTTCGTGACCTGGCTGTCGCGGCCCGCCCAGGACGTGCAGTGGGACATCCAGGCGGGCAGCCTGCCCATGAGCCGGGGCACCCAGGCGCTGCCCCGGTGGCGGAAGCAGGAGGACGACACCCCGGGGCTGCGGGTGTTCACCAAGTCCCTGGAATCGGCGCGGGTGCGGCCGGTGCATCCGGCGTATCCGCAGATCTCGCAGTCACTCGGCCAGGCGATCACCGCCGTGCTCCTCGGCCGCAGCTCCCCCGCCGAGGCCCTCCGCGACTGCGTGGACGAAGCCAACGCCGCTCTGCTCATTCCGCGTTGAGAGGACCTGTCATGCCCCGCCTGCCCACCCCTGTGACTCTCCCGGACCGGGGCGAGAAGCGCAGTCCCCGTACGCGAACACGACCCCTCCTCGGCAAGGGCGGTACGGCTCCCGACGCCCCGCCGGGCCGTCACACGCCACGCCGGCGGCTGCGGCAGGAGACGGCGACCGCCTGGGCGTTCGTCGCGCCCTCCGTCCTGGTCATCCTCGGACTGAGTGTCGTCCCCGTGATCTGGTCGCTCCTGCTGTCCTTCCAGGCCGACGATCTCGTGACGCCGAGCCGGTGGGTCGGCCTGGACAACTACCGGGCTCTCGCACAGGACCCCCACTTCGACCAGGCGGTGCGCAACACCATCGTGTACACGGTGCTGTACGTACCGCTGAGCATCGGCTTCGGCCTGTTGCTCGCCCTCGCCCTGAACCGGCGCATCCGGCTGGTCGGGCTCTACCGGACCCTCATCTTCGTGCCGTTCGTCATCTCGGCCGCCGCCCAGGGAGTGCTGTTCTCCTTCATCCTCGACCCGGAGTTCGGAGCGGCCAACGCCCTCCTGGACAAGGTCGGGATCTCGCCCCAGGGCTTCCTCAACGACCCGGGTCAGGCGCTCGCCGCCCTGCTGGCGATCTCCCTGTGGAGCGGCACCGGCTTCTGCGTGGTGGTGCTGCTGGCGGCTCTGCAGGACGTCCCGCCCTCCCTCATCGAGGCGGCCCGCCTGGACGGGGCCGGGCGTCTGCACCTGCTGCGCCATGTCGTCCTCCCCTCGCTCGGACCCGTCATGGTCTTCCTCCTGCTGTGGCAGGCCATCACCTCCCTGCAGGTCTTCGACCTCGTCTATGTCACTACGAAGGGCGGCCCGTTGGGGTCGACGACGGTGATCGTCTACTTCATCTGGGAGCAGGCGTTCAAGAACTTCACGGCGGGTTACGGCGCGGCGGCGGCGTACGCCCTGGCGCTGGCCCTGCTGGTGCTCGCCGCGGTCCCCCGGCTGACACGCGGCCTGCGTGACCGGGCCCGCGCGGACCGGCACCTCGAAGGAGCCGCACGATGACGACCGCATCCCCCTCGCCCGCCGCGTCCACCACAGCCGCCGTGTACGCCGACACCGCTGATCCCGCTGCCGCCGGACCTGCCGCCGGACCGGGCCGGCGCCGGAGACTGCTGCCGTTCAGTGCCTGGCACCTCCTGCTCGCCCCGCTCTGTCTGGTCTTCGCGATCCCGCTGATCTGGCTGCTGCTCAGTTCCGTCATGAGCGACGCCGAGATCAACCGGTTCCCGCCCTCGCTGTGGCCCTCGGGGATCGACCTGGAGGGCTACCGGTATGTGATCGGCAACGCGATGTTCCCCCGGTGGTTCGCCAACTCGCTGATCGTGTCCCTGACCGCGGTGGCGTCCAACCTGGTGCTGGGTTCCCTGGGCGGCTACGCCTTCGCCCGTATGCGGTTCGCCGGTTCGCGGGTCCTGCTCGCCCTCATGCTGGCCACGATGGCGATCCCCTTCCAGCTGACGATGATCCCGACCTTCCTGGTCATGAAGCGGCTGGGACTCATCGACTCGCTGGGCGCGCTGATCGTCCCCTCGCTGGTCACGCCGTTCGCGGTGTTCCTGCTGCGCCAGTTCTTCCTGTCGCTGCCCAGGGAGCTGGAGGAGGCGGCCTGGCTCGACGGCTGTTCACGGCTGGGCGTGCTCTGGCGGATCGTGCTGCCGCTGTCCCGGCCGGCACTGAGCACCGTGGCCGTCCTGACGTTCCTCACCACGTGGAACGACCTGACCTGGCCGTTGATCGCCATCAACCACGACACCCAGTACACCCTGCAACTGGGCCTGACGACCTTCCAGGGCCAGCACCACACCAGGTGGTCCGCGGTCATGGCGGGCAACATGATCACCGTGCTGCCCGTGCTGCTGGCCTTCCTGTTCGCCCAGAAGACCTTCATCCAGTCGATCACGTCGAGCGGCCTCAAGGGGTAGCCCCCGTCCGGCGTCTCTCGTACTCCGCCCGGTCCGCCGTCCGGCTGCCCACGGCGGTTCCGCCCGTACGCCCACGTGCCCCGTGCGGCTCCGCCCGTACGCGCACGCACCCGCACCCCCTCTCAGGAAGACGTATGCCGCACACCTTCGACCTGCTGGTCATCGGGGACGCCAATCCCGATGTCGTCCTCGGTCCGCTCGACGCACCGCTCGCCTTCGGGCAGCACGAACAACTCGTCGACTCCGGACTCCTCACCCTCGGTGGCTCGGCCGCCATCATGGCCTGTGGCGCGGCCCGGCTCGGTCTCAAGGTGGCCTTCGCCGGACGGATCGGTGACGACGACGCGGGCCGTTTCGTACGGGCCGCTCTGCACGACCGCGGCGTGGACACCGGTGCCCTGCGCGTCGACAGGACGCTGGCCACTCCCCTGACCGTCGTCCTGACCCGGCCGGACGGTGACCGGGCGATCCTCACCTCGCCCGGCACCTTGACCGCCACGGGACCGGAGGACGTACCCGAGTCCCTGCTCGGCGCCGCCCGCCACGTCCACGCGGCTTCGTACTTCCTGCTGCCCCGACTGGCCGCCGCGCTGCCGGAGCTGTTCGGGACGGCCCGGGCCCGAGGAGCCACCACCTCTCTCGACACCAACGACGACCCCTCGGGTGGATGGGCGCCGGACGCTCTGCCGGACGCGCTCGCCGTCACCGACTTCCTCCTGCCCAACGCCCAGGAGGCCATGGCCCTTTCGGCCGCCGCCTCGTCGAGAACTAGTTCGTCGAGAACTGGCTCGTCGAGTTCCGGCTCGTGGAGCCCCGGCTCGTCGAGTGCCGCCGGAGCGGCCCCTGAGTCCGTCGAAGCGGCAGCCGCGGCCCTGGCGGCGTACGGCCCGCACGTGATCGTCAAGAACGGTCCGGACGGAGCCGTGGCCCACGACGGCTCCATCCTCCTGCGCACGGACGGCATCCCCGCCCGGCCGGTGGACACCGTCGGGGCGGGTGACAGTTTCGACGCCGGATTCGTCGCCGCGCACCTGCGCGGCCTGTCCACCGCCGACGCCCTCGCCCTCGCCGCGGCCTGCGGCGCGCTGTCCACCCGCGCCCACGGCGGCACCCCGTCCCAGCCCACCTGGGACGAGGCCGTGGCCGCACTCTCCCGTAACGGAAAGAACCTCTGATGACTCTCAGCACTCCGAAGATCGCGTTCATCGGCGCGGGCAGCGTCGTGTTCACCCAGGGCCTGCTGGCCGATCTGCTGGCCTTCCCCGAACTGCGGGGCGCCCACATCGCGCTGCACGACATCGACACCGAGCGCCTCGCCACCGCCGAGGGAGCGGCCCGGCAGATCGCGGAGCGGCTCACCGGGACCGGCTCTTCCCGTCCTCGGGTGACCGCTCACCTCGAACGCCGCGCGGCTCTCCAGGACGCCGACTTCGTCATCAACATCGTGCAGGTCGGCATGGGCGAGGCCACCCGGACCGACTTCGAGATCCCGCAGCGTCACGGCCTGCGGCAGACCATCGGCGACACCCTGGGTATCGGCGGCATCTTCCGCGCGCTGCGGACCTTTCCCGTGCTGAAGTCGCTCGCCGCCGACATCGCCGAGGTCTGCCCGGACGCCTGGCTGCTCAACTACACCAACCCGATGGCCATGAACGTCCAGTACCTGACCCGGGCCACCGGTCTGACCCGCGTGGTGGGACTGTGCCACTCGGTGTACTGGACCATCCACGACCTGGGCGAACTGCTCGGCATTCCGTACGAGGAGATCACCTACCGTGCCGCCGGCGTCAACCACCAGGCGTGGGTGCTGCGCCTGGAGCACCAGGGCACCGACCTCTACCCCCTCCTCGACAAACTGATCGAGCAGGACCCGCAGTTGCGGCGCCGGGTCCGCGTCGACATGTACCGGCGCCTCGGTTTCTACCCGACCGAGACGAGCGAGCACTCCTCCGAGTACGTCCCCTGGTACCTGCACCACGACAGCGAGATCGAAAGGCTCCGGCTCCCGATCGGCGCCTACCTAGGCATCGTGGACGAGAACGTCGCCGCCTACGAGGAGACCCGCCAGGCACTCGCCGCCGGTACGCCCCTCACGGTCGAGGGCACCATGGAGTACGCCCCGCAGATCATCCACAGCATCGTGACCGGCACTCCGCGCACGGTCTACGGCAACGTCCCCAACCACGGTCTGATCGACAACCTCCCGGCCTCCGGCACCGTCGAAGTGCCCTGCCTGGTGGACGGGCTGGGCGTCCAGCCCACCAGGGTCGGTCCGCTGCCCGCACAGCTGGCCGCGCTCAACCGCAACTACCTCAGCATGAACGAGCTGGTGGTCCGCGCCGCCGTGGAGGACGACCCCCGGTCCGTCCGCCAGGCGGCCATGGCCGATCCCGCCACCGCCGCGGCCCTCCCGGTCGAGCGCATCTGGGACCTGTGCGACGACATGGTACGAGCCCACGCTGAGCTGCTCCAGCCGTCGCTGCGTGCCACCCTGGGCCACTGACACCGACCCGATGTAGTGCGTAGGCACCAGGACTTGGGCGTGACTGGTCCGTTGGCACCAGGGGAGGACGGCGGCAGGGAACGATGCCCGGCAGGGGCGCCGGAGGGAAGTGTGGGAGACGCGTGAACCGCACGCGTCTCCCCTTTCTCCCGGTGTCTGGAGTGATCAACAGGTGGCAACTTTTCTCTACCGGATCGGACGGTGGGCCTTCCGGCGCCGGCGGCTCGTGGGTGGTATGTGGCTGGGTGTCCTGGTGCTGGCGGTGGCCGCCGCCGCCCTGGCGCCGGCCGGGGAGGAAGAGGACCTCTCCATGCCCGGCACCGAGTCGCAGAAGGCGTTCGACCTGCTCGACGAGCGCTTCCCCGAGAGCAACTCCCAGGGCGCCGAGGCCCGTCTGGTGTTCCGGGCCCCGGACGGGCAGCGGGTGGCGGCCCGGAAGAACAGGACGGCCGTCGAGGACACCCTCGGCTCGCTGAACGGCAGCGAACAGGTCGCGTCCGCCTCCGACCCCTACGAGTCCGGCGCCGTCAGCGAGGACGGCACCATCGCCTACTCCACGGTCACCTACGCCGTGGACGCCGTCGACCTGACCGGGCCGACGAAGAGCGCCCTCGAAAGCGCCGCGAGCCGCGCCCGGGACGCGGGGCTGACCGTGGAGATCGGCGGCTCAGCCCTGGACTCGGAGGAGGAGCCGGGCGGCACGACGGAGGTCATCGGCGTGGCCGTGGCCGCGGTGGTCCTGGTCCTCGCCCTCGGATCACTGGTCGCGGCCGGGCTGTCACTGCTGACCGCCGTCGTGGGCGTGGCCATCGCCTTCGGCCTGGTCTCCGCGCTGGCGGTGCCACTGGGACTGACGTCCACCGTCGCCATCCTGGCGCTGATGCTGGGCCTCGCGGTCGGCATCGACTACGCGCTCTTCATCACCTCCCGCTTCCGCGACGAGCGTGCCCGGGGCAGCGACCCGGAGGAGGCCGCCGGGCGGGCGGTGGGCACGGCCGGTTCCGCCGTCGTCTTCGCCGGCGCGACCGTCTTCATCGCCCTGGTCGCACTGGGCGTCGTCGGTATCCCCGAACTCACCAGAATGGGCATGGGTGGCGCGGGCGCCGTGGCCCTCGCCGTACTCGTCGCGCTGACCCTGGTCCCCGCGCTGTTCGGCTTCTTCGGCCGGCGGGTACTGTCCCGCGCCGTCCGCAAGGCCGGCCGGCCGGGCGGCGAGCGCGTGCACCAGGCGCCCGCCGCCCCTGTCCGGTCCGGGCTCGGCACCCGCTGGGCGCGGTTCGTGCTGCGCCGGCCGGGAGCCGTGCTGCTGACCGCCGTACTCGGTCTCGGGGCTGTCGCCCTGCCGGCGCTGAGCCTCGAACTCGGCCTGCCCGGCGACGAGTCCAAGTCGGTGGAGACCACTCAGCGCCGCGCCTACGACCTGCTGTCGGAAGGCTTCGGTCCCGGTTTCAACGGGCCGTTGACCGTGGTCGTGGACACCTCGGAGGCCAAGGACGCCCGGACCACCACGGACCTGGTCGTCAGGACCGTACGGGGAGTGGACGGGGTCGCCTCGGTCGGCGATCCGGTGCTCAGCGGGGCCAAGGACACGGCCGTCCTGACCGCCGTCCCGCGGACCGCGCCGAACAGCGGCGAGACCAAGGACCTGGTGCAGGCGATCCGGGACGCGGTCTCCGACGTCGAGGCCGGCACGGGCGCCACCGTCCTGGTGACCGGCACCACCGCGCTGAACATCGACATCTCCGAAGCCATGTCCGACGCCCTCCTCCCCTATCTGACCGTGGTCATCGGCCTGGCGGTCCTCCTGCTGACGGTGGTCTTCCGCTCGCTCCTGGTCCCGGTCAAGGCCGCGCTCGGCTTCCTGCTGTCGGTGGGTGCCGCCTTCGGCGTCCTCGTCGCCGTCTTCCAGTGGGGCTGGGCGGCCGACCTCCTCGGCATCGAGCAGACCGGACCGGTCATGTCGCTGATGCCGATCCTCATCATCGGCATAGTGTTCGGCCTCGCGATGGACTACGAGGTCTTCCTCCTCACCCGGATGCGGGAGGCCTACGTCCATGGCGCGTCCCCCGGCGAGGCGATCGTCACCGGCTTCCGGCACAGCGGGCGTGTGGTGGCCGCGGCGGCGATCATCATGATCAGTGTGTTCGGCGGTTTCGTCGGGATGAGCAGCCCGACCATCCAGACGATGGGGGTCGGTCTGGCCGCCGCTGTGGCCTTCGACGCCTTCGTGGTCCGGATGGCGATCGCACCCGCGGTCCTGGCCCTGCTCGGCCACCGGGCCTGGTGGCTGCCCCGTATCCTGAACCGCGTGCTGCCGAATGTGGACATCGAGGGTGAGGCACTGAGCAGGCATGCCCCGGCCGCCACGACCGGGCCGGGCGCGGCGGTGCCGCCGTTCCCCGTCGGCCGGCGCTGAACCGGCCATGACGGACGCAGACGGCCCGCGGTCACCCGGCACGTGGTGGCGGGAGGCAGCGGTCACGGCGACGGCGTTCGTGCTCTGTCTGTTCGGCGGCGCGGTGCGGGTCGACGACACCCTGTCGGCGCCGCCCGTCGCCGCCTACCTCGTCGCCGTGCTGTCCTGTGCGGTGCTGCCGGTGCGGCACCGGGCGCACCTGGCCACCCTGGCGGCCACCACCGCGGCCGGCGTCCTGGCACCGCCCCTGGGCCTCCTGCTGAGCCCGCTCGTCGTGGCCCCCGCCGTGATCACCGCGTACTCCTACGCGCTCGCCGCGCGCACCGAACGGCGCGCGGCGGGCGCGGTGTCGCTCAGTGCCGTCGTGCTGCTGGTGGCCTCCATCTTCCCCCTGACCGGGGGCCTCTCGTGGCAGGACGCGAGCCGGATGGGAGTGGTGGCGGCCTTCCCGCTGATGGCCGGCGTGCTCGGTCACTCGGTGCGCAACCGCCGGGCCTATCTGGCGGCCGTGGAGGAGCGGGCCCGGCGGGCCGAGGAGAGCCGGGACCGGGAGGCGCGCCGGCGCGTGGCCGAGGAACGGGTGCGTATCGCCCGCGAGTTGCACGACCTCGTGGCCCATCAGATCACCCTGGCCAACGCGCAGGCCACGGTCGCCGCCCACCTCTTCGACACACGCCCGGAGCAGACCCGTAAGAGCCTCGGGGAGCTGGTCGAGACCACCGGCCACGCGCTCGACGAACTGCGGGCCACGGTCGGTCTGCTGCGGCAGTCGGGGGACGCGGTCGCGCCCGCCGAACCGGCGCCCGGGCTGTCCCGGCTTCCCACGCTCATCGAGTCCTTCCACCGCGCGGGTCTGGAGGTGTCGGTGCACCAGGAGGGCACGGCCAGACCGCTGCCGCCGGGAGTGGACCTCACCGCCTACCGCATCGTCCAGGAGGCCCTGACCAACGTGACCAAACACGCCGGAACCCGGAGCGCCCGGGTGCGTCTCGCCTGGAACCGCGAGCGCGTGACCATCACGGTCGCCGACGACGGAGGGGGCGCTCGTACGACGCATACGACACGTACGCCACCTACGACACCGGCCGGGTCCACGGGGCCGGATCGTCCGCCCGGTTTCGGTCTGATCGGGATGCGCGAGCGGGCCACCGCGGTGGGGGGTCACCTCTCCGCGGGCAGGCGCGCGGAGGGCGGTTTCCTCGTCTCCGCCCAGCTGCCCCTCCCGCCCGCCAAGGACACCGGGGAGACGCCGTGACGACGCTCAGGGTGCTCCTCGCCGACGATCAGGCCCTGTTGCGCGGCGCCTTCCGGATGTTGCTCGACAGCGCCGACGACATCACCGTGGTCGGCGAGGCGGGCGACGGCAGGGAGGCGGTGAGACTCACCCGGGAGCTGCGCCCGGACGTGGTGATCATGGACATCCGTATGCCCGAGGTGGACGGTCTCACCGCCACCTCGGAGATCTGCGCGGACCCTGAACTGCGTTCCAGCCGCATCCTGGTCCTCACCACGTACGAGACCGACGAGTACGTCGCTCAGGCGCTGCGCGCGGGGGCCGGCGGCTTCATCGGCAAGGGGATCGGGGCCGAGGACCTGTTGGACGCCGTGCGGACGATCGCGGGCGGGGACACTCTTCTGTCGCCCGCCGCGACCCGTTCCCTGGTGGCCCGCTTCCTGGCCACGCCGGACGACGCCCTGCCGCAGCACGCCGAACAGCTCGCCGTGCTCACCCCGCGCGAACGCGAGATGGTGGCGCTGGTCGCGACCGGTCTGTCCAACCAGGAGATCGCCGAGCGGATGTTCCTCAGCCCCTTCACCGTACGTGCCCACGTGCAGCGCGCCATGACGAAGCTGGAGGCCCGCGACCGGGCGCAGCTCGTCGTCATCGCCTACCGGACGGGCCTGGCCCGCACCGCCCCCGACAGCTTGTCGTAGTGCGCTGCCGGGGGTCCGCCGTTCTTGCGGGCCGGACGCGGCCAGGGCGTGGCCGGCCACGACGTGCGGGCCGTCGTCGACGACATGAGACACCCATCGGCTGTGCAGTTCCGCGATCGCTCGTTCGTCGTTCTCATGGGTCATGACTCGACGCCAGGACCGCGGGCGTAGTTCAGGCAGGGTCCCTCGCACCCACCCGGGGGACGGTCACGAGGTCGGAGGCGGGCAGATCGGCGGCCACCGTGGCGAGCAGTGCGAGGGACTGCCCGGAAGCGCTGCCGGGCTCGGCCTGGTACACGACGAGCTGCTGGTCCGCCGCGCTGTCGACGGTGAACGAGTCGTAGGTCAGGGTCAGTTCGCCGACCTCGTGGTGATGGAAGGACTTGGCCTCATGGCCCTTGCCCCGTACGTCGTGCCGGGCCCACAGCGCGCGGAACTCCGGGCTCTTCAGGGACAGTTCGCCGACCAGTTCGGTGAGCCCGGGGTCGTTCACCAGGTCGCCGCCGCCCGCGCGCAGGGCCGCGAGCCCCGACCGGGCGACGCGCTCCCAGTCGGGGTAGAAGTCCCGGGCGTCCGGGTCGAGGAAGGTGAACCGGACCAGGTTGGTCTCGCCCCGGTCCAGCATCGTGGCGAAGAGGGCGCGTCCGAGGCGGTTGCCTGCCAGTACGTCCAGTCGGCGGTCGAGGACCAGCGCGGGTGTGTGGTGCCAGCCGTCCATGAGGCGCAGCAGACTCGGCCCGACGGGCGCACGGCCACCTCGTCGTACGGAGCCCCGAGCCGTTCGTGCCAGCTGGTGCAGGTGCGCCGTTTCCTCGGGGTCCAGTCCGAGGGCGCCGGCCAGGGAGTGCACCACCTGCGCGGAGGGATGCTTCTCCCGTCCCTGTTCCAGCCGGGCGTAGTAGTCGGCGCTGACTCCGGACAACCGGGCGACCTCCTCCCGGCGCAGGCCCGGCGTCCTGCGCCGGCCCGACCAGGGCTGTCCGGCCCGGGACGGATCGGTCATCTCTCGCCGGGCGCGGAGGAACCCGCCCAAGGGATTGCCACTGTCCATGCCGTCACGATAGGCGCGCACGGAGGCGGTTGCCTGGGTGTGGCACACCCAGGATGAGACCGCCCTGGCCGGCGGGGGCGCGGTGATCACCAGGGCGTCCAACTGGGCCGTTCGAAACGGGAGTTGGCGTCACCCCGGAGGCGACCGGAGACGTAACCCTGCCAGGAGAATCTGACACTGTCAGGTAAATCTCCTCCTGCCAAAGAAGCTCTTGTCTCACTAGCGTTGTTCTCGGCGACGAAGAGCGCGGCACCGCGCCCCCTCCGACGGGGCGAAGGGGCTCCGCGACGCATTGCGCCGACTTCGGTTCGGCCGACGCTCTCGCCTTTCACCGAAGAACACCGAAGGAGACACCCCGTGTTCGAACGCATGGCCGAATTGGCGATCCGCCGATCTCGGCTGGTCCTGGTCGTCGCCGCCCTGGCCGTGGCCCTCATGGGCGTGGTGGGCGCAGGCGCCTTCGAGAAGCTGAAGGGAGGCGGCTTCGACGACCCCGCCTCTCCGTCCACCCGGGCGGCGAACGTCATCGACGAGAAGTTCGGCGGCGAGGTCAATCTCGTCCTGCTGGTCCGCTCCCCCGACGGCCGTATCGACACCCCTTCCTCCCAGGAGAGCGGAGGGGCCCTGACGGCCGACCTCAAGAAGGACGAGCGGCTCAGCAACGTCGTCTCGTACTGGGAGACGAAGAGCCCCGACCTGCGCTCCGAGGACGGCCGAGAGGCCATGGTACTCGCCCATGTGCGAGGCGATCCGACGGAGCAGCGGGAGAACGCCAAGGAGGTCATCGACACCTTCAGCGGCACATACAAGGACACGCTCACCGTCCAGGCCGGCGGAGGCGCCGCCGTCGGCGCCGGTCTGTCGAAGCAGGTGGTCGACGATCTGATCCTCGCCGAGGCGATCGCCATACCGCTGACCCTTCTGCTGCTCCTGTTCGTCTTCGGCAGCGTGGTCGCGGCCCTGCTGCCGCTGGTCATCGCGATCATCGCCATCATGGGCTCGTTCGCCCAGCTCTTCCTGCTCGGCAGTGTCACGGATGTCGCCGACACCGCGACCAACCTCACCACCGCCCTGGGCCTCGGACTGGGCATCGACTACGCCCTTCTGATGGTCAGCCGCTTCCGGGAGCAGCTCGCCGCCGGGGCCAGCGTGGACGACGCCGTCCGGCGCACGGTGCACACGGCGGGCCGCACGGTCGCCTTCTCCGCCGCGACGGTCGCGGCGGCCCTGGCGGCGCTGCTGGTGTTTCCGCAGTACTTCCTGCGCTCGTTCGGCTTCGCCGGGGTCGGTGTCGTCGCCATCGCCGCCCTGAGCACCCTGTTCGTGATGCCGGCCCTGCTGAAGGTGCTGGGGCACCGGGTCAACAGCGGGCGGTTGCCGTGGGCGAAGTCGCGGCGGTCCGACGCCCGCACACCGCTGTGGGGACGGCTGGCCCGTACCGTCATGCGCCGGCCCGCCCTCACCGCGCTGCCCGTCCTCGCCGTACTGCTGTTCGCGGCGAGCCCGCTGCTGAACATCACCTTCGGCACGCCGGACGAACGCGTGCTGCCCGAGGACGCCGAGAGCCGCCAGGTCTCGCAGGTGCTGCGGGAGCACTTCGGGGGCAGTGAGGACTCGGCCCTGAACATCGCCATCGACCAGCCCGTGGACAAGGGCCCGTTGGCCTCGTACGCGGGTCAACTGGCCTCCCTCAAGGGCGTGGTGAGGGTCGAGACCAGTGGGGGAACCTACAGCGCGGGGCAGTCCGCGGCGAGCGGCCCCGCCGACTCCGCCCTCGGCCGGCCCGACGCACAGCGGATCAGCGTGGTGAGCAGCCTGACACCGAAGTCGGACGACGCCCAGGACCTGGTCGAGCAGGTGCGCTCGCTCACCCCGCCCGCCGGAGCACATCCCCTGGTCGGGGGAACGGACGCCGTACTCGTCGACGCCAAGCAGTCCGTCGCCGACCGGCTTCCCCTCGCGGTGGCCCTGGTCGTCCTCACCACCTTCCTGCTGCTCTTCCTGTTCACCGGCAGCATCGTGCAGCCGGTGCGCGCCCTGGTCCTCAACATGATCAGCCTGGCGGCCACCCTCGGCGTGATGACCTGGATCTTCCAGGACGGCAATTTCTCCTCACCGCTCGGCTTCACCGCGCAGCCGATGGAGGTGTCGATGACCGTGCTGATGTTCTGCATCGCCTTCGGCCTCTCGATGGACTACGAGGTCTTCGTCACCAGCCGCATCAAGGAACTCCACGACCAGGGCGAGGACAACGAGTCCGCCGTGGTCAACGGTCTCGGCCACACCGGGCGCATCGTCAGCGCGGCGGCCTGTCTGCTCGCGGTGAGCTTCTTCGCCTTCGGCACGGCCAAGCTCAGCTTCATGCAGATGTTCGGCCTCGGCAGCGGACTCGCCGTCCTCCTCGACGCCATCGCCGTCCGCGGTGTCCTCGTACCCGCCGCGATGCGTCTGCTCGGCCGCTCGGCCTGGTACGCGCCCGGCTTCCTGCGCGCCTTCCACGGCCGGTACGGTCTCAGCGAAGGCGGTCCCGTGCCGACGCCCTCGCCCGCCGGACCCGCACCGGCGGTTTCGACGGACACGGTTTCGACGGACACGAAGAACTCGGCAGGGGTCTGATCCACTGATGTCGGGCCTCGGGCGTCGAACGGCGCCCGAGGCCTGATCATGAGCGACGACAACGGCGCTGTGTTCCGGCGCCGCGCAGGTGCTGCTGGGAGCGGTTGCGGGATCTCGGCCGCCGGCCTTCGCCCGCCTTACGAGAACGCGAGCCGGGCCGGGCCGGGCCGCCTACGCGGACAGCGCGCCGCTCCGTGCCGCCCTGCGGTGGCGCGCGGACAGGCGGGAGCCGGACTCGCGTCGGGCGGCGCGGCGCAGCAGGGGCACCGCGAGGAGGAATCCGAGGACCGTCCAGGCGGTCAGGACCAGGGCGACCATGGGCAGTTCCCAGGAGCCGGCCGCCTCGGCGGTCCGTGCCGTGTCGGGGAGCAGCGCCGAACGCAGGCCCTGTGCCATCCACTTGAGCGGGAAGAGCGCGGCCACCTGCTGGACCGGCACGGGCAGCGAGGTGACAGGGAGCACCGTTCCGGAGGTGATCAGGAGCCCCATCGTCGGCAGCATGATCAGCGCCAGCGCCTCGCGCGGGTTGGGCAGCACGGCGCCGATGGCCGCGCCCAGCGGGACGACGGCGAGCAGTCCGAGCGTGGTGACCCACAGCAGCGTCAGCCAGCCGCCGGGCCCGCGCGGCAGTGGCCCGGGGCCGGGATAGTACGTCGCGAAGTGCGTGAGCAGTTCGGCGACCCGCCAGCGGCGGTGGTCGCGCCACGACTGCAGCACCAGTCCGATCCGGCCGCGCCACGCGTCGTCGCCGCGCTCCGGGTCAGCGCCGAGGACGCTCACCTCACCGGCGGAACGCCGCCGGAAGCCCTCCAGGATCTCGACCGTCGTGGTCTTCCCGGCGCCGTTGGGTCCGAGGAGCGCGAAGATCTCACCGCGGTGGATGTCCAGATCCACGCCATGGAGGACATCGATGCCGCCGTACGTCATCGTCAACACCGCGCGCGTGGACGACGGGCCGGCCGGGCGTGTGCTTGGGCGTCATCGTCCTGCCCCCGAGTCGTGCCGCTGTCGTGGCGGTGTTTCGGCCGCCGCCGGCGGACCGGCGCCCTCGACGATCGCGCAAGGGCCGCGACGTGCCCCTCGAAGGCTGCGCGACCGCGGTCCGTCAGCCGCACCCTGGTACGCCGCTTGCGGCCCCCGCCGTCCTTGTGGAGCTCCAGGTATCCGGCCGCCTCCAGGGTGTGCAGCTGTTTGGAGAGCGCGGAGTCGCTGAGCGAGAGGCTGTCGCGGACGAACGCGAAGTCCGCCCATTCGGTGGCGGCGAGCAGCGCGACCACCGACAGCCGGGTGGCGGGATGGATCAGCTCGTCGAAGCCGGAGGGAATGCTCATCGGTCCGCCCCCACGCCCGTTTCTCCCGTGCCGTCCGCTCCCGTGTCCGCCGCCCGTGCGCCGCGGCCCCGCGCCGATCCGGCCGGACAACAGGGCCGTCCCACCGGTCACCAGCGCCCCCGCGACGAAGGTGGCGAACATGCGCCGGGTGCACCGGGTTCCCACAAGGAAAGTGCTCTTGGCTTTCCCGCCGGGCAAGTCGGTGCCGGATCCGGTCGGGTCCCGCACGACGGACCGTACGGGCCGCGCCGGAAACGGAGTTGTAGGGTTCTGGCCATGACTTCGACCACCGGCGGCGGAGCCCCGGACGAACTCGTGTCGGCCCGCTCCGCCCTGCTCGAAACGGCGAATCGGGCTCAGGCTCGCGCGGCGGTGCGAGAGCTGGTGGCGGTTGTCGACGACGGCGCAGCGCTCAAGCTGGCCGCCCGCTTCGCACCGGTCGCGGACCTCGCCCTGGACACACTGCTGCGCCTGTGGCCGACGGCCGGCGATCCGGACGGCTTCGCCGCGACCCTGCTGGCACCGGCCTTCCTCCGTGAGGGCCGCACCGAGCTGACACTGAAGCGGGTGACCGCGCTGTCGGGCCTGCGGCACCTCACCATGCTGCGCACGCTGACGGTGGATCGCTGCAAGGAGATGACCGACCTCACGGAACTCGGCGCACTCACCGACCTGCGCCACCTCGACCTGAACGGCTGCTCGGGAATCGAGGACCTGACCCCCCTCAGCGGTCTCACCGGGCTCACCCGGCTGAGCCTGCACCGCTGCCGTCCGGTGTCCGACGTCAAGCCCCTGACGCCTCTCCGTCAACTGCGGCACCTCGATCTGAGCATCACCCGGGTCACCTCGGTGATCGATTTCCCAGCGGCGTTCCCGCTGCTTGAGCACCTGAACCTGCGCGGCTGCCGGTCCTTCTCGTCCCCGGCGCAGCTCTCCGGCCTGACCCGCCTCGCCCACCTCGACCTCGGCTGGACGGCCGTCCGGAACCTGGCCGGTCTGACGAACGTGCCCGCGCTCGCCTCCCTGCGCCTGGAAAGCTGCAAGCAGCTCCGTGACCTGACCGGCGTCGCCGCGGCGGCCAACCTCTCCGAGCTGGTCATCGAGGACTGCCCCCGGTTCCGGTCGTTCCACGGTCTCGGCCACCACCCCCGTCTGACGACGCTGCAGGTCAAGGGCTGCCCGGACTTGTTCGACCTGCACGGCCTCTCCACACTGACGCACCTGACGGAGCTGCGGATCGCGGACAGCGAACGGTTCGCCTCCGTCGCGGGAGCCGGATCACTGCCCTCCCTGGAGAAGATCACCTTCGAGAACTGCCCCGCGCTGGCGGACGTCACGCCCCTGGCCGGCCTCAGCACCGCGTTCCGGCTTCACCTGGACGGGCTGGGCCTGATCCGGGACCTCTCCCCGTTCGCGTCGCTCCCCGGCCTCCGCGAACTCGGCCTCGACAGGTGCACGGGGCTGCTGGACCTCACCGGCCTCGGCTCCCACAGCGCCCTGGAGGAACTGTCCGTCAGCCGTACCGACAGCCTGCGCCACCCCGGTGACCCGGGTGATCCGCCGACCCTGCGTGAACTGAGGTTCAGTGCTCTTCCCTCGCTCACCGACCTCGGCCACCTCGGCGGCCTGACCGCGCTCACCAAGGTCAGTGTGCGGGACTGCGGTGCGCTCACGGACATCAGCGGGCTGACCGGCACCCCGATCACCGACCTGACACTCGTACAGGCCACGGGCCTCGACTCGCTCGGCGTCCTGGAGACGTGCCCCGACCTGCGTGTGCTGAGCGTGGAACGGCTCCCGCAGCTGGCCGGTTTTCCCGCTCTTCGCTCCCTGACCCATCTCTACCTCTCCCGCCTGACCTGGACGGACCTGTCGCCCCTGGTCGGCCTCACCTCACTGCAGTCCCTGCGCATGGGCTACCTGGACGAAGTGACGGACATCAGTACGCTGGTCGATCTGCCCGACCTCAGTGAACTCCTGTTCGGCGGCCACCACGCCCTTACCGAGCTCGGCCCCCTGCTGGAGATGAAGTCGTTGCGACGGCTCAACAAGTCACTGCAGATGAACGGAGAGATACTGCAGGGCCGACGCCATCCGGTCCTGACCGAACTAGCGGCACGCGGGCTCGCGATCGACCAGCGTTGACCTTCTGCGATCCGACTGACGCCCAAGCCGACCCGTGGCCGGACCGACGCTCTCCCCTGCGATCACCGTCGCGCTCAAGTCCCCTCGCGCGGCGGGGCCGTTGAGGCACGTACCACGAGTTCGGTGGCGAGTTCGATGTGGTGGGACTCGACCTTCTCGCCGTTGGCCAGTCGCAGGGCGGTGCGCAGGGCGGCACCGCCCATCTCCCGCAGTGGCTGGCGCACGGTGGTCAGTGGCGGTGAGGCCATCTGGGCAAGGCTCGTGTCGTCGAAGCCGACCACGCTCAGGTCGTCGGGGACGCGCAGGCCCCGGGTGCGGGCGGTCTCGATGACACCGACGGCTATCTCGTCGTTGCCCGCGAAGACCGCCGTCGGAGGCTCCGGCAGATCCAGCAGCGCCCTGGCACCGAGCAGTCCGGTTTCGTAGGTGAATTCTCCGGGCCGGACGCAGGCTTCGGGCACCTGTGCTCCTTCCGCCTCCATGGCGGCGCGGTAGCCGTGCATGCGTGCCTGATTGCATACGGCCATGGCCGGTCCCCCGATGTAGGCGACACGGCGGTGCCCCAGGGAGAGCAGATGCCGGGTCGCGGCCAGACCGCCGGCGAAGTTGGTCGCCCCGACGCTGTGGACCCGGCTGTCCGGCAGGTGCAGCGGGTCCAGCACGACCAACGGCAGCCCGGACCGCGCCAGTTCGTTCAGATGCGCCGTGGTGTACACGCTGGTGATCGCGATGACGGCGCGGCGCCCCGCGGAGACCAGGTCCCGGGCCCAGTGCGGGGCGCGGGACGCCTTACTGATCACCACCGAGGCACCCGATACGGCGGCGGAGTCGATGATGCCTTCCAGGGTCTCGGCCACGTACGTGGTGAGGCCGCCCTTGAACTGCACCTCGATGGTCGGGTTCTCGACGGCCTCGGTGTGGCGGAACACGGGCGCGAGGTAGTCGTGCTGATGCAGCAGTTCCTGCACCCGGGTGCGGGTGTGCGGCGCCACGTCACCGCGACCGTTGACCACTTTGGACACGGTCGCGACGGAGACCCCGGCCACCAGGGCGATGTCCGCCAAAGTGGTGCGCCTGGCGTTGGGTCGCATCGGTTCCTCCCAGCTGTACGTCCACCGGCGTGGCGAGTCGCCGGCCGGGCCGGCGAGGCGGGTGGAACCGGTCAACCGTACGACAACCCGAACCGGACCCGTCCCGAGCCGCGCGACCCCGCTCACCACCGTCGTTCGTATCGTTCTCGCCGTCAAGCAGCTGATTTCGAAATGGTTTCGCTACGCGTCAAAGCTCCTGATGGTCGCTCTCACCCAAGTGCATGCAGCTGATCGCGGCCCGACAACGCTCCTGTGACATGTCTTGACAGGGCATCAGTTCGAAACCTAATTTGCGTGAACAGAGCTCAGAGAAGGCTGTTACGAAAACCTTTCACCATGACTCACGAGAAGCCGATGGCTCTCAAGTGCGGAGAAAACATGGCGCTCTCTCGACGTACTCTTCTCGGTCTGGCCGCCGGCGTACCGGCTTCCGCGGCGCTGGCGGGCTGCGGCTCGTCCGGCCCCGGCGACGGGGGCAAGGCCACGTACTGGTACCTGAACGGTCAACCGCAGGAAGGTGTCAGAGCCGGCGCGGTGGACGCGTTCAACAAGGCCCACCCCAAGGAGCAGATCAAGGACACCACGTTCCAGAACGACGCGTACAAGACGAAGATCAAGACAGCCATCGGCGCCGGGAAGGCGCCCACCATCATCTGGGGCTGGGGCGGCGGGACGCTGCGCACCTACGTGAAGGCGGGCCAGATCGAGGACCTCACCCCGTGGTTCGACGATCACCCCGAGGTCAAGAAGCGGCTGCTCCCCTCCTCGTTCGCCGCGGCGACCGTCGACGGCAGGATCTACGCGCTGCCGGGCGAGACCGTGCAGCCGATCATCCTCTACTACAACAGGAAGGTCTTCGACCAGGTCGGTGTGAAACCACCGAAGTCCTGGGACGACATCATGGATCTGGTGCCCAGGTTCAACGCCAAGGGCATCGCACCGTTCTCCCTCGGTGGCCAGTCCCGGTGGACGAACATGATGTGGCTGGAGTTCCTGTTCGACCGCATCGGCGGTCCGGAGGTCTTCCAGGCCATCACCGAGGGCGAGAAGAACGCCTGGTCCAACCCGGACGCCATCAGCGCACTGACGAAGGTGCAGGAGCTGGTCGAGGCCGACGGATTCATCAAGGGCTTCTCCTCGATCACCGCGGACTCCAACGCCGACCAGGCGCTGCTGTACACCGGCAGAGCCGCGATGATGCTGCACGGTGCCTGGTCGTACGGCATCCAGCAGACCCGGGGCGGGGACTTCGTCCCCGACGGCGGACTGGGTTACATGAACTTCCCGCCCGTCGAGGCCGGCAAGGGCGATCCGGGCAACACCGTCGGCAACCCCGCCCAGTACCTGTCCCTCTCCTCCAAGGCCGGCGCGGAGCAGAAGAAGACGGCCAAGGACTTCTTCGCCAGAGGCGTCCTGCAGGACGACGAGGTGAAGAAGTGGATCGACAACGGGTCGGTCCCGATCCGGCTGGGCACCGAGAAGCTGCTGGCAGCCGCGAAGAACGCCGACTTCCTGCAGTTCACCTACGACGTCGCCACCAAGGCCCGCACGTTCGGCCAGTCCTGGGACCAGGCCCTCAGTCCGACGGCCGCCGAGACCCTGCTGGACAACATCGTCAAGTTGTTCCAACTGTCCATCTCACCCAAGCAGTTCGCCGACAACCTCAACGTGGTCACCGGCACATGAGCTCACTCACCGGCCATCAGCGGCGTCGCCCACCGCACAGCGTCCTGCCGTGGCTGGCGGCGCCGGCGCTGGTGATCTTCGTCGGCTTCGCCGTGTTCCCGCTCGTCGGCGTCTTCGCGCTGAGCTTCACCACGTGGGACGGAATAGGCGCCATCCACGCGTCGGGGCTGACCAGTTGGCGTGCGGTGCTCACCGACCCCGGGCTGCCGCACGCCCTGGGCGTGACGTTTCTGGTGATGGCGGTGTCCTGGGCCGTGCAGACGCCGGCGTGCATTCTGCTCGGCACGTTCATGGCGGGCCGCCAGCGCTACCGTGCCCTGCTGGGCGTGGTGTACTTCGTCCCGCTGATGCTCAGCTCCGCGGCGATCGCGCTCGCGTACAAGGCTCTGCTGGACCCCAACTTCGGACTCGGCGCAGGGCTGAAGATCCAGGTGCTCAGCCAGGACTGGCTGGGGCGACCCTGGCTCGCGTTCGGGGTCGTCGTCTTCGTCGTCTCCTGGCAGTTCATTCCGTTCCACTCCCTGATCTACCAGGGCGGCGTCCAGCAGATCCCGAAGTCCCTCTACGAGGCAGCGCAGTTGGACGGTGCCGGACGGATCCGGCAGTTCTTCAGCATCACCCTGCCTCAGTTGAAATACACCATCATCACCTCGTCCACGCTGATGGTGGTCGGGTCGCTGACCTTCTTCGACCTCATCTTCGTCCTCACCGAGGGCGGTCCCGGGGACGCCACCCGGGTCCTCGCACTGGACATGTACAAACGGGGATTCCAGGCCAGCCTGATGGGACCGGCCAGCGCCATCGCGGTCATCCTGGTCCTGGTGGGTCTGGCCCTCGCCCTGCTGCTGCGCCGGCTCGGGGGCCGGGACGCCGGCGCGAGCCAACTTGAGGGGGCCTGACGTGACCATCACGCCGACCGGGCCGCGACGGCCTCGGAAGACCGTCCGCCGCGAGCGGCGGCGTCACCCCCGCCGGACGGCCCGCCGGCGCAACTGGGCCGGCGGGCTGGCCGGATGGCTCTGGCTCGGCGTCGTCGTCGTACCCCTGTACTGGACCCTCATCACCAGCTTCAAGGCCCAGAACCGCTACTACGCGAGCAACCCGCTGGTGCCTACGGGCGACCCGACTCTGGAGAACTACCGGCTGGTCATCGAGTCCGACTTCCTGCGCTACCTCACGAACAGTGTCGTGGTCGCCGCCGGTGCCGTGGTGCCGGCGGTCCTGTTCTCCTTCATGGCCGCGTACGCGATCGTTCGCGGTTGGCGCATGCGGACCCTGCGGGCCGTGAACGGGCTGTTCCTCATGGGCCTGGCCATCCCGCTGCAGGCGACGGTGATCCCGGTCTACCTGATCATCATCAAGCTGCAGCTGTACGACAGTCTGCTGGCGCTGATCCTTCCGTCGATCGCCTTCGCCATTCCACTGTCGGTACTGGTGCTCTCCAATTTCATCCGCGACGTGCCCAAAGAGCTCTTCGACTCGATGCGGGTCGACGGCGCCACCGAATGGACGACACTGTGGCGGCTGGCCGCACCGCTCACCCGGCCGGCGATCCTCACCGTGACCATCTTCAACGCACTGACCATCTGGAACGGATTCCTGCTGCCGCTCATCCTGACGCAAAGCCCTGACCGCCGGACCCTGCCGCTCGCGCTGTGGACCTTCCAGGGTCAGTACGGCGTCAATGTCCCGGCCGTCGTCGCCGCCGTCGTCCTGACCACCCTGCCCGTCCTGGTGCTGTACGCGTTCGGCCGGCGCCAGCTGCTGAGCGGCCTGACCGCGGGATTCAGCCGTTGAGCCGTACCGACGTCCTGCTCGTCTACCTGTTCGCTCGCACGCCCCGGTCGAGGGCCTGATGGGCGTAGGAGGAAAGTGAACGCCGACGTGGCTGTAGAGAACACCCCTGGAATCTGCCTCTGGAACGACCCGGCCGTTCCCGTCACCGCGAGAGTCGACGCCCTGGTCGACGCGATGACCCTCCAGGAGAAGACCGCCCAGCTGTACGGAGTGTGGGTGGGCGCCTCCGACCAGGGCGGCGAAGTGGCCCCCCACCAGCACGACATGGAGGAGGCCGTCGATCTCGACGCCCTTCTGCCCACCGGACTCGGCCAGCTGACCCGGCCCTTCGGCACGGTCCCGGTGGACCCCACTCTGGGCGCGCTCTCCCTGGCCCGCACCCAGACCCGTATCGCCGCCACCAACCGGTTCGGCATCCCGGCTCTCGCCCATGACGAGTGTCTGGCCGGCTTCGCCGCCTGGGGGGCGACGGCCTACCCCGTTCCGCTGTCCTGGGGCGCCACCTTCGACCCGGACGTGGTGCGGCGCATGGCCACCGCCATCGGCCGCGACATGCGTGCCGTCGGCGTCCACCAGGGACTCGCGCCCGTGCTGGATGTGGTGCGCGACGCCCGCTGGGGCCGGGTCGAGGAGACCATCGGCGAGGACCCGTACCTCGTCGGCAGCATCGGGACGGCGTACGTCCAGGGCCTCGAATCCGCCGGGATCGTCGCCACCCTCAAGCACTTCGCCGGCTACTCGGCCTCTCGCGCCGGCCGTAACCTCGCTCCCTCCTCCATGGGCGCGCGGGAACGTGCCGACGTTCTGCTGCCTCCCTTCGAGATGGCGATCCGTGAGGGCGGCGCCCGGTCGGTGATGAACGCCTACACCGACACCGACGGCATGCCCTCCGCGGCCGACGAGGACCTGCTCACCGGGCTGCTGCGCGACACCTGGGGCTTCGACGGCACCGTCGTCGCCGACTACTTCGCCATCGCCTTCCTCAAGACCCTGCACGGCGTCGTGGCCGACTGGGCCGGCGCCGCCGGCACGGCGCTGCGGGCAGGCGTCGACGTCGAACTGCCCAACGTCAAGACGTACGGCGCGCCCCTGGCCGCGGCCGTCGCCGACGGCCGCGTACCGGAGGCGCTGGTGGACCGTGCCCTGCGCCGGACCCTCACCCAGAAGGTGCTGCTCGGCCTGCTCGACCCGGACTGGAATCCGTTGCCTGCCGCGCTCGACGGCGCGGACCTGGACGACCCGGCCGCCCTGCGCGGCCGGATCGACCTGGACGGCCCGCACAACCGCGCGCTGGCCCGCACGGTCGCCGAGGAGGCGGTCGTGCTGCTCAGCAACGACGGCACTCTGCCGCTCGAAAGGCCGCGCCGCATCGCCCTGCTCGGTCCCAACGCCGATGAGCCCGTCGCCGTACTGGGCTGCTACTCCTTCCCTCAGCACATCGGCGTCCGCCACCCCGGGACCCCGCTCGGCATCGAGCTGCCCACGCTGCGCGACGCCCTGTCCGAGGAGTTCCCCGACGCCGAGATCACGGTCGTCCGCGGCACCGGGGTCGACGACGGAGATGTCTCCGGCATCCACGAGGCCGCCCAGGCGGCACGCGAGGCGGACATCGCCCTGGCGGTGCTCGGCGACCGCGCCGGACTCTTCGGGCGGGGCACCAGCGGCGAGGGGTGCGACGTCGAGACGCTGGCGCTGCCCGGCGCGCAGCAGCAACTGCTCGACACCCTGCTCGATGTGGAGACACCCCTGATCACCGTGCTGCTCGCGGGACGCCCGTACGCCCTCGGCCGGGCCGTGGAGGAGTCCGCCGCGATCGTGCAGTCCTTCTTCCCGGGTGAGGAGGGCACGCGCGCGATCGCCGGGGTACTCAGTGGCCGTACCGATCCCTCCGGACGTCTCCCGGTCAGCGTGCCGCGCGGGCCGGGCTCCCAGCCGGCCACGTACCTCGGGGCGCGGCTCGCCCACGCCAGTGAGGTGTCCAGCATCGACCCGACCCCGGCGTTCGCCTTCGGTCACGGTCTGTCCTATACGCGCTTCGACTGGACAGATCTGACCGTCGACGTCCAGGAAGCCCCGACGGACGGCGAGTTCGCGCTCGCCTTCACCGTCCGCAATACGGGCGAGCGGTCCGGAACCGAGGTGGTCCAGCTCTATCTGCACGACCCGGTCGCCTCCGTCGTCCAGCCGGTGCAGCGCCTGATCGGCTACACCCGGGTCGCGCTGGGGCCCGGCGAGGCCCGGCGCCTGCGTGTCACGGTCCCGGCCGACCTCGCCTCCTTCACCGGACGCGACGGCCGGCGCGTCGTCGAACCGGGCGCCCTGGAAGTGCGGTTGGCCGCCTCCAGCGCGGATCCGCGCCTGACGGCCAGGGTCACGCTGACCGGGGCCGAGCGGCATGTGGATCACACGCGGCGTCTGCACGCCGATGTCGGGCAGGAGCCTGTCACCCGGACCTGAACCGGACTCGGTGGTGACTGTCCGTACGAGCCTTCTCCGTCCTACAACAGGCCGCGCCGGGCGAGGTTGCGCATCAGCGCTCGCACACCGAACGTCCACGGCGCGGCCTGCTCGCTGGGGACGACGGTGTTGACCAGAGCGCCCAGTCGCGGGCTGGAGATCCGCACGACGTCGCCGTACTCGTGGGTGAAGCCCGCGCCGGGTGCCTGTCGGTCCTCGGTGGGGGCGAACAGCGTTCCGGTGAACAGCACGAACCCGTCGGGGTATTGATGGTGCGGGCCATGCGTGGCGGCCACCAGGTCCAGTACGTCGCGGCTGATCTCCCGCATGGAACTGCTGCCGTGCAGTACGTAGCCGTCCGCGCCGTCGATCCGCAGGTCGATGTCGATCCCGCGTACGGTGTCGAGGTCGAAGTCCTCGTCGAGCAGGCGGACGAACGGTCCGATCGCGCACGAGGCGTTGTTGTCCTTCGCCCGGGACAGCAGCAGGGCACTGCGTCCCTCGATGTCGCGGAGGTTGACGTCGTTGCCGAGCGTCGCGCCGCGTACCCGGCCGCGCGAGTCCACGACGAGGACGGCCTCGGGCTCGGGGTTGTTCCACACCGAGGCACCGAGCACGCCGATGTCGGCGCCGGTGCCGACCGCGGACATGACCGGAGCCTTGGTGAACACTTCCGGGTCCGGCCCGATCCCGACCTCCAGGTACTGCGACCACAGTCCTTCGGAGACGAGCAGTTCCTTCGCCTTGTCCGCTTCGGGGGATCCGGGACGGATGCCGTCGAGCGTGCCGCCCACCAGTTGCCCGACGCGGGCCCGTACCCGCGCGGCCTGCGCCGGATCGCCGCCCGTCCGCTCCTCGATGACACGTTCCAGCAGACTCCGGGCGAAGGTGACCCCCGCGGCCTTGATCACCTGCAGATCGACGGGGGCGAGCAGCCGCGCCACGTCGGGGCGGCCGGCCGGTGCCGCGAGCAGTTCGTCCAGGCGCCAGGTGTGTCCGCCGTCGGCCTCGCGGACGACCGCCGCCGCGTCGTCGCGTTCCATGAGGTCCGAGACGGTGGGTGCGACGGCCGTCAGGTCGACGACCTGCTCGCCGCGGACCGCGGCCACACACGGTCCGCCCCGGTCCGGGTCGTGGACGCGCGCGACCAGGGCGGCCCGGTCGGCGTCCGCCGGCAGGACGGAGCCGGTGGTGAGGACCGTACGGGAGCGCGCTGCTGCCGATTCCACGATCGGGATCTCCTGGATTCGAGGGGGTGCGGTGGCCCGGGGCGGGCTCAGTGGGAGTCGCGGGGGACCTCGTGTCCCCGGCTTCCGCGCAGAAACCCGAAGTCGGCGCCCCGGTCGGCCTGTTCCACGTTCTGGGTGTAGAGCCAGGCGTAGCCGCCGGTGTGCCGCTCGGCGGGTGCCCTCCACGCCTGCCGTCGTCGCGTGAGCTCGGCGTCGTCCACGTCCAGGCGCAGGATGCGTTCCGGGACGTCGAGGACGACGGGGTCCCCGTCGCGCACCAGGGCGAGAGGTCCGCCGACGGCGGCCTCGGGCGCCACGTGCAGGACCACCGTCCCGTACCCGGTACCGCTCATCCGGCCGTCGCAGATCCGCACCATGTCCTTGACGCCGGCCTTCAGCAGCTTGGCGGGCAGCGGGACGTTGGAGACCTCGGGCATGCCGGGATAGCCCTTGGGTCCGGCGTTGCGGATGACGATGACGGTGTTCTCGTCGATGTCGAGGTCCGGGTCGTCGGCCACCTCGTGATAGGCCTCGGGCGAGTCGAAGACGCGCGCGGGACCGCGGTGGGTGAGCAGGTGCGGTGACGCGGCGGACTGCTTGATCACGGCGCCGTCGGGGCACAGGTTGCCGCGCAGGACGGCGATACCTGTGCCGGCGGGCTGGAAGGGGTCGTCGAGGCCGGTGATGACGTCGGAGTCGAAGCGTTCGGCCTGCTCGGTGTTCTCGGCGACGGTGCGTCCGGTGACCGTGATCTGTTCGCCGTGCAGCAGCCCGCCGCCGAGCAGTTCGGCCAGGACGGCGGGCAGGCCGCCCGCGTAACAGAAGTCCTCCATGAGGTAGGTGCCGCTGGGCATCAGGTTGACCAGGGTCGGCACCGCGCGGACCAGGTCGTCGAAGTCCCGCAGGCCCAACTCGACGCCGACGCGTCCGGCGATCGCGGTGAGATGGATGACCGCGTTCGTGGAGCCGCCGATGGCCGCGTTGACCCGGATGGCGTTCTCGAACGCCTCCCGGGTCAGGATCCGCGAGGGGCGCAGCTCCTCCTCCACCATCCCCACGATGCGCTGTCCCGCCGTCTGCGCGGTCTCCATCCGCCGGGAGTCGACCGCGGGCCAGGCCGCCGAGCCCGGCAGCTGCATACCGAGCGCCTCGGCCATGCAGGCCATCGTCGAGGCGGTCCCCATCGTCATGCAGTGCCCCTCGGAACGGGCCATGCACCCTTCCGCGAAGAAACACTCCTCCTCGGTCATCCGGCCGGTCTTCAGGTCCTCCTCGAACTTCCACACATGGGTGCCGGATCCCACGTCCTGGCCCCGGTACTTGCCGTTGAGCATCGGCCCGCCGGTGACCATGACGGCGGGCAGGTCGACGCTGGCGGCGCCCATGAGCATGGCGGGGGTCGTCTTGTCGCAGCCGGACAGCAGCACGACGCCGTCGAGGGGATTGGCCCGGATCAGCTCCTCGACCTCCATGGCCATGAGGTTGCGGTACAGCATCGCGGTGGGGCGCATCAGGGTCTCGCCGGTGGCCATGGTGGGGAACACGAGCGGCAGGCCGCCCGCCTGCCACACGCCGCGCTTGACGGCTTCGGCGACGCGTGTCAGATGGGCGTTGCACGGGGCGAGTTCGGAGGCGCTGGTCGCGACGCCGATGACGGGCCGCCCGTCGAACACCTCGTGCCCGAGTCCCTGGTTGCGCATCCAGGAGCGGTACACCATCCCGCTGCGGCCCTGTGCGCCGAACCATGCCTGGCTGCGGCGGCTGGTCTTCCGACCGTCGGTCATACAGGTACTCCCGTGGCTCCGGCGTCGTCCGCTTCGCGATGGGGCGTTCCCGGGTACGGACCCGCGGGGCCGTACCCTGTAGGGCAATCATTAGATGATTCGATGAATGGCGTCCAGGGGGCGAGCGGAGATCGTGGCGCACTTTCCGACCACGCACCAGCGCGTGGTCGACGAGCTGGGGCGGCGCATCGTGGGCGGCGCGTGGGAGCCGGGGCATCCGCTGCCTGTCGAGGACGCGCTCGCGGCCGAGATCGGCGTCAGCCGGGGACTGCTGCGGGAAGCGGTCAAGGCACTGGTGGCCAAGGGGATGCTGCACGTGCGCCCGCGCACCGGCACACGTGTACTGCCCCCGGAGCAGTGGAACCACCTCGACCGTGACGTGCTGCGCTGGAAACAGGCCGGGGACTCCGCGGCTCTGCTGCGCGACACGGGTGAACTGCGCCGGATCGTCGAGCCCGAGGCGGCCCGGCTCGCCGCCGACCGGGCCGGACCCGACGACGTACGAGTCCTGTACGACTGCCTGGCTGCCATGGAGGCCGCGGCGGCGAAGCCCGGCCGCAGTGGCTACGTCGAGGCCGACATCGCCTTCCACCGGGCCCTGCTCGACGCCGGCGGCAACCGTCTCCTCGGTTCGCTGGGCCGCGCTGTCGACATCGCGCTGGAACACAGCTTCGTCGTCAGCACCCGGACCCCCGGCGCGGTGGAAGCCTCGCTGCCTGGTCACCGGGCCGTCGTGCGGGCCGTCGAGGCCCGCGATCCCGTGGCCGCGGCGGCCGCCGTACTGGCCATCATCGACGCCGCCGAACAAGAGATCGCCCGGTCGCCCGGGACGCCGGGCGATGCCGGATGACCTCGTCGGGGAGAATCGGCTGCACAACGCGGAACGGCTCCGGAGGACAGCGACATCCTCCTGCGCGCCCGTGCACGTGACCTTCACTCCCGCAAGGTCGATACTGCCGAGGACAGCCCTTCCCCCGACCGGTACGGGCCCCTGTCGGTACCGCCGGGATCCGGCACCCGCGCCCTACCCTTTGACCAGCAACATCGCAGGTCGGACGCCTATCTGCGCAGCTCCCCAGGAGGTACGGATGAAAATGCTCATCAACGTCGCGTAGTTTGGCGCGGCCGCAGGTCACGGCCATGCTGTGGGGCCACTGGTCAGCAAAGTCCCAGCATGAGTCAGGAGACGTGCAGTTGCCGACCCAACTCCCACGCGGCATGGACAACTGCTTGCGGCCCGCACCAGGGGCCCGGACCCGCAGGGTCGGCGAGGAGCAGCCGGCCAACTCGGCCATACCGCGCGCAATGGTGGCAGTGCTGGTGCCAGAAGCGGCGGCAGCGACCTGAATGATCCCGCCGCGGCCCAGGGCCGTTGCCGCACTGGCCAGGTACAGCCGACAGTGACGCTCATCGAAGTGCGGCAGGATCTGTTCGAACTTCGCCCGCAGAGCACCAGCGGCAACGCGGCCTGACAGACACCGGGTCATATCTCAGACTCCCACCAACACCCCTCTACCGAGCACTTACTGGAATACGGGCCCTGGCGGTGACGGCGTACTGGCGTTGTACTCCGGCCGAGACCGTGCCCTTCTTGATGAACCCCGGTGTCGTCGATGATCAGCACTCCAGCCGCGCCCCGAGCCTCGCGGCGACGTACTCCTGCAGGTCATCGCGTACGTCATCGGGATCCCAGCAAGCCCGACCCACCGGACCGATCAGGCCGTGCACGTAGGCGCGCATCCTCCGCCGCAGATCCACCCGACGGAACCGGTAGCCGACCCGCACGAGTACTTCTTCCAGTTCCGCGGACCAGGCATCAGCTATATGTCTTGCACGACAAAGCACAACGGCCCGCCGCATCCGAGGTCACGAACTTCCACAACCTGACGTGGCGTCAGCCGAATACACTCAGAGGCACGGCTCTGACCAGCAGTGACAGCGAAATCCTGCTGGAGTACTAGGCACTGCCGGTTGGTCACGCCTGGAGGTAGGCAAGAACGGCGAGGACGCGCCGGTTGTCCTCTTCGTCCTGGTGCAGTCCGAGCTTGGTGAAGATGTTGTTGCTGTGTTTACTGACGGCCTTCTCCGTGACGAACATACGGGCGGCGATGGCCGCGTTGGAGCGGCCTTCGGCCATCAGTGACAGCACTTCGCGCTCGCGGGGTGTCAGTGCCTTCAGTGGTTCGTCACCGTCGTGGCGGGCCAGCAGGGATGCGACGACCTCGGGGTCCATGACTGTCGCCCCGGCGGCGACCCTGCGGACGGTGTCGATGAAGTTGCCGACGTCCGAGACGCGGTCTTTGAGGAGGTAGCCGACCGCGCCGGCGCGGTCGGACATCAGTTCGCGTGCGTAGAGCTGTTCCACGTACTGCGAGAGCATGAGGATGGGCATGCCGGGGTTTTGGCCACGAACCTCGATGGCGGCGCGCAGTCCTTCGTCGGTGAAGGTCGGGGGCAGCCGGATGTCGACCACAGCCACGTCGGGGCGGTGTTTGTTCAGCGCTTGCACCAGGGAGGGGCCATTGTCGACGGCCTCGACGACATCGAATCCGTAGGCCTGGAAGATCCGGATGAGCCCGTCGCGCAGGAGGGTCAGGTCCTCGGCTATGACAACGCGCACGGTAGTGCCATCCTCACGTCGGTGGGTCCGCCGTCCGGGCTGCTGACGCTCAGGGTGCCGTCGAAGGAGGCCAGGCGTCGCTCGATCCCTCGGAGCCCGGTCCCGCCCTCGAAGCGGGCTCCGCCGCGGCCGTCGTCGTGGACGGTGACGGTGAGCAGTCCCCCACCGTCGGTGGTGTGGTCCAGGGTGATGGCTATGTGGTGCGCGCCCGCGTGTTTGATCGCGTTGGCAAGGGCTTCGGCGACCGCGAAGTACGCGGCTGATTCCACGGGGGCGGGCAGCCGCCCGGGGATGTCGATGGTGACGGTGGTGGGTACCGGATTGGCGAGGGCCAGCGCCTGGATCGCCCCGTCCAGTCCCCGGTCGGCCAGCACCGGCGGGTGGATGCCCCGCACCAGGTCCCTCAGTTCGGCCAGTGCGGTCGAGGTCGACTCGCGGGCTTCGGACAGCAGCTGGGCCACGGCCTGCGGATCCTGGGCCAGGAGTTGTTCGGCCAGTCCCAGGCTCATCCCGAGCGATGCCAGACGGGCCTGGGCGCCGTCGTGCAGGTCCCGTTCGATCCGGCGCAGCTCATTTGCCTGGGTGTCGACCGTCTCAGCCCGCGATGTCGCCAGTTGCGCCACCCGTGCCTTCAGCCGGGCCTGCTCGGTCGGGGCCAGCAGGGAGTGGATCACCACCGCGTTCAGTCTCGCCAGCGGTATCGCGGTGACGTACCAGAGTGCCAGGAGCAGCACACCCAGCGGGATCATGACGCACGATTCGGCGACGGTGTGCAGGTGGAAACGCGGGCCGAACGGAGTGCGGAACACCGCTGGTGGGGTCAGCGCGAACACCAGCGGATACACCAGGTAGAACGCTCCGATCACGAAGATCAGGAACGACGCGCCGGCGGTGGCCCACCCGGCCACCGAGTCGAGCACCAGCCAGGTCCAGTCACGCCACGTCGCCGGGTCCTTCAGGACCGCCCACAGCCGGATCAGTGCGTTCCGCCGCGGAGTCGGCAGGTACGGGCGGGCGACCGGCTTCCCCATCCACCACCCTGCCCACGCGCGGTGCCGGTCGGCGAACCAGCGCACCAATACCGTCGCCAGCACGGCCAGCGGCAGACCGATCCCTATCGGCACCAGTACGACAGCGACACTCCACAGCGTCAACAGGCACAACGCCGCCACGGAAGCGAGCAGGAACAGCAGCGACCAGCCCAGCAGCTTCAGGCGCAGTAGCAAACTCGTGCGCAGGCCACTTCCGGGTACCGGGGCCGGAGGTGGAGCAGGCAGAAGGCCGGAGTCGCTCATGAGGGGCACATCTTTACACACCGGCCCAGGTGCGATCGAAGTGGACCGGGGCTGCTGGAAGGCCGCCGGCCGGCAGGTGGAGGAGTCATACGCCGATCCTGACCTGCTGCGGCGCTGAGCACAGTGGAGTTTTGTCTACCCCGTTCGGGGTCCCAGCACCAGCGACCGGAACCGGTGGCCCCGGCAGTGTTGAACCCGTCGAAGAGACGCCGACAAGACGTCGAAGCGGTATGTCGCGGCCGTTGGCGCCGTGGCCACACTTCCCAGGAGCTCCTCATGACCGGCACCATCCTGTCCTCGGCCACGCACCGGCGTACGGCGACCGCCGTAGTTCTGACCGCAGCCCTGACCGGAGTCCTTGCTGGATGCGGGGCCCCCTCCACCACCACCTCCGCCGCATCCGCACCGGCGGCGAAGACGGCGGGCGCTTCCCCGGCCACGGCCACCGGCTCCTCCCTGCACATGATCACCAACCAAGGGCACCGGCTGGCCTTCCACGTCACCGCGGGCCACCTGCCCGCGATCGTCCTGGACGCCGGCGGCGGCCTCGACTCCTCCTATTGGAAGAACATCGTCCCGGCCCTGGCCAAGAAGACCGGATCGGAGATCATCACCTACGACCGGGCCGGGATGGGCGCCAGCGAGGCGGTCCCCGGGCCGTGGAAGGTCCAGAACGCCGTCTCGGACCTGAGGGCGGGTCTCACCGCCCTCGGCGCGACCCATGACGTGGTCCTGGTGTCGCATTCCGAGGCCGGGGAGATCGCCACCTACCTCACCCGCGAGCATCCCGGACAGGTCGCCGGGGCCGTCCTCGTCGACGCCAGCCTGCCTGAGTTTGCCACCGACGCCGAGATCGCCCGGGTCGCGGCCGCCACCCAGGCACGGGTCGACGCGCTGAAGGGACACGCCACCACGAAGGCCGACCGCCAACTGCTGGCTGTCGCAGCCAACTTCGTACCGGACCAGCGTGCTTACCACAAGATCGCCTGGCCGGCCGCCGTCCCCGCCATCCTCATCGAATCGGCGCAGACCCCGTTCCCGACCTCGGCGACGGACGCCCGAGCATGGCGCGACGCCCAGGCCGAGTTCGCCCACGCGGCGCCCAACCGGCAACTCGTCGTCGCTGCCAACAGCTCCCACGACATCCCCCTGGACCGCCCCGACATCGTCGAGGCGCAGATCGAAGCCATGGTGAAAACCGTTCGCTGACGGGCAGGACGGCGGCCCTCGGTCGCGGCACCGGCACTCGCGCCGCGGAGCCGCGACCGGCTTGTCCGCCGCCCTCCCGTGCCCGGGGACGGGCCGTCCCGCTCCGCGCAGGGGAGAGTTCTCCCCTCCCCCACCGGGACCTCGACACCCGTGTGGGCGCCGCCGCCTCCCGGCGTGCCGGCTCCGTCAAACGAGCCATCCCGCTCGACCGGAACTTCCCACCCCGTTCCCCCCTCCCCAGGAGTGCTCTGCCATGACCGGCCTCGCACGCTGGTGCTTCCGGCACCGGCTCACCGTCATCGCCGTATGGGCCGCGACCCTGGTCGCGATCGCCGTCCCGTACCTGATGCTCGGCACCGCCTACGACGACGCGTTCGACCTGCCCGGCATGGAATCGACCAAGGCCCAGAACCTTCTGCGGTCCAGCGCGCCGACGCAGGCCGGCGACGCCGACCAGATCGTGATCCACACCCGGCACGGCTCCGTCCAGGACCCCGCTGTCCGGCAGCGGGTGTCCGCCATGCTCGCCCGAGTCGCCCAACTGCCGTCAGTCGCCTCCGTCGACAGCATGTACGCCCCTGCCGGCGCCGCCCAGATCAGCCCGGACAAGACCGTCGCCTACGCCACGGTGACCTTCGACGCCCAGGCTGACCGGGTGCCCGTCGCCGACACCACCCGGGTCATCAACACCGCGCAGGCCGTCGCCGACGCCGACCTGGAGATCGCACTGGGCGGAGGGGCGGTCAGCAACGCCAACAGCACCGCGACACCGGCCACCGAATACCTAGGGATCCTGGCGGCGGGCATCATCCTGTTCCTCGCCTTCGGCACCCTTCTCGGCATGCTCGTTCCCTTGGTGGTGGCGATAGCCGGTGTCGGCGCCGGCATGCTCACCATCGGTCTGCTCTCCCACCTCATCACGCTGGGCACCATCGCCCCCACCGTCGCAGCCCTGATCGGCCTCGGTGTCGGAATCGACTACGCCCTGTTCATCGTCGTCCGCTACCGCACCGGCCTGCAGAACGGCCTGTCCCCGCAAGAGGCCGCCGTACGGGCCCAGAACACCTCCGGACGCGCCGTACTGTTCGCCGGCGGGACCGTGATCGTCTCCTTGCTCGGCATGCTCATCCTGCGGATCACCCCGCTGACCGGGATCGGGCTCGCCGCCGTCACGACCGTCCTGTTCACCGTCCTCGCCGCGGTGACCCTGCTCCCGGCCCTGTTCGCGCTCTTCGGCACCCGCCTGATCACTCGCCGCCAACGCAGGCGCCTTGCAGCCGCCGGCCACCGAGCAGCCGCCCCTGCCGGCAGCGGCTTCTGGGAGCGATGGGCCCGCCTCGTCGGCCGCCGCAAGGCCGCGTTCAGCATGGTGGCGCTCGTGGTCATCGCCGTCCTGTCCGCGCCCGTCCTGTCCCTGCGGCTGGGCTCCGCCGACGCCGGCAACGACCCCGCCGGCACGACCACCCGCACCGCCTACGACCTGCTGGCCGACGGCTTCGGCCCGGGCTCCAACGGTCCCCTCGTCCTGGTCGCCCCCCTGCACGGGCCCGGCGACGCCGCGGCCCTCAACGCCCTCACCGCCACCGTCCGCCGCGTCCCCGGCATCGCCTCCGTACAGGCCGCCACCGCCACCGCCACCACCAAGCTGGGCGTCATCGAAGCCGTCCCCACCACCGCACCCCAGGACCAGGCCACCAGCACCCTGATCGACCACCTGCGCCACGACGTCATCCCCGCCGCCGAGAAGAACACCTCCCTGCACGTCTACGTCGGCGGCTACACCGCCACCAACAACGATTTCGCCGACCTCCTGACCAGCAAACTCCCGCTCTTCCTCGCTATCATCGTCGCCCTCGGATGCCTTCTGCTGATGGTTGCGTTCCGCAGCGTCGTCATCCCTCTGACCGCGGCTGCGATGAACCTCCTCGCCTCCGCCGCGTCCTTCGGCGTGGTCGTCGCCGTCTTCCAGTGGGGTATGGGCACGGAGTTCCTCGGCGCCGGCGGGGCAGGCCCCGTCGAAGCCATCCTGCCCGTGATCATGCTCGCGATCCTTTTCGGCCTCTCCATGGACTACCAGGTCTTCCTCGTCAGCCGCATGCACGAGGAGTGGCAGCACACCAGCGACAATCAGCACGCGGTGCGCACCGGCCAGGCCACCACCGGACGCATGATCACCGCTGCCGCCCTCATCATGATCTGCGTCTTCACCGCCTTCGTCCTCGGCGGCCAGCGCACCATCGCCGAGTTCGGCGTCGGCCTCGCCACCGCCGTCGCCATCGACGCTTTTGTCCTGCGCACCGTCCTCGTTCCCGCCCTCATGCACCTGTTCGGCAACGCCAACTGGTGGCTTCCCGCCTGGCTCGACCGGATCCTGCCCCACATCAGCATCGAAGGCGTCCCCGCACCGTCCCCGGCCGGTACCACCGCGCGCAGCGCCCCGCCCGCACCGGTGGTCCCCGCCTTCGTGCCGCCCGCCCCGGCCCCCCTGCGCACGGCCGCTGAGAAGAACATCCTGCCCAGCCGGCCTACCGAACCCGCGCCATACCGGGAGAACACCCGCCCCCACCGGAAGTCACCTGCCGTCGCCTACCTCTGGTGGCTCTCCCTCGGCCTCTTCGGCGCCCACCACTTCTACCTCGGCCGGACGCGCTGGGGATGGCTCTACCTCGCCACCGCCGGCATCGGCGGACTCGGCTGGCTCGCCGATCCCTTCCTCATCCCCCGCCAGGTCCGCACCGCCAACGCTTGTCTGCCTGCCCAGGCGCGGACCCTCGATCCGACCGGAACGGAAGGTGAGCCCGGAGCGGAAGGCACAGGAGCATCAGCTCGGACGGACGGAACCGGCACCACGGCGCACAACCCGACGCGGACACCGTAGATGTTCTGTCCGGGAGGTTGTGCATGGGTGCGTCAGGTCTCGACTGAGGGATCTTGAACAGGCGGGGGCCTTCCGGTTCGCTGTGGATTGCGACGTCTACACCGAGCTGAAGGCCCTCGCACCCCACCGTGATGCACCCCTGACCGAGACCGGCCGAGCGTCTCCAGTTGCTGGGGCAACTTTCTCCACCCTGTCGCATACCGACGGAGTCGACGACGTCCTCTCATCTGCCGTACGTCATGCCCTCGGCCTCTCGCTCGACGGCCCTCTCGCTCGACGGCCCTCAAAACCTCATCCGCTCCAGGGGTTTCGAGCGTCGCGATTCGGACAACTCGCGCGTCCCGAGTGGCTCTGTAGCCATACCACGGAGATGTTCGGTGGAACCGAACTGTGCGGCGGCCAGTGGCAGCGCTTGGTGCGCGGACGAGCCCTGTACCGCCAGACACCCCTGCTGATCCTGGACGAGCCGATGTCTCAGATGGACGCGCGCGCGGGGAGCACGCCCTGTTCCTGGCGATCAAGTGGATCGCTGCCGGGTGCATGACGATCGCCCTCACTCAGCAACTTGAAAACACCCGCCTTACCGACCGGGTGCTTGTCATGGACAAAGACCGCGTAATCGAGCATGGGACGTACGACGACCTCGTCAGCGGCGGTGGCTTGTTCGCCGAACTCGTCGTCCTGGCCAAGGACCGGTGACTGCGATTACTTGCCTTGCAGGATCCGCGACTCGATACGCAACGCCGAAACACAATGGGCACATTCTGCACTCGGTGCGCTGTGACTCCGAACCGCAATTGCCTGCTGCCGATCTTCATGATCTTTGACAGAGCACGCAGGGGGCTCCGTTCAGTCCAGAGTACGGCGACGCTGGACAGGTGGCCCACGGGGCCAGGCAGTGGCTGGTGCTGGACGGCGTCATGGTCCGCCGGCGGTAAGACGTGAGGCCGGCACCCCCAGCTCGGACAAAGTGCCTGGAACGAGCCCATGATGTCCGCGTGGCGATGGTGACGACCTCTCTGTCACTCAGGCGGATCGTGGAAAAGCCAGTCATGCTCGGACGGCAGCGGATCGCCGAGTGGGTCGCGGAAGGCACGCTGACGGTGGCCGCCTCCCGCGCCCGGGAACAGCGCTGGCCGCGGTGCGGCGAAGCCGCCGCCGGGCTCGCGCCCGGTCCGCTGCCGGGAGCGGGCCAGCCATTTTGCGACGGGTGTAGCTCTTCTGCGAGGACGTTCCTGCTCAGGGGCCGTACGTTCGTAGGTGTGCTGGTCGGGAGTTGGGTAGAGGCGTTCGTGCTTGCGTGCGAGGTGGTATCGCCAGTAGGCGTCGAAGTCGCCGTCGTCGAACAGGGCGAGGAGCTCAAGGAGGGCTTCAGTGCCGGCCACGCCACAAGGGGCGCCGGTGATGTCGAGGCGGTCGGTAGAAGGACGCGGGTGGACATCGCAGTGCCCACCGGGCCCGGCAACGGCAGCGCGTTGGTCTTCAGGCGACCGCGAGAGCAACCGGCAGCACCTCGGCCTGGTGGCAAGGCCCGGCCAGGTGGCGGGAAATGAGGGTCATGAATGCCCACTCAGGTCGCAGCACCACAGCCCATGCCCTCGCTGGTGCTGTCCGGGGGCCGGGGCTGGGCTGTGGCTCCGGTCGGCCTCAGCGAGGGGCCTTGGGGGCGCGCCTGAGCTCCAGGACGTAGCCGAGTCCGACGAGCGCCAGGGAGGGCAGTGCGAATTTGCCTTGGGGGAATGTGGCGGTGCCGGGCGGGTCGACCGCAGCGGAGCCGGGATAGGCGAGGGCGGAGATCTGGGTGAGCCAGTAGAGGCCCGCACAGGTCGCCGCGATATCCAGTCCTTCGGGGGTAGGGCTTTGTGTCAGCGGCTTCTTCCACAGGTGGTAAAGGCTCATGGCCGCCAGGGACAGCCCCAGACTCATGGTCTGGGCATTGTGAAATTTGGCGTGGGGCGGCCAGCTGGGGTTGTGGATGTGGGTCTCGTTCCAGTCGGCGACGTAGGGGCCGACGGCCGTGGTGAGCGCCACTGCGGAGATGAGGAGTCTCCCGGTCCGGAATGTCTTGCGTCTACTCATGTCGTTTCTCTCCCTGGCTCTCGAAGGTCCTTATGCCGACGGGCTGTTGTCTTTCCCGGACCTCCTGAGGGCCCGGACATTGCGCCCGGGCAGAGGGCTCGGGCGTGGCCGGTCTGCACTTGGGGTGCCGGGATCCCTCCCTCGTTGGGTGGGCCGACACGGCGTTATGCTGATTGCGATGGACAGAACTGGACTGCGCGAACGGAAGAAGGCGCGTACGCGGCGGCTTATCGCCGACAGTGCCGCGAGCCTGTTCGCTGAGCGCGGCTACGAGAATGTCTCTGTCAGTGACGTGGCGCGTGAGGCCGAGGTCGCCGAGCAGACTGTCTACAACTACTTTCCGACGAAGGAACAGCTGGTCACCGACCGCGACGAGCAGATTCAGGAGCGGCTGTGCGACCTGATTCGCTCTCGGCCGCCCCACACCACCCCGGTGGCCGCCGTACGTGACTTCGTCCTTGAGTCTGTCGCCGGGATTCGCACGATTTCGCCGGACCTCTGGCGCGGGGAACTTGGCTACCTGGCGGGTATCAGTCCGACCGTCTACCGGCTGGCGCTGGAGCTGACCGATCGTCAAGCCGTTGCGCTTGCTGACGCTATCGGCGACAGCACTGCGGTAGAACCCGAGATCGCCAGGCTGCAAGGGATCGCGCTGGCCGGCGTCTTCCAGATCATCATCACTCATGTTGCCGGGCGTACCCGTGAAGGTCTGGGCCAGGTGGAGATCGCCGACGCGTTGTATCCGATGGTCGAGAACGTTCTGGACGAGCTCGAACGCTGGCTCAGCCCCAGCCGCCTGCCCGGCGGCGCTGAGCATTAGGCAAGACCGATCTGCCGGGCCTGCAGGGCGGAGTCCCAGAAGGCGGAGATCGCGATGATGCGGTCGCCGTCCCACTTGACGGTCTGCGTGAACTCGACGTCGAACCCCTTTCCCGTCGGCGGGATCACGGTGCCGTCGGGCAGGGTCATCACCCCGCTGAAGGTGCCTGTGGTGCGGGTGACAACGGTGATCCAGTTTCCACTTCCGAACTGGATCGGGTAGGGGTCGTTGTCCACGTGGACGTCGGGGAAGATGCGAAAGAACTGTTCCATCGCCGCGGCGTGCGCTGCCCGTCCCCGGATAGGCTCCGCGCTGCCTGGGATCTGAGCGATCAGGTCGGGGTGGTGGACCGTGTCCATCGCCGTGAAGTCGCGGGCGTTGAAGGCGTCGTCACCCAGTTTCATCAGGGCGAGCAGGCGGGCGGTCCGGTCGGTGTGGTGGGTTGAGTTGCTCATGATGGCTCCCTTTTCTTGATCAGGACATGGGTCCGTTGCCGCCTGCGCGTTCCGGGTCTCGTTGGACGTAGTCGGTCCCGGTCCTACGAGAACGCGTCGGCGTGGTCGGCGGCGAACTGCTCGAAGGTGCGGGCCGGACGGGCAAGGATCGACTGCACATCGCTGGTGGTGTAGTCGGCCTCGCCCCGGGCGAACAGGCTGAGTGCTTGTGCGTTGTCCTCGGCGACATGTTCGGGGAGGCCGGCGTCGATCATTGCCTGCCTCTGCTGGTCGAAGGTCAGAGGGTGGAAGGTGATCGGCCGGGCGAGGACTTTGGAGAGCACTGCGGCCACGTCCGGGTAGGAGAGCGCCTCGGGGCCGGTGGGCCAGTAGGTCTTGCCCTTGTGCGGGGCGGGTGAGGCAGCGATCTCTGCCGCGAGGGCGGCCACGTCACGTGTGTCGATCATGCCGATCCGGCCGTTGCCCGTTGACGAGCCGAAGCTGTTCGTCGCAGCGATCACCGGTGCCTGCATGAGGAAGTTCTGCATGTACGCGTTGTTCTTCAGGAGCGTGTAGCTGAGCCCGGAGGCGATCAGCCCGCTCTCGATCTCGGCCTGGCCGCGTCGCCGAGCGATGGCCGAGTCGACCGAGGAGTCGCTGGTGATCTTCACGACGTGCTCGACGCCTGCGCGAACGGCGCTGCTCACGACGTTGAGTTCCTGGCGGGGAATCGCCGGGCTGACGAGCACCACGGCTACTACGCCGCGCATCGCCGCGTCGATGGTCGCCGGGTCCTCCAGATCTCCTTGGACCACTTCTACTCCTGCCTGCGCCAACGCGGACGCCCTTCCCTGGTCGCGGACCAGGACCCGAACGGGCTCTGATCGCTGAGCGAGCAGGCGCGCAGTCTCTGCGCCCACCTTGCCTGCGGTGGTGATGAGGAACATCGGAAGCACCTTCTTAGGGTTGACTCTAAAGTTGTTGTCCACTCTAGCAATGATGGTGGTGCGGCTTATTCCCGCACGTTGACGGCAGTGGCGTTCGACGGTGCGCGGCATCAACGTCGACGAGGTCCAAGCGGGGCTGCCCTGTTGACAAAGATGGGTCGGCCTCCGGGGCCGGTGGGGCTGGACGATCTGAGGACAGAGCGGGAGGGGCATCAAAGACGCGGGCGCAGCCCAAGGCGCGGGTGGTGGGGGCGATCATGGTGCCGCGCTGGCGGGAAGATCTCACGAGGGACGTCCTGCCGAATGCGCACCGGGACATCCTGGAGGTGACCGCGGACGCGTCGAGGCCGACGCAGGCCAAGCAGATCGTGCGTCGGCATGACGAAGTGCCAACGCAGGGTGCGGTTGGGGGAGATCCGGCGGTCGCGCGGCCTCCTGGCGTAGAGGAATTGCGTGCGACTGAAACCGGTCGAGCGGCTTTTTTTCGGGAGGAGGCTGGAGGTGGGTAGTACCGGCCGCGACGAGCGCCCCTCCACGGCCGGTCCCGCCTAACCCGTGGCGCCGACGTCGCGGGAATGCGTCGGCGTCACGGGAACCGAGGCCGCTTCTGCGGACGGTCGACTCGTGTTGCCGTCTTCTCACTGCGAAGCTCGGAGCCGCCAGCCTGCTGTATGGCCAGACGGCTCCGAGATCTACCCGGCTGACGCGGCCGCTGTGTCGGGGATGTGGGCGTGCTGCGTGAGGAACAGGGCTGCGCGGTCCAGTGCCTGGTCGGCCTCGTCGAGAACGCCGGCGAACGACTGGAACACGTGCGGCACGTCGGCGGTGATGTCCAGGATGACATCCACTCCGGCTGCCCTTGCACGCGCGGCCAGGCGCGTGGAGTCGTCCAGCATGATCTCGTTGGTACCCACCTGGATGAGCACCGGGGGGAAGCCGGCCAGGTCGGCGAGGACGGCTGGGCTGAGCATGGGCTGGCGCGGGTCCTGCCCGCCGAGGTACATGGCTCCGGTGTGTTCCACGGACTTGCGGGTGAGGATCGGGTCGATGCCTTCCTTGGTGTCCATGCTCTCGCCCGTGCGGGTGGCGTCGAGGCCTGGGGAGAACATCACGATGGCGGCGGGCAGCGGGAGGCCCGCGTCGCGGGCGGCCAGGCAGGTCGTGACGGTGAGGCCGCCGCCGGCCGAGTCACCGGCGAACACGATGGTCGAAGGGTCCTGACCCCTGTCTAGGAGGGCGCGGTAGGCGCTCAGTGTGTCTTCGATCGCGGCCGGGAACGGGTGCTCGGGGGCAAGCCTGTAGTCCACCGAGTATGCCCCGAAGCCGGTCTTGGCAACGAGGTGTCCCGTCAGCGACAGGACGCTCTCGGGGGAGCCGTATACCCAGCCGCCGCCGTGGAAGTACAGGATCGTCCCGGCATTCGGCCCGTTGTCCGGCTCGACAAGCAGTGCGGGTCGGTTGCCGAGCGTTGTCTGCGTGGTGCGGATGCTGTCGGGCACGATCATCCGGGCCATCAGAGCCTCGAATCCGGCTCGGATCGCCTCGACCGACCGAGGACCCTCGGGGCGCGGCTGCCGCAGCATTGCGTCAATCTGCGCGCGCTGTTCCTTGCTCATCTTCTTCTCCTAAGTACCTTCCACCGCACTAGATGCCACGGCATATAGAGTAGACTATATGCCGTGGCATCTAAAGCAAGCGGTGAGACGGTCGACCTTCCGGGCTTCTTCGCTGACCTGGTCCGATGCGAGACGCGTCTGTACAACGCCCTCAACGACCGTCTCCGTGAGCGGCACGGGATCGTCACCTCGCAGTTCGAGGCCCTGCGCTACCTGCGCGAGCACCCCGGGTCCCGCGTGGCGGACCTCGCCGTCGAATTCGCCATCGGCATCGGGGCGACCAGCAAGACCATCGACCGTCTGGAGAAGCAGGGATGGGCCGTCCGGCAGCCGAATCCGTCCGATCGCCGATCCTCACTGCTGACCCTGACCGACGACGGCCTGCAGCTGGTCGACGCGGCAGAAGGGACCTTTACCGAGCGGTTGGCCGAGCTGACCGCAGATGCGCTCAAGGCGTCTCCCATGACGGCCGCCGCGCAGGCCCTCTCGGCGCTGCGTTCCGTCCTGGAGCGCGACCAGATCGGCACGCCCACAGGCTGACGCGTTTCCGCAACCCGGTCGAAACGGCAACGGCCAGGCATGGCCGGCCTCGGCACACCATCAGGATCTGCCCCGGACTGGCGAGAAGGGTGCCGTAGGCCGGGACGCGCGCACATGCGTTCAGAGCCCGGCTTCCGGGTCGGCCCACCCCTCCGACTTCTGCCGACCAGCCAGGCCCACACACCGTCCCCCGCAACCCAGTAGCCGATCACGAGAATGGCGAAACTGCAGGCGATCACGCCGCTGTCCTTCTCCTCACGTTCGACAGCTTCTGGAACAGCAACTCCGCCCCGCGGCGGTCGAGTTCTACACAGCCGAGTTCATCAATGCATATAAGATTGACGCGTCCGTAGCGCGCGGTGGCCATGGACAGCTGCTTCTCATCAGCGGCGTCGGCCGGCTCGTTGACGAGCTCGGTGGCCGGGACGTAGCGGACCTGGAGACCGTGCAGCGTGGTACAGACAGGCGGGGCGGGGTACCCGGGCAGCAAGGCGGGCACCGGTCTCCGTTACGTGGTCGCCTGTGCGTCCAGGGCCATAGCGGACTCCAGCGAGACCAGGCGTGCGTTCTGCAGCGTCGCTATCTCCCAGCGGTCGTTCTGCCAGACCATCGCGAACAACTGCAGGAAGTAACGGGTCGGCGGCGGTTCCTCTTCGCCGGCCATCATCATGCCGAAACGGTGGTGTATCACGGCGCAGCCCGGCGCGACGAGCCGGGTGAAGTCCACCTCGCTCCGCACGAGCCGGGAGCCCTTCAGTACCGTGTCGAAGACCGGCTGCTGAAATGCGATCACCGTGTCACGTCCCTTGTGGACAGTGCCGTCGAAATCAATGAGTTCGGCGTCCTGCGCGAAATCCGCGGCGAACGCGGTCGCGTCACCACGGTTCCACCCCTCGATCATTCGGGCAGGGACAGCACGCAGAGTGCCGAGCGACGGATTCATTTGCAGGGACCTTTCCGCTTTTCGTCTTTCAGTCACCATCCTTGCCGGGTCCGACGAGCTGGTCATTGACGATCAGTGCACCGTCGTTGGACACGCGTGCCCCCGGGCTGTGTCCGTAGGTGGCCTTGAACAGCCGACTGAAGTGCGCCGGGTCCATGAAACCCCACGAGGCGGCCACCGCGGCGACCGTGGTGTTCCTCCGGGTCAGATCCGCGTAGCACCGCTCCAGGCGCCGTCGGCGGATCAGGGCAGCCACGGTGAGGGGCTGGTCCTGGAAGAGCTTGTGCAGTCGGCGCACCGACACATGATGTGCCGCGGCCACCTTGGCCGGGGTGAGATCCCGGTCGGACAGTCTCGCCTCGATGAAGCCGATGACTCTCGTGCGGAGTACGTCGTCCTCGACCGGGCGGACGTCACCCAGGCGAGACGCCAGCGTCACGGCGATCAGTTCGATCACCGCAGCCGCCGACCGGTCCGCTTCGTGGGCGCGGAACCCGTCCAGGGTCCGCATCATGTCCCGTACAAGCGAGGACACCAGAGCTCCGGGGCCCCGGTCACCACGAATTCTCACGCCGACCAGCCGCGCCACGTCGTCCGCGCCGAGCCGCAGCAGGTGTCGCGGCATCAGCATGGTCACGTGGGTGGTCGCGGAACTGGCGAACCGCACCGGCCGTACCGGGTCGATGAGGACCAGGTCCATGGGTCCCAGCACGGTGGTGTTGCCGCCCTGCTCGATACGTACCTGTCCTCGTGTCACCACCTCGACCTGCCACAGCTCGCTGTCGCGGGCGCGTGCGGAGCGGGCATCGCGGAAGCACTCGCCCTCCGGGGTCACCAACTCGGTCAGGCGCAAAGGACCCAGGTCGCGGCTCACCACGTCGGCGCGGAAGTCCTCACCCGTGTGCCGGTCGCCGCGCAGCGGCGGCAGGCCGCTGCCCTCAAGCATCTCCAGAAAGCCGTCGGCGCTTTTCACCCGGACCTCGGCTTGCGCGACGCCGCTCAGCCGCGGCCTGTCACCGTCCATCACTGCCATTGTCCCATCGTCACCGCTGCCGCGCTCCGGTCACGGCGGCCGTGCGTGCGCCCTGTCTGGCGCTGGACACACGTCCCCCAAGCATCGTGTCACGGGCGAATCACCAACCCCATAGATGCCCTCCCGCCCAACGGTCCCGAACTGGACATAAATACTCGGGTTGGACTGGCTGGAGGCCCTGAGACGGCTTTGCCTACGTGTGCCATGTGGGGCCGGATCGCGCCGTCGCCCAGAGTGTCCGGTCCACGATCAGCAAGGGGCGACCGCCGCCGACCTTCCAGACCGCGCCCCGACCGCGGGAGGCCACAAAGCGCTTCAGAGATCCCGGCACCCGCCTCCACCTGACAACCAATCACCGACGCCAGAGCATTTAGCAGGCCACCGCGACGATCGCCTTCTTCCAGGACCACCGCATCGCAGCCACCCGCCCGGTAAACATCCCCAGGATTCGCCGGGTCAGCGGCCCCCAACACCCCTGCGGCCCGTCCAAGACGGCCAGGCGCGCCGAGGTATCACGTGTCATCTCGCTCGCCGCCTGTCCCCTGCCACCAACCAAACCATCGCGGTACAACACGCCCCACTACCACCAAGATCCGGACCATACGCGGGCCAACTCCCCACATTGAACCCGTCGGACCGACATTCTTGCTGGTCAGAAGGCTATACCGCCCGTACCACCAGTAGACGAAGAACCTGCTGGTACTGCGTGCATGTGGGTGTGCGGCATGACTTGTCACCACGAAATTTTCGACAGCTTGCCGAGTCAGCGCAGCGAGGGGTCTTTGGACCTGCAGGTTCGGGTGGCGTGAGGTATGTGTTGAGGCTGACATCACCTCAGCTCCGTGGAGTTGAGAGCGGATCCTCTGGACGGACCACACCCGCCGCTGGCCCTATTCGGGGCTACGGCGGCCGGCGTGCGCGAGTTCGCCGACCGGCGCCAGTGTGTGTCCGCCGTCACCCGCGCACCACCACACAGCTTCGCGTTCCCGCTCCGAGCCGTGGGCGCCGAGGTCATGCCGGGGACACACCGGCCAGACCCGCCAGGTCCGTTCGAGGAGGCTCTCCTGGATCAGGATCGCCAGGCTGGTCAGTGCCATGACCGGGTCGTCGCACATGTCCGGCAGGATGGGGCCGCCCCAGTTGAGCCGTCCGCCGTCGGCAAGGCGGACGCCGGCTCCCGCCGGGAACCAGTCCTCCAAAATCTCGATCTCCGGTTCGCCCTCGATCCCGCGTGTGGGCAGGTCGCGGGCCACGACCCGCAGCGCGGCGCGCAACGTCTCCAAACGCTCGGGAACAAGGTCGAAGCCGGGATCAAAGCCCACGTCGTCCAGAATGCGCCGGGCCAGGGCGGTCATCTCCGCCTGCGACACCTCGCCCGGGTTGCGCTCGACGACTTCCAGGACAGCGTCGGTGCAGTGGAACCAGTCGAGCAGTTCACAGGCAAGAGCGACGACGTCCTGCGGGTCGAGGTTGCCCTCCCGCAGGCCGAGGTAGACCTTGCGCGGCAACTGTTCACTGTCCGCTTCGTATTCTGCCCTCGTGTTGCTCACCGGCCCAGTATCCCGACGCTGCTCGGTTCGCCAGTGCATGACCTTTCGGCACGACGCCCGAGTCACTCGCCGACAGAACCATGACCTCACTACTTGATCGCGGCCACCGCTCGAAAGGCACCTTACCCGTGGAGATTTGCAGTACTGCTTGAATGGCGCGTCGCGTGCCTGGAGAGTCAAACGAGCGTCAGATCAGGGGGCAGCCGTTGGGGACCTTGTCGGTCATTCGGCGATGTCGACGCCGTAGCTGCGAGCGAGGTCGGCCAGGCCATGGTCGTAGCCTTGGCCGACGGCGCGCAGCCGCCAGCTCTCTCCCCGGCGGTACAACTCGGCAAGGACCATGGTGCGTTCGGTGGTGGCGGCGTCGAGGGTGGCTCGGGCAGTCGGGGCCGCGCCGATTCCGCAGGTGGCGGTGATCTCGACGGCTCCGACGTCGGAGAAGGTCGCGGCTCCGTCGATGGCGGCGGCGATGACGACTCTGTGGATTTCTAGGGGCAAGCGCTCCAGGTCGGCGGTGACGGCCTGTTCCGTCGGGCCGTCCATGGCAAGCCGTACGGTGCCGTCGGGGTGCTCGGGGGCGCTGTAGAAGACAAAGTCCTCGTCTCCTGGGACCTGTTCCCGCTCGTCGATGGCGAAGGCGACGATGTCCACGTCGCAGACAGTCTGCTGGCGCCATGTGGCCGCCACGGTCCAAGCCATGCCGGTGTCGGACAGGTCGATGACGGCACCTCGGACCAGTACGTCTGCCGTGTCCGGCTGGTTCCCGGCCGCGTTGGGTGCCGGTGCGGGCGTGGGGGCGAGGAGCCAGTCGGCGTGGTGCACGTTCAGGCCGAGGGCGGTGATTCGGCTCATCCGTCGGTCCGTTTCGCCGCTGGGCAGCACGACGACGTCGGACACGCGGGCCGAGAGGTTGACCGCCGCGGAGGCGCCGAGGGCGACAGCACGCGCGCGTGCCTCGGCGGCCTCGTCGTGGGTGCCGCCCAGGACCAGGACCCTGCGTCCGGCGAGCGACCGGTCCGCCGTGACGGTGGACGTGGCCGGTGTGGCAGGGCGCTGGGGCGGGATGCCCGCCGCCGACGCAGAGGGAGCGATGTTCGCCGTGTGCGTGTGCGCGTTTGCGGGCGTCTGCGTCGCGCGACGCTGCCTGGCGGTGTCCTTGGCCTGACCGGGTCGCATGCTCTCCAGCAGACGCAGATACGTCGGCTCGTCGACGAGCGGCACGCCCGCGTCGGCGGCGCGGCGCAGCTTGGTGGATGCGGAGCGCGGGTCGTTCGTGACGACGACGCTGGTCCGAGCGCTGACCGAGGTCATCATGTTCAGTCCGGCTGCCACCGAACAGGCGACCAGTTCCTCGCGGGAGACCTTGGTTTCCCCGGTGATGGCGACCTTCATGCCCTGCACGAGGGGCCCGTCCGGCGTCAGTCGGCCCGGATTTCGGTACGCGCACGGCGTCTTGGGAACGTAGGGCTTGTAGTCCTGGCGGGGCGGGCACTCCAGGAGCGGAAGGGCCAGACCGAGCTGCTCGGCTGCGCCCAGCGTGCCACGCAGGATGCCGGAGAGGACGCGTACGTCGTCCTGCGCGTCGTGGGCCTTCTCCTGGCGCACGCCGTAGTGGGCGGCGAGGGTGCCCAGTTTGAGATCGGGGACCGCGGGGCCGACCAGGCGGTTGAGGGCCAGCGTGCACAGCCGCCTACTGACCGGGACCCAGGAACGGACGTGGGCGAACTCGTGGGCCAGGAAGTCGTAGTCGAACTGGGCGTTGTGGGCAACCAGGACACGGCTGCTGAGCAGCGCTCCCACCTGCGGCGCAACTTCCTCGAACGTGGGCGCGCCAGCGAGACGGTCGGGGGTGAGTCCGTGAATGTGCACCGGGCCGGGGTCGCAGCCCGGATTGAGGAGAGTGGAGAACTCCCCCGTCTGATTGCCGTGTGCGTCCAGCGTCAGGATCGCGAGCGACAGGACGCGATCCCGGCCAGGTCTCAGCCCGGAGGTCTCCACGTCAACCAGCGCCCAGTCATGGAAGTAATCCGGCAGAGTAGGCCGCTTCGGACTCGACGACAGCAGGACCATGTGAGGCTCCCCTCCCCCGGCGCGGCGGGCGGCACGCCCCTCCACGGTGATGATCGACCGGTGGATTTTCGCACGTTCCGGGCGCCGGTCGTGGTGGATTCACAACGGAGAGCTAACCCTCCGACACCGATCGAGATCGACAACACCCTTACGTTCCCAATCCGGTCCGAGCAGTAGGCGAAGGCTGAGCTCGAGACGATCGGATATCCAGCTCGGCGTCGTCGGATGAGGTGGTCGTACCGTCAGTCGGCCACGGAGGTCACCCTCGGGGGTTCGTGCCGAGGAGTTCCGTTCGTCGGTACTGGTCACGTACCTCGCGCAAGGAGAGTCGCCGACCGTCGTCCGTGGTGACGTGCCAGAAGGCCATGCCTACGCAACTGCGGGTGCCGCAGACCGTCTTGCCGGCCTCATCCGCGGTGTTGAAGCGGTCACCGCTGGGCAGTGTGATGACCCCGTCGGAGTCCACCGTGGCGGTGAAGTGCCGTCCCTTGTGGTCCGCCTCGATGGTGGTCCCGGCCGGCAGGACGCCCTCGCGCATGAGGCTCGCCAGGTAGGTGCGCAGTGGGCGTCGGCGAGGCTGCTGAGGCGCTGATGGCGACTGGTTCGCCGGAGCGGGCGGCTGGGCCATGATCGGGCGGAAGCCGAGTGAGACGGGGTCCCATATGCGTTCACACAAGCGTCGGTAGAGTTCACCGCGTAGTTCGACGGCCTCCTTCATGGTGGCGTTGCCGAGTTCACGGAAGTGGCTTTCGATCCTGTTGGCAGCGATGAACTTCTTCAGGGCTGGGTGGTTTCGCCGGTAGCCAGGCGCCAGGATCGCCGCCAGGGCATTCTGGCGGGCGTACTGGCGGCGCTTCTCATCCAGAGGGGCGTCGTTGTAGCTGGCATTGTCGTCCTGGCGCAGAAGGACGAGCACTCCCAAGCGGGAGCGCCAGGCGCGGAAGGTGGCTTCGTCGGGTGCGTCGTGGGGCACGTGACGTTCAGGGTGGTTGGCGTACAGATGCTCGATCTGCCACTGCCGTTGAGTGCTGAGGTACTTGCCGCTCGGGTCGTCGTTCCCGAGGCCGCTTTCGACGTATGCGGTCAGGCGGGCCAACAGGTAGCGGACTTGCGCCCTGTTGTTGCCGCGCATGCCGAACAGGGCTATCTGTTCGAAGCTGCCGGTCGGCAGGCCAGCCGAGAGCAGGTCGGCTACGTCCTGCACGGTTGTGCAGTTCCGCAGTGCAGGGATGAGGCTGTGAATATCTGACCGAAGGTCTTTGGCCTGGGCCGGTTCATCGTTGAGGAAGCGCTCGACGTAGATGCGGTCGAGGTAGTTGGCGATCAGGGCGGCTTTCTGGTTGGCCGATGTTCCCGTGTCCAGGGGATGGACGGCTGCCAGGAGGAGGGCCATCTGATCCGTCAGACCGTTGGCCTCGTTGTAGTAGACCGCGTTGAGGCCGTTCTCAGGGTAGGGGCGTTTACCGGCTTCGAGGAAGGTGCGGTGATGGCCGGCCAGGCGTAGCAGATCTTCGATGAAGCGGAAGAAGTCGTCCGGCTGGTGAAGGCCGATATGCTCGGCGTTCCTACGAAGCCAGACATTCAACGCGGCGTCAATCTCTTCCGCGTCACCGCTGTCCGGGGAGAGGTCCGCGTAGCAGGCGAGCAGCGCGGATTTCAGGAATCCGCGAGGTGCGTCGGTGTCGCCGCGGACGCTGGTGAGTTTGGCCAGCATGCGACGCCACTGCTCGTTCAGCTTCTCTTCGTCCCTGCGGGCACTGGAGAGAAGGAAGCTCTTGACGAGGTCCACCGGTGTCAGCCGGGCTCCGCGGTCGTTCATCGACTCGAAAATACGAAAGCCACTGTTGCGGTTGGGAGCGCGAATGCCGACCAGGACGACCTTGGACAACAGCCAGTCGACGAACACCGGCCAGTGTTCCGCCTCCAGACGGCCATCCAGCAGTTCCGCTATCTGCCCACTGCGCTCATACAGGTTGCGCACGGAAAGGGAAGCGTCGAACGGCACCTCGTACGGGTGGTCGCGGTAGAGCGCTTCCAGAGCATCCCGCCGCTCATCTATGTCGAGACGGAACTGCAGTCGGCCCCCGCGGCCGAAATCGGTAATGACCCGGTCGAGCTTGCGCAGCGTGTCCCGCTGCCCCAACCGATCGGCAGTCCGGTGCAGGTGCAGGAAGAGCAGGTGCAGTGTCGTGAAACGCTGCTGCCCGTCCACCAAGAAGCGAATCTGTCGTTCTTCCTGCACATAGACGAACGGTCCGAGGAAGAACACGGGTGCATCGGGCTGGTGTATCCGCCCCTCCCGCATCCGCTCGTCGAAAGTACCGAACAGGTCCGTCAGAAGAGTCCGCACGTCTTCCGCGGACCACGCGTACTCCCGCTGGTAGTACTCGATGCGGTAACAGCCGTGACCGAACAGATCCCGTAAATCGAACGCACTTCCGTCAATCGATCCCGAATCCAACACCCCACCCCCGGTATGGACATGCCACCTGCGGCCATCTTCATGACACCCCGGAATCAAGCGGAGGTAAACACCCGTACGCCGGGAATCTGCCGCACCGACGTCAGCCAGATACACGTGTCGGCGGTCCGCGCCCGTGCGGCTCGCCCGCCTCGATCACCCTCTCGGTACGCGCGGCCACGAACGACGGCAGCGCCTCCCCGCACGTCCGCGCACGTGACCTTCGCTGCCGCAAGGTCGATACTGCCGATGGCAGCACCACCACCGACCACCATCCAGCCCATAGACGGACTGACGATCCGTCAGAAAAGTCAGCATTGGGTCAGCACAAGCACCGCCACGACCCGCTTCCAGCCGCTACGGACCGCCAAGATCCAGAACTCACGCCCTACCCTTTGACCAGCAACATCGCAGGTCGGACGCCTACCTGCGCAGCTCCCCAGGAGGTACGGATGAAAATGCTCATCAACGTCGCGGAAACCGTCGTGGCGGACGCGCTGCGTGGCATGGCCGCCGCGCATCCCGAGCTGACCGTGGATGTCGAGAACCGGGTGATCGTGCGGCGGGACGCCCCGGTGGCCGGGAAGGTGGGGCTCGTCTCGGGCGGCGGGTCGGGGCACGAGCCGCTGCACGGCGGGTTCGTGGGCCCCGGGATGCTGTCCGCCGCCTGTCCCGGCGAGGTGTTCACGAGCCCGGTACCGGACCAGATGGTACGGGCCGCCGCCGCCGTGGACAGCGGCGCCGGGGTGCTGTTCGTCGTGAAGAACTACACCGGTGACGTCCTCAACTTCGACATGGCCGCGGAGCTGGCCGAGGACGAGGGCATCCAGATCGCCAAGGTGCTCGTCGATGACGACGTGGCCGTCACCGACAGTCTCTACACGGCCGGCCGCCGAGGCACCGGCGCGACCCTGTTCGTGGAGAAGATCGCGGGCGCCGCCGCCGAGGAGGGCCTGCCCCTGGAGCGGGTCGAGGCGCTGGCCCGCCAGGTCAACGAGAACTCGCGCAGTTTCGGTGTCGCGCTCAGCGCCTGCTCCACGCCCGCCAAGGGCAGCCCCACCTTCGATCTGCCCGCCGGGGAACTGGAACTGGGCGTCGGGATCCACGGCGAGCCCGGCCGGGAGCGGCGGCCGATGATGACCTCGCGGGAGATCGCCGACTTCTCGGTGAACGCCGTCCTGGAGGACATGAACCCGCGCAACCCCGTCCTGGTCCTGGTGAACGGCATGGGCGCCACCCCTCTGCTGGAGCTGTACGGCTTCAACGCGGAGGTGCAGCGGATCCTGGTCGACCGCGGGGTCCCGGTGGCCCGCACCCTCGTCGGGAACTACGTCACCTCGCTCGACATGGCCGGCGCCTCGGTGACCCTGTGCCAGGTCGACGAGGACCTGCTGCGGCTGTGGGACGCGCCGGTGCGTACCGCGGGGCTGCGCTGGGGCATGTGAGGGGCCGCTCCCCCTCTCCGTTCCTCCCGGCGCGATCCGGCAACACCCTTACCACGCAAGGAGATACAGTGCTCGACGCCGACTTCTTCCGCCGTTGGATGACGGCGACCGCCGTGTCCGTGGAACACGAGGCGGAACGGCTCACCGCCCTCGACTCGCCGATCGGCGACGCCGATCACGGCAGCAATCTGCAGCGCGGCTTCCGGGCCGTAGCGGCCGTCCTGGAGAAGGACGAGCCGGGCACACCGGGTGCCGTCCTGACGCTCGCCGGACGCCAGTTGATCTCGACGGTGGGCGGCGCCTCGGGCCCGTTGTACGGGACTCTGCTCCGGCGCACCGGGAAGGCACTCGGTGACGCCGCCGAGGTGGACGAGCGGGAGTTCGCGCAGGCGCTGCGCACCGGTGTGGACGCCGTGATGCAGCTCGGTGGCGCGGCGCCCGGCGACAAGACGATGATCGACGCGCTCCTGCCGGCGGTCGACGCGCTGGGGCAGTCCTTCACCGCGGCACGGTCCGCGGCGGAGGAGGGCGCCCTGGCGACCGCGCCGCTGCAGGCGCGCAAGGGCAGGGCGAGCTATCTGGGCGAGCGCAGCATCGGGCACCAGGATCCGGGGGCCACCTCCTCGGCGATCCTGATCGCGGCGCTCGCGGAGACGGCCGGTGAGTGACCTCGTGAACGGCAGCACGGCCGAAGATGACGGCGCGAAGCTCGTGGGCGTCGTGCTCGTGTCGCACAGCGCCGCGGTGGCGGCCTCGGTCGTCGAACTGGCGACGGGGCTCGCGGGCGGTGGCACGCTCGCTCCGGTCGCGGCGGCGGGCGGTGACGGGGAGGGTGGCCTGGGCACCAGTTCCGAGCTGATCTCCGCCGCGGCCACCGCCGTGGACCGCGGTGCCGGTGTCGCCGTACTGACCGATCTCGGCAGCGCGGTCCTCACCGTGAAGGCTCTGCTGGCCGAGGGCGACGAACTGCCGCCGGACACCCGGCTGGTGGACGCGCCGTTCGTCGAGGGCGCGGTGGCGGCGGTCGTCACGGCGTCCGCCGGAGCGGACCTGGCGGCGGTGGAGGCCGCGGCAGCCGAGGCGTACACGTACCGGAAGGTGTGACACCGGTACGGGTCGCGGGTGCGGCTCCGGTACGTGTCGCGGTGTGGCTCCGGTACGTGTCGGGGGCGGGGGCGGCCGGCCGCTCTCCGCTCAGCTGCGGCCGACGAGTTCGCGGGCGAGCCGCTCCCCCTGGGCCGCGGCCGCCCCGGGGCTCTCGATGGGAGAGGCGCTGGAGCCCTTGAACAGGATGTAGGTGACCCCGGACGGCGCTCCGCCGCCCTTCGGGTCGGGGCGGATCCCGAGATTCCGGGCCAGGGCGTACGAGGCCTCGCCGATGATGTCGTCGGGGCCGACGTCGCCGACGACCGCGTAGCGGACACGGTCGCCGTGGATGACCGCGGCGACCGTCCCGCGCCGGACGTCGTGCTCCTGGTGGTTCCAGCGGTGACTGGGCCCGGGCACGACCACGTACGGCAGCCGCTCGGCGCTCAGCTGGCGTCCGTCGGACTGCTGGAAGGCGGTGGTGTCGCAGAAGAGCGGGTCGGTGCGCTCGTTGCAGTGCCTGCCCGGCCTGCCGTCGCAGTCGATGTCCAGGTCGGCCTTCCAGAAGACGGCCTCCCGCCTGCCGCAGACCTCGATGTCCGCGGGCTCGCCGTCGTCGCTGCTGAAGCGGTCGTCCGAGACGGGAGCGCAGTCGCGTACGGCGGCCAGGAGTTCCGTGGCCCGGACGTTCCCCGGACTCGGTGTCTTCCGTGCCTCCGCGGCACTACCGGCGCGGGGGACGTTCCCCGCGCTCGGGCCGCCGTGTCCGGCACGCTCGTGCCCGGCCTCGGGCGGCGGGGCGGCGCCGGGGAGCGCGGTGGGGGCGATCAGGGCGACACCGGCCGCGGCCAGCATCAGTGACCGGACACGCACGATAAGAGACCCTCTCCTGAGCGGGCACTGACGAACACTCGGCCCAATCTGGTGGGGGTCCGCCGACGCGGCCACTGATGGGGGGCCGTACGGTGCACGTCCGGTGACGCGTCGGGACGTACCGCGCGAGGTGTCGAGTGATGTGCCCGGTGACGTGCCCAGTGCCATGTCGGGTGACGTGTCGGGGGACGTGTCGTCGGGGGCCGGGTGGGCGGATTCGTCGACGACTCCGGCCACCCGGCCGCCCTCGCCGGCGCGGGATCAGCGACGACAGCGTTCCGCACCGTCGGCATGAACTTCCCTGCGACATGGGTGAGTTCAGCCGCTTAGAGGATGAGCATACGTAACGTACGGCCGAAATCGCGAACGGCGGCCCTCTTGTTGCGGCCCCACCCGGGACGCCATATTGGTCCGGACCAATCTCGTTGCGGAAAGGTCGAGGGAGGGCAGGGCTGTGCGACGCGTACTCCTGCGAGCCGCCGTGGTCGGGGGCGCGCTGCTCACGATGGTTTCCTGTGGCCAGACCGGGCAGGGCCCGGGCGAGGACGGCCGGCCTCCCGGGGCTCCGGCCGGTGTCACCGCGGCGGCGGGCAGCGCGACCAGCGTGCACGTCATGTGGAACCGGGCCTCGGGAAAACCCGCGGTGACCCGCTATGAGGTGTATCGCGGCACCACAAAGGTGAAGGAAGTGCCAGGTTCCGAGTACATGGTCGACATCACCAGGCTCAAGCCGTCGACCCGGTACGCCTTCTCCGTACGGGCGCGGGACGCCGACGGCAGGCTGGGGCCGCCGAGCGAGCGGGTCCGGGCCACCACGCCCGCCGCGACCGCAGCCGACGAGCGGGCCCCGAGCCGCCCGGGGCGCCCCGGCGGGAAGGCGATCGGGAGCCGGGCCGCGCAACTGTCCTGGACCCGGTCCACGGACGACCTGGGCGTGGCCTCGTACGACGTCTATCAGGGCGGCGCGAAGATCCACAGTGTGGGCGGTGCCCAGACGGCGACCGTGGTCACCGGGCTGCGGCCGGGGACGCGCTACTCCTTCACGGTCCGGGCGCGCGATGCGGCGGACAACGTCTCGCCCGCGAGCGGGGCCGTCAGGATCGCCACCCCGGCGGGCCGTGACGACGCGCAGGGCGCGGGCACCGGGGCGGGCATGGCGCCCTCCGCGTTCCGCGCCACGACACATCGCAAGGACGGGGCGTACTACCTCGATCTGTCATGGACGCAGCCGGAGGTGGACGGTGTGATCACTGAGTACCAGATCCAGCTCGGCCGGAAGCCGGTCACCTCGCTCGTCTGGGGCGCGACCCCTCCGCCCGGCAGGGCGACGTACAGCTTCTACGTGGGTCGGGAGGCCGGGCTCACCCAGCGGGTACGGCTCCGGGCGAAGCTGCCGGACGGCACGTGGGGCGCCTTCTCGGCGGAGCGGACGGTGACGACCGGGCAGCCCTGAGCAGAGCCCGGCATCCGGCCAATTGTTCACCTGTACGGTCCTGGTCCGCATGCGGAAACGGCGGCCGTCGCATTGGCTCGGTCCGAAGGCAGCACGGTCGTTCCCGACCCTCGGCGGCTCATGGGATGTACCGCCACCGTGCCGCTGGAGGGCAGTCCTATGCGTATCACTCAGACACTCGTCCGCTCCGGGCAGGCCATGGCGGTCGCCGCGCTGCCACTGGCCCTCACCGCGGGTATGCCCGGCGTGGCCGCCGCGGCCGCCACGGGGATCAATGTGACCACCAGTGGCGGGACGGTGCAGGTGACCACCGCCGCGTGTGTCACCAGGTCCAACGGATCGATGGGGAACGCCTCGCTGCTCTCCAGCGGTCAGGCGAACTTCGCACAGGGACGCCAGGTGGCCCTCTCCGGGACCAGCGGCAGTCAGTCCGCCGCCTGGTCGAGCGTCACCTCCGGCACCTACACCGTCATCGTGGTGTGTGCCGACGGCTCGACGGCGGGCACGCAGTCCGTCACCGTCTCGCCGGTCTCGACACCCACGATCTCGGCGACGGCTACGGCGTCACCTTCGCGCGGGGTGATGGGCGGTATGGGCAGCACCAGTCAGGACTACGGCACCGTCACCTACGCGGCGGGCGGGGTCCTGGTGGCCGCCGGAATCGGAGCCACCGTCTGGGTCCTGCGCCGGCGCTCCAAGCCGAACCGCCTGTGACCCGACCCCGGTGACCGGGCCGGTCAGGGGGGTGTGGAGCCCTCGGCCGGGATGCGTTCGAACTCCTCCAGCGCGTGTGTGAGCCAGCCCGTCCAGAAGGTCTCCAGATCGATCCCGGCACGCAGGACGAGATGCTGGAGCCGGTCCGCGGGAGCATCCTTCCCGGCTGGGAAGTCGCGCTGCTGGATCTCCTCGTACTCCGCCAACTGCCGCCGGTGCAGGTCGAGATGGCGGCGCAGATCCTCCCCGATGCCCGCGGTGCCGACCACCGCCGCCGCGCGCAGCCGCAGCAGCAGCGTGTCGCGCAGGGGCTTGGGGTCCTGGGACGCGGCGGTCCAGCGCGCCAGTTCGGCGCGGCCCGCCGGCAGGACCTCGTACCGCTTCTTCTGCCCGCGGGCCGGCTGCTGGGACGCGAGGGCCCTGATGGAGCCCTCGGCCTCCAGCTTTCCCAGCTCGCGATAGATCTGCTGATGCGTCGCCGACCAGAAGTAGCCGATCGACTTGTCGAAGCGGCGGGTCAGCTCCAGCCCCGACGACGGCTTCTCAAGCAGGGCGGTGAGGATCGCGTGCGGGAGTGACATGGGGTCATCCTAGGGACGGGTCCGGGCCGGCTCCGGGGGCCTACAGCGCCGCCGCCAGCTCGGTGCCCTGCTTGATGGCCCGCTTGGCGTCCAGTTCGGCCGCCACGTCGGCGCCGCCGATGAGGTGCACGCTGCGACCGGCGGCGCGCAGTGCCTCGTACAGGTCGCGGCGCGGTTCCTGGCCCGTGCAGAGCACGATGGTGTCGACCGCCAGGACGGAACTCTCGCCGTCGACGGTGACATGCAGTCCGGCGTCGTCGATGCGGTCGTACCGGACGCCGGGGACCATGGTGACTCCGCGGTGCTTGAGCTCGGCGCGGTGGATCCAGCCGGTCGTCCTGCCGAGCCCCGCGCCGACCTTGGACGCCTTGCGCTGCAGGAGGTGGACGCTGCGCGGCGGGGCCGGCCGCTCGGGGGCGCCGAGACCGCCGGGTGCCTGGTAGTCCATGTCGACGCCCCAGTGCCGGAAGTACGTCGCCGGGTCCTCGCTCGCCTTGTCGCCGCTGTCGGTCAGGTACTCGGCGACGTCGAAGCCGATGCCGCCCGCGCCGAGGATCGCGACCCGGTCGCCGACGGGGGCGTCGTCGCGCAGCACGTCGAGGTATCCGACGACGCTGGGGTGGTCCACGCCGGGGATCTCCGGGGTACGCGGGCCGACGCCCGTGGCGACGACGACCTCGTCGTACGCGGCGAGGTCCCCGTCACCGACCGGGGTGTTCAACCGGACGTCCACGCCGTGCAGTTCGAGCTGCGTACGGAAGTAGCGGATGGTCTCGTCGAACTCCTGCTTGCCGGGGACCTTGCGGGCCACGTTGAGCTGGCCGCCGATCTCTCCAGCGGCGTCGTAGAGGGTGACGTCGTGGCCGCGCTCGGCTGCGCCGGCCGCACAGGCGAGTCCGGCCGGGCCCGCTCCCACGACGGCGATTCGCTTACGGGTACGGGTCGGGGCGAGGACGAGTTCCGTCTCGTGGCACGCCCTCGGGTTCACCAGGCAGGAGGTGATCTTTCCGCTGAAGGTGTGGTCGAGGCAGGCCTGGTTGCAGCCGATACAGGTGTTGATGGCCTCGGGCCGGCCGGCCTGCGCCTTGCTGACGAAGTCGGGGTCGGCGAGCATCGGGCGGGCCATCGACACCATGTCCGCGTGCCCCTCGGCGAGCAACTGCTCCGCCAGTTCGGGGGTGTTGATGCGGTTCGTCGTCACGAGCGGAACCGACACGGCGCCCATGACCTTCTTGGTGACCCAGGCGTACGCGCCTCGCGGCACCGAGGTCGCGATGGTGGGGATGCGTGCCTCGTGCCAGCCGATACCGGTGTTGATGATGGTCGCCCCGGCGGCCTCGACAGACTTGGCGAGGGCGATCACCTCGTCGAGGGAGGAGCCGCCCGGGACCAGGTCCAGCATCGACAGGCGGTAGATGACGATGAAGTCGTCGCCGACGGCTGCGCGCACCCGGCGGACGATTTCGAGGGGGAACCGTGTGCGGTTCTCGTAGGAGCCGCCCCAGCGGTCGTCGCGTCTGTTGGTCCGGCCGGCGATGAACTCGTTGATCAGGTAACCCTCGGAGCCCATGATCTCCACGCCGTCGTAGCCGGCGCTCTTGGCGAGGCGGGCGGTCCTGGCGTAGTCGTCGATGGTCTGCTCGACCTCGTCGTCCGTCAGGGCGCGGGGGGTGTGGGGGCTGATGGGGGCCTGGAGTGCGCTCGGGGCGACCAGGTCGGGGTGGTAGGCGTACCGCCCGAAGTGGAGGATCTGCATCGCGATCTTCCCGCCCTCGCGGTGTACCGCGGCGGTGATCTCGGCGTGCTGTTCCGCTTCTGCCTCGGTGGTGAGTTTGGCGCCGCCTTCGTACGGGCGTCCCGCCTCGTTGGGGGCGATGCCGCCGGTGACGATGAGGCCGACGCCGCCGCGGGCCCTGGCCGCGTAGAACTCGGCCATGCGTTCGAAGCCGTGGTCGGCCTCTTCCAGGCCTATGTGCATGGAGCCCATGAGTACGCGGTTCGGCAGGGTGGCGAAGCCCAGGTTCAGCGGGTTCAGCAGGTGTGGGTAACGGGTCATTGGCCCCTCCGTGCGCGGCGTCGTCCCCATGGTTGTAGACGACGTCCGGGGCTTTGTGCAACTAGTTGCAAAAGGGTGGGGGTCCATTGTGACGAGAACCTCGCGGGTCCCTGCCGGGGGTTCGTTTGGGGGTTGGGGGGCGGAGGGCCGCCGGGGGGGGGGAGGGCGGGGAGCATCGCTAGGTGCGGGTGCATCGTGGTTGCTCGCGCCGTTCCCCGCGCCCCTTGAGGGGGTGGGGGCTTGGGGGCGATCTCACGTGCGGGAGCGTCGTGGCTGAGCGCGCCGTTCCCCGCGCCCCTAAAAGACGGCGCGCACCACCAAGGGGCGCGGGAAACGGCGCGACCAGCCAAGACGGACCCGCACACGCCCTACCTTCCTGGGGGCGCGGGGAACTGCGCAGCCAGCCACGACGCACCCGCACGCGCAAACCCGCGGCACACACCACCCCTCAGGGGCGCGAGGAACTGCGCGACCAGCCGCAACGAGCCCGCACACGCCCTACATTCTTGGGGGCGCGGGGAACGGCGCAGCCAGCCACGACGCACCCGCACGCGCGAACCCGCGGCACGCCCCACCCCTCAGGGGCGCGGGGAACGGCGCGGCCAGCCGCAGCGGGCCCGCGCGCGGCGTCCTGTCGTGCGCTTTGCGGAGCCGCGGGCTCAGGCGCAGGCGGCCCGCGGTCAGTTCTCCGTGCCGCCGCGAAGGAGGAGCGGACGTCGACCGATCACGACGTTCGCGTACAGCTCCTCCGAGACCTCCACGCGCGGTATCAGCCCCGCGGCGGCGAAGATCCCGACGGCCAGGTCCACCTGTCGTTCACTCGTCTCGACGAGCAGACTCCCCCCGGGCGCCAGCCACCCCGGCGCCTCCGCAAGCACGCGACGCAGGACGTCGAGCCCGTCCCCTCCCCCGTCGAGCGCGACGAGCGGTTCGTGGTCGCGGGCCTCCGGCGGCAGGAGCCCCACCTCCCCGGTGGGCACGTACGGCACGTTGGCGGTCAGGACCCCGACCCGCCCGCGCAGACCGCGCGGCAACGGCCCGAAGAGGTCGCCCTCGTAGACCCGGCCGAGTTCGCCGACGTTGCGGCGCGCGCAGCGAACGGCCACGGGGTCGATGTCGGCGGCATGCAGTTCGGCGCCGGGAAGCGACGCCACGAGCGCGGTACCCACGGCCCCCGAGCCGCAGCACAGGTCCACGACGACCGGCGTCCCGGAGGCGCGGGCGAGCGCGAGACCGACGGCTTGCCCAACCAGGAACTCGGTGCGTCGGCGCGGCACGAAGACGCCGGGTTCCACCGCGATCCGCAGACCGCTGAACTCGGCCCAGCCCAGGACGTGTTCGAGCGGCTGGCCCGCGGCTCGACGGTCCACCATGGCGGTGAGTTCGATCGGGGTACGGGCGGCGGCGAGGATGAGCCGCGCCTCGTCCTCCGCGAAGACACAGCCCGCGGAGCGGAGCTCGGTGACGACATGGACGTAAGAAGGTGGCATGGAAGCCGAGGAGCCTTTCGGGAAGCCGAAGGGCGCTCTCCGGGCCGACAGGGCCTAGGTCACCTGATGCCGACGAGGCCACGAGGCGGGAGCACCCGAGCTGACACAGCGGTAAATGGGGCTCACCTCCTTGGTCCGTCCTGGCCGGTACTGGTCCGGCGTGGCTGGGGCAGTCCTCAGCCGGACGGCAACATTACACGCCGAGGCCCCCGGCCGGAACGCGGACCCCGAACTGCCCTTCCGATTGCCCTGCACAACCAATAGTTGTAGCATGCAACCATCCGAGAAGGGGCAGACCCGTGACCGCAGCCGTGAACACAGACGTGCCCGCAGCCGACGTGGCCATCGAGACGATCCACCACGAGATGACGGCCTTCGCCCGCCGCGCCCGGGCCTCCGCCGGCCGTCTGCACCCCGAGCTGTCCCTGGTCTCGTACACGCTGCTCGGCCATCTGGAGGAGAGCGGCGGCTGCCGCGCCACCGATCTCGCCGCGCACTACGCCCTCGACAAGTCCACGGTGAGCCGGCAGGTATCGGCCCTCGAAGGCGCCGGGCTGATCGAGCGACGATCCGATCCGCAGGACCAGCGCGTCCAGGCGCTCCACCTCACGTCGGCCGGGACCGAGATCCTCGCCCAGGTGACCGCGAGCCGCCGGGTGGCCTTCCGCGAGCGGCTGGCGGGCTGGCCCGAGGAGGATCTGCGACGGTTCGCGGGCTATCTGCTGCGGTACAACGCTGCGGACCCCGGCACAGCTCCGGTCCCAGGTCCAGCCCCCAACCCAGGCTCAGGCCCAGCCCCGGCCCCAGGTCCAGGTCCAGGGCCAAGGCCAAGCGCCACCGCGTCCCCGGGCGGCTCCCCCCGCGAGCGGCTGAACGGCGCCTGAGCGAGCGGCCCCCGGCCTCCCCGCCCTTCAGCCGACCGCCACCACCCGTCCGTCCTCCCGCCGGCCCGGCCGCTCCGGCACCCGTGCCGCCAGGAACCTCGTCCTGCGCCGCAGCCGGAAGCCCAGCGACTCGTAGAGGCGGACGGCGGTGGCGTTGTCCGCGCCGGTGTGCAGGAACGGGGTCTCGCCCCGGGCGCGTATGCCGTGCGCGACCGCCAGGGTCAGCCGGGTCGCCAGGCCCTGGCCGCGGACGGCGGCATCGGTGCAGACCGCGCTGATCTCCGTCCAGCCGGGCGGATGCAACCGCTCCCCCGCCATGGCGACCAGGGCCCCGCCCCGGCGTATCCCGAGATAGGTGCCGAGCTCGACCGTGCGCGGCAGGAACGGGCCCGGTCTGGTCCGCTCCACGAGGGCCAGCATCTCCGGTACGTCGGCGGGGCCCAGCCGTACGGCCTCCGGGTCCGGCGCGGCGGCCAGGCCGTCGTCCACGAACTGCACGCCCTCCCCGCGGAACGTGATCTCCCAGCCCTCCGGGATCTCCCCGCGGAAGCCGGGCAGCGCGATCTCGTTGCCCGGTCCGGCGAGCGCCGCGACATCGGCCCAGTCGTCGGCGCCGGGGTCGTCGGGCAGCGCGAGCCAGGGCGACACGTCGGCGGGGTAGCGCAGCACACGGCCGCGGCGTTCGGCGAAGTGGGCGTGCGGACCGGTCAGCGAGGCCCGCGCGGGGTTGTCCAGGATGTGCGGCGTGGCGCTCATTCCGCGACCTCGATCACGACCTTGCCGCGGGCGTGGCCCTCTTCGACGGTACGCAGCGCCTCGGCGGCCTCTTCGAGGGGGAAGGTCCGCGTCACCAGGGGGTCGAGCCTGCCGTCGACGACGAGCCGGCCCACCTCGTCGAGCACCGCGGCGTCACGGGCCCGTACGACGGGTGAGCCGCCGAGACCCTCCACGATGTCCTTGCCGCCCGCGGTGATCAGCTTGGCGCGGTCCGTCACCAGTTCGGCCGCGGCCTCCAGGACCTCGCCGCCGACCAGGTCGTACACCGCGTCCACGCCGTCGGGCGCCAGCGCCCGGACGCCTTCGGCGAAGTCCGGGCCCGACGGCACGTGGGCGGCGCCGAGCGACTCGACCAGGTCCTTCTTGCCCGCGCTCGCCACGCCGATGACGTTCAGCCCGTCGGCGCGGGCGATCTGGACGGCCGCGACGCCCACACCGCCGCCCGCGCCCGTGACCAGCAGGGTCGCGCCCGTCGGCAGGGCCAGCTGGCGTACTCCGTCGTAGGCGGTGGCCGCCGCGACGGGCAGGGTGGCCGCGTCGGTGAAGGAGATCCCGGCGGGCTTGTGCGCGGTCACGGCCACGGGGAACAGCGCGTACTGGGCATAGCCGCCGGCCACGGGGTTGCCGAAGACCTCGTCGCCGATCTCGAAGCCCGTGACCCCCTCGCCGATCTCCTCGACGACACCGGCGGCCTCGTTGCCGAGGACGGCGGGCAGTTCACGCCGCTGCTGGCCGGGCCGCTGGTAGCCGGTGCGCTGCTTCCAGTCGACCGGGTTGACGCCCGCCGCCCGGACGGCGACCAGCAACTGGCCGGGCCCGGGGGACGGCCGGTCCTGCTCGACGAGGGCCTCGGTCTCCGGACCGCCGTACTGGGTGAAGACGTACGCCTTGGGCATCTGCTCCGTCACTCTCCTTCACGCGGATGAGGGCACTGGCCGGCTCTTGACCGGTTACCGGCCGGCTGTTGGCTGGGCACTATCGGCAAGGAAGATCGCGGGTACGGCTATTCCCGGGAACCTCCGGGCCCGGCGAGTGTTCATACGGCGGCAATGATCCCCGGTGGGGTGCCACCCGCGGGCCCGGTACCGTGGAGGGCGTACGCAACGATCAAGGGCCGTCCGGCCGGCCTGGAGGCACCACTCGCATGAACGAGACCCGATGAACGTCACCCGGGGCTTCGCCGGGCGTCCGCGCGTCCGCAACGACGGACTGCCGCCCGGCCAGTACGACGCCCGCGACGACTGGCCCGTCCTGTCCGCGGAGGTCACGCCGGAGCTGGCGACCTCGCAGTGGACGTTCACCGTCGACGGGCTGGTCGCCGAGGAGCGCACCTGGTCCTGGGACGAGGCGCACGCGCTGCCGCCGTCCGCCTACGAGGGCGACATCCACTGCGTGACGAGCTGGTCGAAGTTCGGGGTGCGGTTCGCGGGCGTGTCGCTCGACGCGTTCCTCGATCTCGCCCGCCCGGCCGCCGAGGCCACCCACGCGGTCGCCTACTCGCACACGGGCTACACCACGAACCTGCCGCTCGCCGATCTGACCGGCGGACGGGCCTGGATAGTCTGGGAGTACGGGGACGAGCCGCTGCCCGCCGAGCACGGTGGGCCGGCGCGGCTGATCGTGCCGCACCTGTACTTCTGGAAGAGCGCCAAGTGGATCGCGGGCATCCGTCTCCTCGACCACGACGAGCCGGGTTTCTGGGAGCAGAACGGCTACCACCACCGCGGCAACCCCTGGGAAGAGCAGCGCTACTCCGGTGACTGAGACCTCCATGCCCCCGACGACTCCCACCGCCTCGGCACCCCCCTCGCCGTCGGCGCCCCCCTCGCCGTCGGCGGCTGCCGCCACCGCGGGCCGGGCGCCCGCGACCCGGTTCGCCGTGCCCGGCCGGATCGCGGTGAGCAACCGTGCCGCGGCCACCTGGCAGCGTGCCACCCTCACCGAGATCCGCCGGGAGACACCGCACGCGGCGACCTTCCGGTTCGCCGTGCCCGCGTGGGCGGGGCATCTGCCCGGCCAGCATCTGATGCTCCGGCTGCGGGCGGAGGACGGTTACGTCGCCCAGCGGCACTACTCGATCGCCTCGCCCCCCGACGACGACGGACACGTCGAACTCACCCTCGACCACGTCGACGGCGGGGAGGTGTCCGGCTGGTTCCACACGGTCGCCAAACCCGGCGACGAGGTCGAGCTGCGCGGACCGCTCAGCGGGTTCTTCGCCTGGCCCGGCGACCGGCCCGCCCTGCTGATCGGGGCGGGCTCCGGCGTCGTACCGCTGATGTCGATGGTCCGCCACCACCGGGCGCGGAACCTGACGGTGCCCCTGCGGCTGCTGGTGTCGGCCCGCGGTCCCGAGGAACTAATCTACGCGTCGGAGTACGGCGCGGAGACCACGACGGTGTTCACGCGCAGCGCCCCTGAAGGTGTGGTCGTGGGCCGTGTGACGGCCGCACATGTGGCGCGCCTCCTGGCCGACCGGCCCGATGGTGGGTGGGAGGCCTATGTGTGCGGCTCGAACGGGTTCGCCGAGCACGCCTCGCGGCTGCTGGTGGAGGCGGGTCAGCCGGTGGACCGTATCCGGATCGAACGCTTCGGCTGACCGCCCCTTCGGGCCCGGTCTTCGCGTCGTCAGCCGGACCAGGTCCACTCGGCGACCTCGGGCAGGTCGGTGCCGTGTTCGCGGATCCAGGCCTCGTGGCGGGTGTGCACGTCGGCCATCCGCTGGCGTACGGGGGCGGCGCGCACGGCGAGGCCCGGGACGCGGTCGATGACGTCCATGACGAGGCGGTACCGGTCCAGGCCGTTGCGGACGACCATGTCGAAGGGGGTGGTGGTGGTACCCGACTCACGGTAGCCGCGCACATGGAGGTTGGCGTGGCCGGTGCGCCGGTAGGCCAGCCGGTGGATCAGCCAGGGATAGCCGTGGTAGGCGAAGATCACCGGCTTGTCCACGGTGAAGAGGGCGTCGTACTCGGAGTCGGCCATACCGTGCGGGTGTTCGCCCCGCGGCATCAGCCGGGCCATGTCGACGACGTTGACGACACGGACCGCCAGATCGGGCAGGTGGGTGCGCAACAGCGCGGCGGCGGCCAGGACTTCCTGGGTGGGTACGTCTCCGGCGCAGGCCAGCACCACGTCCGGTTCGCGGTTCCCGTTCTCCGTGCCGGCCCACTCCCAGATGCCCGCGCCCCGGGCGCAGTGGGCGCGGGCCTGCTCCATGGACAGCCAGTCGAAGCAGGGCTGCTTCCCGGCGACGATCACGTTCACGTGGTCGCGGCTGCGCAGGGCGTGGTCCGCCACGGACAGCAGGGTGTTGGCGTCCGGCGGCAGATAGACCCGGACCACCTCCGGGCTCTTGTTGAGGACGTGGTCGACGAAGCCCGGGTCCTGGTGGGAGAAGCCGTTGTGGTCCTGGCGCCAGACGTGCGAGGTCAGCAGGTAGTTGAGGGAGGCGAGCGGCGCCCGCCACGGCAGCTCCCGTGACGTCTTCAGCCACTTGATGTGCTGGTTGACCATGGAGTCGACGATGTGCACGAACGCCTCGTACGACGAGAACAGACCGTGCCGGCCGGTCAGGAGATAGCCCTCCAGCCAACCCTGGCAGAGGTGTTCGGACAGCACCTCCACCACGCGGCCGTCGCGGGCGAGGTGTTCGTCGGTGTCGAGGGTCTCCGCCTGCCAGGCCTTGCCCGTCGCCTCGTACAGCGCGCCCAGGCGGTTCGACTCGGTCTCGTCGGGGCCCACCACACGGAAGTTCCGCCGCTCGGCCGTGTCGGCCATGATGCGGGCGAGCATGCCGCCCAGGACCCGGGTGGGCTCGTGGGTGCTCGCGCCGGGCTTGTCCACGGGGACGGCGAAGTCGTCCAGGTCCGGCAGGGGCAGCGAAGTCAGCAGCAGACCGCCGTTCGTGTGCGGGTTCGCGCCGAGGCGGCGGGAGCCCTCGGGCACACCGTCGAGGACGAGGCGGGTGGGCCGTCCCTCGGCGTCGAAGAGTTCCTCGGGGCGGTACGAGCGCAGCCAGGCCTCCAGCTGCCGCAGGTGCTCGGGGTTCTCGCGGACGCCGGAGAGCGGGACCTGGTGGGAACGCCAGGTGCCCTCGACCGGCTCGCCGTCGACCTCGGCCGGGCCGGTCCAGCCCTTCGGGGTCCGCAGGACGATCACGGGCCAGCGGGGACGCCCGCTCCCCACGCCCTCGCTCGTGCCACCGCGGGCCTTGCCGCTCTGTCCCTTGCCGCTCTGTCCCTTGGCGCTCTGCCCCCTGCCGCTCTGGCCCTTGCCGCCCTGGCCGGTCCTCCCGCCGCGGGCCTCCTGCTGGATCTCGGCGATGCGGTCCAGTGCCTGGTCCATCGCCTTCGCGAGTTCGCGGTGTACGCGGCGGGGGTCGTCGCCGGACACATGGATGGGGTCGTGTCCGTATCCCCGCAGGAGTTCGTCGAGTTCGGCGCGCGGCAGCCGGGCGAGCACGGTGGGGTTGGCGATCTTGTACCCGTTGAGGTGCAGGACGGGCAGGACGGCGCCGTCGTGCACCGGGTCGAGGAACTTGTTGGAGTGCCAGGAGCCCGCGAGGGGTCCCGTCTCGGCCTCGCCGTCCCCGATCACACACGTGACCAGCAGGTCCGGGTTGTCGAAGGCCGCCCCGTACGCGTGGGCGAGCGAGTAGCCCAGCTCACCGCCCTCGTGGAGGGAGCCCGGGGTCTCGGGGGCGACATGGCTGGGGACTCCACCGGGAAAGGAGAACTGCCGGAAGAGGCGTTCCATGCCGGAGGCGTCCCGGGTGATGTCCGGGTACGTCTGTGTGTAGCTGCCCTCCAGCCAGGAGTTCGCGAGGACCGCGGGGCCGCCGTGGCCGGGTCCCCACACGCAGATCGCGTCGAGGTCGCGCTCGGCGATGACACGGTTGAGATGGGTGTGCACCAGGTTGAGGCCGGGCGAGGTGCCCCAGTGTCCGAGCAGCCGCGGCTTGATGTGCTCTGGTTTCAGCGGCTCGGTCAGCAGCGGGTTGCCGAGCAGGTAGATCTGACCGACGGCCAGGTAGTTCGCGGCACGCCAGTGTGCGTCGAGCGCCGCCATGCGGTCCTTGGCCATGGTGAGGGACTCCTGTTCCGAGGGTGCCGATGGTTCCGGGGGGGGTGAGGGGGTTGCGATGGTTTCGAGGGGGCGGTACGCGGGTTCCACACGGGGCGCCGATCAGTCGTGGGAGGACGGGTTGTTCGGCCGTTCGTGTTCGGCGGCCCCCGCTCCGTGCGGTGGCCGTCGTCCCCGGTGGCGGCCCTGCCACGGGCGCCCTCCTGACGCTCGCACCGGCCGCCCACCGGGCCGTCGGTGGCAAACCGGCCTCTGGAAGGGTCCGTTCGGCCTACACGGGGCACACGCACGGTGTACGGCGGTGGCTCGGGCGGCGCGGCACGGTCGCGGGTGCTGAGGAGGCAGGACATGCGGACGCGGGAACAGCGGGCGAGCGAGAAGCGGGCGCGGGTGATCGGGCGGCGTTGGCGGCACAATCCGCTGTGCCGCCGTGCGGACGTGGTCGAGGCGTGGACCGCGCTGGTCGTCTCATTCGCGCTGTGGGCCGGTGCGCCCCTGGCCGGGCTGGCGGCGGGCTGGTGGGCGTACGACGGTGCGCGATCGACGGCGGCGGAGCAGCGGGCCGAGCGTCACCGGGTCCTCGCGGAGATCGTCGGGGGGTCGCACGCCTTCGCGTCCGGCGGCGAGGGGGACCGGCGGCCGGTCAAGCGGGTCAGCGTCCGCTGGACCGAGCCTGGCGAGCGGGCGCGCACGGGTGAGACGCGGGTGCCCGCCGGAGCCGGGGCCGGCGACCACACGTACATCTGGCTGGACCGCCAGGACCGGATCGTCCCGGCTCCTACGAGCGGCACGGTGGTCTGGCAGCACACCCTGGCGGTGGGCGCCTGTGCCGCGGGGGTGGCCGCGGCCGGCGTGCTGGCCCTGCACGCCCTGGTACGCCGGGTCGCCGCACGCCGTCGGCTGGCCGAGTGGGAACGGGAGTGGGCCCGTACGGGGCCGGAATGGGCGCGGGACAGGGCCTGACGGGCGGGACGGCCCGGGCGGCGACGAAAGCGGCCTGTCCGTCCGCGAGGATCGGGCTCAACCAGCCCTGTGACGAGCCCGGTTGCCCGCTGGCCCCTGTCGCCGGCAGGCGGTGCCCGGGGCCCGGAGGTACGCCGAGCAGACGCATCGCCTGGCACTTCGGGATCGTGAGGAGTGCTCCTCGGGCATTCACCACGGGGAGACGTGGTCCGTCGAGGCGGAGCCATTGGCCTGGCGGCCATCGGACACCGCCCGTACGGTGTGGATCATCCGCACCCTCATTCGTAGCAAAGGCGGTCCTCCATGGCCTTGTTCGACCTTCCCCTCGATCAACTGCGGGAGTATCGCAGCGCGTCCGTGGAGCCCGAGGACTTCGACGCCTTCTGGGGAAAGACGCTGGAGGAGGCGCGCGAACACGACCTGGACGCCCGCTTCGAGCCGGTCGAGACGCATCTGCGGAACGTCACGGTGTACGACGTCACGTTCGCCGGGTTCGGCGGCCACCCGGTGCGGGGCTGGCTGACCCTGCCGGCCGGGGCGGACGCGCCGCTGCCCGCGGTCGTGGAGTTCATCGGGTACGGCGGCGGACGCGGTCTCTCGCACACGCATCTGCTGTGGGCCTCGGCCGGGTTCGCGCACTTCGTGATGGACACGCGGGGCCAGGGCGGTGCGTGGGGCGGCGGCGGTGACACCCCCGACCCCGTGGGCAGCGTGCCCGCGTATCCCGGGTTCATGACGCGGGGCATCGACGCCCCCGAGAACTACTACTACCGGCGGGTGTTCACCGACGGGGTGCGGGCCGTGGCGGCCGCGCGTTCCCATCCGCTGGTCGACGCCTCGCGGACCGCGGTCGTCGGTACGAGTCAGGGTGGCGGTATCTCGATCGCGGTGGGCGGGCTGGTGCCGGACCTGGTGGCGGTCGCGCCGGATGTGCCGTTCCTGTGCGACTACCCGCGCGCGACGAGGCTGACGGATCGGGATCCGTATCGGGAGATCGGCAACTATCTGAAGACGCATCGTGGGCGGACCGAGCCGGTGCTGCGCACGTTGTCGTACTTCGACGGGGTGCACTTCGCCGCGCGGGGGCGGGCGCCTGCGCTGTTCTCCGCGGCGCTGGAGGATCAGACGTGTCCGCCGTCGACGGTGTTCGCGGCGTTCAACGCGTGGGGGAATGCGGACAAGGGGATCGAGGTGTACGACTTCAACGACCACGAGGGTGGGGGGCCGTATCAGGAGGCGGTCAAGTTGGCTTGGCTGCCGGCGTATTTCTGAACGGGGCTTGATTGGTGGCGGGCGGGGCGTCGGGGTTGTCGGGTCGCTGCGGGCCGGTGGGGGCTTGTCGCGCCGTTCCCCGCGCCCCTCAGGAGGTACGGCCGCGGGTCGTCCTGGCAGTGCGGGTCCGTGGTGGGTTGTCGCGCCGTTCGCCGCGCCCCTGGGTAGGGGGGTGGGGTTCGCTCGCGAGTGCGGGGCCGGCGTGGCCGGGCGCAGGGGACGCCGGCCCGTCTGATCGCTTTCGTTCGATCCGACCAGTCGGTATGTTGCGGGAGGTGGGGTGCCATCGGGCCCGGTCTGCCGGCGGATGACGGAGGAGCCATGTTTCAGGTTCAGGGGCGCTGCGAGACGCGTTTCGCGGCGGTGCGTGACGCGTTCGAGCGGAACTTCCGCGATCGCGGGGAGCTGGGCGCGGCCGTGAGCGTCACGGTGGGCGGCGAGGTCGTGGTGGATCTGTGGGGCGGCTGGGCCGACGCGGCCCGGACGCGCGCCTGGGAACGGGACACCCTCGTCAACGTGTGGTCGACCTCGAAAGGGCCGACGGCACTGTGCGCGCACATCCTGGCCGACCGCGGACTGCTCGACCTGGACGCTCCGGTGGCCGCGTACTGGCCCGAGTTCGCGGCCGCTGGCAAGGAGTCGGTGCTCGTACGGCATCTGCTGTCGCACCGGGCGGGTCTCGCCGGGCTGCGTGAGCCGCACTCGCTGGAGCAGCTCTTCGACTGGGAGCTCACCACGAAGCGCCTCGCGGCGACGGAGCCCTGGTGGGAGCCGGGGACGGCGTCGGGCTATCACGCGCTGACGTACGGCTTCCTGGTCGGTGAAGTGGTGCGCCGTGTCTCGGGGTTGCTGCCGGGCGCGTTCCTGCGGCGCGAGGTGACCGGGCCGCTCGGCATCGACTTCGGCATCGGGCTGCCGGAGGCGGAGGCGGGGCGCGCGGCCGAACTGGTGCATCCGCCGGCCGCCGAGCCGGGCGAGCAGGCGGCGATCTTCAGCCAGTTGGCGCCGGTGGCGCTGGCAGCGCTGACGAACCCGGCGGCGGGCGCGGCCGAGGCCAACACGGCGGCGTGGCGGGCCGCCGAACTCCCGGCCGCCAACGGGCACGGTACGGCCCGGGCGGTCGCCGCGCTGTACGGGATCTTCGCCGGCCGGGGCTCGTACGGGGCGCACCGCGTCCTGTCCCCCGAGGCCGCCGAGCGGGTCCGCGAGGGACAGGGCGCCTGCCGCGACCTGGTGCTCGGCGCCGGTCTGGGGAGCGAGACGGAGATCGGTCTCGGCCTCTGGCTCAGCGGCTCCAACCACTCCTACGGCCCTAACCCCCGAGCTGTCGGTCACGACGGCTTCGGCGGTTCCTGCGGTCTGGCCGACCCGGAGGCGGGTGCCTCCCTGGGGTACGTCATGAACCGTATGGGGCCGCACATCGCCGACGACCCACGGAAGACGGCGCTCGTCGACGCCCTATACAAAGCGCTCTGAGGACAGGGCCGGACGGGCTGGAATCGGCCGATCCGCCGGGACGCACTTCCAGCATGGTTTAGACCAATGCTAGAGATGGTCACGTACGAGGAACCGCGCCTTCCAGCCCCATGACCAGGGCTGGTGCGGCGCGGGTCCACAGCCCGCACGGCTACGTCTTGTCACAAGGGGAGCGCGGACATGGCCCGCAGCACCACGCACGATGACCCTCAGCCGCTGTACTCGCGGATCGCCTCGGAGTTGCTCGGGGCCCTGCGCGACGGATCCGTTCCGCCCGGCGAACGGCTGCCGGGCGAGCGGCAGTTGGCCGCACACTTCGGAGCCAGCCGGGAGACGGTCCGGCAGGCGCTGGACATCCTTCGCCGGGACGGCCTGGTCTCCACCGACCGGCGCGGCACCCATGCGAAACTGCCCGGCCTGCCGGCCGGGCACCTCCCGTCGCTCGGCTTTCCGCTCGGCGCCGACACGACCCCGTCGCGCGCCGTCGACCGTGCCACCGTGACCTGGGAGACTCCCCCGCCGGCGCATGCGGTGGCGCTGGGTCTGGCCCCGTGTCGGCCGACCCTGGTGCACCGCTACGAGTCCGCCGCCCCGGACGGGCACGGGCGGCGGACCGCGGTGACGTCGTTCTCCGCGGTCGCGCTCTCGGAGGTCGAGGAACTCGCCCGCTACCGCGACCGCGCCGACGGTACGTCGTCGGCCCAGCTGCGGCGCGTGTACGACTGGATGCGCCGGGCGGGGCTGACCCTGCACCACCGCGACTCCATCACCGGGCCCGGCGACGCGGTCTCGGTGCGGGTGACGCGGCGGGTGCACGACCAGTACGCCCGCCCCCTGGAGATCACCGATCTGGTGGTGGACGCGGAACAGGAAGCACTGGTCTACGAGTTCACGCTCCCGGCGGTCGCCGGGCCGCACGGGCCGTAACGGCCGGCCGGAGACGCGCGGGGGGGGGCTCCGGCCGGCGGCGGGTGTGGCGGTCAGCGGGAACCCGGGGCGCCGACCGCCTCGCGGTGCTCGTCCTCCTGTCCGGCCGGGGCGCGCTGCGGCAGTTTGGCGCCCTCGATGTCCACGTCGGGCGTGACCCGGTCGAGCCAGCCGGGCAGTCCCCAGGCGCGGCGGCCGATGAGTGCCATCGCGGCCGGGACGAGGGTCATCCGGACCACGAACGCGTCGACGAGGACGCCGAAGGACAGCGCGAAACCGATGGACTTGATGATCGGGTCGTGGTTGAAGACGAAGCCGCCGAAGACCGCGACCATGATCAGCGCGGCGGCGCTGACCACCCGGCCGCTGCGCGCCACGCCGTGGACGATGGCCTCGGACGCGCTGCCCGTCCGCTCGTAGTGCTCGCGCATCCGGCTCACCAGGAAGACCTCGTAGTCCATGGCCAGGCCGAAGAGGACACCTATGAGCAGGACGGGGAGGAAGCTGGTGACGGGCCCGGCGGACGGGATGTCGAGGACGCCGTTGAGGTGGCCGTTCTGGAAGACCCACACGGTGGCGCCGAGGGACGCGGCGACCGACAGCAGGAATCCGAGGGCGGCCTTGACCGGGACCAGCAGCGACCGGAAGGCGATGGTCAGCAGGATCAGCGCCAGGATCACGATGATGGCGACGAACAGCGGGAGGGCGTCGGACAGTTTGCCCGCGACGTCGATGGCAGCGGCGGTGGCGCCGGCGATGTAGAGGGTGCCGCCCGCCTTGTCGACACCGGGTGCGTTGTCCCGCAGCCGGTGCACCAGGTCCGTGGTGGCCTGGGCGTCCGGGCCGGTCTTCGGCACGACCGCGACGACCGCGAGGCTGGAGTCCGGGTTGGTCACCGGCTTGGCGACGGCGGCCACTCCGGAGTCACCGGCCAGGCTCGTACGCAGCCGGGTGAGTGTCCCGGTGCGGTCGGCGGCCGGGATCCCGCCGGTGTCGACGACGGCGGTGACGGTCGCGTTGAAGCCGACCCCGAAGCCCTCGCTCAGCAGGTCGTAGCTCTTGTGCTGGGTGCTGTCGACGGGCTGGGAGGCGTACCCGGGCAGGCCCAGCCGCAGGTCGCGGGCGGGCAGGGCGAGCGCGAGGAGACCGACCACACCCACCAGGAGAACGATCACGGGCTTGCCGGTGACCAGACGGGCCCAGCCCAGGGCCCAGGAACCGGGGGCACGCTCGGAGCGGCGGGGGCGCGGGCGCAGCCGTTCGCCGAACATCCCCAGCACCGCGGGCACCAGGCTGACGGCGATGAGCACGGCGAGCAGGACGGTCACCGCGGCGGCCAGGCCCATGATCGTGAGGAACGGGATGCCGGTGACCGCCAGCGCGGAGAGCGCGATGATCACGGTCGCTCCGGCGAAGACGACGGCACCGCCCGCGGTGGCCACGGCCCGCGCGATGGAGTCCTCCACGTCCATGTCGGGATCGGCGAGCTGCTCGCGGTGGCGGGAGAGGATGAACAGGGCGTAGTCGATGCCCACCGCCAGGCCGATCATGAGGGCGAGCACGGTGGCGGTGCTGGTCATCTCGACGAAGCGGGAGACGAACTGGACGCCCAGCACGCCGATCGCGACCCCCACGACGGCGGTCAGCAACGGGAGTCCGGCCGCGATCAGCGAGCCGAGCGCGAAGGCCAGGACGGCGAAGGCGATGACGACGCCCACGATCTCCGCCGGGCCGCCGACCTCGGTCTTCGGCTGCATCGCCGAGCCGCCGAACTCGACTTCGAGACCGGCGTCCCGGGCCTGCTCCATCGCGTCCGACAGGGCGTCCTTGGACGTCTCGGGCACGCTGTCGGCCGCCTGGCGGAACAGCACGTCGGAGTAGCCGATGCGCCCGTTCTGCGAGACCGTCCCGGTCCCGGCCGGATCGGAGACGTTCACGACGCCGGGCACCCCGGCGGCCTTCTTCAGGCTCGCGGTGAGGGCCGCCTCGGCCTCGGGCTCACTGAGCTTGTCTCCGTCGGGGGCGGCGAACACGACCCGGGCCACCCCGCCCGCGGCGGCAGGGAACTTCTCCTTCAGCAGTTCCTGGGCCTTCTGCGACTCGATCCCCGGCACCGAGAACTCGGTGCTCACCTTGCCGTGCAGGGTGATCCCGAGGCCTCCGACCACGCCGAGCAGCAGCAGCCAGACGGCCAGGACCCTGCCCCGGCGGCGTACCGCCCATCGTCCCCAGGTGTACAGGCGTGACGCCATAGCCCGTCTTCCTCCCTCTCCCCGCAGGCCCCTGTCGGACCGCGACATCTCTACACCCTAGAGCATTTTTACAGTCCGATGTAAATTAACTATCGGTGGTAAAGTGGCGCCATGATGAGTGACGGCCTACGGGAACGCAGCAAGGCGCGACGCCGGGAGGCGATCGTCCGCGCGGCCTACGAGCTGTTCGCCGACCACGGGTTCGAGGCGACGACGATCGCCGACATCGCGGCGGCGGCGGAGGTCTCACCCCGTACGGTGACCCTGTACTTCCCGTCCAAACTGGAACTGGCGATGTCGGAGTTCGACTCCGTCACCGACCGGGTCAGGACCGCCGTGCACGACCGGGAGCCCGGTCTGACGATCCTGGACGCGCTGGAGCGCTGGCTGCGCGAGGAGATCGCCGACCCGAGGGGCCTGGCGGATCTCACCGACCGCGTGCTGGAACTGAACCCGCAGTTGCGCGCGGTCGCCGAGGCGCGGCTGACGGAGGTCATCAAGTTCGGCGCGAAGATCCTCGCCGAGGAGCAGGGCAGCTCTCCCGACGACTTCGGACCGCGCATGGCGTCGGCCGCCGCCGCCGCGGTGGTCAGCGAAGTGTGCTACCGGCCCCAGGAAGCCGACATCGACACGGCGATGGCCTTCCTGCGCGCCGGACTCGCGACCCTGCCACCCGGTCCGGCCTCCTGAGGGACACGCCCCGCGACCGCCGTCCGGGGGCGGTCACACGGGCAAGGCTCTCTTGAAGTACAGGCGCACGACCGACCCCGCCGGATCGAAGGTCTCCGTGAGCAGATCGCTCAACTGACGCACCACCCACATCCCGTGGCCGCGCTCGGCCCGGCGGTCCGGGGGCAGATGCCCGGGGAAGGGCGGCGCCGGGGCAGGCCTCGCCGTACCGATGTCGGAGACCTCGCAGATCACGTACTCGAAGTCGTTGCGCAGGCGCAGAACGCCTCGGCCGCCTCCGTGGCGCACGGAGTTGACCATCACCTCGTGCACCGCTGCGACCATGTCGTGCGTCCGCTGCTCGGGCACTCCGAGACCGCGGGCGTAACTGCGCAGGGCGTGCCGTACGTGCGCCGACCGGTCGCGGCCGAAGGGGATGTCGTCACGGCCGGCGGGCAGTTCGCCGGGTTCCGCCGCGTCGCACTCGGCGGAGAAGTCGGCCGGATCCGCGTACTGGTCGCTGGCTGTCGCCGCGCCTGCCCCCAGGGCGAGTTCGGGGTGGGTGCGGGTCGCCGAACGGACCACCGCGGCCGGCAGGACGCGGGTGTCGTACGGGCAGAGTATCCAATGGCCGGTGCCCGCGAAGGCCACGTTGAGCAGGGATTCGTAGCGCATCCACTCACGTGTCTCGAATTCCGTGCGGCCCGGCCAGACGGGCTCGCCGATGATCCGGACCCGGGAAGGACGGCCCGCCCCGTCCGCGTCGTGCTCCGCGCAGTAGGTGTGGTAGCGGCCCAGGGTGCGGGAGGGGCAGCCGTACCAGTCGTCGGCGCGGACGAACTCCACCTCGCCCGAGCGGCGGCCGAGCGCCCGGCCGAGGAGGCCGATGTTCCGGGGCGCGAGGACCGCGAGGACGGTGTCGTCGGCGTGCAGGCCGTCGAGGGCGAACGGGGCCGCGCCGTCGAGGAAGTCCTCGTCCGATCCGTAACACAGCGCCTGGTGGACGAACCCCGGACGGGTCATGGAACCGCTCCCTCCCTCACGTCGCCCTTGTCGAGGCGCAGACCGGGGATCCTGTCCCAGCCGGTGACGCGCATGAGCCGCTGGATGTGCGGGGCCACGCCGTGCAGGACCAGGCTGCCGCCGGAGGTGTGCAGGGACAGGGCAGAGAACACCAGCAGGCGCAGCGCGCCGACATCGATGAACGCCAGCTCCCGCAGGTCCAGCCGGATGCTCGTGCCGTTGACCGGACGGGCCCGGGCGCGGGTGGTCTCGGCCTGCAGGGCCCGGGCCAGGGCCGTCACGTTCGTGTCGTCCACCTCGCCGGCGAGCGCCAGGCCCGGCGGGGCGAAGGTGCGGGTGATGGAGAGCAGTTCGTCGCGCCACACCAGGTCGGCGGCGACCCGCCCGTGGTGCAGCCCGTCGAGCGGCGCCAGTTCGACGTCGTCGAAGACCCTGCGGTCGTACTGGCAGATGCCGAGGACCGGCAGGGACGCGAAGACGGGTTCCAGGAGGAGTTCGCTGTCGTGCAGCGTCTTGAGTCCCTTGCCCGCCTGGCCGCGCATGATCTCCATGCTGACGCGCAGGCCGAGATAGCCGTCCCCGACCGCGCGGCGCGTCTCGCGACGGATCACCTCGTCGAGGTCCCACAGTCCTTCGGGCGTCCCGAGGTGCGGGTCCACCGTCAGCCGGCCGGCGGCGAGTTCGTCGTCGACGGCACAGCCGCGGGACTCCAGGAAGGTGAGCGCGAGCTCGGCCGGCAGATCGGCCGGGCCCAGCACCAGCCCCCGGTGCCCGCTGGCGAGCCCGTCGAGGAGGAACGCGGCGACCACGGTCTCGCGCTCCTCGTCCGCGTCGTAACCGAGCAGCAGATGGTCTCCGGAGCGCATCTCTCCGACCGCTCTGAGCGCGGGCACAACTTCCATTTCCCGCACCTCCCAGATCTCCCGCTCGGTGTGCCGGAACGCTTCCACGCTACGCCGGTCGACACCTCTGCGAGATGATGAGTACCCGATTTCCGTCACCCCGCCGGGACTCGGACACGGGCGTCGCCGAGCGTTAGGGTGACCGCCATCGGTCGGGTGAGGAGGAGCGATGGGCGCCTCGGTACGCGGCGGCAGGAGCGGAAATCTTCCCGCCGAGCCCAATACGTTCGTCGGCCGCACCCCCGAACTCGCCCGAATAGGCTCGCTGTTGGATGCCACCCGCCTCCTCACCCTCACCGGCCCCGGAGGCGTCGGCAAGTCCCGGCTGGCTCTGCGGGCCGCACACGCCGTACAGACCGCGTTCCCCGGCGGGGTATGGCTGGTGGAACTCTCCGACCTGCAGAACGCGGACCTCCTCACGAACTCGGTGGCGGAGGCGACACGGCTGACCGAGCAGACGCTCCGCCCGCTCCTGGTGGCGGTCTGCGAGCATCTCGACGACGGGCCCCTGCTGCTCGTCCTGGACACCTGTGAGCACGTACTCGCCGAGTGCGGCCGTGTCGTCCAGGAACTCCTGGCGCGCGTACCGGAGTTACGTGTCCTTGCCACCAGCCGTCAGCCGCTGGGCGTGCCCGGTGAGCATCTGCTGTCGGTGACGCCGCTGCCGCTCGGCGAGCATGCCGACGCGGTGGCGCTGTTCACGGCCCGCGCCGCCGCCGCAGTGCCGTCGTTCGCGCTGACCGACACCAACCGGGCCGACGTCGCGGCGGTCTGCGCCCGGCTCGACGGGATTCCGCTCGCCCTGGAACTGGCGGCGGTACGCCTGCGCGGCTTCCCTCTCGACCGTCTGCTGCGGGGCCTCGACTCCCGTTTCGACCTGCTCGTCTCGCCCGCCCGGCCCCGGCTCGCCCGGCATCAGACGCTGCGCACGGCGATCGGTTGGAGCCATGAGCTGTGCACCCCGCTGGAGCGGCTGCTGTGGGCCCGGCTGTCCGTGTTCGCGGGCGGCTGGGACGTGGAGGCCGCCGAATTCGTGTGCCACGGGGGCCCGTTGGACGCGGAGGAGATCCTCACCCTGCTCGCGTCACTCATCGAGAAGTCGATCGTCACCCGTGAGAGCGACAGCGTGGCCGGGCGCTACCGCATGCTCGACACCCTCCGCACCTTCGGCGCCGACTGGCTGGAAGGCCTCGGCGAACAGGACGCCGTACGCGCCCGTCATCTCGACTACTTCCGCTGGATCGCCCGGCAGGGGGAGGCCGAGTGGCTGGGCCCCGGCCAGCGCATGTGGGCCGAACGGCTGAGTGTGGAGCACGCCAATCTGCGGGTCGCGCTGGAGGAGAGCCTGGCGGCGCCGGAGCCCGAGTCGGCGCTCGAACTCACCGGCACGCTCTGGTACTTCTGGTTCGCGTGCGGCTTCGCCGACGAGGGGGGCGGCTATCTGGAGCGGGCGCTGCGCCGGGCGCCCGAGGGCGTCCCCGGGCACACCCTGGCGACCTGGGCGCACCGGCTGGTCACCGTCGTACCGGACGACGTGGACGCGGCCGAATCGGTGAGCGCGGCGTATGTGTGGCTGGCTCAGGAGCGTCAACTGCCCATTGCAGCACTGCCGTTGACGGGAGCGAGTCTCGCGGTGCGCGGCGAGTCGGCGCGGTCCGCCCTGCTGTACGGGAGCAACATCCAGGGGCCCGGGGGCGGGGGCGGCGCGGAGTTCTTCCAGCTGCTGACGCTGGCGGTGCAGGCGTATCTGCTGGCCGGGCAGGGCGCGTTCGAGCGGTGCGCGGTGGTCGCGGAGCGGCTGCGCGTCGACTGCGCGAAGCGGGGCGAGCTGTGGATGCGGGCCTGGGGCGACTTCTTCGTCGCCCTCGCCGGGATCGGGCTCGGGCGGCCGGAGGCGGCGCTGCGTTCCGCGCGTGAGGCGCTGGCGGCCAAGTGGCGCGTCCATGACCGGTTCGGCGCGGCAGCCGTGGCCGACCTCCTGATCGCGGCGGAGGCCGCCGCCGGCGAGCCCGAGCGCGCGGCCCGGCTCCTGGGCGTGGGCACCCGGCTCTGGTACACGGCCGGACTCCCCCAGCTCGGCGACATCGAGACGACCGTCTTCCGCCGGGAGTACGCCCGCCGTCTCCGGGCCGCTCTCGGCGACACCGGCTTCGCCGAAGCCGTGCGCGAGGGCCGTGGGCTGGGCCCGGAGGCGGCGATACGGCTCGCGCTGAACGGCGTGGCGGATGAAGTGGATCTCTGACGTCCCACTGCCCGGTCCGCCGACACGGCCGGACGACGGATTGCGGAAACGGCGCACGAGCTTAGTGTCGAAAGCATGTCCACCGGCGCGGCACCACGGGCCCGCGGGCGGCGGGCCACTCCTTCGGCTGAGCACGCGACTACACGAGAAGAGAGGCACCCCCGATGGGAACCTTCACCACCAGCGACGGCACCGGGATCTTCTACAAGGACTGGGGCACCGGTCAGCCGGTCGTCTTCAGTCACGGCTGGCCGCTGAACGCGGACGCCTGGGACGGGCAGGCCCGTCTGGTGGCCGACAACGGCTTCCGCGCCGTCGCCCACGACCGTCGTGGCCACGGCCGCTCCGATCAGCCGTGGCAGGGCAACCACATGGACCAGTACGCGGACGACCTGGCCGAACTCATCGAGGGCCTCGACCTCGACAACGTGATCCTGGTCGGTCACTCGACCGGCGGCGGCGAGGTGACCCGTTACATCGGCCGCCACGGCACCCGGCGGGTCGCCAAGGTCGTCCTGCTGGGCGCCGTGCCGCCACTGATGCTGAAGACGGCGGACAACCCCGAGGGCACCCCTCGTGAGGTGTTCGACGGCATCCGCGCCGGCGTCGAGGCGGACCGCTCGCAGTTCTACTGGGACCTCAGCGAGTCGTTCTACGGCTTCAACCGGCCCGGTGCCGCCGTGTCGGAAGGTCTGCGCCGCTCCTTCTGGCTGTGGAGCATGCAGGTCGGCCTGAAGGCCGCGTACGACTGCGTCGAGCAGTTCTCCGAGCAGGAGTTCACCGAGGACCTGCGCGGCATCGACGTCCCCACGCTGGTCGCGCACGGCGAGGACGACCAGATCGTGGCCATCGGGGCCGCCGCCCTCAAGACGGTCCAGATCGTCAAGGACGCCACGCTCAAGACGTACCCGGGCGCCCCGCACGGCCTGGTCGGCGAGTTCGAGCAGTCCTTCAACGCCGACCTGCTGGCTTTCATCAAGAGCTGACTCCGACGCCGGTGCCGAGCCCGCGCCTCCGTCCTCGGCGGGCCGGGCTCAGAGCCAGCCGTTGCGCCGGAACCCCCGGTGGATGCCGAGGCAGAGGGTGGCGATGACACCGAGGGCCAGCGGATAACCGTACGTCCAGTGCAGTTCCGGCATGTGGTCGAAGTTCATGCCGTAGACGCCGCAGATCATGGTGGGGACGGCGACGATGGCGGCCCAGGCCGTGATCTTGCGCATGTCCTCGTTCTGGGCGACCGTCACCTGGGCCACATGGGCCTGGAGGATCGAGTCGAGCAGCCCGTCGAAGGCGTTGATCTGCTCGGTGGCACGGGCCAGGTGGTCGGCCACGTCACGGAAGTACGGCTGTATCTCCAGGGAGACGGCGGCCGGCGGTTCATGGGCGAGGATCTGCAGGGGCCGGTACAGGGGCACCACAGCACGCTTCAGTTCGAGAAGCTCGCGCTTGAGCTGGTAGATCTGACCGGCGTCGCCGCGGGCGGTGCGCTCGGCGAAGACCGCGGTCTCGACGGCCTCTATGTCGTTCTGTACGGCGTCCGTGACGTCGAGGTAGTCGTCGACCACCTGGTCCGCGATGGCGTGCAGGACCGCCGAGGGCCCTTTCCGGAGCTGGTCGGGCAGGCTCTCCAGGGCTTCCCGGAGCGGACCGAGAGAGCCGTGGCTGCCGTGCCGGATGGTGATCACGAAGTCCCGGCCGACGAAGACCATCACCTCGCCGGTGTCCACGACCTCACTGGTCGCGGTGAGCTGCTCGTGCTCGACGTACCGGACGGTCTTGAAGACGGCGAACAGCGTGTCGTCGTACCGCTCGACCTTCGGCCGCTGATGCGCGTGGATCGCGTCCTCGACGGCCAGCGGATGCAGGCCGAACAGCTTGGCGAGGTCGGCGAACTCCTCCTCGGTGGGCTCGTGGAGACCGATCCAGACGAAGCCGTCCCGGCCCTCGCGGGTCCGGCGGACCGCCTCGCCCGGCGCCCAGTCGCCGGGCTGCCGTCCGCCCTCGCGGTAGACCACGCAGTTCTCCACCGCGCTGCCGAGGGGGGAACGGGCGGGATGGCTGAGGTCCACCGTGCGGCGATAGGCGCGGCGGACCACTCTGCTGAGGTTGCGGATCATGGGCACTGACGGGGCTCCTTCGGTGACCGGGTCAGTGTGCCATCGGTCCGCGACCGCCTCGCCCGCAGGTGCCTGGCGCGACCGGGGCGGGCGGTCCCGTGGGGCCGCCCGCTCCCGGGGCCTGTCGCTATTGCTGTGCCTGGCCGATGTTGACCATCCAGGGGATGCCGAACCGGTCCGTACACATGCCGAAGACGTCGCCCCACATCTGCTTCTCCAGCGGGACGGAGACCGTGCCCCCGGCGGACAGCTTGTCCCAGTAGCCGCGCAGCTCGGTCTCGTCGTCGCCGCTCAGGCTCACCGAGAAGTTGCCGCCCCGCGTGTACTCCACGCCCGGCGGGGTGTCGGCTCCCATCAGGGTGAAGCCGCTCGGGGTCTCCAGCATGCCGTGCATGATGTTGTCGGACTCCGGGGTGCCCGGCGAACCGAAGTCCCCGAAGGTGTTCAGCACCAGCGCGCCGCCGAAGACCTCCTGGTAGAACTCCATCGCCGGCCGGGCGTCGCCGTCGAAGCTGATGTAGGGGTTGAGGCGTGTAGCCATGAAAACCTCCCAGATCGGACGAAACGAGCAGTTGTCCGCAGACTAGCGCGGGCCACTGACAACGGCCCGGACCAGGCGACCGGCCCCTCCCGACCACCTCCGTCGGCGCCGGCCCCACTCATCACCGGCCCCGGTCACCCCGGCGTCAGCCCTTGATGAGGTTCCTGAGTGCGGTGTTGAGTTCGAGGACGTTCACCCGGGGCTCGCCCATGAAGCCGAGCGTGCGGTCTTCGGTGTGCCGGTCCACGAGCGCCCGCACCCGGGCCACGGGCAGGCCGTTCCGCTCGGCGACCCGGTGCACCTGGAGGTCGGCGTACGCCGGGGAGATGTCCGGGTCGAGGCCGGATCCGGAGGACGTCACCGCGTCGGCGGGGACCTGGGACGGCCTGACCTGGTAGCCGGCCGTCGAGTTGTCCTTGACGACCTCGGCCTTGGCCTCCTTCACCGAGGCGATCAGTCCGGCGTTGTCGCCGGAGCGGTTGGTGGCACCCGAGAGGATCAGCTCGTACTGGGTGTTGACCGAGTTCTCGCCCAGGCCGCCCGCGGGCCGGGGCTGGAAGTAGTCGAGGCCGTAGCCCTGCTGGCCGATCAGCGAGGAGCCGACGACCCTGCCGCCCGAGGTGATCTCCGACCCGTTCGCCTTCGTGGGGAAGAGCGCCTGGGCCACGCCCGTCACGGCGAGGGGGTAGAGCACCCCGCAGACCACGGTGAGGACCAGCAGGGCACGCAGACCCGCGCCGAGCAGCCGGGCGGTGTTCGTGACCGAGTTGTTCATGACGATCAGCACGCTTTCGGGAAAGGCCGGGGAGTCACAGCCCGGGGACGAGGGAGAGGAGCAGATCGATGATCTTGATGCCGATGAAGGGCGCGATCAGTCCGCCCAGGCCGTAGACGCCGAGGTTGCGCCGCAGCAGCCGGTCGGCGCTGACCGGCCGGTACCGCACTCCGCGCAGGGCGAGCGGCACCAGGGCGATGATGACCAGCGCGTTGAAGATCACCGCGGAGAGGATCGCGGAGTCCGGCGAGGACAGCCGCATGATGTTGAGCTCGTCCAGGCCCGGGTAGACCGCCGCGAACAGCGCCGGGATGATCGCGAAGTACTTGGCGACGTCGTTGGCGATGGAGAATGTCGTCAGCGCGCCCCGGGTGATGAGGAGCTGCTTGCCGATCTCGACGATCTCGATGAGCTTGGTCGGGTCGGAGTCGAGGTCGACCATGTTCCCGGCCTCCTTGGCGGCCGAGGTGCCGGTGTTCATGGCCACTCCCACGTCCGCCTGGGCCAGCGCCGGCGCGTCGTTCGTGCCGTCGCCCGTCATCGCGACGAGTTTGCCGCCCGCCTGCTCACGCTTGATGAGCGCCATCTTGTCCTCGGGGGTGGCCTCCGCGAGGAAGTCGTCGACGCCCGCCTCCTCGGCGATGGCCCTGGCCGTGAGCGGGTTGTCGCCGGTGATCATGACGGTCCTGATGCCCATGCGGCGCAGTTCCCCGAACCGCTCGCGCATCCCGTCCTTGACCACGTCCTTGAGGTGGATGACACCCAGCACACGGGCGCCCTCGGCGTCGTCGACGGCCACGAGCAGCGGGGTGCCGCCCGCCTCGGAGATCCGGTCGGTCCGGCTCGCCACGTCCTCGGTGACCGTGCCGCCCCGCTCCTTCACCCAGGCGACGACCGAGCCGGCCGCGCCCTTGCGGACCCTGCGTCCGTCGACGTCGACCCCGGACATCCGGGTCTGGGCGGTGAAGGTGATCCACTCGGCGTGCGCCAGCTCGCCCTGGTGGCGCTCGCGCAGCCCGTACCGCTCCTTCGCCAGGATGACGACGGAACGGCCCTCGGGGGTCTCGTCGGCCAGCGAGGAGAGCTGGGCGGCGTCGGCCAGTTCGGCCTCGGTGGTCCCTGCGACGGGCACGAACTCGGCGGCCCGGCGGTTGCCGAGCGTGATGGTGCCCGTCTTGTCGAGCAGCAGCGTGGACACGTCACCGGCGGCCTCGACCGCCCGGCCGGACATGGCCAGGACGTTGCGCTGCACCAGCCGGTCCATGCCCGCGATGCCGATCGCCGAGAGCAGCGCGCCGATCGTGGTCGGGATCAGACAGACGAGCAGCGCCACCAGCACGACCATCGTGAGGTGCGTGCCCGCGTAGTCCGCGAACGGCGGCAGCGTGGCCACCGCGAGCAGGAAGACGATCGTCAGCGAGGCGAGCAGGATGTTCAGCGCGATCTCGTTGGGCGTCTTCTGCCGGGCGGCGCCCTCGACCAGGTTGATCATGCGGTCGATGAAGGTCTCGCCGGGCCTCGTGGTGATCTTGACGACGATGCGGTCGGACAGCACCTTCGTGCCGCCGGTGACGGCCGAGCGGTCGCCGCCGGACTCGCGGATCACCGGGGCCGACTCCCCCGTGATCGCCGACTCGTCCACGGAGGCCACGCCCTCGACGACGTCACCGTCGCCGGGAATGATGTCGCCGGCCTCGCAGACGACCCGGTCGCCGATGCGCAGCCCGGTGCCGGCCACCGGTTCCTCGGAGCCGCTGTCCGTGGACAGCCGGCGCGCGACCGTGTCGGTCTTGGCCTTGCGCAGGGTGTCCGCCTGCGCCTTGCCGCGGCCCTCCGCCACCGCCTCGGCCAGGTTGGCGAAGACGACCGTCAGCCAGAGCCAGGCGCTGATCGTCCAGCCGAACCAGTCGCCCGGGTCCTTGAACGAGAAGACCGTCGTCAGGACCGAGCCGACCAGCACCACGAACATCACCGGGGACTTGACCATCACCCGCGGGTCGAGCTTGCGGAAGGCGTCCGGCAGCGATCTGACCAGCTGCTTCGGGTCGAAGAGACCTACGCCGACCCGGCCTTCGCCGACGCTGCGCCCGGCCGGTGCGCCGGTGTCGGTACCGGGGGCGCTGTCGGGGTCGGTGTCGGTGGGTATGTGTGTCGTCATGATGCCAGCCCCTCCGCCAGCGGACCCAGCGCGAGCGCGGGGAAATACGTCAGACCGGTGAGGACGAGGATCGCGCCCACCAGCAGTCCGGTGAACAGCGGCTTGTCCGTGCGCAGGGTTCCCGCGGTCGCCGGTACGGGCCTCTGTCCGGCGAGCGAACCGGCCAGTGCCAGGACGAACACCATGGGCAGGAACCGGCCGAGCAGCATCGCCAGACCCAGGGTGGTGTTGAACCACTGGGTGTCCGCGTTCAGACCGGCGAAGGCCGAGCCGTTGTTGTTGGCCGCGGACGTGTAGGCGTACAGGATCTCGGAGAAGCCGTGGGCCCCGGTGTTGGTCATCGAGTTGCCGGGGGTCGGCAGGGCCATGGCCGCGGCGGTGAGGACGAGGACCAGGGCCGGGGTGACGAGGATGTACAGGGCCGCGAACTTGATCTCGCGGGTGCCGATCTTCTTGCCCAGGTACTCGGGGGTGCGGCCGACCATCAGGCCGGCGATGAACACCGCGATGATCGCCATGATCAGCATGCCGTAGAGACCGGACCCTGTACCACCGGGTGCGATCTCGCCGAGCTGCATGCCCAGCAGGGTGATGCCGCCGCCGAGGCCCGTGAACGAGGAGTGGAAGGAGTCCACCGCGCCGGTCGAGGTCAGGGTCGTGGACACCGCGAAGATCGACGAGGCACCGACGCCGAAGCGGGTCTCCTTGCCCTCCAGCGCGCCGCCCGCGAGGTCGAACGCGGGGCCGTGGTGGGCGAACTCGGTCCACATCATCAGGGCGACGAAGCCGACCCAGATGGTGGCCATGGTGGCGAGGATCGCGTAGCCCTGCTTCAGGCTGCCGACCATCCGGCCGAAGGTGCGGGTCAGCGAGAACGGGACGACCAGCAGCAGGAAGATCTCGAAGAGGTTCGAGAAGGGCGTGGGGTTCTCGAAGGGGTGGGCGCTGTTGGCGTTGAAGTAGCCGCCGCCGTTGGTGCCCAGCTCCTTGATGGCCTCCTGGGAGGCGACCGCGCCGCCGTTCCACTGCTGCGAGCCGCCCGCGAACTGGCCGACCTCGTGGATGCCGGAGAAGTTCTGGATCACTCCGCAGGCGACCAGGACGATCGCGGCGACCACGGACAGCGGTACCAGGATGCGGACGACACCGCGGACGAGGTCCGCCCAGAAGTTGCCGAGGTCGCCGTCGCGGGAGCGCGCGAAGCCTCGTACGAGGGCGACGGCGACCGCGATGCCGACGGCCGCGGAGACGAAGTTCTGCACGGCCAGACCGGCGGTCTGCACGACGTGGCCCATGGCCTGTTCGCCGTAGTAGGACTGCCAGTTGGTGTTCGTGACGAAGGAGACGGCGGTGTTGAATGCCTGGTCCGGATCGATCGAGGAGAAGCCGAGCGAACCGGGCAGCACCCCCTGCAGCCGCTGGAGCAGGTACAGGAAGAGCACGCCCGCGGCGGAGAAGGCGAGGACTCCGCGCAGGTACGCGGGCCAGCGCATCCCGGTGTCCGGGTCGGCGCCGATGCCCTTGTAGATCCACTTCTCGACACGCAGATGGCGGTCGGAGGAGTAGACCCGGGCCATGTGGTCGCCGAGGGGGCGGTGGACGAGTGCCAGCGCCGCTATGAGTGCCAGCAGCTGAAGGATGCCGGCGAGTACGAGGCTCATGTCGTGCTCAGAACCTCTCGGGGAACACAAGGGCGACGACGAGATAGCCCAGCAGGGCGACGGCCACGATCAGGCCGATGCCCATCTCCATGGTGGATGCGGCGTCGGCGGTCACAGCTTCGTCACCCCCTTGGCGACGAGGGCCACCAGCGCGAAGACCGCGATCGTGGTGACGACGAAGGCCACATCGGCCATCGTGAGCTCCTGGATGTGGTTCCGGATGCGGTGCCGGTGCCCTGGCGGACCGCGCCAGTGCCCCGGCCGAACGCCTTGACCTTCAGAGCAAACATCCGAAGGAACCGCTCGCGGCGCACGTTGACGGCTCTCTGACGCCGTTCCGCACGCTCTTGACGGATCTCATACGCCGCTGCGACGCACCGCTGTGGAGCTGGGGCCCAAAACGACCCGGAGTGTGCCTGGAGCGGCTAAACCGCTGGTCCGGGCTTCGTGGCCATCACCATCCGGCAGCGCGGGCTGCCGTCGTCCCGGCGGCCGAACTCGGGCAGGGCGTGCAGCTCGACCGTGAGGCCCGCGCGGGTCAGTTCACGCCGCACGTCGCCGAGCCGGAACTCCCGGTAGTACATGACGAAGGGAGGACGCCACACCGCGTTGCGCAGCTTCATCGCCGCGTCGAAGCCGAGCATGGCCCAGTAGCCGGGCGAGCCGGGGCGGGCCGGCGCCATGACTGGGAAGGCGAACCGGCCGCCGGGCCTGAGCACCGAGTGGACCTGTGCGAACAGCCCCGGCAGTTCGCGGGGCAGGAAGTGTCCGAACGCCCCGAAACTCACGACCAGGTCGAAGACCGGGCCGAACGGCAGGGCGAGGGCGTCGCCGCGCACCCAGGTGGCGGGCGGCCCGCCGGGCCGTTCACGCCGTCGGGCCTCGGCGAGCATGCCCGCGCTGATGTCGATGCCGGTGACGCTCTCCCGGCACACGGTGCCCAGCACGTCCATGCCCGCGCCGGTGCCGCAGCACAGGTCGAGCCCGCTCCCGAACGGGCCCATGTCCGTCAGGGCCCGCTCGACGGACCGCAGGAACGAGTCCGGCGTACGGAACGGGGTGTGGTCGAACTTCGGTGCGAGGAGGTCGTAGCCGTGCTCGACGGACGACAGCGCCTGCACGGCGAGTTCGCGGAACGTGGGGCCCTGAGGGGTGAACATCGTCGATCAGCTTAGGGCTTTCGCCGGGCTCCCGAGGGCTTACCGGCCGGGCTCCGGCCAAGGCGTGGCCTTTCGGACGGTCCCGGGCACTGTCACCCTCGACATCGAGGACGTTCCGCCCAGGGAAAGGCTGTACCTGCCCCATGAGCTCCTTCCGCCCCGCACCCGCATGGCTGGCCGACGCGGTCTTCTACCAGATCTACCCGCAGTCGTTCGCCGACTCGAACGGCGACGGGATCGGTGACTTCGACGGCATCTGCGAGCACCTGGACCATCTGGCCTGGCTCGGGGTGAACACCGTCTGGCTGAACCCGTGTTTCGCCTCGCCCTTCGGGGACGCCGGGTACGACGTCTCCGACTACCTGAACGTGGCCCCGCGCTACGGCTCGAACGACGACCTCGCCGAGCTCGTCGACCGGGCGCGCGGTCGCGGCATCCGCGTGCTCCTCGATCTGGTCGCGGGACACACCTCCGACCGGCACCCGTGGTTCACCGCGTCGGCGAACGATCCCGACGACCATCGCTACATCTGGGCGACGGAGGGCCGCCCGGAGGGTTTCGTGCCCTCGCCCGGCAGCCGTCCGGGTTCGTACCTGCCGAACTTCTTCGCCTTCCAGCCCGCCCTCAACTTCGGTTACGCGCGCATGAGTCCGGCCGAGCCGTGGCGTCAGCCGGTGGACGCGGAGGGCCCGCGCGCCAACCGGGAGGCGCTGCGCACGATCATGGACCACTGGCTGGGTCTCGGTCTGTCGGGCTTCCGCGTCGACATGGCCGCCTCGCTCGTCAAGGACGACCCGGACAAGGCGCGGACGAGCGGGATCTGGACGGAGCTGCGTCACTGGCTGGACCGTACGCACCCGGACGCGGTGATCCTCTCGGAGTGGGGCGAGCCGGAGGTGTCCGTCCCCGCGGGGTTCCACACGGACTTCTTCCTCCAGTTCGGCGGTCCCACGGACGGCCTCGCGCTGCGCTCGCTGTGGAGCAACGGCTCGGGGACCGTCAACCTCGAATGGGATCCGCTCGACTGCTTCTTCGACCCGAGCGGCAAGGGGTCGCCGCGGCCCTTCGTGGAGGCCTGGCGGCAGGCGTCGACGGCCCTCGGCGACAGCGGTTTCATCTCGCTGCCGACCGCCAACCACGACTTCTCGCGCCTCAACTGCGGTCCGCGCTCGGCCGAACAGCTCCCGGTCGCCTTCGTCTTCCAGCTCACCTGGCCCACCCTGCCCGCCATCTACTACGGCGACGAGATCGGCATGCGGTACATCCCTGACCTCCCCGACACGGAGGGCAGTGTGCTCGGCCCCGCCTACAACCGCGCCGGTTCCCGTACGCCGATGCAGTGGGACGACGGCCCGAACGCCGGCTTCTCGACGTCCGAGCACCCCTATCTCCCGGTCGACCCCGATCCCGGCCGTCCCACCGTCGCCGCCCAGCGCGCCGACGACACGTCCCTCCTCCACCTCGTACGCCGTCTCATCGCCCTGCGTACCGCCACCCCCGAACTCGGTCCGGACGGCTCGGTGGAGGTCGTGCACGCGGGCTACCCCTTCGTGCACGTACGCGGCGGGCGGTATCTCGTGGTCGTCAACCCCCGCCAGGAGCCGACGAGTTGCTCCCTCGGGGACTTCCGGCCCGGCCGGGTGCTCGAAGCGTCCGGTGTCGTCACCGACGGCGGCACGGTCACCGCGGAGGCGTTCGGGTACGGGATCTTCGAGCTGATCCGGTAGCCCGGCGGCTCATCGGTCCCATAGCCGGCACTCCGCGAGCCGCCTCCGCAGAAAGCGCCGCTCGGCGTCGTTCTCCACCAGCTCCAGCGCGTCTCCGTACGCCTCGGCGGCCTCCTCCAGACGTCCCGTGCGCCGCAGGAGGTCCGCCCGGGTGGCGGGCAGCAGGTGGTAGCCCGCCAGCTCCCCGCCCTCCTCCAGGTCCGCGACGAGGACCAGTCCGGCCTCCGGGCCCTCGGCCATACCGACGGCCACCGCGCGGTTGAGACGCACCACGGCCGACGGCACCCGGCGTTCCAGCTCGCCGTACAGTCCGGCGATGTCCGCCCAGTCCGTGTCCTGTGCCGTGGCCGCGGTGGTGTGACAGGCCGCGACGGCCGCCTGGATCTGGTACGGGCCCGGCCGCCCCCGGCGCAGCGCGGTCCCCAGCAGGGCGGCGCCCTCGTCGATCTCCGCCCGGTCCCACGCCGTACGGTCCTGGTCCTCCAGCGTGACCAGCTCCCCGGCCGCGTCCACGCGGGTGCCGCGCCGGGCGTGGTGCAGCAGCAGGAGCGCGAGCAGGCCCAGCACCTCGGACTCGTCGGGCATGAGGCGGGCCAGCACCCTGGCCAGCCGGACGGCCTCCGCGCAGAGGTCCGTACGGATCAGGTCGGCGCCGGACGACGCCGCGTACCCCTCGTTGAACAGCAGGTACAGCACGCCCAGCACCCCCGTCGTGCGTTCGGGGAGCAGATGCGCGGGCGGCACCCGGTACGGGATTCCGGCGTTGCGGATCTTCCGCTTGGCCCGGACGAGGCGTTGCGCCATCGTCGCCTCGGGGACGAGGAAGGCGTGGGCGATCTCGGGTGTGGTGAGTCCCGCGAGGGTGCGCAGGGTCAGGGCGACCCTGGCCTCGACGGGCAGCGCGGGATGGCAGCAGGTGAAGATCAGCCGCAGCCGGTCGTCCGTCACCCCGCTGTCGTCGTCGGAGTCCGGGTCCCGCGGGCCGCCGGGTCCCCCGTCCCGTGTCAGCATCGCGACCTCCCGCAGTTTCGCCGCCCCCACCGCTCTGCGGCGCGTCACGTCCATGGCGCGGTTGCGCGCGGTCGTGGTCAGCCAGGCGCCGGGGCGGCGCGGCACTCCGTCGCGCCGCCACCGGTCCAGGGCCTGGGCGTAGGCGTCCTGTGCGCACTCCTCGGCGAGGTCCCAGTCGCCGGTCACCCGGATCAGGGTGGCGACGACCTGGCCCCATTCCTCGCGGAAGGCGGCGGCGGCGGCCTCCTCGACGCCGCCGTCCGCCTCTGTGGCACCGTCCGGCCCTCCACCGTCCCCCACCTCTTCGCCGTCGTTCATTCCCAGATCGGCCGTACTTCCACCGATCCACCGCCCAGCGCGGCCGGATGGCGGGAGGCGAGCGCGATGGCCTCGTCGAGGTCGGCGACCTCGATGATGTCGAAGCCCGCGATGTACTCCTTGGACTCCGCGAACGGGCCGTCGCCGAGCAGTACCTCGTCGCCCTGTACGCGGACGGTGGTGGCGTCGGCGGCGGGCCGCAGCCGTGCCCCGCCCTGCACCATGCCACCGGCGCGCACGTGGTCGATGTACGAGGCGAAACGGGGGTCGTCGGCGAGCTCCTCGGGGCTCAGCTCCTCACCGTCGACGGGTGTGCAGATGAACATCACGTACTTCATGTTTCCTCCCGGTACCGATCCCGGTACGCAGCTGTCCTTGCACCCCACCGACGAACGGGTCCGCGCCGGATCGACACCCCACCCATGATGACCTCGGCGGGCCGACGTCACACCCGTACGGGGAGTGTCCGGACGCTGTTGCCCACGAAACTCGCGCCGCGGGTGAGGTCCGCCTCGGGCACGGCGAGGTCGAGGCCGGGGAAGCGCGTGAACAGGCGTTCCAGGGCGATGGCGGACTCCATCCGGGCCAGTGGGGCGCCCAGGCAGTAGTGGGCGCCGTGGCCGAGGGACAGATGCCGGGCGGCGCCGGGCCCGGCGGGCCTGGTGACGTCGAAGAGGTCGGCGTCGGGGCCGTGCGCGGCCCGGTCACGGCCCGCGGCCGAGTAGCCGGCCAGGACGGGTGTGCCCCGGGGTATGACGGTGCCGTCCACGGTCAGGTCGTCGACCGGGTAGCGGAAGGGGAAGTAGCTGACCGGTGCGTCCCAGCGCAGGGTCTCCTCGACGGCGTCGGCCCAGCTCGCCCCGCCCCGCACGATGCGCGCCAGCTGGTCGCGGTGGCCGCACAGGGCGCGTACGGCGTTGGTGATCAGGTTCAGTGTGGTCTCGTGCCCGGCGATGATCATCAGGACCAGGGTGCCGAGGAGTTCCTCGTGGGTGAGCCGGTCGCCGCCCTCGTCGCGGGCGGCGATCAGCGCGCTGGTGAGGTCGTCGCCCGGCCGCTCGGTCCTGGCCTCGACGACCGCGCCGAGGACGGCCATCAGTTCGCGGTTGGCGGCCAGCGCACGCTCGGGGCCGATGTCGGTGGCGACGACCTGGTTGGAGAGGTGGTGGAGCCGGTCGCGGAACTCGGCGTCCACGCCCAGCAGTTCGCCGATGACGCCCATCGGCAGCGGCATCGCGAAGTGCGCGCGCAGATCGGCGACTCCCCCGCCGTCCCGGGCCGCGCGCTCCAGGTCGTCGAGCAGTCCCGCGGTCAACTCCTCGATGCGCGGGCGCAGTTCCTCGACCCGCCGGACGGTGAACGCCTTGCTGACCAGTGAGCGCAGCCGCCGGTGGTCGTCGCCGTCCGCGGTCGTCATGCCCCGTACCGTCGCGAAGGTCGCGAGGGGCCATCCGGGGGCGATGCGTCCCTCCCGCAGCGCGGTGAAGTGCCCGGCGTTCTTGGCTACTTGAGGGTGTGCGAGGAACTCCTTCAGCGCCTCGTGCCCCAGGACCGCCATGCCGTCCACCCCGCCGGGCAGGACGACCGGCGCCACGGCTCCGCGCGCGAGAAGGCGCGCGTTGTCGGCGTGCGGGCAGCCGCCGGCCGGGGCGAGGCGGTGCGGCGCGCCGGACGTACCTGATGTGCCTGACGTCTTGTTCGACGGTTCGGCTGCCGTGCTGTCCAACGCGATCTCCTGACTGCGGTCGACGGCAGTCGGAGGCCGTCACAGGAAGGGGGTGCCCGGGTCGACGCCCGAGAGTACGCGGCCGTAGATCTCCAGGTTGGTGGCGGGGTTGACGAAGGAGTGCAGGGTCAGGGCGTTGATGTCCCGGGCGATGCGCTGCAGGGGCACGGACCGCTGGAGCGAGGAGGCGCCGGCGGCCGAGGCGAGCAGATCGACGGCCTCTTTGCAGAGCCGGGTGAGATAGCCGCACTCGGCGCGGATCCTGGCCCTCCCCCGCGGTGTGTACGCGTCGCCGTCATGGGCCTTGGTCTCGATCTCGGCGATCAGCCGGCCGGCCACCAGTTCGGCGGCGGAGATCCTCATCCGGGCCTCGGCGAACTGGAGATGGGTGACGGTGGCCTCGTTCTGCCGCTCGTAGAAGGTGTACGTGATACCGCGACGGTGGACCCGCTCGTCGAACTCCGTCAGCGCCGCCCGCCCCAGACCCAGCGCCGCCGACGCCGTCCAGGCGCAGAACAGCGGCAGCACGGGCATGCGGTAGAAGGGGTTGTCGGCGTTGGTCTTCGACGGGGTCCGGCCGGCGAGCATCGACTCGACCGGGAGCACCCGGTGCGCGGGGACGGGAATGTTCCGGGCCACGACCGTGTTGCTGCCGGTACCGGCGAGACCCGTGGTGTCCCAGTCGTCCAGGATCTCCAGCTCGGACATCGGTACCGCGATCCACAGCATCTCGGGCGGTCCCTCCTGGGGCCGTCCGTCGGCCGGGACGACCGCGGCCGTCAGCAGATGCCAGTCCGCGTGATGGCAGCCGGTCGCGAAGCCCGAGGCGCCGTCCACCCGATAGCCCCCGTCGTACGGCACCGCCGTGGCGCCGGGGACGAGCGTGCCGCCGATCCTGACATCGGGACCGGCCGGGCCGGTGAAGAAGTCGTCCTGTGCCTCGTCGGGAAAGAGTGCCGCGATGTACGAGACTCCCGCGTGACTGAGTGTCACCCATGCCGTGGAGGCGCATTCGAGGGCGATCTCGGCGAAGGCGGCGACCTGGGTGTGCAGCGGGGTCTGGTAGCCGCCGTACCGCGCGGGGACGTTCATCCGGTGCACACCGGTGCCGCTCAGCGCGGCGACGACCTCGTCCGGCACCCGCCGGTCGTGTTCGGCCCGCAGCGCGTTCTGCCTGATCAGCGGTCGCAGTTCCCGTAAGCGTTCGACGATCCCGGCATCGACCATGCCGACCACCGTGGCGCGAGGCACCACCGGTGTCAACGCCCCGGGATCCGGCCGCTTCCGGCGGCACCGGACGAGATGGTGCTACAGTGCCATCAGCACTTGTGTACGCCTGCTTACAGGCGCCGGTGCCGATTTCCTCTCCTCCCGCTGGTCCGCCCGTCGATTCCCGACCGGCGCGCAGCATCTTCTTCGCAGCACCTCTCTCCGTACCGCGTTCATCAGCGGTACGCGTTTCGAGAAGTGACGCGTTCCGCCGTGCAGGGCGTGCAGTCACCGCCCCTGCTCCGGCCTCTCCCCCACCTGCGTGACCCCATCCAAGAACTCGATTCCGTCCGCGAAAGGACACCCCTCATGACCACCACACTCGAACGCCCGCCCACTCCCGTCACAGACCAGGAGCAGGCCACCGGCGTACTCGACCTCACCTCGAACGGGCAGGGCCACCTGCGCGCCGAGAACCTGCTCCCCGGAGCGGCCGACCTCCAGGTATCCACCGCTCTGATCCGCCGGTACGGCCTGCGCAAGGGCGACCGCGTCGAAGGACTGCGCGGCCGGCAGCGCGCACTCACCGAGATCCGGCGGATCAACGGCCGCCCCGCCGACGAGGCACGCGGCCGGCCGCACTTCCGTGACCTGACCCCGCTGCACCCGCGGGAGCGGCTGCGTCTCGAACACCCCGCGGGCGGTCTGACCACCCGCCTCGTCGACCTGGTCGCGCCCATCGGCAAGGGCCAGCGCGGTCTGATCGTCGCCCCGCCCAAGACCGGCAAGACCGTGCTGCTCCAGCAGCTGGCCGCCGCCGTGGCCGGCAACGACCCCGAGGCCCATCTGATGGTGGTGCTCCTCGACGAACGCCCCGAGGAGGTGACCGACATGCGCCGGTCCGTCCGCGGTGAGGTGTTCGCCTCCACCTTCGACCAGAGCCCCAAGCAGCACATCGCGCTGGCCGAGCTGGCCGTCGAGCGGGCCAAGCGGCTCGTCGAGGCGGGCCAGGACGTCGTGATCCTGCTCGACTCGCTCACCCGGCTGTGCCGGGCGCACAACAACGCGGCCGCCGCCGGGGGCCGCACCCTCAGCGGCGGTGTCGACGCGGCCTCGCTCCAGGGGCCCAAGCGGCTCTTCGGCGCGGCGCGGCTCGCCGAGGAGGGCGGCTCGCTCACCATCGTCGCCACGGCCCTCGTGGACACCGGCTCCCGCGCCGACGACTACTACTTCGAAGAGCTCAAGAGCACCGGGAACATGGAGCTCCGGCTGGACCGCACCCTCGCGTCCCGCCGTGTCTTCCCCGCCGTCGACATCACCCCTTCCGGTACCCGCCGCGAGGAACTCCTCATCCCGGCCGCCGAGTTGACAGCCGTACGAGGTCTGCGGCGCGCCCTGCACTCCCGCGGTGACGGCCAGGCCGGTCTGGAGACCCTGCTGGAGCGGATGCGGCAGACCCCGAACAACGCGACCTTTCTCAGGCAGGTCCAGCAGACGGTGCCGGGCAGCCAGTAGGCAGGCCGGGCGCCCGAGACACGCGCCGGCGTCCGCTGCGGCATCCGGGTGTTCGGCAGGTCCGTTCGGCCGAGGCGGTTCGCCTTGCGACCTGCGCGTTCCTACGTTTGCGGTATGACCATCGGACTCCCTGCCCGCACGGCCGTCTCCTGTTCCGCCCTCTGCGTCGTCGGGGCGCTCGCCCTCGTGCCGGGACCGGTCGCGGCCCTCGGCGGGGCGCACACGAACGTCACCGGGCCCCACGTCAGGACGGGCGGCGCACACACCGGGCCCACGCCGAGCACCGCCAATCCCCCGCCCACGCCTCCCTCATCGTCGTCGCCACCCTCGCCGCCCTCGATGCTGGACCGTCCCGGGACGCAGGTCCGGCTCCGGGCAGGAGCGCCCGGCGTACCGCCGGAGACGTCCGCCCGGTCGTGGCTGGTGGCCGACGCCGACACCGGCGATGTGCTCGCGGCACACAACGCGCACCTCGCACTGCCGCCCGCCAGCACACTGAAGACCCTCTTCGCGGTGACCGTGCTCCCGGTGCTGCCCTCCGCGGTCCGGCACACCGTCACCGAGGCGGACCTGGCGGACATCGGCCCCGGCAGCAGCCTGGTCGGAGTCCGCGCGGGACGTACCTACCGGGCGTCCGACCTGTGGCGGGGCGTCTTCCTCAACTCCGGCAACGACGCCGTCCACGTACTCGCCGAGATGAACGGCGGCTGGCGGGCCACGGCCGCGCAGATGCAGGCCAAGGCCCGGTCCCTGGGCGCCCGTGACACCCAGGTCGTCTCTCCCGACGGCTACGACATGCCCGGCCAGGTGTCGTCCGCGTACGACCTGGCCGTCTTCGGGCGCGCGGGGCTCCGCAACACGGACTTCGTCCGCTACTGCGCCACCGTCCGCGCGAAGTTCCCCGGCGACGGCTGGGCGTACGAGATCGAGAACACCAACCGGCTGCTCTCCGGTGCCGACGGGGTCGCGCCCTATCCGGGGCTCATCGGCATCAAGAACGGGTCCACCTCCCGGGCCGGCAGCACGCTCGTCGCCGCCGCGCGCCGGGGCGGGCACACCCTCGTCGTCACCGTGATGGACCCTCAGGAGGGCGGCCGGTTCGCCGTGTACGAGGAGGCGCGCTCCTTGCTCGACTGGGGTTTCGGGGCCGCCGGCCGGGTCGAGCCGGTCGGGTCGCTCCTGCCTCGTCCCGTGTCGCGGGCCACCGCGGGTCCGGCCGCCGGGGCGCGGCCCGGCCGCGGTCCGGCCGCCGCCCCACCGGCCGGTCCTTCGGCGCCCGCGGGCACGGCCGCCGACGACTCCGGCACTCCCGGCGGCGGGCCGGCGACGGCGTTGACAGTCGCGGGCGCCGCCGTTCTCGGCGCGGGCGCCGTGGCACTGGCCCTGCGCCTCCACGGCCGACGCTCTGCCGCCCGCCGCTGACCGACGGGCAGCCCGAGCAGCAGCCCCAGGGTGATCCACACGTACGCGTTGCTGCCGACGAAGCCGCCGATGCCCGACGCGTCGTCGAACCACAGCCACACGACGCTGCTGCACAGCAGGGCGTACAGGCTCGACGCGAGCCACAGCAGCCGGCCGCGCCGCTGCCGCAGGCCCGCCTCGGCGAGGATCACCAGCGAGGGCAGCAGCCAGACGAGGTGGTGCACCCAGGTGATGGGGCTGACCAGGCAGGCGGCGAGTCCGGTGAGGGCGAAGGCGCCGAGGACGTCACCCCTGGCGAGGGCCCGGCGCGCCCGCCACACCCACACCCCGAGGACGGCGAGCGCGAGCAGCGCCCAGACGGCACGGCTCGGCTCGGCGGGGTCGGCGAGACGGGCCAGTACGCCTTGCAGCGACTGGTTGGAGACATAGGCGAGGCGGCCGATACGGGACGTGTCCCAGACCGCGTCGGTCCAGTAGAAGCGGGAGGCGTCCGGCGCGGCCAGGGCCGCGAACGCGGTGGCGGCCGTCGCGACCCCGGTGGCGGTGGCCGCCGCGCGCGGGCGCCGGGCGAGCAGCAGCAGGACGATGAAGATCGCGGGCGTGAGCTTGACCGCCGCGGCGAGACCGATCCCGACGCCCGCCCAGCGGCTCCGTCCGTTCGCGGTCAGCCGGGCGTCGGCGAGGACGAGGGCCAGCAGCAGCAGGTTGACCTGGCCGAAGCTGAAGGTGTCGCGGACCGGTTCGAGGAGCGCGAGCAGACAGACGCCCACGGCGAGCCCGAACAGGCCGTACCGGCGCAGTCGGCGTCCGGTCAGGACGTACAGGGTGTGCAGGACGAAGGCGGTCGCGGCGAGGTTGAGCAGCAGGCCGACGGCGATCGCGGTGTGCAGTCCGAGCAGGGCCATCGGCAGCATGGATACCGCCGCGAACGGCGGATACGTGAAGCCGTACGCCGTCCCCGGTACCCGGTAGTCGTAGAGGTGCCCGCCGTGGTGGACCCAGGTGTCGACGGCTCCGTGATAGACGCGCAGGTCGAACCAGTCCCGCAGCAGCGGCACGGTCGCGGTGAAGACGGCCACGGCGGTGGCCAGGACGAGGACGAACAGCAGACGCCGCCGGTCGGTGGGCGGCAGCCTCATGCCGTCCGCCCCAGGACGGGGGCGTTCGACGTCTGGTGCGCCTGCCAGAGGACGACCAGCGCGAGCATCCCGCCCGACACCGCGAGCGCCAGCTGCTCGCTGTCGGGCGGCCCCCCGCTGGGCAGGACGCCGAGGGCGAGCACTCCGGTCACGGCGGCCACCCGGTGGCGTACGGACGCGCTGGGCGCCGCCGCGGCGATGAGGAACAGGCCCCACAGTGCGTACCAGGGCCGGACGGCCGGGCCGAGCACGGCCACCGTCGCCAGGCTGAGGCCCAGCGCGTAGACGGGGCTCACGCGGGGGCGGCGCAGCCAGATGCCGGCGACGACGACACCGGTGAGCACGAGGCCTAGGATGTGCCAGACGGGCAGCGCGTACGGGGCGAGATCGCTGCCGAGGCCGCGGAGGATGTCGCCGGTGGCGCGGCCGAGGAGGCTGGTGGGCGACCAGTTGTGCGGGGACACGGGTGTCTTCAGCGCGGCGATCCACCCGTATCCCGTACCGGCCGCGGCGGTCGCGGCGACGGTGGTGGCGAGCGCGGCGGCCGTGGTGGTGACGAGGGACCGCACCGTGCCCCGCCCGGCGCGCATCTGGAGCGCCACGACGGCCGCCAGGCCCAGGACGGCCGGGGCCTTGACCAGTGCGGCCAGGGTGACGAGGACGGCGCCCAGGACGGGCAGGCGGCCGAGGGCCGCCACCAGTCCGGCGCCGAGGAGGCCGAGCATGATGGCGTCGTTGTGCGCTCCGGCCACCAGGTGCAGCAGCACGAGCGGGTTGAGCGCGCCCAGCCACAGCGCGGCGGCGGGGTCGGCGCCGTTGTGCCGGGCGAGCTTCGGCAGCGCGGCGGCCATCAGCGCCACGCCGAGCAGCGCCACGACCCGCATGCCGAACAGTCCGGCCGGCACCTCGCCCCGCGTGAGACCGGAAAGCGCGGAGGCGACTGCGAGGAAGACGGGCCCGTACGGGGTCGCCGTCCGCCGCCACACGGGCGCCACCTCGTCCGCGAGGGGCCCGCCCAGCATGGCGGGGCCGTGTGTGTAGACGTCGATGTGCGCGTCGACCATCGCGCCCTGGGCCAGATAGCTGTAGACGTCCCGGCTGAACAGGGGCGGAGCGAGCAGCAGGGGGATCGCCCACACGGCGAGGACGACCAGCAGGGCACGGGGAGTCGGCGGTTCGGGCCCGCGGATCACCCACCCCAGCAGCGCCCAGGCGGCGATGAGCAGAACGACTCCGAAGTACACGCCGACCAGGCCGAGTGCCGCGCGTCCGGACGCGAGCGACGGCAGCTCCCGGACGGGCAGGGCGCCGGCCGTCTCGCCTCCCGCCGCGAGGACGACCGAGCCCGCGAGCCCGAGCAGCTGACAGCGACGCAGATCGACGGTGAAACCCTTGGCCAACACTCGGTCAGCGTGTCAATGCGGGGTGGCCGGAAAGCGACGCGTCCGCCTCGGAGCGGCAGCCACGGCATGACCGCCGTCTTACCGATCCGGGCGGCTGACTGGTCCGGGCTGCTGACCGATACGGGCGGCCGTCCGATACGGGCGCCTGTCCGATACGGGCGGCTGTCCGGGTGGCTGCTCAGAACACCGACAGGCCCGTGATGGTGGTGAAGCGGTCGAGGGCGGCGACTCCCGCGACCGAGTTGCCGTGTCCGTCCAGGCCGGGGCTCCAGACGCAGAGCGTGCAGCGGCCGGGGACGACGGCGATGACCCCGCCGCCGACACCGCTCTTGCCGGGCAGGCCCACGCGGTAGGCGAACTCGCCGGCCGCGTCGTACGTGCCGCAGGTGAGCATGACCGCGTTGACCTCCTTGGCCTGGCTCATCGTCAGGAGGCGGGTGCCGTCGGCGCGGATGCCGTGGCGGGCGAGGAAGCCGGTGGCCAGGGCGAGGTCGGCGCAGGATGCCTCGACGGAGCACTGCCGGAAGTACTCGTCGAGCAGCACCGGGACCGGGTTGCCGATGTTCCCGTAGGACGCCATGAAGTGGCCCAGCGCGGCGTTGCGGTCGCCGTGGGCGGACTCGGAGGCGGCCACTTCCTCGTTGATGGCGAGGTGCTCGTTGCCGCTCTCCGCGCGCAGGAAGTCGACGAGGGTGCCCGCCGCGTCGCCGGTCTGGGTGTGGAGCCGGTCGGTGACGACGAGGGCGCCCGCGTTGATGAAGGGGTTACGGGGGATGCCGTTCTCGTACTCCAGCTGGACGAGCGAGTTGAAGGGGTTGCCCGAGGGCTCGCGGCCGACGTGTTCCCAGAGCGCGTCGGCCTCGTGGGCCAGGTCCAGGGCGAGGGTGAAGACCTTGGTGATGGACTGGGTCGAGAAGGGCTGGCGCCAGTCGCCGACTCCGTACACCGTGCCGTCCAGCTCTGCCACGGCCATGCCGAACCGGTCGGGGTCGCACGCCGCGAGGGCCGGGATGTAGTCGGCGGGTCGGCCGCGGCCCGGGGTCTTCTCGATCTCGGCGGCGATACGGTCCAGGACGGGCTGGAAGGTCAGGGGCGAGCGCATGATCACATTCTGCCGTCGGCGGGTTGTGGGCGGGTGCGGGTGGGTGGGGGTCGGCCGCGCCGTTCCCCGCGCCCCTGAAAAGCGAAGGATTGCGCCGTTCCCCGCGCCCCCGGAGAGCCAAACGATTGCGCCGTTCCCCGCGCCCCCAAAAACGAAAGACTGCGCCGTTCCCCGCGCCCCTTAAAGGGAACTGCGCGGGCAACCCCCACCGGCCGCCGGTTCACAACGGGCCCCAGCCAACCCCGCCCACCCCTACGGAGTGACCCGCGAGTGTCAGGCGGGGCGGTTCAGTGGGTCGAGCGCGCGGGTCGGCCGGATGTGGCCCACCACCGCGCCGCCCCCGAGGAGCGGCACCCCGGAGAACTCGGTGAGTGCCGCCGGGTCGACACCGGCGCGGGCGAGGGCCGCCGCGGCGACGGGTACGCGTGCCCGGTCGGCGCCGTCGGCGATCTTCACGGCGACGGCCCGGCCGTCCGGCAGCGCCGCGACCTGCACGCCTTCGAAACCGTCCTTGGCGAGCAGCCCGGGTACGGCACGCATCAGCGCGGCGACGTCCCGTCCTGAGCCGGACGCCATCTCGGCGTGCTCGCGCATCGCGTCGGCCACCCGCGCCTCGGGCGTGCCGGACGGGGCCGTCGTGATCCGGGCGGCGGCGCGCGCGAGGCCGTGCAGCGAGACGGCGAACAGCGGGGCGCCGCAGCCGTCGACCGTGACCCGGGCGACGGACTGCCCGGTCAGGTCCTCGACGATCTCCGCGATCGCCTGCTGGAGGGGATGCGCGGGATCGAGGTAGTCGTCGAGCGACCAGCCGTTGAGGCGTGCCGTATAGAGCATCGCGGCGTGCTTGCCGGAGCAGTTCTGGGCGAGCCGCGACGGAAGCCGCTCGGCGCGGATCCAGTCCTCGCGGACGACCGGGTCGAAGGGCAGGTCCGGGACGTTGCGCAGGTCGTCCTCGGTGAGTCCGGCGAGCTCCAGGATCCGCCGGGTGCCGGCGAGGTGGCGTTCCTCGCCGGAGTGGCTGGCCGCCGCCAGCGAGAGCAGGTCACCGTCGAGCGGCAGCCCGGCCCGTACCATCGCCACCGCCTGTACGGGCTTGACGGCCGACCGCGGGTAGAAGGCGGCCTCGATGTCACCGATCTGCAGGTCCACGCTCCCGTCGGCGGCCAGCACGACCACCGAGCCGTAGTGGATGCCCTCGATGACACCGCCGCGTACGAGATGGGCGACGGGCGCGTGCAGCGGCTCCCTGATGGAGGGTGCCGCACCGAGCGAAGTCCCGCATCCGGAAAAGGCGTTGGGGCTCATGCGTCCGCCTTGCCGTTGCGCAGGGCGGTGACCCGGCCGCGTACGCCGTACCAGCCGGTCACCAGCGCCGCCACGATCAGCGGGAGGCACAGGACCGTCGTGCGGCCCGCTCCCCCGTCCGCGTACATGAGGACCAGGACGCAGGCGAGGAAGAAGAGGGTGACGAGTTCGGTCCAGGGCGAGCCCGGCAGCCGGTAGCCCGGCCGGTCCACCTCGCCCTCCTGCGACTTCCGCCAGAACTGCAGATGACAGATCATGATCATGCCCCAGGTGGCGAGGATGCCGAGCGCGGCGAAGTTGAGCACGATCTCGAAGGCGTCGGCGGGGACGACGAAGTTGAGCCCGACGCCGAGCACGCAGATACCGCTGGTGAGCAGGATTCCGCCGTACGGGACCTGGCTGCGGCTCATCACCGAGGTGAACCTGGGCGCCGAGCCGGCCATCGACATGGAGCGCAGGATGCGGCCGGTCGAGTAGAGCCCGGAGTTGAGGCTGGACATGGCGGCGGTCATCACGACCAGGTTCATCACACCGCCCGCGGCCGGGATGCCGATGTTCGAGAGCACGGTCACGAACGGGCTCTCCCCGGCGGTGTACTTGTTCCAGGGCAGCAGCATGGACAGGAGGAGCACCGAGCCGACGTAGAAGAGTCCGACGCGCCACATGATCGAGTTGATGGCCTTCGGCAGGATCTTCTCGGGGTTCTCCGTCTCGCCCGCCGCGACGCCGACCAGCTCGACGGAGGCGTACGCGAAGACGACACCCTGGACGATCAGCAGCATCGGCAGCAGGCCGTTGGGGAAGAGGCCGCCGTTGTCGCTGATGAGGGAGGGGCCGGGGGTGGCTCCGTCGACGGGGTGCTGGGTGACCAGGACGAAGATCCCGATCAGCATGAAGGCCACGAGCGCGCCGACCTTGACGATGGCGAACCAGAACTCCAGCTCGCCGAAGATCTTCACCGAGATGAGGTTCACGGTGAGCACGACCGCCAGCGCGATCAGGGCGATCACCCACTGCGGGATGTCGGAGAACATGCCCCAGTAGTGGGTGTAGGTGGCGACCGCGGTGATGTCGGCGACTCCGGTGGTCGCCCAGTTCAGGAAGTACATCCAGCCCGCGGTGTAGGCGCCCTTCTCGCCGAGGAACTCCCGGGCGTACGACACGAAGGCGCCGGAGGACGGCCGGTACAGGACGAGCTCGCCGAGGGCGCGGACGACGAGGAAGGCGAAGACTCCGCAGACGGCGTACGCGAGGAAGAGGGACGGGCCCGCGTCGGCGAGCCGGCCGCCCGCGCCGAGGAAGAGGCCGGTGCCGATGGCCCCGCCGATGGCGATCATGTTGACGTGCCGGGACTTCAGGGACTTGCTGTACCCCGCGTCGCCGGCGTCGACGTGACCGCTGGGCCGCCTCTTCCGCTCCTCCTGTGCTGTCTGTTGCGTCTGTTCTTCGAGGGACTGCTCGCTCACGCCTGCGTTTCGCCTTCTGTGGGGGTGCCCGCGACGTCGGCGCGCTCGGGGCGCACGATCGCGGTGAGGGTCGTCTCGACGCGGTCGAGGTGATGTGCCATGGCATCCGTCGCGTCGGCCGCGTTGCCGTCGACGAGTGCCTCGACGATGGCGCGGTGTTCACGGTTGGACTGCTCGCGACGGCCACCGAGCGCCGCGGCAGGCAACGTTTGCCCATTGAGGAGCGGCGTCCGGTGCGTGCTCTCGGTGTGCCGGTCGGAAGGCCTCGTACTGGACGTACTTGGGCTTTCGGCCGGTGCAGCGAGAGGACGTGCCGGGCGTCGCGACGGGGCGAACGTTGCCTGCCGCGGCGCCAGTTCGTTGAGGAACGCCGACTGTCGGGCCAGCGCGTCCCGGATCTCCTCGATCACGCGGCGGAAGACCGGGTTCTGGGCGGCCTGCGCCACGGCGAGGTGGAAGAGCGTGTCCATGGCGACCCACGCGGTGGTGTCCCGCTCGCGCTCCATCCGGTCGAGCAGGTGCGCCAGGTGGTCGAGGTCCTCGGGGGTCCGGCGCACCGCCGCGTATCCGGCCACCGGGATCTCGACGTGCCGGCGGACCTCCATCAGGTCACTGGCCGTGTAGTCGCCGAAGGTGGGGTCCTCGACGGGTCCTGTCGACACGACAAACGTGCCCTTGCCGGTCCTTGACACGGTCAGACCCATGGTCTGCAGGGCGCGCAGGGCCTCCCGCAGCACGGGCCGGCTGACCTCCAGCCGTCGGCACAGCTCCGCCTCGGAGGGCAGCTTGTCCCCCACGGCGTACTCACCGCCCTCTATGGCACCACGAAGATGCCCGAGCACGGCTTCCATGGCGCTGATGCGCCGCGGCACGGAGCCGGCTGTCTGGCTGTCTGACAGGTTCACGGGGGTGATCCTGCGCGGCACGGCGGGTGACTGTCAAGGTCGGCCCGGCCGGCGGCAGACCGACAGCCGGATCACCCTGCCCGGTGGCTACGTCCAGACGGCCTGGGCCAGCGCGACCCCCGCGAAAGCCGCCCCGAGCCCCGCGGCCACGCTCGCGATCGCGTTGACGGTGGCGTGGAAACGCTCTCCGCTCTCGGCCAGCCGCAGCGTTTCGTACGAGAAGGTCGAGTACGTGGTGAGCGCCCCGCACAGGCCCGTACCGAGCAGCAGCCGCAGGGAGGAGGAGGCCGCTCCCGCGGTGGCCGCGCCGGTCAGGACGCCCAGGACCAGGCAGCCGACGACGTTCACGGTGAGGGTGCCCCAGGGGAAGGCCGAGTCGTGCCGGGACTGCACCGCGCGGTCGGTGAGGTAGCGCAGGGGCGCGCCGACCATGCCACCGACGATCACCAGCACCCAGTTCACGAGGGGGCCCGCCCCGCTCTCCACCGGGCCGACAGACGGCGCGTCAGCGCCACGGCCGTCCATACCGCCGCGAGGGCTGCGAGGAGCGTGGCCGCGAGGTAGGCGAGGGCGGTGCGGGGGTGACCCTCGTCCATCAGCTGCTGGATGTCCACGGCGTAGGTCGAGAAGGTCGTGAAGCCGCCCAGCACCCCGGTGCCGAAGAAGGGGCGCACCAGCCGGTGGGGAGCCCACACCTCGGTGATCAGAACCATGAAGACGCCGATCACGAAGCAGCCGACGACATTGACCCAGAACGTGGTCCAAGGGAAGCCTCCGGGCTGCGCGGGCCAGAGCAGTGCGGCCCCGTAGCGCGCCGACGCGCCGGCCGCGCCGCCCACCGCGACCACCGCCACGGCCGGCCCCTGCCCTCGCCACACCGGCGCGCGCCGGGCGGGCACACCCGGTCCCGCCGGTTCGTCCACCGTCTCCGGGTGGGGGCTGGTCATGCGCGGTGTCTCCTGATCTCGGGCCGGGGATCAGGCTAACCGCCGGTGCCGGTCAGGAGCCGCCCGACGCCTCCTGGGCGATGGCGTCGAAGCGGGCCGCCATGGCCGCCTGGAGTGCCTGGGCCGCCGACAGGGGCCGGACCATGACGGTGAGGTCGTCGATCCGGCCGTCCTCGCCGAAGTGCAGGAGGTCGCAGCCCTGGAGGGCGCGGTCGCCCACCCGAGCCTCGAAGACGAGGGCGAGGTTCTGGCCGTCGGGGTCGGCGATCTCCCGGACGTAGTGGAAGTCCTCGAACACCTCGATGACGGCGCCCAGGATCGCGGAGGTGATCGCCTTCCCGGCGTACGGCTTGAAGACCACCGGGCTGGTGAACACGACGTCCTCGGCGAGCAGATCGACGACGGCCGCGTGGTCGCCGTCCTCGACCGCCTTGCGGAAGGGGTGCGTCATCATCCACCTCTCTCACTCTCTCTTGCGTACTCACATGCGTACTCATACTCAACATATTGATTAGGTGTTTCGGACAGTACCCTTCGGCCGCACCGGTCCGCAACGGGGCGCCGTCGATCCGCATCGGGTCCACGGGGTACGCGGGCGGCCGGGCGAGGTAGGAAGGAACCATCGAACCGGAGGTGCTGTCGTGTACTACCCGCTGACCGTCCGTGACTTCCTCGACCGCGCGGCCCATGTCTACCCGGACCGCGTCGCCGTCGTCGACGAACCGGAACAGCCGGGGCCGAGCCTCGGCGAGCTCACCTACCGGGAACTGGCCAGGCTCGCCCGCGCGCAGGCGGCCAGACTCGACCGGCTGGACGTGCCGGTGGGCGGCCGGGTCGCGGTGATCTCGCAGAACTCGGCGCGCCTGCTGACCTCGTTCTTCGGTGTCTCCGGCTGGGGGCGTGTCCTCGTGCCGGTGAACTTCCGGCTCACCCGGTCGGAGATCGACTACATCGTCCGGCACTCCGGCGCCTCGGTCGTCTACGCGGACCCCTCCTGTGCGGAGGTGCTCGACACGCTCGACGTCAAGCACAAGTTCGTCCTCGGCGACGACGACGACCTCTTTCTCGCCGACGCCGAACCGCGGGACTGGGCGTCGCCGGACGAGGCCGCGACGGCCAGTGTCAACTACACGTCCGGAACGACCGCTCGCCCCAAGGGAGTGCAGCTCACCCACCGCAACCTGTGGCTGAACGCGACCGTGTTCGGCCTGCACACCACGATCAGCGACCGTGACGTCTATCTGCACACGCTCCCGATGTTCCACGCCAACGGCTGGGGCATGCCGTACGGCGTGACGGGCGTCGGCGGCCGGCACATCGTGCTGCGCCAGATCGACGGGGCCGAGATCCTGCGCCGTGTCGAGCGGCACGGCGTCACCCTGATGTGCGCGGCGCCCGCCGTCCTGAACGCGGTGCTCGACGCCGCCGCCTCCTGGGAGGGCGAGATGCCCGGCCGCGACCGGGTCCGTATCGTCTGCGCGGGCGCGCCGCCGCCGACGCGCACGATCGAGCGGGTGACGGTCGAGCTGGGCTGGGAGTTCATCCAGATCTACGGGCTCACCGAGACCTCACCGCTCGTCACGGTCAACCGGGGCCGGGCGGAGTGGGACGACCTGGAACCCGCCGAGCGGGCCCGCAGGCTCGGGCGGGCAGGGGCGCCCGCTCTCGGCGTACGTGTCGACGTCGACGTGGACGGGGAGGTGCTGACCGCGTCCAACCACAATCTCGACGGCTACTGGGAGCAGCCCGAGGAGACGGCGAAGGCCCAGGAGGGCGGCTGGTTCCACACCGGGGACGGCGGATACCTCGACGACGACGGTTACCTGGTGATCTCCGACCGCAAGAAGGACGTCATCATCTCCGGCGGCGAGAACGTCTCGTCGATCGAGGTGGAGGACGTCATCACCTCGCATCCGGCGGTGCGCGAGGTGGCGGTGATCGGCATTCCGGACGCCAAGTGGGGCGAGCTGGTGACCGCGCTCGTGGTGACGGACGGATCCGGCGTCACCGCCGAGGAGTTGATCGCCCACTGCCGTACGCGGCTCGCCGGTTTCAAGACTCCCAAACGGGTCGACTTCGTGGAGTCGCTGCCGCGCACGGCGACCGGGAAGCTGCAGAAGTTCAAGTTGCGGGAGCCGTTCCGGCGGGAGTGACGGGAGCCCTCCGGGGAGGGAGAGCGGGCGGAGGGTGGGTGGAAACGGGTACCCGTTTCCACCCACCCTCCCGTTACGCCTTCGCCGAGTTACGTTCGGGCGGTCACCGGTGGCTGAACCACGCCATCGCCGGCAGCGCCTTGTCGTCGTAGCCGAACAGGGCCTGGTTCTCCCAGCCGTTGCCGGACGAGGGGTCCGTCGGGTCCCAGCCGTTGCCGGTCACCGCGGTCCAGGTGGACTCCCAGTAGAAGATGCCGAGCCCGCGGCCGTTCGGGACGGCCTCCACGATGCTCGCGACGTCCTTCATCCACTGGGTCTGACCTGCCGTCGAGGCGGCATAGCCGGGCACCAGTTCGCTCGCGAGGTCGATGATGTTCTCGGTCGGGTCCTCGCTGTCCAGCCGGAAGGGATAGGCCGTCTCCGCGAGGTACACCGGCTTGCCGTAGCGGGACGCCGCGTCGTCCAGGGTCGTCTGGAAGTCGGCGAGCGTGCCGTGCCAGTAGCCGTAGTAGGACAACCCGATGACGTCGAACTTCACGCCGTTGGACACGGCGCTGTCGAACCACCAGCGGGTACCGGCCAGGTCGCCGCCCTTGGCGAGGTGGATCGCCACGGTCGTACCGGAGCTGACCGCCTTGACCGCGTCGTAGCCCGAGTTGAGGAGTCCGGCGAGCTGCGACCAGTTCGAGGTGGAGCCCTCGTTCCAGAGCATGCCACCGTTGATCTCGTTGCCGACCTGCACCATGTCGGCCGTGGTGCCCTGGGCCTTGAGGGCGTTCAGAACGTCGTACGTGTGGTTGTAGACGTCCGTCCTCAGCTGGCTGTAGGTGTGTCCGGACCAGGCGGCGGGCTTGGACTGGACACCCGGGTCGGCCCAGGTGTCCGAGTAGTGGAAGTCGACCAGGAGCTTCATGCCCTGCGCCTTGACGCGCTTGGCGACGGCGAGGACACGCGCCTTGTTGTTGTAGCCGTCGGCCGGGTTCACCCACACCTTGAGGCGGGCGTAGTTCTGCCCGGCGGACTTGAGGATGGCGAGGGCGTCACCGGTCGTGCCGGAACTGTTCTTGTAGACGCCGCCCTTGGCCTCGCTCTTGGCGAGTGACGATACGTCAGAACCCTTGATGGACAGGGCTGATGAGCCGGACGTGAAGGTCAGGTCGTCCACGTTGATCCAGTTGCCGGCCTTGGCGTCGGAGTTGACGCCGATCGTGCACTGGTTGTTCGTCACCGCGATGGAGGTGACGATCCGGAGCCATCCGCTGGACGACACCGGGATGTCGGTGCGCTGCTCCGCGCTGCCGCAGTTCTTGAGCGCGAGATACGCGGAGTTCTGGCCGCCGCCCGAGCGCACCCAGGCGGTGAGCTTGTAGGTGCCGTTGGTAAGGCCGGAGAGGTGCTGGTAGGTCTCCACCTTGTACGCGGAGGCCGAGTAGTGCGTGAGCCGGTAACTCCCGCCGTGGCCGCCGGACTCGGTGAAGGAGGCCGCGGCCTGGCCTCCGGCCGAGTAGGCCGTCCAGCCGGCCGGGGCGGCCGTTCCGGCGCTGCCCGATTCGAAGCCGGGGTTGGTGAGGGTGCTTGCCGCGCTCGCGCTCTGCGCCGGCAGCGCGGTCAGGGCAAGTCCGGCTGCCAGGGGCAGCAGCAGGGCCTTGAGTGTGCGTCTGGGATGGAACATCGTCGTCGTTGTCCCTTCGACGTGATGTGGATGTGATCCCCGCGTGGTGACGGGGGTTCTACTCGCCCCCGCCGCCCCTTCCCTCCCCCAGTCTCGGCTTCGCTCGACCGGGGGGACCCCCATCGTCACGTACTCGGGGGCGCTGCCCCCGAACCCCCGGTCCTCAAGCGCCGGACGGCTGAAAGATTCGCGGACCGTCCGCGACTCTCCAGCCCGTCCGGCGTTTGAGGACGAGCGCGAAGCGCGATCAGGGGGCGAGGGGGCGAAGCCCCCATGCAGTGACGATGGGGGAGGGTAGGGGCGGCGGGGGCGAAATCCGCAGGTCGGATCAGTCGTCGAGCCGCACGACCCGTACGGCCCCCGCCGGCACCGCGAGCCGCCCCGCGACCCGCTCACCGCGGAGCACCTCCGTACCGTGCCCGTCGAGCGGCACCTTGACCTCGACACCGGAGTGGTTGATCGCGAAGAGGAACGCCCCCGACTCCCCCACCCGCCGCACCACCTCGACATCCCGGGGCAGATCGGCGCGCGGAGCGATCCGCGCGTCATCCGCGGCCCACCCGATCAGCGCGTCCAGCCCGGCGGCGCCCAGCCGCGTGGACACGTACCACGCGGACCCCGCGCCCAGCCGGTGCCGGGTGACCGCCGGATGCCCGGCGGCGAGCCCGTCCGCGTACGTCCACACGGTCTCGGCGCCGCGCGGCACGACGAACTCGCTCCACACGTCGCCGGCGAGTTCGGAGCCGTCGGGACCGGTGAGGCGCACCCGGTCGCCCGCGAGGAGCGGCGAGAACTCCTCGACGGTCAGGCCGAGCACGTCCCGCAGCGGCCCGGGGTAGGCGCCGTCGTGCACGGCGTCGTGCTCGTCGACGATGCCGGAGAAGTACGAGACGACGAGTGTGCCGCCGTTCTCGACGTACTCCTTCAGGTTGAGCCCGGCGGCCTCGGTCATCAGGTAGAGCGCCGGGACCACCACCAGGGGGTAGCCCGACAGGTCGGCCTCCGGGTGGGCGAAGTCGACGGTGAGGTGCCGGTCGTAGAGGGCCTCGTAGAAGGCGTCGGCGCGCTCACGCGGGTCGTGGTCCTCGTTCGGGCGCCACTGGAGGTTCTGCGCCCACCAGGAGTGCCAGTCCCACAGGACGGCCGCGTCGGCCACCGTGCGGGTGCCGCGAACCACGCTCAACGAGTCGACGGCCGAGCCGAGTTCGACCACCTCGCGCCAGACGCGCGAGTCGGTGCCCGCGTGCGGCAGCATCGACGAGTGGAACTTCTCCGCGCCGCGCCGTGACTGCCGCCACTGGAAGAACATCGCGCCTTCGGAGCCCCGGGCCACGTGGGCGAGCGAGTTACGGGCCATCTGGCCCGGCGCCTTCGCCGGGTTGCGGGTCTGCCAGTTGACGCCCGAGGTGGAGTGTTCGAGCAGCAGCCAGGGGGCGCCGCCCGCCACGGAACGGGTCAGGTCGGCGGCCATCGCGAGGTTGACGTGCGTACGGCGGCCGTCGGTGATCAGGTAGTGGTCGTTGCTGACCAGGTCGACCTCGCGGCCCCAGGCCCAGTAGTCGACGGAGTCGCACTGGCTGAGGGCGGTCATGAAGTTCGTGGTGACCGGGATGCCGGGCGCCAGGCGGTGCAGGATGTCCCGCTCGGCCACGAAGTTCTCACGCATGGTCGCGTCGGCGAACCGCTTGTAGTCGAGCGCCTGGCCGGGGTTGCCGACCGTCGGGGCCAGCCGGGGCGGGTTGATCTGGTCGAGGTCCGCGTACCGCTGACCCCAGAAGGCCGTGCCCCAGGCCTCGTTGACCGCGTCGATCGCGTTCACCGTACCGCCCGCGCCGACCGTGCCGTACGCGTCGGTGAGCCAGCGGCGGAAGTGCGCCGCGCAGTTCTCGCAGTAGCAGGCCGAGACCGGGACCCCGTACTCGTTGTGGACGTGCCACAGGGCGAGCGCGGGGTGTGCGGCGTACCGCTCCGCCAGCCGCTCGGTGATGTTCGCGGCGGCGGCGCGGTAGTGCGGGTTGCTGTGGCAGATGGCGCCGCGCGAGCCGAACTCGTAACGGGTGCCGTCGGCGGCCACCGGCAGCGCCTCGGGGTGCTCCCGGTAGAACCAGGCGGGCGGCGCGACGGTCGGCGTACCGAGGTCGACGCGTATCCCGTTCTCGTGCAGCAGGTCCAGCACCCGGTCGAGCCAGCCGAAGTCGTACGTACCCGGCGAGGGTTCGAGCAGTGCCCAGGAGAAGATCCCGACGCTGACCATCGTGACGCCGGCCTCGCGCATCAGCCGGACGTCCTCGGGCCAGACGGACTCCGGCCACTGCTCGGGGTTGTAGTCCCCACCGAAGGCGAGCCGCGCAAGGCCCCTGGGGGTGGTCTCCGGCATGGATTGTCTCCCGGTAATTCGATCATTTGGGAACGTGCACACACTGTTTCAGCGGCGCGAGCCCAACATAACCGCACAGCAACAACCATTGACAAGTGTCCGGGATGTTTCTCTACTGTGAACGCTCACAGAAGCAGCACTAGCGAGCCGTAGGGGCGCGCCGGTGTCGAGGGCGCGAGCGCGCGGAGGCCCGAAGGGCTGAGCACGGTCGTGCTCTCGACACCGGCTGAAGCGCCCCGGAGGCGAGCCGCACAGAAAAAGGGGCAGGCCTCCGCAGCAGGCGGAGACCACGGTCAGGGAGATACATCCATGCCACACACGAAGCTGCGTCGCCTCGTGACCATCTCGGTCGCCGTCACGCTCGGCGCCACCGCACTCGCCGCCTGCGGGTCCTCGGATGACGACAGCGAGGCCGACTCGGGGCCGGTCTCGCTGACGTACTGGTCCTGGACGCCGGGCATGGACAAGGTCGCCGACCTGTGGAACGACGGCCAGGGCAAGAAGGACCAGATCAAGGTCACGGTCAAGAAGCAGGCGTCCGGCGACACACTGGTCACCAAGATCCTCACCGCGCACAAGGCCAAGAAGGCCCCGGACCTGGTCCAGGCCGAGTACCAGGCCCTGCCGACGCTGGTCAGCAACGACGCGCTCGCCGACATAGCCGGTGACGTGGACGGGGTGAAGGACAAGTTCGCCGAGGGCGTCTGGCAGCAGACCACGCTGGGCTCGGACGCGGTGTACGCGATCCCGCAGGACTCCGGACCGATGATGTTCTACTACCGCCAGGACCTGTTCAAGAAGTACGGCCTCGAAGTCCCGAAGACCTGGGAGGAGTTCGCCGAGACCGCCCGCGCGCTGAAGAAGAAGGCGCCGGAGACGGACCTGACCACGTTCTCCGCCAACGACTCCGGGCTGTTCGCCGGTCTCGCGCAGCAGGCCGGCGCCAAGTGGTGGACCACCGAGGGCGACAAGTGGAAGGTCGGCATCGACGACGCGGCCTCGCAGAAGGTCGCCGACTTCTGGGGCGGCCTCGTCGAGGAGGGCGCGATCGACAACCAGCCGATGTACACGCCCGCCTGGAACAAGGCGCTGAACACCGGTAAGCAGATCGCCTGGGTGAGCGCGGTCTGGGCGCCGGGCACCCTCACCACGGCCGCGCCCGACACCAAGGGCAAGTGGGCGATGGCCCCGCTGCCGCAGTGGTCCGCCGCCGAGAACGTCACGGGCAGCTGGGGCGGTTCGTCCACGGCCGTCACCACGGACTCCTCGCACAAGTCGGCCGCCGCGAAGTTCGCCACCTGGCTGAACACGGACCCCGAGGCGCTGACCGCACTCGCGAAGGAGGGCGGTATCTACCCGGCCGCCACGACCGCGCAGACCAGTGACGCCTTCACCGAGCCGCCGGCGTACTTCTCGAACCAGCCGGACTTCTACACCCAGGCCTCCGCCATCGCGAAGACCACCGCCCCGTCCGCCTGGGGCCCGAACGTCAACGTCGCGTACACGACGTTCCGGGACGCCTTCGGCGCGGCCGCCAAGAACAAGTCGGACTTCGGTGCGGCCCTGAAGAAGATGCAGGACGACACCGTCGCCGACCTCGACAAGCAGGGCTTCGAGGTCGCGGAGTGACGACCGCACGCCGGAAGTCGTACGGGGTCAAGGGGGCCCCGTATGCCTTCCTCCTCCCCGCGACGATCCTGTTCGTCCTGTTCTTCGCGCTGCCCATCGGGTACGCGGTCTGGCTCAGTCTGCACAAGGTCCAGGTCAAGGGCCTGGGACTCGGTTCAGGAGCCCGCAAAGAGGTCTGGGCCGGCCTGGAGAACTACACCGACGCCCTCACCGACTCCGAGCTGCTCGCCGGAGCGCTGCGCGTGCTCGGGTACGGCGCCATCGTCGTCCCGGTGATGCTGGGGCTCGCGCTGCTCTTCGCGCTGATGCTCGACGCCGACCGGGTCCGTCTCGCACCGGTCACCCGCCTCGCGATCTTCCTGCCGTACGCCATTCCCGGTGTCGTCGCCGCCATGCTCTGGGGCTTCCTCTATCTGCCGGACGTCAGCCCCTTCTACTTCGTCCTCGACCGGCTGGGCCTGCCGCAGCCGGATCTGCTGGACGGCGGGCCGCTGTACATCGCGCTGTCCAACATCGCGGTGTGGGGCGGCACCGGCTTCAACATGATCGTCATCTACACCGCGCTGCAGGCCATCCCGGCCGAGGTGTACGAGGCGGCCGAGCTGGACGGCGCCACCCCGCTGCAGACCGCGCTCAGGATCAAGATCCCGATGGTGGTGCCCTCGCTGGTGCTCACCTTCTTCTTCTCGATCATCGCGACGCTCCAGGTGTTCAGCGAGCCGACCACGCTCAAGCCCCTCACCAACTCCGTCTCCACGACCTGGAGTCCGCTGATGAAGGTGTACCAGGACGCCTTCGGCAAGGGTGACATCTACTCCGCCGCGGCGACCGCGGTGATCATCGCGCTGGTCACGCTGGTCCTGTCCTTCGGCTTCCTGCGGGCCGCGAACTCCCGTAACAAGCAGGAGGCAGCACGATGAGTTCTCTTGCCGTCCGCAAGGCGGCCCCCGCCGCCGGCACGACGCCCGGCACCGCGCAGGGGCCGCCGCTGCGCCGCCGCATCGCCTTCGTCCCGACGGTGACCCTGCTGATCGGCGCGCTCTACTGCCTGCTGCCGGTGGCCTGGGTGGTGATCGCGGCGACCAAGTCGGGCAGCGAACTGTTCTCGACGTTCACGTTCCTGCCGGGCACGGGCTTCACCGAGAACGTCAGGGACCTCAGCGCCTACCGTGACGGCGTGTACTGGAAGTGGATGGGCAACTCCGCCCTCTACGCGGGACTCGGCGCCCTCATGTCGACCGTCGTCTCGGCGTTCAGCGGCTACGCCCTCGCGATCTACCGCTTCCGCGGACGCGAGACCGTCTTCAACATCCTGCTGGCGGGCGTGCTGATGCCGCCCGTGATCCTCGCGATCCCGCAGTACCTCCTCATGGCCAAGGCCGACCTCACGGATTCGTACGCGTCCGTGCTGCTGCCGCTGGTCCTGTCCCCGTACGGCGTGTATCTCGCGCGGATCTACTCCGCCGCGGCCGTGCCCGCCGACGTCGTCGAGGCGGGGCGGATGGACGGGGCGAGCGAGCTGCGGATCTTCACCCGGATCGCGCTGCCGATGATGGTGCCCGGACTGGTGACGGTCTTCCTGTTCCAGTTCGTGGCGGTGTGGAACAACTTCCTGCTGCCGTACATCATGCTCAGCGACGACGAGAAGTTCCCGATCACCCTCGGTCTGTTCACCCTCCTCGAACAGGGCTCCAACACCCCGGCCCTCTACACGCTGGTGATCACCGGCGCGCTGCTCGCGGTGATCCCGCTCGTCGCGCTCTTCCTGGTCATCCAGCGGTTCTGGAGTCTCGATCTGCTGTCGGGAGCCGTAAAGTCGTGACCATGAGCCAATCGGGGGGCCGGCGCCGACCGCCGACGATCCACGACGTCGCGCGCGAGGCCGGAGTCTCACGGGGGACGGTGTCACGCGTCCTGAACGGCGGCCACTATGTGAGCCCCGCCGCCCAGGAGTCGGTCAACGCCGCCATCCGCAAGACGGGTTACGTCGTGAACCGGCACGCCCGCTCGCTGATCACCGGACGTTCGGACTCGATCGGCTTCCTGCTCACCGAACCGCAGGAGAGGTTCTTCGAGGACCCCAACTTCAACGTCCTGCTGCGCGGTTGTACGCAGGCACTGGCGGCGCACGACATCCCGTTGTTGCTGATGCTGGCGGGCACCGAGGACGAGCGGCGCCGCATCACGCGGTACATCACGGCGGGTCACGTCGACGGGGTGCTGCTGGTCTCCAGCCACTCCGGCGACCCGGTGGCCGAGCAACTGCGCGACGCGGGGGTGCCGCTCGTCATGTGCGGCAAGCCCATCGGCGTCGGCTCCAAGATCAGTTACGTGGCCGCCGACGACCGGGACGGCGCCCGGGACATGGTGCGCCATCTGGTGTCGCTCGGCCGGCGCCGGGTGGGCATGGTGACCGGCCCGCTGGACACCCCCGGCGGTGTCGAGCGGCTGGCGGGCTACCGCGAGGTGCTCACCGAGTCGGGCATCGACCTGGACGAACGCCTCGTCACGTCCGGCGACTACAGCCGGGCCGGCGGAGAGGCGGGCGCCGAGCTCCTGCTGAAGCGGGCGCCGGACATGGACGCGGTCTTCGTGGCGTCCGACCTGATGGCGCAGGGCGTGCTGAGCGCGCTGCACCGGGCGGGACGGTCCGTTCCCGGGGATGTCGCGGTGGGTGGCTTCGACGACTCCTCGGCGGCGGTCGCGGCGAGCCCCGAACTCACCACGATCCGCCAGCCCTACGACCGCATCAGTTCCGAGATGGTCCGGGTGCTGCTCGCCCAGATCGGCGGAGAGGACCCGGCGGCGGTGATCCTGCCGACGGAGCTGGTGAAACGCCAGTCGACCTGAGGCGGGGGCTCACCGGTGGTCGGCGGACAGCAGTGTCCGTACGCCCTCGGCGGTCAGCATCACGCTGTCCGGTGAGCCGGCGTCGATGGTCAGCGAGGGGTTCCTCTCCGGCCAGTACGCCGGGAGCGTGCCGAGCGGGACGAGACAGTAGTGGCGGACGCCCGGCAGGGAGTGGACCATGCGTGCTTCCGAGGTGAAGACCAGCACGGTCCGCTCCGTGACCGGCAGGATCAGTGTCATCGGATCCCCGTCGTCGTCCGAGCCGTAGGACGGGATCAGTACGTCGCTGTCGGCGAGCGTCGCCCGCGCGCGCCGGTCCCCTCCGTCGTGGGCCAGCACGCTCAGGGCCCGGAGGATCACCTCGGCGGTGTCTTCGCCGGTCGCGTCGGTCGTGTTCATGGTGCCGCGTTCCGTCCTCCCCGCGCGGCCCCCGGAGACCCGATTGCCCGAAGATGATCCATCCGCGCGGAATGCACCTCTTCTACCCACTCATCCCGTCCCCATGCGCCGACGATACAGATGCCCTGTACACTGAGTGACTGCGAAGGGGAGTAGTCCTGCGAACCGGTCGTCGACACGCTGGAGCCCTCGGGTTCCCGGTGGCCGGGCCCGTGTGAACACACGGGTGGACGAGACCTTCGGCCAGGCATTGCCGTGCCCGCGATTTCGCGGCGCACCCGACATGCCGGGCCGATCGGTTCTCCCGTCGCCCCGATCGAGGGCGCTTCGCGAAGATCCGGGGGCCCGGTCCCTACAGAAAGCCACCGGAATGCATCTCGACCCTCTGGCGATCCTCACCGCCTTCGGGCTGATCTTCCTCGCCGAGCTGCCGGACAAGACGATGTTCGCGTCGCTGGCCATGGGTACGCGTATGCGGCCGCTCTACGTGTGGTTCGGTACGTCCACCGCGTTCATCGTCCATGTCGCAATCGCGGTCGGCGCCGGAAGCCTCATCGGCCTGCTGCCCGACTGGACCGTCAAGTCCGTCTCGGCCGCCCTCTTCGCGTTCGGCGCCTTCATGCTGCTGCGCGGGGGCGGGGACGACGAGGAGGACGCCGGCGGCCGTACCGTCACCGGCTTCTGGCCCGTCTACACCACTGCCTTCATGGCCGTGTTCATCAGCGAGTGGGGCGATCTGACGCAGATCACGACCGCCAACCTCGCTGCCACGAACGGGGTCGCGTCCGTGGCCGTCGGTTCGGCGGCGGCCCTGATGTCGGTCTCCGCGCTGGCGCTGCTGGCCGGGCGCTTCATCGCCAAGCGCGTACCCCTCAGGACCGTGCAGCGCGTCGGCGGGATCTGCATGCTCGGCCTCGCCGTCTGGTCGGTGGTGGAGATCTTCGCGGGCTGACGGGCCGCCGACCGCCCCGCACATGACTGGTCAGGATCGGAGAAGCGGCCCGGCACCACCCGGCCGTAGCGTGAGGGCACCGGCGAGAAACCGCTGGGAGACCGGCGGACGAACGAACACCGGTGCCATCACGAACGCGGAGGAGCCCGTCATGCCCGAAGGCCTCAAGACCATCAACTACCCCGTCAAGGACCTCGCCCGCGCCAAGGCCCTGTTCGGCGCGCTCCTCGGAGTGGAGCCGTACGTGGACGAGGCGTACTACGTGGGCTTCCGGGCGCCGGGCGGGCCCGAGGTAGGGCTCGACCCGCACGGCCACGCCAAGGGTCTGACCGGACCCGTCCCCTACTGGTACGTCGACGACATCAAGGCGGGCCTCGCCGGTCTCGTCGGCGCCGGCGCCGAGGTGGTCCAGGACGTCCAGGACGTCGGCGGCGGCATGCTGATCGCCTCCGTGAAGGACGCGGACGGCAACGCCGTCGGTCTGGTCCAGGAGGCGTCCTGATCCCGCGGCCTGACAGCCTGATCCTGAAGCCGGACAACTGTATGCAACTGCACTAGTTGCATGCTCAACAAGCGGCCCTTTCTCTGTTACCGTGCGGACATGGCAGCAGAGAAGGCCGCTTCCCGGCTGGAGGACCAGTGGCGGGACATCCTGTCGGTGCACGCGCGCACCATGTGCGAGATCGATCGCGAACTCCATCCGCACGGACTGGGCGCCAGTGACTTCGAGGTGCTCGACATCCTCGTGTCGAGCACCTCGGCCCCCGACGCCCACGTGAGCACGGGCCGGGCCCCCGCCGAGCAGTGCCGCGTGCAGAACATCGCCGACCGGATCCATCTGAGCCAGAGCGCCCTCTCCCGGCTGATCGGACGGCTGGAGAAGGAGGGCCTGGTGGAGCGGAGCATCTGCCAGGAGGACCGGCGCGGCGTCTGGGTGGCCCTCACCCGGAAGGGCCGTGATCTGCACGCTCAGGTCCGCCCCCTGCAGCGCGCCGCCCTGGCGCGCATGCTGGCCGACGCCTGAAGATCCTTCCGCCGGGCGCGGCGCATCCCGTACCGTCACATGGGTCGCCGTGCGCAGGACGGCGCGGGCTGTGTCGGGGGGATCACAGTGGTCGGAGACGAAGAGCGGCAGGCCGGGGTCAGCAGCTACGAGACGCGTTGTGTGGACGAGTCCCGTGTCGTCATCGCGCAGCACTACTACGACCTTCGCCTCGAAGTGCCGGGCCGGGCCGAGGACTTCCTCACCCGGCTCAGCGTGGCCGAGCTCGGCGCGCTGACCGTCGGCGAGATCGGTTTCGGTACCGAGGTGACGATCGACTTCGCGCAGCCGCGGGTCTACCACGTGACCGTGCCGCTCACCGGCCGCTTCCGCTGCAGACAGGGGTACGGGGCGTCGGCGTACACCGCTCCCGGGCGTGCGGTGTTCCTCAGGCCGGAACGCGGGATCAGGGTGGACGACTGGTCGCCCGACTGCCGTGCCCTCACCGTGAAGATCGACATGGCGGCCCTGCACGAGCGGCTGGAGGCCCTGCTCGGCGGGCCCGTACGGCGTCCGCCGTCCTTCGAGACGTACATCGACGTCACTCGGGGGGCCGGGCGCAGCTGGGCGGACCTCGCGCTGTGGTGCCTGCGGGAGAGGAACACCCCGGACGGACTGCTGGGCCGGCCCCTGATCCGGTCACGGATAGAACAGACCCTGCTGGAAGGGTTGTTGCTCGCGTGCGGCCACTCCTACCGCGGCGCTCTGGAGGCGCCCGTGCCGGCGGCGCGGCCCGCGACGGTCAGACGGGTCATGGAGGCGATCGAGGAGCGGCCGGACGAGCACTACGACGCGGCGCGGCTGGCCCTGCTGTCCCAGATCGGGGTGCGCGCCCTCCAGGAGGCCTTTCGCAAACATGTGGGGATGTCCCCCACCGCCTACGTCACCGAGGTACGCCTGCGGCGGGCGCACGAGCAGTTGCTCGCGGCCGATCCCGCGACGATCACGGTCACGGAGGTGGCGTACAGGTGGGGGTTCGGCCATCTCGGGCGCTTCGCGCAGCGCTACCGGACCCGGTTCGGGACCTCGCCCGCGCAGACGCTGCGGTCCTGATGACGGACGCCACCGCGCATACCGGACAAGGGCCGCGCTTTGCGGAGCGATTCCGGCACGGGTGTCGGCCTACCGTTGATCACGGCGCCCGTGCGTCGGGGATGAACGGTGTCGGCGCCGTTCATCCCGCACGGTTGAGGACCAGGGGCGCGGGAGCGGGAACACGCCCGCGCCCCAGGGCCCGGCCGCTCCCCTCCGACAGGTGGCCGGGCCCGACCCCCGTCCGCACCGCCCTTCTCAGGCGCGGGGCGCCAGCAGGGTGCGTACCCCCTGGGAGTCGAGGGTCAGGCCGTGCGGCGTGCTGGCGTCGATGCTCAGCGAGAGGTCGCTGGCGGGCCACTGCGCGGCGAGCGTCCCCAGCGGGACGAGGCGGTAGCGCGACACGGACGGCAGCAGCTCGGCCATCGTCACTTCCGAGGTGAACACCGGGACCAGCGGGTCGGAGCCCGGCTGTTCGAGAACGGGCAGGGCCACGACCGTGGGGTCTGCCACCGTCTCGTCCTGGGCGTCGTCGGGCACCGGGACCAGCACGTCACTACCGGCCAGTGTGTCCAGCGCCGCGCCGTCCCCGGCGTTCTCGGCCAGGACGCTCAGCGCGCGCTGGGCCTCCACCGTGGCGCTGTCGTTCGAGGAAATCTCCATGGCACATCCAGACGTAGTGGCGAAAACAGGCCGCCCGTGTCGTGTCCGACTCGGGCGCGGCTGATTGCGTACCCGTCCTGCGGGGTGCCATGCCCACTCCACACACCCGTCACGCAACGGTCACGGGATGAGCGGAATGTCGTGCGAGGGCAGTCCCAGCCGGTCGCGGCCGACGCGCCGGGCCAGTGGCTCGGCCATGCTCGCCCCGATGTGCGACCAGTACGTGGCGGCGTCCCGGAAGTAGCGCTGCATCCGCGTCCCGTCCCGGGCGTGGCGGGAGCCGGCCGTGCGGAAGAGGATGTTCTGCAGGGCGTCCCAGGCCATGCGGCCGGCGGTGAGGAAGACGATCGCGAGCCGGTTGTCGTCGGCGAGGGTGAAGGGCGCCTCGCCCAAGACGTTGCGGCGGCAGGCCTCCATGTAGTCCTCGGCGTTGCGCTGGAGGGCGGCCCGCGCGGTGTGGATCTGGCCGAGCGCCTCGCCGAGGTGACGCTGGTAGTCGTGCAGTTCCGAGCGGGTACGGTCCGGTTCCAGGGTGAGCGGGCGGCCGGCGAGGATCCGGGTGTACTCGTCGGCGGCGGCGTACGCGATGCCGGTCATGATGGCCGCCAGCTCCCCGTGGTAGACGCTGGGCGCGCGTCCCGCGTACAGGGCGTTGCCGTGCAGCTTCGAGCCGGGGGTGCCGCCCTCGACGGGCAGGTCGAGCAGGCTCAGCTCCCGGGTGAGGTGTTCGGGGATACGGGCCCGGTCCATGCGGACGCTGTTGGAGCCGCTGCCGCGCAGGCCGAGGACGCCGTGCCAGTCGTCGACGAGTGTCCACACCGCGCGCGGGGCGACGAACAGCACCATCGGTCCGGGCGGGTCGCCGGGCTTCTCGGGGGCGCGCAGGGTCTGACCGAGGTAGTGGGTGGAGTACGGGGAGCCGGAGGAGTACGGCCAGGTGCCGTCCAGGACGACCCCGCCGTCGCCGTCCGGTTCGGCGAGGCCGACGGGTGCCACGGTGGACGCGGCGCGGAACTCGCCGTCGGCGCCGAAGACCTCGTCCTGTGCCCGCTCGTCGAACTGCGCGGCGAACTGCAGGACATGGGCGGCGGTCAGGGACAGGGCCCAGCCGGTGGAGGGGCAGCCGCGGGTGATCTCGGTGACCACGCGGAAGAAGGTCGGCAGCCCGAACTCGTATCCGCCGTAGCGGCGCGGCTGCAGGGTCCGGTAGAAGCCGGCCCGCAGGAAGTCGTCGTGCGTCTCCTGCGGGTAGCGCGTCAACTCCTCTGCCCGTGCCTGCCGTTCGAGCAGCGCGGGCCGCAGGGCGATCGCCCGGTCGATGAGTTCGCGTTCGGTCAGTCCTGGCTCGGGAGGGGCGATCACGGTGCCTCCTGACGGGTGGGGCGGTCCGTATGTGACGCGGTACCCGTGATTGAACACGCGACCAGTGCCTCCTGTACCCACCGGATACCGCCAACCGGATCCCGTTGAGTGGGCCGCCCCCGCGCCTACTTCAGGTACGGGCCGTCGGCGCCGATCTTCCCCGGGCCGTTCAGCACGTACACGCGCAGGTTGCCCTTGCCGGGCGCGCCGACGCTCAGCGTGCCGTCGGAGACGGTCTTCACGTCCCCGGTGACGGCGTCCGTGTAGGTGCCGTTCGGGATGCCCGTGTAGGTGGCGCCGCCCGTGACCGTGACCAGGGCGAAGCTGTCCGTCGAGCCGCTGGTGTACCGGCGTTTGAAGGCCATCGAGCCGCTGATGCCCTCGGTGGAGTACTGGCCCATCTGCAGGGCGGGGACGGCCCGGCGGATCCGGTTGAGCCGCTGGAGGTGCTTGACCAGGGGCTGCGCGAGGGTGTCGGCGACCTCGCCGCTCGCGGAGCCGACCGTGCCGAAGTCGGAGGCCGTCACACTGCCGGCGAGATGGCCGCCGTAGTACGCGCGACCGGTCGTGGCCAGCGGGCAGGTCGGACCGCAGTCGATCTTCTTGCCCTTCCGGAACTCGATCTCGGAGCCGTAGTACAGGGTGGGGATACCGCGGAAGGTCCACATCAGGGCCATGTTCTCGGCCCACGCGTCGGTGCCGCCGGTGTAGCGCTCACTGCTCTTGTTCGGCCCGTAGTCATGACTGTCGACGTACACGACGTTGTACGTGGCGTCGTTGACGCTGTCGTCGGAGTCCTTGCCGTTGCCGTAGGCGTTCTGCGCGTCACCGAAGTTCATGTGCATGCGCATGTCGATGATGTTCATGCCGGAGAACCGGCTGCGGTCCGGGGTGTGGTAGCTGTTCCCGTTCAGGAAGGCGTTGGTGGACGTCGGCTGGTTTCCCGTGCCCTGGTCGTTCTCGTAGGTGAACTGTTCCAGGGCCGCCGCCTCGTCGTCGGCGCTGTACTCCTTGCGCTCCTTCCAAGTGTAGAACTGCGCGGAGTGGTTGACCGAGCCGCGGTTCCACTTGTCGTTGACGAAGGCCGCGACCTCGCCGAAGACGAAGAAGTTCTTCGCGGCCTCGGCGCCGAACTTCTGGGTGACGCGTTCCTGGATGGCGGGCAGGAAGCGGCGGTTCCAGGTGACGCGGGGTATGTGCACGGCCGTGTCGACGCGGAAGCCGTCGACACCCATGTCGATGTACTTGTCGTACGCGCCGATCAGGTAGTTCTGGACCGTGGTGTTCTCGGTGTCGAAGTCGGCCAGGTCCTCGTGCAGCCAGCAGGAGCGCGCGTCCTCGCCCTCCCAGTTGCCGATCCAGCACTGGTGGTAGAGCGCCTTCGGGAACATGCCCGAAGTGGGGCCCGGCCACTGGCAGTTGTAGAGCGTGTAGCCCTCGGCGCTCTTGCCGCCGGTGGGCTTGCCCCAGTTGAGGCAGGTGTTGCCGGACGGTTCGGCCGTCGACCACAGGTCGCCGTTGTAGTAGGCCTTGCCGGACTTGGGTTCGACGGTGAGGCCGTCGTACTCGAAGCCCTCGTTCCGCTCGTCGTAGTACCAGCTCCACTGCGAGTCGCGGACGCCGTACACGGTGGGGGTGAACAGGCCCTTGGCGCCCCAGCGGGAGCTGTGGTTGTGGACGACGTCCTGGTAGATCTTCATGCCCTTGGCGTGCGCCGCGTTGATCAGGTCCTGGTAGGAGGCGCCCGCCGACTCCAGGCGCGGGTCGACCTTGTAGAAGTCGTAGCCGTGATAGCCGTGGTAGTCGTAGTCCGAGCGGTTGAGGACCACCGGGGTGACCCAGACCGCCGAGAAGCCGAGCGCCTTGATGTAGTCGAGTTTCTCGATCAGGCCCTTGAAGTCGCCCCGGAACATGGGGTCGTTGTTCGCGGCGTTGCCGGACTTGGTGTGCTGGCTGCCGCCCCGGTTGTTGGAGCTGTCGCCGTCGTGGAAGCGGGCGGTGAGGACGAAGTAGACGGGGTCCTTGCGGGGGTCGGTGCCCAGCGGGGTGCCCGAGGCGGGCCCGGGGGCCTTCTCGCCGGTCGTCGCGGTGGCCGCGGTGGAGACGGGCGAGGTGTTCCCCGCCGCGTCGACCGCCTTCACCGTGTAGGTGTACCTCGTCCTCTCCTCAAGTCCCGTGTCGGAGAACACCGTTGAGCCGATGTCGGTGACGGCCGTGCCCTTGGTGCCGCCGGTGCGGGTCACCTGGTACTTGGTCACTCCGGTGTCGTCGGTCGAGGCGTCCCAGCTCAGGACGACGGAGGTGTTCGTGGCGCTCGCGGTCACCCCGGTGGGCGCGGTCGGTGCCTCGGTGTCCGGCTCCACTGCGGCGCACGGGTCCGCCGCGTCCTTGGTGACCGTACGGTCCTCGACGGTCGAGGTGCCGGCGGTGAGGGCGTAGTCGGCGCTGTTGTTGTTGTCCCAGACACCGTTGCCGTTATTGAAGGCGGCCTTCAGTGAGGTCGCCGCGCCGATGTCCAGGGTCCTCTTCCACCAGCCCGTGCAGGCGGCCTCCATGCCGGTGCCGGGCGCGGTCGTCCAGGTACCGCCGGCCGGCGCGTAGTGGATGTTGGCCGTCGTCCAGCCGGTGGTGGCCGTCGAGTAGTAGACCGTCACCTTGTTGCCCTCGGCCGGTTCGGTGCCCGCGCATGGGTCGCTGTGGGCGATCACCCCGTCCTTGACGGTGATGTTCCCGGTGCCGAGTGCGTAGTCGGCGCCGCCGTTGTTGTCCCAGGTGCCGCCGCCGTTGTTGAAGGTGGCCGCGAGCCCGGCCGCCGGGCCGAGGTCGACGGTCTTCTTCACCCAGTCCGTGCAGGCCGCTTCCATCCTCGTGCCCGGCGCGGTGGTCCACGTGCCGCCGTCCGGCGCGTGGTGCAGATGGGTGGACGACCAGTTCTTCGTCTTCGTGTAGTAGAAGACGGTCGCCGTGTTCGCTTCGGCGGCGGCCGTCCCCATCGCGACCGGGCCTGTCTCCGGTGGCCCGGCGAGTGCGCCGAGCAGTCCGGTCGCCACCACCGCCGCGAGGAGCGGGCGCCGCGACCGACCGAGGGGTGTACGTCCCATGAGCGTCTCCAATGCGGGCCGTGGGGCGCCGAGTTGCCCTGCAAGAAGAACCGGCAAGTTCCAGAAACCTCTTGCAGCGCGGAAGCTACAGGTGCATGACAGCCACGTAAAGGGATCGCGCGGCGCGAGAGCCCAAGGGTGAGAACGGACCAGTAGTGGTGACCGGCGCCCACGCGGCGAGCAGGGCGCGCGCCTAGCGTGGACACATGCCGATGCAACCCTGGTTTCCCGCTGCCAAGCTGGGCATCTTCATCCACTACGGCGTCTACGCCGTCGGTGGCGCCGCCGAGTCCTGGTCCTTCTACACGGGCGAGATGACCCACGAGCAGTACATGGAACAGCTCGACGGCTTCAGCGCCTCGCACTACGACCCCGACGCCTGGGCCGACCTGTTCGCCCGCGTCGGCGCCCGGTACGCCGTCCTCACCACCCGGCACCACGACGGCGTCGCGCTCTGGGACACCGACCACCGCAATCTCGACGTGGTCCGGGACACCCCGGCCGGCCGCGACCTCGTCACCGGGTTCGTCGAGGCGCTGCGCGCCCGGGATCTCAAGGTCGGCCTCTACTACTCGCACTCCGACTGGAACCACCCGGACTACGCGACCGAACGGCACCCCGGGCCGTACGTCGTCCCGCTCAACGCGTACTCGCAGGCGGAGCCCGGCCAGGAGGACCCGGCGGCCTGGGCACGCTATCTCGCGTACCGCGACGGGCAGGTACGCGAACTCGTCGAACGCTTCCGGCCCGACATCCTCTGGTTCGACGGCGAGTGGGAACGCACGGAGGAGCAGTGGCGGATGGACGAACTCGCCGGCCTGATCCTCGCGGGCAACCCGGACACCGTCCTCAACGGCCGGATGCCGGGCCACGGCGACTACGCCACGCCGGAACAGGGTGCCCCGCTCCAGGCCCCGGACGGCCCGTGGGAGCTGTGTCTCACCATCAACGGCTCATGGAGTCACCGGCCGCAGGACCGCGACTTCAAGTCGGTGCGGCAACTGGTGCGGTACTTCACCGAGACCATCGGCATGGGCGGCAACCTGCTGCTGGCCGCGGGTCCGCGTGCGGACGGCACGATCCCCGAGGAACAGATCGCCCGCATGGAGGGCCTCGGCGCGTGGATCGGGCGGCACTCGGACGCCGTGTACGGCACGGTCGCCGGGCTGCCCGCCGGGCACCACTACGGCCCCAGCACCCTGTCCGCGGACCGGCGCACGCTCTATCTGGTGTGCTTCGACGCGCCGCGCGACTCCGTGTCGGTACGGGGCCTGCGCAACGGCGTACGGCGTGTCACGGTGCTCGGCACGGGCACGGAGCTCGGCCACCACGTCACGGGCGGCCTGGACACCGTACCGGGGGTGACCTGGATCGACGCGCCCGCGCCGGCCGATCTGGACGAGGAGGCGACCGTACTGGCCGTGGAGCTGGAGGGGGAGCTGGACCTCTACACGGGGACGGGCCGCCTCTGACCGACGTACCGTCGCGCAGGACCCGTACCGAGACGGAGTCCGGATACAGCGAACCCCGCGCCCCGAAGAGGGGCGCGGGGAACTGCGCGACCGGCCACGACGCGCCCGCGGACGAACGGCCGGGCGCGCGGCGGAGCCCTCGGACTAGGCCAGCGTGGCCAGCGCCGCGTTCAGCGTCGCGGACGGCCGCATGACAGCCGCGGCCTTGGCCGGATCGGGCTGGTAGTACCCGCCGATCTCGGCGGGGGCACCCTGCACCGCGTTCAGCTCGGCGACGATCGTCTCCTCCTGCGAGGTGAGCGTCTCGGCGAGCGGGGCGATCACCTTGGCGAGCTCCGCGTCGTCGGTCTGCCCGGCCAGCTCCTGCGCCCAGTACAGCGCGAGGAAGAAGTGGCTGCCGCGGTTGTCGATGCCACCGAGGCGACGGCTCGGCGACTTGTCGTTCTCCAGGAAGGTGGCCGTCGCGCGGTCGAGCGTGTCGGCGAGGACCTGGGCGCGCGCGTTGTCCGTGGTCTGCGCGAGGTGCTCGAAGCTGGAGGCCAGCGCGAGGAACTCGCCCAGGCTGTCCCAGCGCAGGTAGTTCTCCTTGACCAGCTGCTGCACGTGCTTGGGCGCGGAGCCGCCGGCGCCCGTCTCGAAGAGGCCGCCGCCGTTCATCAGCGGGACGATCGAGAGCATCTTGGCGCTGGTGCCCAGCTCCAGGATCGGGAACAGGTCGGTCAGGTAGTCGCGCAGGACGTTGCCGGTGACCGAGATCGTGTTCTCGCCGCGGCGGATGCGCTCCACGGAGAGCTTGGTCGCCTCGACGGGCGACAGGACACGGATGTCCAGGCCCTCGGTGTCGTGCTCCGGCAGGTAGGCGTTGACCTTCTCGATGAGCTTCGCGTCGTGCGCGCGGCTCTCGTCCAGCCAGAACACGGTCGGGTCGCCGGTGGCGCGGGCGCGGGTGACGGCCAGCTTGACCCAGTCCCTGATCGGGGCGTCCTTGGTCTGGCAGGCGCGGAAGATGTCGCCGGCGGAGACGGCCTGCTGGAGGACGGCGTTCCCCGACTGGTCGACGAGGCGGACCGTGCCGGTGGTCGCGATCTCGAAGGTCTTGTCGTGGCTGCCGTACTCCTCGGCCTTCTGCGCCATCAGACCGACGTTCGGGACGGTGCCCATCGTCGACGGGTCGAAGGCGCCGTTGGCGCGGCAGTCGTCGAGGACGACCTGGTAGACGCCGGCGTAGCTGGAGTCCGGGAGGACCGCGAGGGTGTCGGCCTCCGCGCCGTCCGGGCCCCACATGTGGCCGGAGGTGCGGATCATCGCCGGCATGGAGGCGTCGACGATGACGTCGGAGGGGACGTGCAGGTTGCTGATGCCCTTGTCGGAGTCGACCATGGCCAGCTCGGGGCCCTCGGCGAGCTCGGCGTCGAAGGACGCCTTGATCTCGGCGCCCTCGGGCAGGGACTCAAGGCCCTTGTAGATGCCGCCGAGACCGTCGTTCGGGGTCAGACCGGCGGTGGCGAGCGTCTTGCCGTACCGGGCGAACGTCTTCGGGAAGAAGGCGCGCACCACGTGGCCGAAGATGATCGGGTCGGAGACCTTCATCATGGTGGCCTTGAGGTGCACGGAGAACAGCACACCGTCGGCCTTGGCCCGGGCGATCTGCGCCGTGAGGAACTCGCGCAGCGCGGCGACGTGCAGGACGGAGGCGTCGACGACCTCGCCCGCGAGGACGGGTACGGACTCACGCAGGACGGTGGTGGAGCCGTCGTCGCCGGTCAGCTCGATGCGCAGGGAGCCGGGCTCGGAGATCACCACGGACTTCTCGGTGGACCGGAAGTCGTCGACGCCCATGGTCGCGACGTTGGTCTTCGAGTCGGCGGTCCAGGCGCCCATGCGGTGCGGGTGGGCCTTGGCGTAGTTCTTGACCGACGCGGGGGCGCGGCGGTCGGAGTTGCCCTCGCGCAGCACCGGGTTCACGGCGCTGCCCTTGACCTTGTCGTAGCGGGCGCGGATGTCGCGCTCCTCGTCGGTCTTCGGGTCGTCCGGGTAGTTCGGCAGCGCGTAGCCCTGCGACTGCAGCTCGGCGACCGCGGCCTTCAGCTGCGGGATCGAGGCCGAGATGTTCGGCAGCTTGATGATGTTGGCCCCGGGCGTCTTGGCCAGCTCACCCAGCTCGGCGAGGGCGTCGGGGATGCGCTGCCCCTCCTGAAGGAACTCGGGGAAGAGGGCGATGATCCGCCCGGCCAGCGAGATGTCACGGGTTTCCACAGTGACACCGGCCTGCGACGCGTACGCCTGGACCACCGGCAAGAACGAATAAGTCGCCAGGGCCGGGGCCTCGTCAGTGTGCGTATAGATGATGGTCGAGTCAGTCACCGGGTGCTCCGCTCCACGTCTGCAAAGTCTGCAACATTGCTCGACATCAAGATATCTCGTGATGGCGCCGGACCGGACAGGAGGCTGTACAACTCCGCCAAGGATGGTTGGGCGGCGGCCTCCGGGCTATTCGGGCTCCGCCTCCGGGCAGTTCGGGCTCCGCCTCTGGGCGGCCGGGGTCGTCACTGTGCGTTCCGGCATCCGTCATGGTGGGCGCACGCACTTCTCCGGGCAGAACTATGTTGTCCCACCACATGTGCGCCTGACCTGCGTCTTCCTACGGTGTGCCGGTACGTACCCGTCCCCGCCGAACACCCGGAAGTGGTGCACATGGCCTCCGCAGCAACCGCTCCCCCACCACCAGCCTCCACACCACCCAGCAGCCTCAAGCGCATCGTCGCCGCGAGCCTGATCGGCACCACCATCGAGTGGTATGACTTCTTTCTCTACGGATCCGCCGCCGCGCTCGTGTTCAACAAGCTGTTCTTCCCGGGCTCCGACCCGCTCGTCGGCACCCTGCTGTCGTTTCTGACGTACGCGGTGGGGTTCGCCGCCAGGCCGCTCGGGGCGCTGGTCTTCGGGCACTACGGCGACCGGCTCGGGCGCAAGAAACTCCTGGTCCTGAGTCTGCTGCTGATGGGCGGGGCGACCTTCGCGATCGGGCTGCTGCCCACGCACGCGACCATCGGTACGGCGGCCCCGGTGCTGCTGACCGTGCTGCGCCTGGTGCAGGGCTTCGCCCTGGGCGGGGAGTGGGGCGGCGCCGTCCTGCTGGTGTCGGAGCACGGGGACGCGCGGCGACGCGGGTTCTGGGCCTCGTGGCCGCAGACCGGGGCGCCCGCCGGACAACTGCTGGCGACGGGTGTGCTGTCGCTGCTGACGGCCCTGCTCTCGGACGCCGCGTTCACGGCCTGGGGCTGGCGCATTCCCTTCCTGCTGTCGGGAGTGCTCGTCATGGTCGGTCTGTGGATTCGTCTCTCTGTCGATGAATCACCCGTCTTCAAGGCCGCGCTGGCCCAGGCCGAGGCGCGCAGGTCGGTCCAGGACGGGGCCGCCGAGAAGCTGCCGCTGGTCTCCGTGCTGCGGTACCACTGGCGGGACGTCCTCATCGCGATGGGCGCACGCATGGCGGAGAACATAAGCTACTACGTGATCACCGCGTTCATCCTCGTGTACGCCACCACGTCCACCGGCCTGTCCAAGCAGACCGCGCTGAACGCGGTGCTCATCGCCTCCGCGGTGCACTTCGCGGCGATCCCGGCGTGGGGCGCCCTGTCCGACCGGGTCGGCCGCCGGCCGGTGTACCTGCTGGGCGCGGCCGGTATCGGACTGTGGATGTTCCCGTTCTTCGCGCTCATCGACACGGGAGGCTTCGGAAACCTGATCCTCGCCGTGACCGTGGGTCTGGTCCTGCACGGAGCCATGTACGCGCCGCAGGCCGCGTTCTTCTCGGAGATGTTCGCGACCCGCATGCGGTACTCCGGGGCCTCGATCGGCGCGCAGTTCTCGTCGGTGGCCGCGGGCGCGCCCGCACCGCTCATCGCGACCGCGCTGCTGGCGGACTACGACAGCTCGACCCCGATCGCCCTGTACGTGATCGGGGCGGCCGTGCTGACCCTGATCGCCGTGGGTGTGGCGAAGGAGACCCGCCACCGCGACCTCGCGGACGTCGACGGGGATGCGGGGGCGGACGCCGGAACCGGGCCGTCCGGTGTTGCGCCGCCGGGCGCGGAGGCCGCGGAGGAGACTCGCCCCGCGGACGCCCGTACCGTCTGAGCACCGGCCGACAACTGGTCGGGCATCCTCTGGGCAGCGGTCGGCACCGGCCGGTATCGCCTGGGCCGTTGTGCGGCGGCCGGCCCCCGCTCGTCTGCCGCGTGCGGGGGTCAGTGCTCTCCGGGAGGCGCCGAGGACGACAACCGGTGCAGTCGCAGGGCGAGCTGGATCTCCAGCGCGCGGGCCGGGCTCTGCCACTCGTGGCCGAGCAGTCGGCCCACCCGCTCCAGGCGCTGCGCGACCGTGTTGACGTGGACGTGCAGCTGGTCCTTGGTACGTGCCGGACTCATCCCGCAGGCGAAGTACGCGTCGAGGGTGCGCAGGAGATCCGTGCCGCGCTTCTCGTCGTACGTGACGACCTGCCCGATGGTGCGCTCGACGAAGCCGGGGATGTCCCTGCTGCCGGCCAGCAGCAGCCCCAGGAACCCGAAGTCCTCGGCGGCGGCGCCGTCTCCCGGGCGGCCGAGGAGCCGCAGCGCGTCGAGGCACCGGTGCCCCTCGGCATAGGCCTCGGCCACGGCCTCCGGTCGCACGGCCAGATCCCGGACGGGCGCGGAGGCCCCGACGGTGACCGCCTCGTGCACGGCCGTGCCCAGGTCTCTCGCGGTGCGGCGGGCCAGCTCCGTCGCCGTGTCGCCGGCGCCGAGGGGCAGCAGCAGGACGGTGCCCCCGTCACGGGCCGCGGCGAGTCCGTGCCGGGTGGCGGCGAGGTGGGACGCCGCGGACCACAGTCTGCGCCGGGCGGCCGCCTCCTGGTCGGCGTCCGCCACCGGGGTGTCCAGGCGGGCGGCCAGCACCACATGGACGGAGTCGAGGTCGGCGTCGAACCGGGCCGCGCGCTCGCGCAGCAGCCGGGGATCGCGGTCGCGGGCGTCGAGCAGGTCGTCCAGCAGTTCGCCACGGACGCGCTGTTCGGCCTCGGCGGCCGAACGCCGGGCGAGCAGCAGGAGCGAGGTGACCATGGCGGCGCGCTCCAGGGTGCGCTGGTCGACGGGGTCGAGTCCCGGCTGGCCGTCCAGCACCAGGGCGCCGAGCAGTTCTCCGCCGGCGGCGACGGCCGCGACCCAGTCGTCCCCGTGGCGGACGGCGTGGCCTTCGGCTCGTGACACCTCTACCGCGTCCCCGAGTGCCGCTCCCGCGTCGGCGAAGCGCACGGTGCCGTCGAGGACCTGGGAGACCGCGGCGGACACGTCGTGGACCCCGCCGCCCCGCAGAACGAGCTCGGCGAGCCGGTCGTGGACGTCCGAGGCCCGCTCGATGACCCCGCTGCGGTCCCCGATGATCTCGTTGGCCCGCTCCAGGTCCGCCAGTGCCTGACGGGTCTCGGTGAGCAGGTTCGCGGCGTCGATGGCAGCCGCCGCCAGGGCCGCGAACGAGCCGAGCAGCGCGATCTCCTGCCGCTCGAAGACCCGCGCACGGCGGTCGGCGGCGAAGAGCACACCGATGACGTGCGGGCCGAGTGTGAGGGGCACGCCGAGGATCGCCACCAGCCCCTCGTCCCGTACCCCCGCGTCGATCGTCAGGGTGTGCCGGAAGCGGTCGTCGCGGAAGTAGTCGTCCGTGACGTAGGGCCAGGCCGTCTGGGCGACGAGTCCGCCCAGCCCCTCCCCCATGCCCAGGCGCAGCTGCTGGAAGCGCGCCGCGACCGAGCCCTCGGTGACCCGCATGTACGTGTCGCCCTTCGCCGGGTCGTTCAGACTGAGGTATGCGACGTCCGTGCTCAGCAGCGAGCGGGCGCGCTGCACGATCGCCTGGAGCACGGCGTCGAGGTCGCGCAGTCCCGCCAGGTCGTGGGCCGTCTCGAAGAGCGCGGACAGCTCGGCTTCGCGTCTGCGGCGCCCCTCCATCTCCGAGCGCACGCGCAGGGCGAGCACCTTGGCGTCCTCCAGAGCGGCGATGCGGCCGGGCGCCAGGCCGTCCGCACGGGCGAGCAGCACCGGCTGCTCGTACGCGTCGGCGGACGCGCCTCTGGCCAGCAGTTTCAGGAAGGGCGTCTCCGCGCTCGCCTCGGGGCGCCCGGCCGACTTCGATTGATCACGGAACATGTCCACCAGAATGACCCGTCGCGCCGACAGCCTGCCCTGCCCTGTGGATAACTTCCTCTCAGTGCGCGGTCCAGCCGCCGTCGAGCACCAGCGAGGTGCCGGTGACGAAGGACGCGGCAGGGCCGCACAGGTACGCCACGGCCTCGGCGACCTCCTCGGGTTCGATGAGGCGTTTGACGGCACTGTCCTGCAGCAGGATCTCCGTCAGCACCCGCTCCCTCGGTATGCCGTGGGCTGCCGCTTGGTCGGTGAGCTGCTTCTCGACCAGGGGTGTGCGCACATAGGCGGGGTTCACACAGTTCGAGGTGACTCCATGGGGGGCGCCTTCGAGCGCCGCCGTCTTGGAGAGACCCTCCAGACCGTGTTTTGCCGCCACATAGGCCGACTTGAAGGCAGAGGCGCGGAGCCCATGGACGGAGGACACATTGACGATGCGGCCCCACCCCTGCCCGTACATGTGCGGCAGCGCCCCGCGGATGAGCCGGAACGGTGCCTCCAGCATCACGGTCAGCACGGTGTGGAAGGTGTCGGGCGGGAACTCCTCGATGGGCCGCACCAGTTGCAGTCCGGCGTTGTTGACGAGGATGTCGGTGCCCGCCGCGGCGGATTCCGCCGCGTCCAGATCCGTGAGGTCGAGGACGTGCGGCTCGACGGTTCCCGTGAGACCCCGGGCCTGTTCGGCGAGCGTCTCCAGCCCCTCGGCCCGCCGGTCGACCGCCCGCACCTTCGCGCCGGCCGCGGCGAGCCGCAGCGCGCACGCGCGGCCGATTCCACCTGCGGCGCCGGTGACAAGGGCGGTACGGCCGCCGAGGTCGGCGGAGGGGACGTGGGGGCCTGCGAGGACGCTGCGCGCGGTCATGCTTCGACCCTAGGGAGCCCTTCCGGCTCGACCCATGTGGTTACAACCCACACTTCGCCCTCAGGTCGTGGGGTCGAACCACGTGGGCTCGTCGGACAGCGCCTGCTTGATCCGGACCAGCCCGTGCTCGTTCAGGTCCGGCAGCGCGTCCACGGCGAACCAGGCGACCTCCAGGGACTCGTCGTCGTTGACGCGGGCCTCGCCGCCGACGGCCCGGCACCGGATGGTGATGTCCATGAACTGGCAGATGTCACCGTTGGGGTACGTGATCGGCTTCAGTGCCTGGACGAGAACGATCCGCTCGGCGACGCACCGTACGCCCGTCTCCTCGTAGACCTCGCGGACGGCACAGGCCGCGGGCTGCTCCCCCGGCTCCGACATTCCGGCGATGACGGCCCATTTGCCGGTGTCGACCCGGCGCCCGAGCAGGACTCTGCCCTCGTCGTCGAAGACGACGGCGGTGACTCCGGGAAGCCAGAGCAGCTGCCGGCCCGCGCTGGCCCGGATCGTACGGATGAAGTCAGGAGTTGCCATGGATCGACCCTAACGGGCCGGTCCCGTCACCCTGCGGCGTTCCGACCACCGCGTTCCGAACGTCCGCGCGCGGCCGACGTCACCGCCCAGCCGAGTCCGCCCGCCGCGATCAGGACCAGCACCATCTCGGGCGCGATCCCGAAGCGTGTGGCGGGGGTCTCGGAGGAACGCAGCGGCACCTTCTGGACGAGGGAGTCGGCCACGAACATGCCGGTGCGCTGGGTGATCTTCCCGTCCGGCATGATCACGGCGCTGACGCCGCTGGTCACCGGGACGGTGACGGTCCGGCTGTGCTCGACGGCGCGGACGCGGGACATGGCGAGCTGCTGGTACGTCATCTCGCTGCGGTCGAACGTGGCGTTGTTGCTCGGTACGGAGATGATCTGGGCGCCGTGGGTGACGGTGTCGCGCACGGCCCAGTCGAAGGCGGCCTCGTAGCAGGTCGCGAGGCCGACCTGGGTGCCCGCCATGGTGAACACGCCCGGCCTGTCGCCCCGGCTGAAGTCCTGGCGGACCATGGACGTCCAGTTCTCGTTGATGGCGCCGAGGAGCGAACGCATCGGGAGGTACTCGCCGAACGGCTGGACCTGACGCTTGTCATAGGTGGCGCCGGGGCCCTTCACCGGGTCCCACAGGATCTGCTCGTTGTAGAGCTTGCCGTTCTTCTCCACGACGCCGCCGACCGAGATGGGCGCGCCGATCGCCCTGGCCGCCTTGTCGATCACGGCGTAGGCGTCGGGGTTGCGGAACGGGTCGATGTCGGAGGAGTTCTCCGGCCACAGCACGAAGTCGGGCTGGGCGACCTTGCCCGCCTTGACCCGCGCGGCAAGGCGCTCGGTCTCCCGTGCGTGGTGGTCGAGGACGGCGCGGCGCTGGGAGTTGAAGTCGAGTCCCGCGCGCGGGACGTTGCCCTGGATGACGGCGACGGTCGCGGTGCCGTCCTCGGCGCTGTCACTGACGAGGGAGCGTGCGGCAAGGGCGCCCGCCACGGGAAGGACGAGAGCGAGCAGGGTCACCGCGGCGGCGCCCCGGCGTACGACACGGGTGCGCCGCGCTTCGAGGCCGAGGCGGACGGTCTCGTACAGGCCGAAGCCGCACAGGACGACCGCGAAACCGAGCACGGGGGTGCCGCCCACCGCCGCGAGCGGCAGGAAGACCCCGTCGGCCTGGCCGAAGGCGATCTTGCCCCAGGGGAAGCCGCCGAACGGCACACGCGCGCGTGCCGCCTCACCGGCGATCCACAGGGCGGCGGCCCACAGCGGCCGGCCGGGCAGTTTCGAGACGGCCGCGATGCCGGCGCCGACCAGCGCGACGTACACCGCCTCGATGACGACGAGCGCCAGCCAGGGTCCGGGACCGACCTCGACGCCGGTCCAGACGAGCAGCGGCAGCAGGAAGCCGAGGCCGAAGAGGTAGCCGAGGCCGAGGGCCGCCTTCCAGGTGCGGCCGTGCAGGCACCAGGCGAGGATCGCGAAGGCCGGCAGGGCCAGCCACCACAGGGTGCGTGGCGGGAAACTGACGTACAGCAGCACCCCGGAGAGTGCCGCGGCGGCGGCCGGAAGCAGCCGTCGCGCCAGGCGAACCATGCGCGAGACGGGCCGGTCCTGCGGTTCGAGCTGTTCCGGCTCGTCTACGGGGGTCGCTGTGGCGGTCACCCGGGGAGTCTACGGCGCGTGACCGCGGCGCCGACAGCGCGGCCCCCGGCGCCCGACCGGGCGTCGCCCAGGTGCTGACCGGGTGCTGACCAGGTACCGGCCGGGCGTTTGTCCTCACCTGCCGCATCGTTTCTGCGCAACTCGTCCACAAACCGGCGCATCACCCGTTACGGTGTGCCGGAGCCTTCGACGTACGGGCCGTTTCCGGCCGGGCGGACGGGGCCCGTCACAGGTCGGGGGGCGTCGGGGTGGGGTCCACGGGGATGACTTCGGCGACCGGTCCGGCGTCGGCACACGGCAGACGCAGCGCGTCGGACGCGACGGGTGTCGTCGTGCTCGGCGCGTGCGCCGCCTGGTCCCTGATCACCGCCGCGGCGCGCGGAGGACGGCCCGAGGGGGTCCTGCTCGCGGTGCTCGCCGTGGCCGCCGGCTACGCGGTGGGGCGGATCTGCGGCGAACTGCTGCCGGTCGCCGTGCCCGGTGCGGGCGCGTTCGCCGGACTCGGTCTCGCCGTGGCCGCCCCGCACATCAATCCGGGCAGTCAGGTGACCTCACCGCTCGGCCAGACCGGCGCGACCGCCGCGCTGCTCACCCTCTCCGCGGGAGCCGCGTGCTGTGCGGCCTGGGCGGCCCGCCCGCCGGGACTGCGGCTCGCCCTGCGGCTGCTGGCCGCCGGTATCGCCGTCACCGCGGCCGTCCTGGGATCGACGTCGGGCTTCGTGGCCTGTCTGGGAGTGCTGCTCTGCTCGCTCGCCGCCGACCGTATGCGCCGCCGGGCGGTGGGGCTCGGCGGTCTCGCGCTCGCCGTGGCCCTGGTGACCGGCGCGACCTGGGCGACGGCCGAGAACGCGCTGCCGGACGGCCTGACCTCGTCCCTGGAGGGGCAGCTCACCCCGCACCGGGTGCTGCTGTGGCACGACGCGCTCGACATGGCGGCCCGGGAACCGGGGCTGGGCATCGGCCCCGGACGCTTCGCGGAGCTGAGCCCGACCGTCACGCGGACGCTGCCGCCCGACGGCAAACCCCATTCGGCACCGTTCCAGCAGGCCGCCGAGCAGGGGGTCCTGGGCATGGTCCTGCTCGCCGCGGTGTTCGGCTGGGTGCTGTACGCCCTGTGGAGGTCACCACGCCCCACCCCGGTCGTGCTCACCGCGGGCGCCGCCCTGACGGCGCTGGCCGCGATCGCCGCGGTCGGCAACGCTCTGAGCTTCACGACGGTCACGGCGGGCGCGGGCCTGCTCGCGGGCCTGGCCACAGCGCGTCCCACACCGACCGCGCCGACCTCCTCCACGGGGTAGCCGGCGGACCCGGGCGGAACAGTGTCTACGGCGTCAGAGGGTCCGGCCCGTGGCGGCGAGCCTCAGCCGGTCGCGGATCACCCGCACGGCCGCCTCGGCGTTGTCCACCGTGATGGTGAACGTATGCCCGTCGCCCAGCAGGAGCACCAGTCCCTCGCCGCGTCGGACGACCACGGCGGTTCCCTGGTCGGGCCGCCAGCGGTACCCCCAGCCGCCCCACTGCCGCGGAGTGACCCGGGGCGCGAAGTCGGCTCCCGTGATGTGCGACAGGGGGATGCGGCGGCGCGGGACGCCCATGTGGCCGCAGCGTACTTCCAGGCACTCCTTGTCGACCTTCACGGCCACATGCACGAACGCCAGCGTCCCGAAGAGGACGAGAAGCCCCGCCGCGATGCAGCCGACCACGGACATGGCGAGGGCGGCGATGCCCGACGTCCATGTCGAATCGACGGCCAGCTGGATGCCCAGTGCCAGGCAGGCGGCGCCGATGCTCGCGAGCAGCCACTGCATACGGTTGGACGCGCGGCCGTGCCAGACCTCGGTATGCGGGGCGTCGGCAGCGCCCTGTTCGCCGTGGGGGTGGTCCGTCATGCCAATGAGCGTACTCACGTTCCGCAGAGAGGGCACCTGATCGCGGACCGTGACCGTCGCGCGTGGAGGCGAAGCCTCCGCCGGACGAGCGCCGCCGCGCGCTCGGGCCGGCGGGCGGGTTCAGCGGGCGGGGCTGACCGCCTGGAGCAGTCGGCCCTCGTCGTACGTCAGCGCGGTGGCGGGCAGTACGCCCTCCCGGCCGCCGAGCAGCACCGTGAGCGTGCCCTGCTCGGGCGCCTGCGGGGCCGCGGCCTCGCCGGTGCGGCGCAGTGCCTGCGCGGCCACGGCGCCGGCCGAGCCGTGCAGGACGAGCGGTGCCGTGCCGGGCCGCTGCACGGCCGCGCGGATGCGCTCGGCGACCAGTTCGTAATGGGTGCAGCCCAGGACGACGGTCGTCACATCGTCGGGGGTGCGCGCGGCGGCGGCGGCGATCGCGGTGTCGATGCCCGCCTGGTCGGCGTGCTCGACGGCGTCCGCGAGGCCGGGGCAGGGCACTTCTGTGACGCTCGCTCCGTCGGCGAACTCGCGGATGAGCCCCCGCTGGTAGGGGCTGCCGGTGGTGGCCGGCGTGGCCCAGATCGCGAAGGGTCCGCCACCCGCCGCGGCCGGTTTGATCGCGGGGACCGTGCCGATGACGGGGATCCCCGGCTCCAGGCGGGCCCGCAGGGCGGGCAGGGCGTGCACGGACGCGGTGTTGCAGGCGACGATCAGGGCGTCGGGCCGGTGCGCGGCGGCGGCCTCCGCGACGGCGAGGGCGCGCGCGGTCACGTCCTCGGGCGTACGCGGCCCCCAGGGCATGCTGCCGGGGTCCGAGGAGAGAACGAGCTCCGCGTCGGGGCGCAGCCGACGTACCGCGGCGGCCGCCGCGAGCAGTCCGATTCCGGAGTCCATGAGCGCGATCTTCACCCGGTCACCATAGTCGATTCGGCTCTGCGGGCCGCGGCGGTGGGGCAGACTGCGGCGGGTGAGCGCCCTTGTGTGGACCGCTGTCGGATCGCTGGCCGCCTGGCTGTGGCTGCTGCTCGGCCAGGGCTTCTTCTGGCGTACGGACCTGCGGCTGCCGCCGCGCGGGGAGCCGGACAGCTGGCCGTCCGTGGGTGTGGTGGTGCCGGCGCGCGACGAGGCCGCCGTCCTGCCCGAGAGCCTGCCGTCGCTCCTCGCGCAGGAGTATCCGGGGCGGGCCGAGATCTTCCTGGTCGACGACGGCAGTTCGGACGGCACCGGGGAGTTGGCACGTGAGCTGGGGCGGCGGTACGGCGGACTGCCGCTGACCGTCGGCTCGCCCGGGGAGCCGCCCGCGGGCTGGACCGGCAAGCTCTGGGCCGTACGGCACGGCATCGGCCTGGCACGCGCGCGTGCACCCGAGTATCTGCTGCTCACGGACGCGGACATCGCCCATGCGCCGGACAGCCTGCGGGAGTTGGTGGCCTCGGCCGTGACCGGGGACTTCGATCTCGTCTCCCAGATGGCGCGGCTGCGCGTGCATAGCGTCTGGGAGCGGCTCGTGGTGCCCGCGTTCGTGTACTTCTTCGCGCAGCTGTATCCGTTCCGGTGGATCGCGGAGGAGGGCTCACGGACCGCTGCCGCGGCGGGGGGCTGTGTCCTGCTGCGCGTCACGGCCGCCGAGCGGGCCCGGATCCCGGACGCCATCGGGCAGGCCGTCATCGACGACGTGGCGCTGGCGAGGGCCGTGAAGGGGTCCGGAGGGCGTATCTGGCTGGGCCTCGCCGAGCGCGTGGACAGTGTGCGTCCCTATCCGCGGCTGCACGATCTGTGGCGGATGGTCTCGCGCAGCGCGTACGCCCAGTTGCGGCACAACCCGCTGGTGCTGGCCGGCACCGTGGCGGGTCTCGTCGTGGTGTATCTGGTGCCGCCGGTGGCGCTCGTCGTGGGTGTCGTGACGGGCGTCCACCTGGCGGCGGCGGCCGGCGGACTGGCGTGGCTGGTGATGACGGCGACGTATCTGCCGATGCTGCGGTACTACCGGCAACCTCTCGCGCTCGCCCCGCTGCTTCCCTTCACGGCCCTGATGTACCTCTTCATGACCGTGGATTCCGCGGTGCAGCACTACAGGGGGCGCGGCGCGGCCTGGAAGGGCCGCACCTACGCCCGGCCCGAGGCGGCGCCCGAGCGGCAGTGAGCGCTTCCGCGGGACAGAGGCGCGTCCGGTGGGCTCACTTCCTGCCCGGGGTCCAGTTCATGCCCCAGCCGTAGGTGTAGTCCACGGTGCGCTGCGGGCTCACGCCCCGGTCGGGGACGAGGAAGCGTGCCTCGCGCTGGACCACGAGGTCGGTGCCGGTGTTCGTGATGAGGGCGAGCGCGCACACCGTGGAGGGCACGGTGCACTCGCCGAGGGAGAAGTCGACGGGTGCGCCGTGCAGCGGCTGGAGGGTCACCGAGGCGTCCAGGTCGGCGAAGGAGCGTGCCCCTTCGTAGATGGTCACGAAGATGAGGATGCGGCGGAAGTCCCGGATGTGGTCGAGGTTGACGCTGATGTTCTCGCCGCTCGACGACGCGCCGGTCCGGTCGTCGCCGTCGAGGTGGATGAACGGGGGCTGGTGCAGCGCTCCGAACGCGTTGCCCAGGGCCTGGACGACGCCCTTGCTTCCGTCGGAGAGTTCGTAGAGGGCGCACAGGTCGAGGTCGAGGTCCGCGTGCATGGCGATCGCCCGGCCCAGCTTGGCCTGCCATCCCGAGAACTGCTTGCGCACCGTCCAGTTGAGGTTCACTCGCATCACACCCGAGGTGCCGCCCTGCTTGGTCAGCGAGACGGACGGGGCGTCCTTGGTGAGGGTGACCTTGGTCAGGCGTACGGGGGCCGCTGGCTGGGCCGGGGGTGCCGGAGGGGCGGGCGGCGGTGCCATCGGCCGGGGGGCCGAGACGGGCGGGGCGGCCGTGACCGGCAGGGTCACGGGGGCGGGCGGCGCCGGCCGCTGCGGCTCGTCGACGGTGATCCCGAAGTCCGTGGCCAGTCCCATGAGTCCGCTGTCGTAGCCCTGTCCGACGGCACGGAACTTCCAGGCGCCCTGTCTGCGGTAGAACTCGCCGAGCACGAACGCGGTCTCGGCACCCGCGCCCTCGCTGTCGAAGCGCGCGACCTCCGTGCCCTGCTGTGCGTCGAGGATACGGATGTAGAGCCCGGGGACCTGTCCGAACGTGCCGCCGTCGGAGGAGGCGGCGAGGACCACCGTCTCGATCCCGGGCTCCACGCGCGCGAGGTCGACGAACAGTGTGTCGTTCACCTGGCCGCCGGCGTTGCGTTTGCCCTCGTGGCGCACCGCGCCGGAGGAGTGCGCCGGCTGGTTGTAGAACACGAAGTCCTGGTCGGAGCGGACCTTCCCGGACGCCAGCAGCAGCGCCGAGGCGTCCGCGTCGGGCACTCCGGGACCCGTCCGCCAGCCCAGTTCGACGCGGAACCCCGTCGTCGGCACCGCGACGTTCGATCCTTTAGGCATTGACATGTCCGCCCCCATCGGGTGTCTCCGCGACGACCGCGACTCGGTACGTTCGCCCGTTCCGCGCCAACCTAATCCCCCGAGCGGCGAACGCCCATGACCGGGCCCGGAAGATCGGCGACCGACTCGTGGGTAACCCCTCCGGAACTCGGCCTTTACACGATCCTGGCAGTCTCCGCTGCCCTTTTTCGCCAAATTCGCTCGCATTGAGGGTCCCGCGTCATTGCCGACACGGAAAACAACCCTCTTATCGGTCTCCCCAACCAGCACATCGTGGGCTTAACTTATGTCCCATGACCTCCCCCCGCTCCACCTATGGCGGCGGTTACTACTCCGCCTCCTTCCCGGACACCCCGATCTACGACTCCCTCGTGGCCGAGCGGGGAACCCCGCAGATCGCCCCGATCCGGGTCCCCGCGGCATACGACACGGGCGGCAACCTGCCCGCGCTTCCGTCGGCGCTGCCCGCTCTGCCCGCCGCACCGTCTCAGCAGGCTCCCCAGTACGGCTACCCCCAGGCCCAGCAACCGGCTCCGCTGCAGCAGGCCGCGGCCCCGTACATCCCCCAGCAGAACGGCGCGCCGCGCGGCTACCCGGGCCCCCAGGCGCCGCAGCCGCAGCGCCCCATGAACGGCGGCGGCACGGGCTACGAGGCAATGCGTCCGGCGGCACCGCGTCCCGCCCCCGCGGCCCCGCGCCCCGCTCCGGCGCCGTACCAGGACCCGTACAACAACCAGCAGTACCGCGGCTACTGAGGGGGATGCGGCCGAGGTCGTCCGAGCCCTCCGGCAGGATGACCTCATGTCGAAGCCGGTACTGCACTCGATCCACGTCTACCCGCTGAAGGCGGCCGCGGGGTACGCCCCGCACGAGGTCGTCGTGGAGCCATGGGGTCCGGCGGGCGACCGGCGTTGGGTGCTGACCGACGAGAAGAACAGGATCATCACCCAACGCGCGCGACCGCGGATGGCGTTGGTCTCCGTCGGAGCACTGGCAGGCGGCGCGATCCTGGTGTCCGCGCCCGGCCGTGAGCCACTGACCGTCCCCGTGCCCGAACCGGGCGGCACCACGACGGTGGAGATCTGGAACGACAAGGTGGAGGGGGTCCCCGCCGGGGTCACGGCGGACGCCTGGTTCAGTGACTTCCTCGGCATCGAGGTGCGACTCGTGCACCTCGACGACCCGGCCACCCGCAGACCCGTCGACCCGCGGTTCGCGCGGCCGGGCGAGACCGTCAGCTTCGCGGACGGCTACCCCCTGCTCGTCACCACGCTCGCCTCGCTCGACGCCCTGAACACGCTGATCGCGCGGGGCGACCGGCCCGAGGAGGGCCCGCTCCCCATGAACCGCTTCCGGCCGAACATCGTGGTCGAGGGCACCGACGCCTGGGCCGAGGACGACTGGTCCCGGATCGCCGTCGGCGAGGTCGTCCTGCGCGTCGCCAAGATGTGCGGGCGCTGTGTCGTGACCACCACCGACCAAACGACGGCCGAGCGCGGCAGGGAGCCGCTGCGCACCCTCGCCCGGCACCGCCGTTTCGGCGACAAGCTGGTCTTCGGGCAGAATCTCGTGCCGGAGTCCCCCGGCTCGGTCCGGGTGGGCGACCCGGTGCGGATCCTCGAATAGGACTTCGCCCGGGGAACACCCACGCCGGGCACAGCCGTTGAGTCCGTGGGAGGAGTTCATGAGGGGCCGGCAGGAGGGGTGATTTCCCTCTCTCTTGCCCGGCCGCGCGCGTGAACGGCTCCGAGGGGGGTTATCACGGACGCGGAGGGGGTGCGGAGCGGTGCGGGCGATTCGGGGACTCTGGCGCTGGCGGCGCAATCCGCTGCGGCGTACGACGGATCTCTTCGAGGCGTGGCTGGCGCTGGGGGCACTTCTGCTGATCCTCGTCGCCGCGCCCCTGGTCGGTGTGCTGGTCGGCGGGATCGCCGGGGACGCCCTCCAGCGGTCCGTGCGGGAGCAGCGGGAGAATAACTACCCGGTGGTCGCGACCGTGATCGGAAGATCGGACCGCACTCCGCTGGACCCCGACCCCGAGACGGCCTCCGGACGGGACTCCCACAGCCGGGTGGTGGCCCGCTGGACGGCTCCGGACGGCACCGCGCGCCGGGGCACGGCCATGGCGGACCTCAAGACCCCCGAGCGCGGCGACCACTTCACGGTGTGGACGGACGGGCAGGGCCGCATAGTCGGCCGGCCGCTGGACACCGCGACCGCCGCGACGCACGCCGTCCTCGCCGGATTCGGTACGGCCGCCGCCTGCGCGGGCCTCGTCGAGGGCACCCGGCGTCTGCTGGTCTGGCGCATGGTGCGGCGCCGGTACGACCGCTGGGACCAGGCGTGGTCCCGGGCGGGGCCGGACTGGGGCAGGACGGGCACGGGCAGCTGACGGCCTCCGCGCTCCGGTCAACCGCGCGGCCCCGCGCACGCTACGGTGGACCGGCCGAGGTGTTCGGCACCGTCATGAGAGGCTGTTTCCCGTTCCCCGCGAGCCGAGTTGACGGCCAGGCGCTCGGAACACGGCTTCTCAGGACCCGCGTACGACGAGGTGGGGGCACAGCAGCGCCATGGCACAGGGCACGGTCCAGGTGACGCACACCGGCACGTCGCGGTGGCGGCGCCGTACAGGTGAGTACGCATCGCTCGCCGCCGCCCTGGAGGCCGCGGCCGACGGTGACGTGCTCACCATCGCCGCCGGGACCTACCGGGAGAACCTCGTCATAGAGCGGGCGGTGACGCTGCGCGGCCCCGAGGGATCGGCCGGTTCCGTGCGTATCGCGCCCGTCGACGGAGTGCCGCTGACCGTACGTGCCTCCGCCGTGGTCCAGGACCTGCTCGTGGAGGGCCAGGACTCGGCCGCGCCCGCGCTGCTCGTCGAGGAGGGCACCCCGGAGCTCATGGACATCCGGATCGTCACCCGGTCCGCGGCCGGCATCGAGGTGCGCGGCGGCGCGCGCCCGACGGTGCGGCGGTGCACGGTGGACAATCCGGCCGGCGTCGGCATCTCCGTGCTCGACGGCGGGGGCGGGGTCTTCGAGGAGTGCGAGGTCGTGGCCGCCGGCCAGTCGGGCGTCTCGGTGCGCGGCGGTGCCCATCCGCGGCTGGAACGCTGCCGGGTGCACCACACGGCGGGCGCGGGCCTGTCGGTGACCGGCGAGCAGTCCGCCCTCGAAGCGGTGGGCTGCGAGGTCTACGAGGTCAGGGGCAGCGGCGTACAGATCTCCGCGCGGGCCACGGCGCACCTCACGGACTGCGATGTGCACCGTACGACGTCGGACGGTGTCACGCTCGACACGGACGCCGTGCTGACGCTCGCCGACTGCCGTATCCACGACATCCCGGAGAACGCGGTCGACCTGCGGTCCCGGTCGGTCCTCACCATGACGCGCTCCACCGTGCGCCAGTTCGGGCGCAACGGCCTGTCGGTCTGGGATCCCGGCACGCGGGTGGACGCCAACCAGTGCGAGATCCACGACAGTACGGGCGACTACCCGGCGGTGTGGGTCAGCGACGGCGCGACGGTCGTCCTCGAATCCTGCCGGGTGCACGACGTGCCGGACGCCCTGTTCGTGCTCGACCGCGGCTCGCGCGCCGACGTCGTCGACAGTGACATCACCCAGGTCCGCAACACGGCCGTGTCGGTGAGCGACGGCGCCACCGCGCAGCTCGACGACTGCCGGATCCGGGACGCCGCGACGGGCGCCTGGTTCCGCGACCACGGCAGCGGCGGGACGCTCTCCGCCTGCACGATCGACGGCACGCAGACGGGCGTGATCGTCACCAAGGGCGCCGATCCCACGATCGAGCGGTGCACGGTCACCTCGCCCGCGGAGGCGGGTTTCTACGTGTCGGCCGGCGGTCGTGGCAGCTTCCACGGCTGCCGGGTGACGGGCAGCGGCGGATACGGCTTCCATGTGATCGACGGCTGCCGCGCCACCCTGAAGAAGTGCCGTACGGAGCGGTGCGCGCGCGGTGGTTACGAGTTCGCCGACGCCGGGGGCGACCAGGCGGCCGGCACCGGGCCGCTGGTCGAGGACTGCACGAGCGACGAGAGCGCCCACGCGCGAACCCCGGCCCCGGAACCCGTCGTACAGACCGCGGGGCAGTCCTCCGGTCTGCTGGGCGCCATCCCGGGCCAGCGCGTCACCGAGCAGGAGCCGCTGGTCGCCGCGTCGGAGCCGGAGCGGCCCTCGCGCACCTCGGAGGCCGTGCTCGGCGAGCTGGACCTGCTGGTGGGCCTGGAGAGCGTCAAGCGCGAGGTGCGGGCGCTCACCGACATGATCGAGGTGGGCCGCCGACGCCAGCAGGCAGGCCTCAAGGCCGCCTCCGCCCGGCGCCATCTCGTCTTCACCGGCTCCCCCGGCACCGGCAAGACGACGGTCGCCCGGCTGTACGGCGAGATCCTCGCCTCCCTCGGTGTCCTGGAGAAGGGGCACCTCGTCGAGGTGTCCCGTGTCGACCTGGTCGGCGAGCACATCGGCTCCACGGCGATCCGTACGCAGGAGGCGTTCGACAGGGCGCGCGGCGGCGTGCTGTTCATCGACGAGGCGTACGCGCTGTCGCCGGAGGACTCGGGGCGCGACTTCGGCCGCGAGGCGATCGACACCCTGGTGAAGCTGATGGAGGACCACCGGGAGGCGGTGGTCGTGATCGTCGCGGGCTACACGGCCGAGATGGAGCGCTTCCTGTCGGTCAACCCCGGTGTGGCGTCCCGCTTCTCACGGACCATCACCTTCGACGACTACGGCGCCGAGGAACTGCTGCGGATCGTGGAGCAGCAGGCGGAGGAGCACGAGTACCGGCTGGCACCCGGCACGGACCAGGAGCTGGTCAAGTACTTCACGGCGATCCCGAAGGGGCCCGCGTTCGGCAACGGCCGTACCGCGCGGCAGACCTTCGAGGCCATGGTGGAACGGCACGCGGGGCGGGTCGCCCAGCTCGCCGAGACGAGCACGGACGACCTCACCCTGCTGTACGCGGAGGACCTGCCGGAGCTTCCCTGAGCCCCGGTTCCCGTTCCCGTCCCCGTCCCCGTCCCTGGACCTGGAATTGGACCTGGGTCTAGGTCGATGTCGGTTCCGCTCCGGGGTCGCCCTGTGGTTCCGCGGGCCCGGTGCCCGGTCGCGGTGCCGGGATGTCGGGCCTGAGCCGGGCGAGCAGCTTCTCCCGCTCCTCGGCGAAGACCGGGTCCGCCTGGTAGTCCGAGTGCCCGAGGATCGGCGCGGGCAGCGGGTGCTTCTCCGACCGGCAGTACGCGAGCGGGTCCTCCAGGGCCTCGCGGTCGACCTTGGGCCCGCAGTCGCCGGGCAGTCGCATGGGGCCGCCGATGGGGTCGGTGGCCCGGTACAGGTTGCGCCAGCAGTCGACGTCCCGGTGCAGGCCGCTGAGCGCCGCGGGCCCGAAGTGCGCCGGGAACCAGCGCCCGTAGAGCCGCTCCAACGGTGAGCCGTAGGTCAGCAGCGCTACCCGCTTGCGTACCGCCGGTTCGAGCTGCCAGGCCGCGGCGGCGGCGAGGACGCTGCCCTGGGAGTGGCCCGAGAGGACGAGACGGCCGCCGGTGGCGCGGGTCCAGCCGGCGATGCGCCAGGTCAGGTCGGGGACGGCGCGCTCGGCGTAGCAAGGGGGCGCGAAGGGGTGTGCCGCGCGCGGCCAGAACGTACCGACGTCCCACAGGATGCCGATGGTGCGGCGGGCGGTCTGGTCCTTGTAGGCGCGGCGGCCCCAGGTGACGAACAGTATGAAGCCGACACCGATCAGCCAGGAGCCGAGTGCCTGGGCGGTCTCGGCCGCGCCCCGTACGACGGGGTAGGTGCCGCGGGCCGCCTCGCCCGGGGCGTCCTGGGTGGCCAGGGCGCCCGCGAGTGCCAGGCCGCCCAGGATCAGCGTCACGACGGAGGTGACGCCGATGATCCGGGGGGCCCGGTCGGTGAGGGAGGCCATGGCGCGGATGCTCGCGATGCGGCGGGTGGTGGACTCGTCCTTGGGCTCGTCCTCGTAGGCGCGTTCCACCGCGGCCGTCTCGGTGCGGCGCAGCACCACCGTGCGCCGGGCCAGCCAGCCGACGAGGACGAACAGGACCAGCAGCAGGGGCGGGATGACGGACGCCTGCCAGGTCAGCAGCACGGGCGGTCCCGCGATCGTGCCGCCGGTGCCGTCCAGCCAGTCGGCGACGCGCTGGGAGACTCCGCCGGACATCACCCCGCCGAGCGCGCAGGCCAGCATCGCGACGGCGGGCCCCGCCAGGCCCCGCATCGCGGTACGGGGATCCGGCTGGGCGCGGTAGAGGACGTGGGCCACGGCCCCGAGGGCGATCACGAGCAGGCACTCGACCAGCGCGATGGTGCCGAAGGCGGTGCCGCCGCCGGACAGCCGGTGGTCCGAACTCCATTCGGGACGCGACCAGCCCGCGTAGACGAAGGTGAGGACGAGCAGGGCGAGCGAGCCGAGGGGCAGCCGGCGCACGAGGGCCGCGTCGAGCTGCCGGTCGAGCCGGTGCTCGCTGCGGCCCCGGCTGCAGACGACCCACAGCACGAAGACCGCCCCCAGCACGAGCGACCCGTTCAGGAGCCAGCCGAGCACGTTCAGGGCGGCCGGCCCGCCGGCCTCGCGGTCGTGACGGGCGGCGGCGGCGCCGACCGCCGCGGCGATCGTCAGCAGACCCGCGGCGGTGTGGGCGACCCGCAGCCGGGCGACCAGCCGGCGTCCGTACCAGAAGCCGGGGCGGCCGAGCCCGGCCCTGCTGTCCTCCTCCTCCGGCTCGTTCTCGCGCGGCCTCGGCTGCTGGGACTCGTACGCGCTCCAGGTGCGGTGCGAGAGGTACCAGAGGAGACCTGTGAGAGCGGCGGGCACCAGTGAGGCGAGGGCGAGGCGGCGGCCGGGCTGGCTCCACCAGCCGCCGTCGGAGACCGCCGGGGAGAGGAAGCCGAGCCAGGAGTGCTCCCTGGCGCAGTCGGGCGTCCCCGCGCACTGCCATGCGGCCAGGTCGAGGGCGACCTCGCAGGCCGCGGCGACCAGGAGCACCGTGAGGGTCAGTCCCGCCAGGCGCACCAGCAGGCCGTAGAGCCGTACCGCGGGCTTGCGGTTGTCGCTCACCGTGGGCCGCATCCAGTGGGCGAGGTTGACCACCATGAACGGCAGGAGCAGCAGCCACAGCGCCCGCGAGCCGTTGCCCGAGGTGAGGTTGCACCAGACGTACGCCTCGGGAATCGGTTTGCCCTGGTGCTCCGCGGGCCGCCGCGTCGCGTTCGTCTCGGCCTCGACGTCGTCGGCGCGGCGGAAGACCGCGGCCGTGTCGTCGCCGGTGATCCGGACCGTGCGCGGATCGTTCAGCATTTCCTGGGGCGTCGTGCCTCCGACGCCGTGGACCAGGAGTTCCAGCGCGGTGTCGGCCGCCTGCTGCGGCCCCGGACCGGTCGCCCCGCTCAGCGGTCCGTGCTTCTGTAGACGCTCCACTGTCGTGTGTCCCCCGTGATGCCCGTGCGGCATGTGTCATGTCCATGTGTCGTGTCCAGATACAAGGATCTCCTCTGTTGACCCTGCGCGCACCACTCGTCACGGAATCTCCCCGATCCGTGTGACGGTGGCGGACACGAGGTGGCAGCGTGACGTGTGCGCGTCGCCACAGGCAGTGGCGCGGCCTGCGGAGGCCCGTGCGAGGATGGGGCGTCCCGCGGACCACAGGTGAGGGGAATGTCCTTGCCGGTGTTCGGCGCAGGGGCTGCACAGGGGTATGTCGGGCGGGTCGAGGCGAAGGGAACCGGAGCGGACGTGAGCGAGAATCAGAACCTGCTCGCGGAGCAGCGGCGCGCTCTGATCCTGGACGAGGTCCGGCGGCGCGGTGGCGTCCGCGTGAACGAACTGACCAGGAAACTCGGCGTGTCCGACATGACGGTCCGTCGCGACCTGGACGCGCTCGCCCGGCAGGGCGTGGTGGAGAAGGTGCACGGCGGTGCCGTCCCGGTGGTCGAGGCGAGTACGCACGAGCCGGGTTTCGAGGCCAAGTCGGGCCTGGAACTGACGGCCAAGGAGGACATCGCGCGGGCCGCCGCGTCGCTGGTGGCCCCGGGCACGGCGATCGCGCTGTCCGGCGGCACGACGACGTACGCGCTCGCCCATCAGCTTCTCGACGTGCCGGACCTGACGGTCGTGACCAACTCGGTGCGGGTGGCCGACGTCTTCCACTCGGCGCAGCGCACGTCGGGGCAGCGGCAGGGCGCGGCGACGGTCGTGCTGACGGGCGGCGTGCGCACACCGTCGGACTCACTGGTGGGTCCCGTCGCGGACCAGGCGATCGAGGCACTCCACTTCGACGTGCTCTTCCTCGGGGTGCACGGCATATCGGTGGAGGCGGGTCTGTCCACGCCGAACCTGGCGGAGGCCGAGACGAACCGGCGACTCGTGCAGTCCGCACGGCGTGTCGTCGTGGTCGCGGACCACACCAAGTGGGGCACGGTGGGGCTGAGTTCGTTCGCCGCGCTGGAACAGGTCGACACACTGGTGACAGACGACGGGCTGCCCGCGGAGGCGCGCACGGAGATCTCCGAGCACCTGCGGCGCCTGATGGTGGCGGGCGAACCCGAGGCCGAGGACGAGGACGCGTCGGACGCCTGAGTGTCCGCCCGGGCTTCCATGGACGGTAAAGACATCTGACGTGCCGCCGGTTATGGTGACCCCGCCCCGCCGACTGCCGTGTCGCGGGACTGCGTTCAGGGCTCGTTCCCGACTTCGTTCCCGCGAAGGGGTCGTACGCATGGTCCATCGACTGCGCCCCGTAGAACTCGACTTCGTCGAGAACGCTCCCGTGCGTCTGGTGTTCGCGAAAGGGGTGACCTCGTCCCCCGAGGCGGTCTACCGCGCGCTGGCCGAGGACGTCGAAGGCTGGCCGCAGTGGTTCTCCGCCGTCTCCTCGGCGCGGTCGGCCGACGGCGGCTCCGGACGGCGGATCCGTCTCAGGGGCGGCACCCGCTTCGAGGAGACGGTCGTCGCGGCCGAGCCCCACGAGGTGTACGCGTACCGCGTCGACGTGACGAACGCCCCCGGCGTGCACGCCCTCGTCGAGGAGTGGCGGCTCACTCCGGACGGCGCCCGCGGCACGCGGGTGCGGTGGACCCTGGCCGCCGACGGCACGGCGGCGTTCCGCCTGGTGACGAGGCTGAGCCGGGCGGGGCTGGGCCGGGCGTTCCGCCACGCGGTGGGGAAGCTGGACCGGCGGATCGGTTCGCCGCACGCGCCCTGACGGCCGCCGTCCCGGCAGGCCCGCGGCTCCCTCCGGCGCGCACCCGGGCTCGCGCCACCCCGAGGGCGCCGGGGACGGGCCGCTCAGGCGGGCCAGATCCCGGTGGCCAGCAGCGCGTCGATCGTGGCCGCGTAGGGCGCGATGTCCAGTCCCTGACCGGCCAGCCAGTCGTCCGAGTAGTACTTGTCGAGATAGCGGTCCCCGGGGTCGCACAGCAGCGTGACCACGCTCCCGGTCCGGCCCGCCGCCGCCATCTCCGCCACGATCTTCAGCGAGCTCCACAGGCCCGTGCCGGTCGAGCCGCCCGCCTTGCGCCCGATGGCCTGTTCCAGCGCCCGCACGGCCGCCACGCTCGCCGCGTCCGGCACCTTCATCATCCGGTCGACGGCCCCGGGTACGAAGCTGGGTTCCATCCGCGGGCGGCCGATGCCCTCGATGCGCGAGCCGCAGTCGGTGGTGACCTCCGCGTCACCCGTGGTCCAGCCCTCGAAGAAACAGGAGTTCTCCGGATCGGCCACACAGATACGGGTGTTGAACTGCATGTAGTGCACATAGCGTGCGATGGTCGCCGAGGTGCCGCCGGTCCCCGCGGTGGCCACGATCCACGCGGGCTCGGGGTAGCGCTCCAGCTCCAGCTGGCGGTAGATCGACTCGGCGATGTTGTTGTTGCCGCGCCAGTCCGTGGCCCGCTCCGCGTACGTGAACTGGTCCATGAAATGGCCGCCGGTCTGTGCCGCCAGGGCCGCCGATTCCGCGTACATCGTCCGCGGGTCGTCGACGAAGTGGCACCGGCCGCCGTGGAACTCGATCAGGCGGCACTTCTCCGGGCTCGTGGTGCGGGGCATGACCGCGATGAACGGCACCCCGATCAGCTTGGCGAAGTACGCCTCGGAGACGGCCGTGGAGCCGCTCGACGCCTCGATGACGGGGCGGCCGTGCCGGATCCAGCCGTTGCACAGCCCGTACAGGAAGAGCGAGCGGGCCAGCCGGTGCTTGAGACTGCCGGTGGGGTGGGTGGACTCGTCCTTGAGATACAGGTCGATGCCCCAGCGCTCGGGCAGGGGGAAACGCAGGAGATGGGTGTCGGCCGATCTGTTCGCGTCGGCCTGGACCTTCCGCACGGCTTCTTTGAGCCAGTGCCGGTACTCCGCGTCGCTGTGGTCGACATCGAGCGTGGCCGTCGGCTCGTGGGGGCGGGCCTGCTGTGGGGTGGTCACGGCGGGGCTCCTTCGGGTGGCTGCCGACGTCGGGTCGCGCGGTCGGACGCCTCGATCATAGGCACCTTGCACACGCTTCTCACCTGCATAAACACTCCTTTGGGAACCTCAAAGGGACTCCTGGTGCGGGCGAACACCGAGCGGTTGGGGGGCGCATTCACGCGAGTGCGCCGGAGGGCATGTGCCACGCCGTGATGCGCACTGGTGCTCGACGCCCCGCGCGGGCAGACTGCACGCAGAGGACGCCGGTCCCGGCGGGACGCACAAGAGAACGGGACCCGCGCCGTACGCACGACAAGGCGTGCCCCGTCTTCACCACGGGGTACACGACTGGCATGCACGACGGGGCACGACCGAGCGCACAAGGGGGTGGGGCACATGGCGGAGCCGGAGTTCACAGCCACAGGCGTGCGGATCGGGAAGCGGCTGCGTTCGCTCACCCGGGCCGGGCAGGTCCGGATCAGCGACGGCAGACTGGAGTTGCTCACCAGCTACGGCAGTGAGATCGACAGCGCGCCGGTGCAGGCGGTCCGTGCGTCGAAGCCGTGGTTCGCCCAGGCGGACCGGGCGCTGGCGGACGTCAACGGCACCCGCTATCTGCTCACCCTCGGCGACCACGATCCGGCTCCCGGAGAGCCCGGTCCGCCGGCCGCCCGTCGGTTCATCGAGGCCGTGCGCGACGCGGCGGGACGCGTGCGCTGAGCCCCGCGCAGGGCGCCGTTCGTCCGGCCGCCGAGATCACCGCGAGTTGCGGGAGCGCGCCTCCTGAGCCACTCTGTTGTCACGTCACTCTGGGTTTACCGGCGATAACGCTGCGAACCAGCCCGCCGGCCACCGACAGCAGGCGGTCGGCGCGCGCAGGCAGCCCGCTGGATCCGCACTCGTCTTCTTCCGGACCTCAATTCGGGGAGTCGCAGCCGTGATCAGCCAGCCAAGCAAACATTGCACGGTGGAGCTCAACGCTCTGCCCTCGCGGATCGGCCAGGTCCGCAGAATCGTATCTGCGCAGTTGCGCTACTGGCGTCTGGATCCCTTGATAGACCGGGCCGCGCTCGGTGTGACCGAGCTGTTGACCAATGTCCATCTGCACGCCCGGCCCGACAAGCTCTGCACCGTCGAGATCGAGCTGCTGCTCGACCGGCTCACCGTCTCGGTGCACGACCGCGACCCGCGCCTTCCCGAGGTGCGGGACGCCAACTCCCTCGCGACCTGCGGACGTGGTCTTTCGATGGTGGCCGCGGTGAGTGAGAGCTGGGGTGTGCGGCCGGACGGCGAGTCGGGGAAGGTCGTGTGGTTCACCCTCACGGCTCCGTCCGCCGCGGCGGCGCTGCCCGTCCGGCCGCCGTACACCGCTGTCGCGGCGTCGGGCGGGGGCGGGTTCGTGGAGGTGGAGCATGCCGGGGATGCGCTGGCGCCGGCTCCTGAGAGTGGACACGCTCCCGCCCGGTCGGCCGTTGCCGGCTGACCGGGCGGTGACAGGTTGCTTCGCGGCGGGGGGTGGGGGTGGCGGTCTGGTTTTCGCCCCCGCCGCCCCTGCCCGTTCCCGTCACGTACTCAGGGGCTCCGCCCCCGAACCCCCGGCCCTCAAACGCCGGACGGGCTGAAGGGGTACGGGAGGGTGGGAGTAGGGGCGCAGCCCCACTCCCAGGGCGTAGGGGCGCAGCCCGCTCCCAGGGGCGCGGGGAACTGCGCGAACGGCCCCCAGCGGCCCGCAGCCGAAGCATCTCGGCGCATCCGGCGTTCACTGTGCGGCGATGGCCCTCAGTACGTCCGGACGGGCGGCCCGCCGGGCCGGGCGCAGACCCGCGAGCGCCCCCGCGGCGAGCCCTACCCCGGCGATCACGGCGGTTCCGGGTTGCGGGTGCCGGGTTCCGGATGATGCTTCGAGGCTCGCGCCGGGAGGGGGTCCGGGGCGTCGTACGGCCAGCGGCAGTACGCGTACCTCCGCGGGAGTAGGAACGGGGGCTTCAGCTGCTCCAAGCGGCTTCGGCCGACCCTCGACTCTGTAACTACTAGTATGTACAGTGGCGGTGTGAGCACTCCGGAGCGTCTGATCGAAGCCACCCGCGAGCTGCTGTGGGAGCGCGGCTACGTGGGCACGAGCCCGAAAGCGATCCTGCAGCGGGCGGGCGCCGGCCAGGGCAGCATGTACCACCACTTCACGGGCAAGTCCGAGCTGGCCCTGGCCGCGATCCGGCGCACCGCGGAGGAGATGCGCGCCACCGCGGAAGCGGTTCTCGGCGGGCCCGGTTCCCCTTCCGAGCGGATCGAGGCGTATCTACGGCGCGAGCGCGATGTCCTGCGCGGCTGTCCGGTCGGGCGGCTGACCATGGATCCGGACGTCGTCGTGAGCGACGCACTGCGCGCGCCCGTCGACGAGACGCTGGACTGGTTGTGCGAGCGGCTGGCCGGCATCGTCGAGGAGGGCCAGGAGCGGGGCGAGTTCGCGTCGGCGCTGGACGGCGAGGAGATCGCCGCGACGATCGTGGCCACGGTCCAGGGAGGCTACGTGCTGGCCCGCGCGTCCGGCTCGACCGCCGCCTTCGACACGGGGGTGCGCGGGCTGCTGTCCCTCCTCGCACTCCGCTCCCCCTCCGGCAACTCGCCCACACCCACCAAGGCCTGAGCCGCCGGGAGGCACCGATGCACGCCATGCAGTACGAGATCACCCTGCCCGCGGACTACGACATGGGCGTCGTCCGGGACCGGGTGGCCCGTGTCGGGCATCTGCTCGACGACTGGGACGGGCTCGGGATGAAGGTCTATCTGCTGCGGGAGCGCGGCGTGGACGGCTCGCCGGTCAACCAGTACGCGCCGTTCTACCTGTGGGACACCCCCGAGGGCATGAACTCCTTCCTCTGGGGGCCCGGCTTCCAGGGGCTCGTGAACGACTTCGGGCGCCCCGTGGTGCAGCACTGGGCGGGCCTGGCGTACGAGGACGGCGGCGCCGCCGGTGCGACGCCCGAAGTCGCGGTACGCAGGCGGGTGCGCGTCCCCGAGGGCGTGCCGCCGACCGAGGTGGCGCGGGAGGCCGTGCGGGAAACGCGGCGCCTGGCCGCGCTGGACGGGGCCGTGGGCGCCGCTGCCGCCGTCGACCCACGTCACTGGGAGGTCGCGCACTTCTCCCTCTGGGCCCACGACCCGCCCGAGGCCGACGGTGAGACTTACCGCGTGCTGCATCTGTCGGCGCCGGGGCGTGACCGGCTGCGTCGGGGACGGCACTGGTGAGCGGGGCGCCCGGGGCTCGTACCGTTCGTACGGTTCGTACGGTCCTCGGAGACGTGCCGCCGGCCGAGCTGGGGGTCTGCGACGCCCACGACCATCTCTTCTTCAGCAGTCCCCGCCTGCCGGGGCAGGAGTTGCGGGACGCGGGCGCCGCGACGGCCGAACTGACCGCGTTCGGCGCGGCGGGCGGCGGAAGTGTCGCCCAGTGGACCCCGTACGGCCTCGGGCGGCGGGCCGCCGACCTGCCGCTGCTCGCTCGCGCCGCCGGGGTGCATGTCGTGGCCGCCACAGGACTGCACCAGGCCGTCCACTACGCGCCGGAGGTGCTCGACCGGCTGCGGGGCGGGCTCGCCGACCTCTTCGTGTCCGAGCTGACGCAAGGGCTGGCCACGTCCGGTGTGCGTGCGGGCTTCATCAAGGTGGCGGGCGGTTTCCACGCGCTCGACGCGCATGCCCGCTGGACGATGACCGCGGCGGCCGAGGCGCACCACGCCACGGGGGCGCCCGTCGCCGTCCACCTGGAGCTGGGCACGGGCGCGCTCGACGTACTCGATCTGCTGTGCGGTGAGTCGGGGGTGGCGCCGAGCAGTGTGATCCTCGGGCACCTCAACCGCTCCCCCGACCCGGTGGTGCACCGGCAGGCCGCCGAGTCCGGCGCCTACCTGGCTTTTGACGGCCCCTCACGGGCGAACCACGCGACGGACTGGCGCATGCCCGAAGCCGTACGGGAGCTCGCCGACGCCGGGTTCGGCGACCGGCTGCTCCTCGGCGGGGACACGACCACGGCCGGGGCCCGCTCGGTGAACGGCGGGCCGGGCATGCCGTACCTGCTGCGCCGCGTCCGTCCAAGGCTCGAACTCGCCCTGGGGAGTGAGCTGGTGGAGCAGATCCTGACGGCGAATCCGCAACGGGCGTACGCCGTCGGGTGGACGTAGACCCACGGCCGACGCGCCCTGGGGCCGACGGCAGGCGGTCGCGCTTCGGAGCGGCTCAGGCGTGTGCCAGAGCCGCGATCGGGTCGTCCAGCACCGGCTGCCACGCCAACTCGGCCGCGCCCACCAGGCTGTTGTGGTCCAGCGTGCAGGCCAGGATGGGTACGCCGCCGCTCTGCCCCCACAGACTCCGGTCCGCCACGACGGCCCGCAGCCTCTCCGGGTCGGCGTCGAGGAGGGTCCGGTGCAGGCCGCCGAGGATGATGCGGTCCGGGTTGAGGATGTTGACCAGGCCCGCGAGGCCCTGGCCCAGCCGGTCGATCAGCGCCTCGACGGCGGTGCGTACGCCCAGCTCGGCGTAGTGGTCGCGGATCAGCTCGTTGGACTGCTGGAGCAGCGACACCTCGGGGCCGGGGTCGCGGCCGGCCGCCGTCAGGAACGCCAGGGGGTCCGCCTCGACGTCCAGGCAGCCCCGGCTGCCGCAGTGGCAGGCGCGGCCCTCCGGGTTGACCGTGAGGTGGCCGACTTCGAGCGCGAGGCCCGAACTGCCCGTGTGCAGCCGCCCGTCGAGCACCAGCGCACCGCCGACGCCCCGGTGTCCGGTCGCCACGCACAGCAGATCGCGCGCGCCGCGGCCGGCGCCGTGCCGGTGTTCGGCGAGCGCGGCGAGGTTGACGTCGTTGGCCGCGAACGCCGGACCGGTGATGCCGGCCGCGCGGACGCACTCCGCGAAGATCTCCCGCACGGGCGCGCCGGCCGGCCAGGCCAGGTGCAGCGGGTTGAGCGCGGTGCCCTCGGGTTCGGCGACGGCCGACGGGACGGCCACTCCGGCGCCCACACAGCGGCGGCCCGTCTCCCGGAGCAGTTCGGCGCCCGCCTCCACGACCGAGCGGAGCACCTTCGCCGGGTCGGCGTCCACGGTCTCGCAGCCGGGCGCGGTCGCCACGAGACGGCCGCCGAGGCCGACCAGGGCGGCCCGGAAGCCGTCGGCGTGCACCTGGGCGGCAAGGGCCACGGGGCCGTCCTCGGCGAGTTCCAGCCGGTGCGAGGGGCGGCCCTGCGAACCGGCCGCGGCGCCCGGACGGGCGTCGACGCGGATCAGACCGAGCGCTTCCAGCTCCGCGGCGACCGCGCCCGCCGTCGCACGGGTCACACCCAGCTCGGCGGTGAGCACGGCCCGGGTCGGCGCGCGTCCCGTGTGCACGAGTTCCAACGCGGGTCCGAGCGCACCCCGCCCCCGGTCCAGCCGTGTCCTGGTGCTTCCTTCTCCCACCGCGCCGGGGGCCGCATCACCGCTCATGAGGGCGAGTCTCCCATGATCCGGTGGCCGGGTGACCGGTCAGCAGCCGGTCACACGCTCCGGAGGCCGCTCACCCGCAGGGTGATGTTCAGCCGGCCGGTCAGTCCCAACTCGCGTGGCGCCGTGTCCGCGTGGACGCGCGGCACGCCGTGGTGGGCGAGCCGGGCCGGGCCGCCGAACACGAACAGGTCGCCGCTGCGCAGTTCCACGTCCGTGTAGGGGCGGCCTCTCGACCCGGTGGTGCCGAACCGGAAGACGCAGGTGTCGCCGAGACTCAGCGAGACCACGGGGGCGTCGGACTTCTCGTCGCTGTCGCGGTGCATACCCATGCGGGCGTCGGCGTCGTAGAAATTGATCAGCGCGATGTCGTACTCGTACGGGGGTGCCTGCGTGCCGTCCGCGAAGGCGTCCCGGGCCGCCCGGCGCCCCAGCTCCCCCAGCCAGGCGGGGAACTTCTTCACGGGCGCCCCGTCCCCGTCGACGACCGTTGACGCGTACCCGTACGGATACCAGTGCCATCCGAGGCAGACCTGCCGGGAGGTCATCGTGCCGCCGCCCGGGGTACGGACAGTGCGCAGTCCCGCGGGCGGCCGGGCCCAGTCGCGGCAGGCCTCCAGCAGCTCCTTCTGGCGCCCGGGCGACAGCCAGTCCGGCACGTGCACGGCGCCCGGCGCGATCTCCCTGCGGCTCCTGGGAAACAGTTCGGCGTCCATGGCTCCCATCCTCCCGCAGGGTCCGCACCCGCTCACGCCGTACCCTCACGTGGTCACCGGGCGTCCCTGAGCTGCGCCTCAGTTAGCCTGGACCCAATGACCGACCGTATGACGACCCCCTCGGCCGAGCTGATGCTGGCGCGCTTCCCCGAGGACTCCCGTGACCAGCTCCGTGCGTGGGACGCCTCCGACGAGTACCTGCTGAAGCATCTCGCGGACAGCGGCCAGGCGCTCGACGGCACGGTCGTCGTGGTCGGTGACCGCTGGGGTGCTCTCACCACGGCCCTCCGGGCGCACGCGCCGGTGCAGATCACCGACTCGTTCCTCACCCGGGAGGCGACCCGCGCCAATCTGTCGCGCAACGACGCCGACCAGGATTCCGTACGTCTTCTCACCACGCAGGACGCGGTGCCCGAGCGCGTCGACGTGCTGCTGGTGCGCGTGCCGAAGAGCCTCGCGCTGCTGGAGGACCAGCTGCTGCGGCTGGCGCCCTCCGTGCACGAGGGGACCGTCGTCGTCGGCACCGGCATGGTCAAGGAGATCCACACCTCGACGCTCAAGCTGTTCGAGCGGATCATCGGACCGACGCGGACGTCACTGGCCGAGAAGAAGGCCCGGCTGATCTTCTGCACGCCGAACCCCGGAATCGTGCCGTCGGCGAACCCCTGGCCGCTCAGTTACACGCTGCCCGACGGCATCGGCCCGGTCTCCGGCCGCACGGTCGTCAACGAGGCGGGCGTCTTCTGCGCCGAGCGCCTGGACATCGGCACCAGGTTCTTCCTGCAGCACCTGCCGTACGGGCGCCGGGCCGCGCGTGTCGTGGACCTGGGCTGCGGAAACGGTGTCGTCGGTGCCGCGGTGGCACTGGCGCAGCCGGAGAGCGAGGTGCTGTTCGTCGACGAGTCGTACCAGGCGGTGGCCTCGGCGGAGGCGACGTACCGGGTGAACACCGACGGCGCGGCCGAGCACGGCAAGGCGGAGTTCCGCGTCGACGACGGCCTGAACGGTGTGCCGGAGGACAGCGTCGACCTGGTGCTGACCAACCCGCCCTTCCACTCGCACCAGGCGACGACCGACGCCACGGCGTGGCGGATGTTCGTCGGGGCGCGCCGCGCGCTGCGGCCGGGCGGGGAGCTGTGGGTGGTCGGCAATCGCCATCTGGGCTATCACGTGAAGCTGCGGCGCCTCTTCGGCAACAGCGAACTGGTCGCGAGCGACGCGAAGTTCGTGGTCCTGAAGGCCGTCAAGCAGGGGCAGGAGTAGCACCGGTCCCGCCGCGCAGGGAGCGCGGCGATCCGCCGAGTTCGCGTCGGCAGGCCTTGTTGAAGGCCTGCAGATCGGGGATGCCGACCGACGCGGCGACCGCCGGGATGGACAGGGTCGAGGCCCGCAGCAGGTGCCGGGCGCGATCGAGCCTGCGGCGGCGGATGTACGCGACCACGGTGCCGCCGGTCGCGGCGCGGAAGAGCCGGGTCAGGTGGTTGTGCGAGACGCCCGCGGCGCGGGCCACCGCGGGCACGGTGAGCGGGGCGGCGAGATTGCCCTCGACGTACGCCATCGCGGCGGTGACGGCCGGATGCGGGCCCGGGCGATCGGCGGCCGGAGTCAGGTGGGCGACGCGCCACAGCGCGGTCCAGACCTCGGCCCTGGTGCGCTCGGGTTCGCCCGGCGCGGAGGCCACCGCCTGAAGCAACAGGCCGGTCAGCACGGGGAGTTCGGCTCCGGCGTCCTGCAGCACGGGTACGGTGCGCGGCGTCCCGGTGGCGGCGATGCGCAGGTGTGCGTACAGGTGTTCCGAGCGGCCCTGGTAGCGGTAGCGGACCCTCGCGCCGGGCGGTACGAGGCTGACCCGGCCGGGCCGGACGAGGTGCGGTGTGCCGTCCACGGTCAGCTCGGCCTCGTACTGGTAGAGGTGCAGTTGCCACAGCTCGGGCAGCCGGAAGACGTCCGTGCGGCTCGCGACACCGTGCACGCCGACGCCCGCGTCGGCCACGACGGGTGGCTCGCCGAGGTGGATGGTCGTCTCCAGCATGGTGAAAAACTACCAGTGGTGGTGAGAGGGGGTGGTCCCTGCGGAGCTGAACGCCGAGGCGATCGGCTTCCTGGGCCGGGGCGTACCCGACGTGCCGTACGACAGCACGGTGGCGGACGCCTTCGACGTCCAGTTGATGTACTACCGCAGGACGTGACCCTGGACATGGGCGGCACCCTGAGCGTGCCGGGCAGCCGTCTCCGGTGTACGAACGAGTCGGACACCGGCCGCCACCAGAACCTGCTCGGCCAGTCACGGCTGGTCTGCCCGGCGGGCACCGCGGTGTTTCTGCACCACGGACTCCGGCACGGCGGTCGGCGCAACGACAGCGACGGCAACCGGTGTCGTTCCTCAAGCACGAGTTCTTCTTCGAGAAGCTCGCCGAACTGCCGTCGGAGGGTCCGGCGGATGGCCCGGTGGACGGGTGAGCGGCTCTGCGGGGCAGCGGGTCAGCGGGCGTCGAGTACGCCGATGATCCGGGTCACCGCCTCCGCCATGGCCTCACGTGCCACCACGAGGTACTTGCGCGGGTCCACCGCCTCGGGGTGCGCGGTCAGGAACTGCCTGATCGCGTCCGTCATCGCGATGTTCAGGGCGGTGCCCACGTTCACCTTGGTGATGCCGCCGGTGACGGCCGCCCTCAGCTCGGAGTCCGGGACGCCGGACGAGCCGTGCAGGACGAGCGGTACGTCGAGGGCGGCGGTGAGCCGCTTGAGGAGGTCGTGGTCGAGGGCGGCGGTGCGGGTGGTCATGGCGTGGCTGCTGCCGATGGCCACGGCCAGGGCGTCCACACCCGCGTCGGCGACGAAGGCGCGTGCCTCGCCCGGATCCGTACGGGCCCCCGCCGCGTGGGCGTCCAGCGGACGCTGCCCCGCCTTGCCGCCGACCTCACCCAACTCGGCCTCGATCCACAGACCTTGGGCATGCGCCCAGTCCGCGGCGGCCCGGGTGGCGGCGAGGTTCTCGGCATAGGGCAGGTGGGCGGCGTCGTACATGACGGAACCGAAACCGGCGTCCGCCGCCTGCCGGAGCAGTTCGTCGCTCTGCACGTGGTCGAGGTGCAACGCGACCGGGACCGCGGCGTGTTCGGCCGTGGCGGCGGTGGCGCGGGCGAGCGGCAGCAGCCGTCCGCCGCGGAACTTCACCGCGTTCTCGCTGATCTGGAGGATGACGGGGGAGTTCGCCGCCTCGGCGCCGGCGACGACGGCCTCGACGTGCTCCAGCGTGATGACGTTGAACGCGGCGACGGCGGTTCGGGCGGCGGCCGCCCGGGAGACCAGCTCACCGGCTGCTACGAGAGGCATGGACCGTCCTTCAGGGCGTGGCGGGCGTGGTGGCGGGATCACCTAGGACGACCGAGCGTGTGAGGTGGCGGGGCTCGTCGGGGTCGAGCCCCCGTGCGGCGGCGACGGCCACGGCGAGGCGCTGGGCGCGGACGAGTTCAGCGAGCGGGTCCAGGCCGCCGTCCACCCACAACGCCCCGGTGTCACGGACCTGTTGGGCCAGCCCCTCGGGCGCCTCGCCCAGCATCCAGGTCGCGGTGCCGGCGGTGGTGACGCTGATCGGGCCGTGCCGGTACTCCATCGCCGGGTAGGCCTCGGTCCACGCCAGGGAGGCCTCGCGCATCTTGAGTCCGGCCTCGTTCGCGAGCCCGACGCTCCAGCCCCGCCCCAGGAAGGTGAACTGCGTGCAGTCGACGAGTCCTTCGGGCAGCGGCTCGGCCAGCGCGGTGCGGGCGTCGGCGACGACGGCGTCGGTGTGCAGGCCGAGATGGGCGCGCAGCAGGGTGAGCGCGGTGGTCGCGAACCGCGTCTGGACGACCGACTCCTCGTCGGCGTAGTCGAGTACGACGACGTCATCTGCCGCTTCCAGCACGGGAGTTCGCGGATCCGCGGTGATCGCCACCGTGCGGGTGCGCCCCTTCAGCCGGCCCAGCAGGTCGAGCACCTCCGTGGTGGTGCCGGAGCGGGTCAGGGCGATCACCCGGTCGTACGAGCGGCCGTGCGGGAACTCGGACGCGGCGAAGGCGTCCGTCTCACCCTGCCCCGCCTGCTCGCGCAGGGCCGCGACGGCCTGCCCCATGAACCACGAGGTGCCGCAGCCGACCAGCGCGACGCGCTCGCCCGGCGCGGGCAGCACGGCCGCGTGCTCCGCGGCCTCCCCGGCGGCCCGCACCCAGCACTCGGGCTGGGACATCAGTTCGTTCTCGACATGGCTCACGCCGCGGCCTCCCGATGGTGAAATGCTTGTTTGTGCAAGATATAGCGAGTTTTCGAGCACAATCAAGCATTCCACGGTGAACGACGTGCGTTAGGGTCGCCGCAAGATCGGAGAACGGGCACTGTCACGATCTCTGGGACGATCGAGGGACGGAGAGTGCGGATGTCGCGCGACGCCCGCTGGCAGGCGCTGCTGGAACTGCTCGTCGAGCGTGGCCGGCTCGATGTGGAGGAGGCGGCGGCCGACCTGGCGGTGTCGGCCGCGACGATCCGGCGCGACTTCGACCAGCTCGCGGACCAGCAGATGCTCGTACGCACCCGGGGCGGGGCGGTCGTCCACGGGGTGTCGTACGAACTGCCCCTGCGCTACAAGACCGCCCGCCGCGCCTCGGAGAAGCAGCGCATCGCGAAGGCCGTGGCGGATCTCGTGGCCCCCGGCGAGGTGGTGGGCCTGACAGGTGGCACGACCACCACGGAGGTGGCCCGCGCCCTGGCCCTGCACAGCGACCTCGCCGCCGGCTCCCCCGCCCTCACCATCGTCACGAACGCCCTCAACATCGCCGGCGAACTGGTCGTACGCCCCCAGTTCAAGATCGTGCTGACCGGTGGCGTCGCCCGTCCGCAGTCGTACGAGCTGGTCGGCCCGCTCGCCGACGGCGTGCTCGGCCAGATCTCCCTGGACGTGGCCGTGCTCGGCGTGGTCGCCTTCGACGTCGCCCATGGCGCCGCGGCGACCGACGAGGCGGAGGCCGCGATCAACCGCCTGCTGTGCGAGCGCGCCGAGCGGGTGATCGTCGCCGCCGACTCCAGCAAGCTGGGGCAGCGGGCCTTCGCCCGCATCTGCCCGGCGAGCTCGGTGGACACGCTGGTCACGGACGCGGGGGCGGACCAGGAGACGGTGGAGCGGTTCGAGGAGGCGGGCGTCGGGGTCGTCAGGGTGTGAGAGCCGTCGTCCGGCGCGACCCGCACCCGTACCCGCCCCCGGCTTCGCCCGGCTCGCGGGGGCCGAGGGGCCGCTGGGTGACGCGGCCGGACGAAGCCCGCGTGGGACGTGGGCCAGGCGCCCTAGGTTCGGGCCTCGTCGCCTGGTCGTCGGGCCGCCCGGGGGTGTCCGTGGAAGCGGTAGCGGCGCTCGGGCCGCCCCGCCGCCCCGTAGCGCAGGGTCACCTCGGCGCTGCCGGTGGAGTGGAAGTGCTCCAGGTAGCGGCGGGCGCTGACGCGGGAGATGCCGGCCAGGGTCGCGCACTCGGCGGCGGACAGGGTGTCCTGCGCGGTTCGCAGGGTGCGTTCGATCAGCGCGGCCGTCTCCACGCTCAAACCCTTGGGCAGGGTGGCGGGCGCCGAGGCGGGCACGGCCGCTCCGGCGAGCACCCGGTCGACATCGGCCTGACCGTGCACGACGGTGGCGAGCACACGGCCGCGCTGGACCGCGTACCGCTCAAGCCGGGCCCGCAGGTCCTCGAACTCGAAGGGCTTGAGCAGGTAGTCGACCACGCCGTGCCGGACGGCGCCGCGGACCGTGTCGGTCTCCCGTGCCGCACTGATGACCATGACGTCGCAGTCGTGTCCCGCGGTACGCAGCCGGGGGATGACGTCGAGCCCGAAGACGTCCGGCAGATACAGGTCGAGCAGGACGAGGTCGGGGTGCAGCTCGTCCACCGCGCGGGCGGCCTGTTCGCCGGTGCTGGCGACCCCCACGACCCGGAACGGCTCGACGCGGTCGACGAAGGCGCGGTGGACCCGGGCCACCATGAAGTCGTCGTCGACCACGAGTACGTCGATCGTGTCTGCCCCACCGGGCGCCCCGTTCATCGTGCCGCTCCTTCCGCCACCGCGTCGGTGAGGTGGCTGACGGTCATGCGTGCGGTGAACATCGCCCCGTCGGGGGTGTTGGTCACCGAGATCTCGCCACCGTGACGTTCGCAGACCAGCCGGGTGAGCGCCAGGCCGATCCCGCGCTCGCCCTCCTGGGCGGCCTTGGTGGTGAAGCCGTGCGAGAACACCTCCCGGGCGAGTTCGGGAGCGACGCCGGGGCCCGAGTCGCGGACCACGATCTCCACGCTGGAGGCGTCCTGCCGCAGTTCGACCTCGACCCACGCCTCGTGGCCGCCGCGCGCCCCATGGTCGCCGGGTGCCTCATGGCCGTCGAACGCCTCGCGACCGTGGGGGTCACGGCCCGCCGCCGCGACGGACGCGGCGTCGACGGCGTTGTCGACGAGGTTGCCGACCACCGTCGCCACATCGGCGGCGTCCTCCGGGGTGAGCCGGTCGAGTGCGGTCGCGTCCGAGATGCGCAGGCTGACCTTCCGTTCGGCGGCCAGCGAGGCCTTCGCCATCAGCAGGGCGGCGACCGCGGTGTCGCGGACACGGCGGCTGAGGGTGACGTCCAGCGACTGGCGGCGCTGGTTCAACGCGCGTATGTAGCGCACGACTTCGTCCTGTTCACCGATCTGGATCAGCCCCGAGATGGTGTGGAGCTGGTTGGCGAACTCATGGGCCTGCGCGCGCAGCAGCTCCGAGGAGCTGCGGAAGGATCCGATCTCCCGTTCCAGTCTTGCCAGTTCGGTACGGTCGCGCAGAGTGGTGACCGAACCGAGCGGGCGGCCGTCCTTGGCGACGGTCATCCGGTTCATCACCAGCACCCGGCCGTGCAGGACGACGACCTCGTCGCGTTCGCCGCCCGCGCCGCGTTTCCCGCGGTCGCCGTGCCCGTTCCCCGCACCCGCCGCGCTCTCCCGGTCCCCCGCCAGGACATCCCGCAGCCGTCCCTCGATGCCGAGTTCGGCGAGACTGCGGCCCACGCAGTCCGCGGGGAGGTCGAGCAGGCGCCGCCCCATGTCGTTGGCCAGCGTGAGCCGGTGCTGCGGGTCCAGCGCGATCACGCCCTCGGCGATCCCGTACAGCATCGCCTCCCGGTGCTCGGCGAGGCCGGCGATCTCGCGGGGTTCCAGGCCGAGTGTCTGCCGTTTGACGCGCCGGGCCAGCAGCAAGGAGCCGGCCAGGCCGAGCCCGCTGGCGATGCCCAGATAGGCGAGGAGGTACGAGGACGCCCCGCTCAGCCGCTGCCACACCGTCGGGTCCGCCTCGCCGATCATCACCGTACCCAGCGGCTGTCCGAGGTTCTCCTGCGTCGCGCCGAGCACCGGTACCTGGGCCACGAGTTCGCGGCTGCCGTCCAGCGTCAGCGAGCCGGACCAGCCGCGGCCGTCGGCGACCCCCGCACCGAGGGAGAGCCGGCCGCCGACCGCGGTGGGGTCGGTGGAGCTGACGATCCGGCCGTCGGCGTCGGCGACCGTCACCGAGGTGACCCCGGACTGTGTCTGCGTGGAGTTCACCAGCGGGGCGAGGGCCAGCCGCGGCGCCGGCTGTGTCAGCTGGCTGCGGGTCAGGGGGTTCGCGGCCAGCTGCTCGGCGAGCGCGATGACCCGGCGGCCCTCGACGCGGTTGAAGGTCGCCTCCGACTGGCTGAGGGAGACCGCCGCGACGGCCAGCAGCACCACCACGACGATGGCGAGCTGCAGCACCAGCATCTCGCCCGCGAGGGTCTGGCGACGGAGGACGGCGACCACGACGGACTCAATCTCTCGTGCTGACACGGCGACGAACGGCTCGGCTGCCGGCTCGCACCATCATGGCCCCCGCGCGCGGCCGGGAAAAGGGAGCGGTCCGGGGCTGACACAAAGACCACAACCTCCGTTGGTTCCGCAAGAGAGACAGCCACGCGACGCGCGGGCAATATGTGGCCCACGTCACCCTCCCCCCCCATCCAGGGCGTCCCCGTATCCCCCCTGCTCCAGTACGGGGGCGCCCCTCCCCACATCTCATCCACAGGTGGTGGAACTCGTGCGCCTGAGCGCTCCCCTCGCCCTGTTCGGGGCCGCCGTGCTCGTGCTCGTGGGACCTCCGCTGCTCACGGCCGGCAGTGGCGCCGAGACCGGCACCCAGATCCCCGGCCTGCGCTTCATGGTCCCCAACACGCCCGGCGGCGGCTACGACATCACGGCCCGTACGGCGGCGAAGAACGCCGAGGACGCCGAACTCACGCACAACATCGAGGTGTTCAACCTGCCGGGCGCCGGAGGCACCGTCGGGCTGAGCCGGCTGGTGAGCGAGCACGGCAACGGCAAGCTCGCCATGTCGATGGGTCTCGGTGTGGTGGGCGCGGTGCGCTCCAACGACGCGCCCAAGACCCTCGCCGACACCACCCCGATCGCCCGGCTCACCGAGGAGCAGGACGTCGTCGTGGTCTCCAAGGACTCCCCGTACGAATCGGTCGACCAGCTCGTGGACGCCTGGAAGGCGGATCCCGGCAAGCTGCCCGTGGGGGGCGGTTCCTCGCCCGGCGGCCCCGACCATCTCGCGCCGATGCTGATGGCGAAGGCCGCGGGCATCGCCCCGAAGGACGTCAACTACATCCCCTTCGACGGCGGTGGCGAACTGCTCGCGTCGATCCTCGGCAACAAGGTCGCCTTCGGGGTGTCCGGCGTCGGCGAGTACCTCGACCAGATCAAGGCGGGCGAGCTGCGGGTGCTCGCGGTCACCGGCCCCGAGCGGGTCGACGAGCTGGACGCGCCCACCCTCAAGGAGTCCGGCTACGACGTGGACTTCACCAACTGGCGCGGCATCGTGGCCCCGCCGGGCCTGTCCGACGCCGAACGCGACAAGCTCGTACGCCTCGTCGAGGAGCTGCACGGCTCCCCCGAGTGGCAGAAGTCCCTGAAGACGAACGGCTGGGACGACGCCTTCCTGACCGGTGCGAAGTTCGGCGACTTCCTGGACGCCCAGGACGAGCGCGTGGTGTCGGTGCTGAAGGAGCTGGGACTGTGACGACGCGGACCACCGACGCTTCCCCGACGCCGCCGACACCCCCGGCGCCCGCCGGCACGCGCCGCACCTGGCTGCGGGAGCACTCCGAACTCGGCGTCTGCGTCCTGCTGCTGGCGCTCGGCGTGCTGGTCCTGACCGACGCGCTCACCATGGACGTCGACATCACCCAGCGCGGGCCCGTGGGACCGAAGACCGTCCCGGTCGTGGTCGGCGTCGGCCTGCTCGTGATCGCCGCGCTGCTCGCCGTCGACGTCCTGCGCGGCGGCCGTGGCGAGGCGGAGGGCGGCGAGGACGTCGACCTGTCCGAACCGGCTGACTGGCGGACGGTGTCGCTGCTCGCCGGGGTGTTCCTCGGCTCGGCCGTCCTCATCGAACCGCTCGGCTTCCCCGTCGCGGGCGCCCTCCTCTTCTGGGGCGCCGCCTTCGCGCTGGGCAGCCGCCGCCTCGACAAGGACCCTCTGATCGCGGCTGTCCTCTCCCTCGTCACGTACGTCGTCTTCAACAACCTGCTCGGGGTACCGCTGCCGGGCGGCCCGCTGATGGGAGTGCTGTGACATGGACGCCCTCAACTCCCTGATGGACGGCTTCGGTACGGCCCTCACGCCGGTCAATCTGCTGTGGGCGGCCCTCGGTGTGCTGCTCGGCACCGCGATCGGCGTGCTGCCCGGCATCGGACCCGCGATGGCAGTCGCGCTGCTGCTGCCGGTGACGTACGGACTCGAACCGATCGGCGCGTTCATCATGTTCGCGGGGATCTACTACGGGGCGATGTTCGGCGGTTCGACCACCTCCATCCTGCTCAACACACCCGGTGAGAGCGCCGCCGTGGTCGCGGCCATGGAGGGCAATCCGATGGCCAAGGCGGGGCGGGGCGCGCAGGCGCTCGCGGCCGCCGCCATCGGGCACTTCGCGGGCGGCCTGATCGGTACGCTCCTGCTGGTGGCGCTCGCCCCGACGGTCGCGGACCTGGCGGTGGACATCGGCGCGCCGGACTACTTCGCCATCATGGTGCTGGCGTTCATCGCGGTGACGTCGGTGCTGGGCTCGTCCCGGATCAGAGGTCTCGCGTCCCTGCTCATCGGTCTGACCCTGGGTCTCGTCGGCCTGGACCAGATGACCGGGCAGCAGCGGCTCACCTTCGGCTCGCTGCAACTCGCCGACGGCATCGACGTGGTGATCGTGGCGGTCGGCCTGTTCGCGATCGGCGAGGCCCTGTGGGTGGCGGCGCACCTGCGGCGCAGCCCGGGCAAGCCGATCCCGGTGGGCCGGCCCTGGCTGGGCCTCGACGACCTGCGGCGGACCTGGAAGTCGTGGCTGCGCGGGCCGTTGATCGGCTTCCCGTTCGGCGCGATCCCGGCGGGCGGCGCCGAGATCCCCACGTTCCTGTCGTACGCCACGGAGAAGCGGCTGTCGAAGCACCCGGACGACTGGGGCAAGGGCGCGATCGAGGGAGTGGCGGGTCCCGAGTCGGCGGCGTCGGCCTCCGCGGCGGGCACGCTGGTGTCCATGCTGACGCTCGGCCTGCCCACGACGGCGGTCGCGGCGGTCATGCTGGCGGCCTTCCAGCAGTACGGCATCCAGCCGGGCCCGCTCCTCTTCGAGCGCGAGCCCGACCTGGTGTGGGGCCTGATCGCCTCCCTCTTCGTCGGCATGATCCTGCTGCTCGCCCTCAACCTCCCCCTGGCCCCGGTCTGGGCGAAGCTGCTGCGCATCCCCCGCCCGTACCTGTACGCGGGAATCCTGTTCTTCGCGGCGGTCGGCGCGTACGCGGTCGGCGGCGAGGTCATCGACCTGGTGATCCTGCTGATCATCGGCCTGATCGGCTTCGGCATGCGGCGCTACGGACTGCCGGTGCTGCCCGCCGTCATCGGCGTGATCCTCGGCCCCAACGCCGAGCAGCAGCTGAGGCGCGCCCTGCAGATCAGCGACGGCAGCGTCTCGGGGCTGGTCGACACCCCCTTCGCGGTGACCGTGTACGCGGTGACGGCCCTGCTGCTGATCTGGCCTCTGCTGCGAAAACTCGCGACCCGCGTCCGCGCGAGGCCCCACCCGGTCGCCAAGTAGTTGCCTCTTCCATCACTATTGTCGCTTTTACTATGTTTCATGCCTTCTGTCGCGGTGACCCGGACAGCACACCGGACCCAGAAGGAGGGTGCTGAAGGATGATCACCCAGGAGCAGATACCGGCAGTACTGGAGCATCCCGTGTACGACGCCGAGGGCAGCAAGATCGGGGACGCGAACCACGTCTTCTTCGACGATGCGACCGGCCGTCCGGAATGGGTCAGCATCAAGACCGGCCTCTTCGGCACCAGCGAGTCGTTCGTGCCGATCCGGGATGCGGTCGTGGTCGAGGACCACCTTGAGGTGCCCTACGCCAAGGGCATGGTCAAGGACGCGCCCAACGTCGACGTCGACAGCGGCGGCCACCTGTCCGAGTCGGAGGAGGTCCGGCTGTACGAGCACTACGGCATCGCCTGGGACGACGCCTGGCAGCAGGCGAACCAGGCCGGCGGGGGCGGCTGGGCCCATTCCGGCACCGCCGGGACGACCGCGGCCGCCGGCACCGGGAGCATGGACATGGCCACGTCCGAGGACGAGGCGATGACCCGGTCCGAGGAGCACATGCACGTCGGCGCCGAACGGTACGAGACGGGCCGGGCGCGGCTGCGCAAGTACGTGGTGACGGAGGAGGTCCAGCAGACGGTACCCCTGCGTCACGAGGAGGTACGCGTCGTGCGCGAGCCGATCACGGACGCCAACGCGGGCGACGCCATGTCGGGCGCGGAGATCTCCGAGGCCGAGCACGAGGTCACGCTGCACGCCGAGCGCCCCGTCGTCGAGACCGAGGCGGTTCCGGTGGAGCGGGTGCGGCTGAGCACCGAGGAGGTCACCGAGGAGGAGACCGTCAGGGGGCAGGTCCGCAAGGAACGGATCGCCGCCGACGGCATCGAGAACGACGACGAGGGCCGCCCGCGCCGGTAGTGCGCACGCGCCGCGCCGAAGGTCCGCACGCGCCGCAGGTTCGAACCCTTGAGTGGTTCGAACCTGCGGCCGTGCCGGTCGGGTCGACCGTCGTCACGAGGTTCAGCCGACGCGGTGCACCAGCTGGGTGGTCAGTTCGTAGCGGGCGCCGACGATCCGCAACGCCCCCGAGTCCACCTTGGCGGCGAGGTCGGGCTCCGCGGCGAGCCGTGAGCGGACGAGCCGTATGTTGGCGTCGATCGTCGCGTCGACGCGTGCGTCGCCCTCCGTGCCGCGGTCGATGGCCGGGCTGATCTGGTCGGCCAGGTACTGGATGTGGCGGGGCAGTTCCGCACCCGACTCGTCCGCCTCCACCGTGGCCTTCACGGCTCCGCACGACTGGTGCCCGAGCACCATCAGCAGCGGGATGCCCAGTTCGAGCACCCCGTACGCGAGGCTGCCGAGCACGGCCTCGTCGAGGACCTGGCCCGCGCTGCGGACGGTCATCAGATCACCGAGGCCCTGGTCGAAGACCAGCTCCGGAGGCACCCGGGAGTCGATACAGCCGAGCAGGAGCGCGAAGGGGTGCTGACCGGTCGTCAGTGTCTGCCGGACGGCGGGAGACTCGTCGGGATGCTTCTCGCGAAAGGTACGCCAGCGGCGATTGCCCGCCGACAGCTCCCGCAGGGCCTCCGCGGCGGTGGTGGGCCGCTTGCGCGCGGCGCCGGGGGCCGCGGCGAGCGCGGGTCCCGCGCCGGCGGTCAGCCCCGCGCCGACGACGGCGGTCCCGGCGAGAGCGGCACGCAGGAGAGAGCGCCGGGCGGTGGGCGTCGCGCCGGCGGTTATGTGGGGTGCTGGGTCAGAGATCACGGAGGGGAACGTATGTCCGCCCCGCCGCCCCTCTGTTCGGGTTGCTCAATCCTGAGCGGTTGTTGAACCACTCTTGGCCATTCCGAGAGATGCCCTTGCCCCACCCGCTCCCGCCTCGGCCCAGGATGCGCGTCGGCGCGTCGAACCGTACGCGTGCCGCCAACTGCTGACCGCGTACCACCCGACGGACCAGCTCAGGAGTACGTTGCCGATCAGGGTCTCCCTGTCGTCGCTGCGGGCCGCGTTGTAGAGGCCGGCCCCGGTGACGTAGGTGAGCAGGGTCGCAAGGACGATCCAGAGTGCGGTTCTCAAGTGCGGCCCCCAGGACGACGCGGAAACCGCCAACGTAACTACGCCCCGCGAGCCCCGAGGACCGCTGACTCCTGTTGGTGAGTTACTGATCAGGGCTGACCGGTAAGGGGTCAGGATGGTCGGCGGGCGGGCATTTCCCGCACCGAACGGATAGGGAAGTTGATGTCATGACCGACAAGCTCACTGTCAGTGTCCTCGGCACCGGGATCATGGGCGCCGCGATGGCCCGTAACCTCGCGCGGGCCGGACACACCGTCCGGGCCTGGAACCGCAGCCGGGACAAGGCCGAACCCCTCGCCACCGAGGGCGCCCACATCGCCGGCACGCCCGCCGAGGCCGTGGAGGGCGCCGATGTCGTCCTGACCATGCTGTACGACGGTCCCGCCGCGCTGGACGTGATGCGGCAGGCCTCGCCCGCCCTGCGCACGGGCACGACATGGATCCAGTCGACGACCGCGGGCATCGACAGCGTCGGCCGACTGGCCGAGTTCGCCCGCGACAAGGGCCTGGTCTTCTACGACGCGCCCGTGCTCGGCACCCGACAGCCCGCCGAGGCGGGGCAGTTGCTCGTCCTCGCCGCCGGACCGAGCGACGGCCGGGCCACCGCGGCACCGGTCTTCGACGCGGTCGGCGCCCGTACGGTGTGGACGGGCGAGGACGGGGCGGCGGGCAGCGCCACCCGTCTCAAGCTCGTCGCCAACAGCTGGGTCATCGCCGCCACCAGCGCGACCGGCGAGACCCTCGCCCTGGCCAAGGCGCTCGGCGTGGATCCGCAGAGCTTCTTCGACGTCATCGCCGGCGGCCCGCTCGACATGGGGTACCTGCACGCCAAGAGCGCCCTCATCCTGGAGGACCGGTTGTCGCCCGCCGCCTTCGCCGTGTCCACCGCGGGCAAGGACGCCCGTCTCATCGTCGAGGCCGGCGAGCAGCACGGGGTCCGCCTGGACGTCGCGGCGGCGAGCGCCGAACGCTTCGCCAGGGCCGCCGCGCAGGGCCACGCGGACGAGGACATGGCCGCCGCCTACTTCGCGAGCTTCGACGAGGACTCCGACGGGACGACCACCCGGTAGGGCCCCAACCGAGGCAGCCGAGGGCCGAGTTGGGGTGAGCCGCCCGAGCCGAGCCGCAGGACCGGCGGGCGCCGGTCAGTCCCCCGACCCCGGCCCGCCCGTCAGCATCCGCTCCAGCACGGCCCGCTGGAGGGGCAGCACCTCACCGTGCAGGGTGCGCCCCTTCTCGGTGAGGGACACGCGTACGCCCCGCCGGTCCTCGGGGCACATGCAGCGCTCCACGAGGCCGTCCTTGTCCAGGCGGCCGATCAGCCGGGACAGCGCGCTCTGGCTCAGATGCACCCGCTCGGCGATCTCCTGGACGCGGTAGGCGTTCCCGCCATCCGCGGAGGCGCCCGCGGCCAGTACGTCGAGAACCTCGAAGTCGCTGGCGCCCAGGCCGTGTTGATGCAGCGCGCGGTCGAGTTCGCACAGCGTGCGCGCGTGCACCGCGAGGATGTCGCGCCATCGGTCCACGAGCCCCTGCTCGGCCTTCTCCACAGCCGCCATGGCCGCACCTTACCAAGAGCCCGACTTTGTTGCATCGGAATTAAATGCACTTGCATTCAATGCATGCGCATGTACTGTGGCGCACATGACCTCTCCGCTCACCGCTCCCGCGTCCCAGGGACACTGGACGCCTCGCCTGTGGGGCACCCTGCTGGTGCTCTGCGCCGCGATGTTCCTGGACGCGCTCGACGTGTCGATGGTCGGCGTCGCCCTGCCGTCCATCGGTTCCGAACTGGACCTCTCCACCTCGACCCTGCAGTGGATCGTCAGCGGCTACATACTCGGCTACGGCGGCCTGCTGCTCCTCGGCGGCCGCGCGGCCGACCTCCTCGGCCGACGCCGGGTCTTCCTGGTGGCCCTCGGCGTCTTCGCCCTCGCCTCCCTGCTCGGCGGGCTGGTCGACTCCGGACCGCTGCTGATCGCGAGCCGGTTCATCAAGGGCCTGAGCGCGGCGTTCACCGCCCCCGCCGGGCTGTCGATCATCACCACGACGTTCCCGCAGGGCCCGCTGCGCAACCGCGCCCTGTCGATCTACACCACCTGCGCCGCCACCGGGTTCTCGATGGGCCTCGTCCTGTCCGGGCTGCTCACCGAGGCCAGCTGGCGGCTGACCATGCTGCTGCCCGCGCCGATCGCGGTCCTCGCCCTGATCGCCGGCCTCAAGCTCATTCCGCGCAGCGAACGCGACCGCACCCACCGCGGATACGACGTCCCCGGCGCCGTCATCGGCACCGCCTCGATGCTGCTGCTCGTCTTCACCGTCGTCGAGGCACCCGAGGCGGGCTGGACCTCGGCCCGTACGCTGCTGTCGTTCCTCGCGGTCGCGGTCCTGCTCACCGTCTTCGTACGTGTCGAGCTGCGCAGTGCGAGCCCGCTGATCCGGCTCGGTGTGCTGCGCTCCGGCGACCAGGTCCGCGCCCAGCTGGGCGCCATGATGTTCTTCGGCTCGTACGTCGGCTTCCAGTTCCTCGTCACCCTGTACATGCAGTCGCTGCTCGGCTGGTCGGCCCTGCACACCGCTCTCGCCTTCCTGCCCGCGGGCGCGCTCGTGGCGCTCTCGGCGACGAAGATGGGCGCGATCGTCGACCGGTTCGGGACGCCACGTCTCCTCGTGCTGGGCTTCGCCCTGATGGTGGCCGGTTACGCGCTGTTCCTGCGCGTCGACCTCGACCCCGTGTACGCGGCGGTGATCCTGCCGTCGATGCTGCTGATCGGCGCGGCCTGCGCGCTGGTCTTCCCCTCGCTCAACATCCAGGCCACCAACGGCGTCGACGACCACGAGCAGGGCATGGTCTCTGGTCTGCTCAACACCTCGGTACAGGTGGGCGGCGCGATCTTCCTCGCGATCGTGACGGCCGTCGTGGCGGCGAACTCGTCCGGCGGTTCCTCGCCGCAGGCGATCCTGGACAGCTACCGGCCCGGTCTCGTCGTGGTGACCGCGGTCACCCTGGCGGGCCTGCTGATCACGGCCACCGGGCTGCGGCGGCAGCGTACGCCGCGGACGACGATCCTGGTCGCCAAGTCCGACCCCGCCCCGGAAACGGCGCACAGGACGCAGGAGCAGCAGGACGACGGACGCGTGGCGGTACGCGACTGATCCCCGGCCTCGGCATCGTGCGTCCGGCGGGCTTCCTTGCCCTGCCGGGCGCACAGCTGTGACACTCCCCGTATGGGACACACCAGGGGGCGACGGATGCAGTCCGAGCGGGACGCGATCACCGTGGAGATCGGATACGCCCTGGCCAGCGCCGCGTTCGCCGCGGCCGTGCTGTTCGGAGTCCTGGCCGGCCCCGCACTGCTCCTCGACCTGCCGACGACGGTCGAGAGGGCCCTCCTCGTCACCGGAACGGCGCTCGCGACCGCCCTGTTCTTCCTACGGGTGATCTCGGTGCTGACGCGCTTCCGGCAGGGGCCTCAGCCCAGCCAGCCCGGCCGCACCAGCCCCGACTCGTAGGCCAGCACGACCAGTTGGGCCCGGTCGCGGGCGCCCAGCTTGACCATGGTGCGGCTGACATGGGTCTTGGCCGTCAGCGGGCTCACCACAAGGCGTCGCGCGATCTCGTCGTTCGACAGTCCGATGCCGACCAGCGCCATCACCTCCCGCTCCCGCCCGGTGAGTTCGGCAAGCGCGTCCGCCGCGGCCGGCTCCTTCGAGCGGGCCGCGAACTCGGCGATGAGCCGACGTGTCACGCCCGGCGACAGAAGCGCGTCGCCTTCGACCACCGCCCTGACGGCACGCAGGAGTTCCTCCGGTTCGGTGTCCTTGACGAGGAAGCCGGACGCCCCGCAACGGATCGCCTCGAAGACGTACTCGTCGAGTTCGAAGGTGGTGAGCATGACGACCTTGACGTCCGCCAGGTCCGGCGCGCCGGTGATGCGGCGCGTCGCGGCGAGGCCGTCGAGCACCGGCATCCGGATGTCCATCAGCACGACGTCGGGCCGCAGTCGGCGTACTTCCCGCAGGGCCTCCGCCCCGTCCGCGGCCTCCCCGACCACCTCGATGTCCGGCTGGGCGTCCAGCAGCGCCTTGAATCCCGCGCGGACCAAAGACTGGTCGTCGGCGAGCAGTACGCGGATCACCGGTCCTCCCCGGGCATGCGGGACTTCTTCAGCGGCAGCACGGCGAGCACGCGGAACCCTCCGTCCTTGCGCGGTCCGGCCTCGATCGTGCCACCCAGGGCCGCCGCGCGCTCCCGCATTCCGGCCAGTCCGTTGCCGCTGCCGCCCGCTTCCTCTCCGGTCGCCGGGCCGTCGTCGTCGATACGGAGCCGCAGGGCGTCGCCCGTCCGGTCGACCCGCACACGCGCGTGCCGTGACCCGGAATGCCGTACGACGTTGGTCAGCGCCTCCTGGACGATGCGGAAGGCCGCGAGATCGGCGCCCGGCGAGAGGTTCCGGCCCCCGTCCCCGCTCTCGACGGCGACGGTCAGACCGGCGCCCGCGGCCTGTTCCACGAGTTCGGGGAGCCGGTCGAGGTCGGGCGCCGGAGCGCGGGGCGCGTCCCCGGGCGTCCGGAGCGTGTCGAGCACCTGGCGCACCTCCCCCAGCGCCTCCTTGCTCGCGGCCTTGATGGTGGTGAGCGCGGTACGTGCCTGCTCCGGGTCGGAGTCGAGCAGCGCGAGGCCGACTCCCGCCTGGACGTTGATGACCGAGATGCTGTGCGCCAGGACGTCGTGCAGTTCGCGGGCGATGCGCAGCCGTTCCTCGTCGGCGCGCCGCCCGGCCGCCTGACGGCGTTCCGCCCGGTCGCGGTCCCCCTGCTCCCGGCGGGCACGGGCCAGCTCGGAGACCGCGAGGATCGCCACGATCCAGGCGGCGACGGCGACCTCCTCGCCCCACGACGACGCCGGGTCGCCCTCCGGCGGCAGCCACCGGTAGAGCCAGTGCCCCACCAGGAGATGGACCGTCCACAGGGTGCCGAGCGCGGCCCAGGCAGGTCCGCGGTGCCCTGCGACGACCGCGCTGAAGCAGGCGAGCGCGACCGTGAGGAAGACCGGTCCGTACGGGTATCCCGCGCTGAGGTAGACAAGGGCCGAGGCCGCGGTGCCGCACACCACCAGCGCCGGGTACCGCTGCCGCCACAGGAGCAGGAGTGCGCCGCCGAGGAGCAGGGCCCGCGCGAGGCCGTCGAGCTGCTCCCGCCCGGGCTGCGCCTCGGCGGCGAATGTGCTGCCGACCATGACGAACGCGGTGAGGAGCAGCGTCGAACGCCACGGCCGACGGGGACGGCCGCCGCCCTCTTCCTCCTCCCCGCGGTGGTTCCACCACGGGGGCCCGTGCCACCGGCTGCCCGGTGGACCGCCCCTGGCCCAGGGGGGTCCGCCGCACCGGCGTGTGCGCTGCTCTGCCATGCCCGCCACGCTAGACGCCACGGCCCGCCCGGGGCGTCCGCCGAGCGTGGTGATCACGCGTACTCCCGGCGGAGTACGCGCCCGGGCCCCGGGCCGACCCTCGGCGTCAGCGGCGGACTGTCAGCGGTCGATCCTGCTCAGGGCCCGCTCCGCCATCGGGTGCGAACGGACCATGTCACCCAGCGAGGTGGAGCCTCGGGTGATCCCCGCGAACGCCTTCCAGGCGGGCCGGAAACCGGTGAGCGCGGCATGGAACACTCCGGGCCGGCGCTCGAAGATCGTGAGCATCCGCCTGCCGATGCTCATCTCCACGCCCAGCCCCGCCTTGATCGCGAAGGCGTAGTTCAGCGCCTGCCGTCGCGTGTCCACGGCGTCGTGGGCCTCGGCGATCCGCACCGCCCACTCCCCCGCGAGCCGCCCGGAACGCAGTGCGAAGGAGATGCCCTCGCGGGTCCACGGCTCCAGCAGACCGGCCGCGTCCCCGCACACCAGCACCCGGCCCCGCGACAGCGGCGAGTCGTCGGCGCGGCAGCGGGTCAGGTGCCCGGACGAGACGCTGGGCTCGAAGCCCGCGAGGCCGAGCCGGGCGATGAAGTCCTCCAGGTACCGCTTGGTGGCGGCGCCTTCGCCCCGCGCCGAGATGACTCCGACGGTGAGGGTGTCGCCCTTGGGGAACACCCACCCGTAACTGCCGGGCAGCGGGCCCCAGTCGATGAGGACCCGGCCCTTCCAGTCCTCCGCGACCGTCTCCGGCACCGGGATCTCCGCCTCCAGGCCGAGGTCTACCTGGTCGAGCTTGACCCCGACGTGCGCTCCTATCCGGCTGGCGCTGCCGTCCGCGCCGACCACCGACCGCGCCAGCAGCGTCTCGCCGTCCTGGAGGACGACGGCGACCGAGCGCCGGTCGGGGACCGCCGAGCCGTGCTGTTCCACCCGCGAGACCGTGGCCCCCGTACGCAGTTCGGCGCCGGCCTTCTGCGCGTGCTCGACGAGCTGCTGGTCGAACTCCGGCCGGTTGATGAGCCCGAAGAGCATCTGCTTGGAGCGCCGCGTCCGTGTGAACCTGCCCTCCAGCGAGAACGTGACCGCGTGGATCCGGTCCCGGAACGGCAGCTCGAAACCGGGCGGCAGCGCGTCACGGGTGGGTCCGATGATGCCGCCGCCGCACGTCTTGTAGCGGGGCAACTCCGCTTTCTCCAGCAGCAGGACGCGGCGCCCCGCGACCGCCGCCGCATAGGCGGCCGAGGCGCCCGCCGGTCCCGCCCCGACCACGACGACGTCCCACACCCGCTGCCCGTCGTCCTGTCCGTCGTCCGAAGAGTTCTCGCTGCTCACGATGGTCTGCTGCTCCGATCCAGCCGCCTGCCGCACCTACTCCACGCATCCTACGGCGGCGTCCGGCGAAGACCGCTGTGGGAGGATCGGCAGCGTATGCAGCGCGCACACCCGTTCGCGCGCTCATCCGCAGCCGTACCCACTCGTACAACGTCGCACCCACGAGGAGCGTGCCCATGTCGTCGAATCCGGTCGCCGAGACCGTCGTCTCCCTGATGCCCAGGGCGAAGACGGAGCTGACCGAGCTGGTGGCCTTCGCATCGGTGGCGGACTTCGACCAGTTCCCGCGCAGCGAGAGCGAGGGCGCCGCGAACTGGGTGGCCGACGCGCTGCGCGCCGAGGGTTTCCAGGACGTCGCCCTGCTCGGCACCCCCGACGGCACACAGTCGGTGTACGGCTTCCTGCCGGGCCCCGAGGGTTCGAAGACCGTTCTGCTGTACGCGCACTACGACGTGCAGCCGCCCCTCGACGAGGCCGGCTGGGAGACGCCGCCCTTCGAGCTGACCGAGCGGGACGGCCGCTGGTACGGGCGCGGGGCCGCCGACTGCAAGGGCGGCCTGGTCATGCACCTGTTGGCGCTGCGCGCGCTCAAGGCGAACGGCGGCGTCCCGGTCGGTGTCAAGGTCGTCGCGGAGGGCTCGGAGGAGCAGGGCACGGGCGGTCTGGAGCGGTACGCCGAGGAACACCCGGAGCTGCTGGCGGCCGACGCGATCGTCATCGGCGACTCCGGGAACTTCCGGGTCGGTGTGCCGACGGTCACCACCGCGCTGCGCGGCATGACGCTCGTCCGCGTCCAGGTCGACACCCTCGAAGGCAATCTGCACTCCGGCCAGTTCGGCGGCGCGGCCCCCGACGCGCTGAGCGCGCTGATCCGCGCACTCGACTCGCTGCGCGCCGAGGACGGTTCGACCACGGTCGACGGGCTCGTGGGCTCCTCGACGTGGGAGGGCCTGCAGTACGGCGAAACGCAGTTCCGCAAGGACGCCAAGGTGCTCGACGGTGTGGAGCTGATCGGCTCCGGCACGGTCGCCGACCGCATCTGGGCGCGGCCCGCCGTGACCGTGCTCGGCATCGACGCCCCGCCGGTGGTCGGCGCCACCCCGTCCGTGCAGGCCGGCGCCCGCGCGCTGGTCAGTCTGCGCGTGCCGCCGGGCGTCGACGCCGTCGAGGCGACCAAGCTGCTCCAGGCCCACCTGGAGGCGCACACGCCGTGGGGAGCGCGGGTGAGCACCGAGCAGATCGGACAGGGGCAGGCGTTCCGTGCCGACACCACGAGCCCGGCGTACGCGGCGATGGCCGAGGCGATGAGTGTCGCGTACGACGGCGCGGAGATGCAGTACGCGGGACAGGGCGGGTCCATTCCGCTGTGCAACACGCTCGCGTCGCTGTACCCGCGGGCGGAGATCCTGCTGATCGGGCTCAGCGAGCCGGAGGCGCAGATTCACGCGGTGAACGAGAGCGTGTCGCCCGACGAGCTGGAGCGGCTCGCCGTCGCGGAGGCGCTGTTCCTGCGGAACTACGCGGCGGGGTGAACCGGGCACGCCCCGACTCGGGCGTGCCCCGGGATTCCGGGGGCTGCGCCCCCAGACCCCCCATCGGCCTGAACGGCCTCGTCCTCAAACGCCGGACGGGCTGAACGGCACACGCCGGACGGGCTGAAAATGAGCGTTCGCTATCCCTGGGGCACCCCTGCCTCCAGGTACAGCGCCGCCCCCCGCTCCCTCGCCTGCAGTGCCCAGCGCAGTCGCTCGTAGCGGACGGGCGGCAGGAGCGTGGCGGCCTCCTCCTCGGTGACGAAGCGCCAGCCGCGCAGTTCGGGGCCCGGCAGCAGCATCTGCCGGGCCCCGACGGCGTCCAGCCGGCCGCCGTCGTAGAGGAGGCGCAGACCGCCGTAGCCGGGGGGCACCGGGGGTTCCCAGTCGACGACCAGCAGCCGGGGGACTTCGGTGAGCCGGATGCCGGTCTCCTCGGCGACCTCGCGGATGCCCGCGCGCCCGGGTGCCTCGCCGGATTCGACGACGCCGCCGGGGAACTCCCACCCGGCCTTGTACGTCGGGTCGACGAGCAGCACCCGGTCCTGCTCGTCGAAGAGGAGTACCCCCGCCGCGACGGTCTCCGAGGTCGGTTCGGGGGTCTGCACGATGTCGCAGACCGGCACGGATCCGCTGTGCACGGCCTCGGCGACGCGCACGGCGGACTCGTACGGGGTGAGTGTGCCGTTGTCGACGGGGTGGGCGTCGGCGGAGAGCCAGCCGGCGAGTGCGGCGCGGTAGGGCTCGATCTGGTCGTACGACCACTGGCGCACCCGCATCTCCCCGTCGGGGAGGTCCGGCGGGACCTCCCGGCCGGCTATTCGTTCGCGCAGGATCGTTTCCGCCGGGGCGAGAAGCACATGGCGTACCGCGATCCTGCGGGACGCGAGTCCGCCGAAGATCTCGTCGCGGTAGTCCTGGCGGAGCAGGGTCATGGGGACCACGAGCACGCCCCCGAGTTCGGAGAGCATCGCGGCGGCCGTGTCGACCACGAGCCGCCGCCAGATCGGCAGATCCTGGAAGTCGCCGACCTCGGCCAGGCGCTTGGCTGGCAGCAGGTGCGCCAGCCCGGTGCCGATCAGCTCGGGGTCGAAGAGTGTGCTGTTCGGGATCAGGTCGATCAGTTCCCGTGCGGTGGTGGTCTTCCCCGCACCGAACGCACCGTTGATCCAGACGACAATCACTAGTACTCCAGGGTGGGAAGGCCGCTTTCCAGCGGCGGAGCCGGATTCGCCGGTTCGTCTGGGAGAGGTAGGGGAAAGGAGGGGGTCCACAGCCCTGCTCCCACCACCTCCTTCTCCCAGACTCCCTGCAGATGCCTACGATCCGCTCTTCCATCGCGAGCGTCACCTCGCTGTACGTACCCTCCACACCGGGCAGCTCATGCCAACTGGTGACCGCATAGACGGTGGCGATGGTGACCTTGCCGGTCTTGCGGTCGGTGCGGTGGCGCTTCATCCGGACAGCCTGGCAGGTGCCGGGGAAGAGCAAGTTACTGACCGGTGGCGCCCTTGATCCGGCGGATCTCGAAGTGGCCGTGGCCGCTGCCCCAAAGTGGGCCAGGGACCGTGTCGCCACCGGAGGAGGTGCTGTTCCATACCTGTGCCGCGCTGTACTTCCGTACTTCCGTTTCGGAGGCCCCGGACTACCCGCACTCATTCCGCAGGTGTACCTGCACTACGACCCTCTTACTGCGAATTACTGCGAAGCAAAGACGGCAGCCCGGCCCGCTACCGAGACAGCGCATGGACTTCCTCACGACGTCGACCTCGCCGAGGTCCGTATCGGCGGCCCGGCGGCCTTCGCCGGGCTGCTGCCGGCCCGCCGTACGGTCCTCGTCCTCGCCGCTTCGGATGCCGTCGCCTGCCTCCCGCTCGCGGAGCGGCTGCGGGCATGGGCCCGGATCGGCCGGGTCGACGCGCACCTGCACGCCCGTCTGCCCGCCCGAGCGCGCCGCGGACCTTCAGTGCCCGATGCCGTCGGGGATCTCGGATACGACCAGGGCTCCAGGTACTACCTGCCCCGTTGCCGCCCACCGGGAACAAGATCTCGACAGCGTCAGGCACTTACGCGGGATCCGGTTCCGGCCCCACCTGATCGACGGCTGCCTCACCGCCACCGGCTTGACCCTCGCACCACCGACCCCACCCTGAAAACCTCAGTAGGAGCCGTCCTTCACGGCGAGGATGTTGGTCAGGCGGATATCGGGGGCGTCGGCGAGCAGGGAGTCGCCGACCTCGCCGAGGGCGGCGGGGATCTTCCCGTTCAGGTGTTCCTGGCGGCCCGCCTCATCCTCGAAGGTGTCGAAGATGCCGAAGGTGTTGTCGTCGACCTGGAATGCGTACCAGGTGCGGGTAGCGGGTTCGTCGGCCACGATCTTGCCCCCGCTCTCCAGAAACGCCGCGAGCTCGTTCTCACTGCCCGGCTTGGCCTTCAGCAGTGCCAGCACACCCAGCTTGAGCGTCATGTCGTCGTCCTTCGTTCTGCCAGACATCTCGTCCGGAGGGCTTGTTCATGGTGGACGGTGCGGGGACAAGTGATCGTTCCGCACCGCTTACTGATGAAGGTACGGGGACCGTGATCCGTCCTGAAGTGGCGGAAGCGACTCCTTCAGTACTGTTTCCGTCATGCGCATTGCTGTTGCTGTTGTTGACGGAATTTTCGACTCCGGACTCTGCGCCGTCCTTGATGTGCTCGGAGCGGCCAACACGCTGGGGAGGGAGCAGGGGTCGGACTCTGTCCCGTTCGCCGTAAGCACCGTGAGCGTCGGTTCGCAGGTCCGCACGGGCAACGGACTGCTCCTGACAACCCGGCCCCTTGCCCAACTGACCGACACCCCAGACCTGTTGCTGCTGCCTGCGGTCGGGCTCGAAAGCGTCGACCGGATCATCGCGAGTGTGCGGTCGGACGCCAACGCGTGGGTTACGGCGCTCGCACGCGAGGCACACGCGACCGGGGCCGAACTCGCAGCCGCGTGTACCGGCAGCTTCTTCCTGGCGGAGTCCGGAGTTCTTGACGGGAGACGCGCCACCACCAGTTGGTGGGCGGGGCCGGCCTTCCGCGCCCGCTACCCGAAGGTGCACCTGGACGACTCGCGAACCCTGGTCCACGACGGCCCCGTCACCACAGCGGGCGCGGCCTTCGCGCACATCGACCTCGCGTTGTCCGTAGTGCACCGCTACAGCCCGACCCTGGCCGATACAGTTGCCCGATATCTCCTGATCGGGGACCGTCCCTCGCAAGCCGCTTTCGCCGCTCCAACCCTGCTGGCCCAAGCCGATCCTGTAGTAGCCGCGTTCGAGCGCTGGGCACGCGACCACATGTCCGACCCACCTTCACTCAGGACAGCTGCCCAGGCTCTGGGTATAAGTGAACGGACACTGCAGCGCACCACCCAGTCGGTGATCGGCATGTCACCTCTGGACTTCGTCCAGGAAATCCGCCTCGACGAGGCGACATTCCTGCTGCGCACCACATCCCTGAACCCTGACGCCATCGCTGACCGTGTCGGCTACCGCAACACCAGCACTTTGCGGAAACTGGTCCGCCGCCGCCGGGGCACAACCCTGCGGGCCCTACGCCAAGGAGGCACGGACCAGGACTGACGACAGTCAAGGCGAGCGGAGCTGCGCGAAGCCGCCCAGATCGCCGCCCGAGCCAATGAGCTCCAGTACTGCAACGGTACTTGTCATGTCGACCAGTGCAGGATGTGGTCGACCGGGGTGGGACGGCGGCCGGTGAGTCGGGTGATCAGGCGCCTGATTTCGGCAACGCTGAGGTGGATGAGCTGGGGGGGAATCCGTTTCTGCTCTGTCCGCGTCCAGTTCTCCGGCTCGCAGGACAGTCAGGCAGGCGTGGGCGGCCATGGCCGAGCGGCGCGGCTGGAGGACGGCACGAAGGTGGGGACCGACGGGCCCAGGACCGGATCCTGCCCGGCTACCGAGCGGCGGACCGACCTTCGAGTGGGTCGGCTGAACACGCGGAACACCGCGTTCAGTCGGTTCGACTCCACCCGGGCACCACTGGTTGTACCGAGTTCGGCACTCCAGCGTCCCGTAACGAAGTCCGCCATCATGTCCCGAGCCTGCACCTCTAGGGCCGCCGTCCATGACAGCTTCCCGGAACCGGCCACTGAGGCACCATCAGCCCGCTACGCTCGAAAGACTGCGTCTGACCAGCGGGAATGGTGAAGTACCACTGGAGTACTAGCGCAGCTCCGTGACCGCCATGTGGAGTTCGTCGAGGGCGGCGCGGGTGAGGGGTGCCAGCTCGCCGGGGTTCGCATCTCGGGCGGGGTCGGTCCATCGGGCGAATCCGGTCCTGAACGCGAGGACGCCGAGCTCCGCAGCCACCTGCGCCACGGCCTGGGGGACGCCCCGGCCCCGCAGCGCGTCGGTCATGACCGCGGCCATGCCTGTGCTCTTCGACGCATCGCGCTGCTTCAGCTCGTCGTTCGCCTCGACCGCCGCGTGCATCAGCGGCCCGAGCTCACGGTTGAAGGAGGTCATCTGCATCGAGGCGCGCTCCAGGCCCGCCGCGACGGCCGTCATCGGTGTCGCGTCAGGGGCGACGGCGCTGATCCCTTCGGCCAGCAGGCGGCTGAGAGTCTCTTGCCCTGCCGCGAGCATCTCCCGCTTGTCGGCGAAGTGGCGGTGGAAGGTGCTCCGCGTGAGCCCGGCGCGCTCGGCGATCTGGGCCACCGTCGTGTCGTCGTAACCCTTCTCGGTGAACAACTCAAGCGCCGCCACGATCAGGCGCTGGCGCGCGTCCGGCTTCCATCTGGGCATGCGGCCATCCTAGTCGATGCGACAGGTGTCGCATCAGACGTATGGTGATGCGACATCTGTCGCATCACATTGAGGAGCCAGCCATGCGTGTCTTCATCACGGGCGGAACCGGGCTGATCGGCTCGGCCGTCGTCGCCGAACTGCTCGGCGCGGGCCATACGGTCACCGCTCTCGCCCGTTCCAACGCTTCCGCTGCACACGCCGAGGCCGCCGGCGCCAAGGTACTGCGGGGTGAACTCACCGACCTCCGGACGCTGCAAACCGGCGCCCAGGAGGCGGACGGCGTCATCCACCTCGCCTTCGGCAACGACTTCACCTCACCCGAGGCCCTCGCGCGGTGCGTCCGCGAGGAGCAGGAGGCCCTCGCC
>NZ_JBIRGP010000009.1:0-489054 GCF_044328075.1 Streptomyces sp. NPDC017991 | reverse complement strand
AAACGCCCGGTTACATTCCGAACCCGGAAGCTAAGCCTTACAGCGCCGATGGTACTGCAGGGGGGACCCTGTGGGAGAGTAGGACGCCGCCGAACTATTATTAAGAGAGCTGGTCCCTGAACTTAGGTTCAGGGACCAGCTCTTTTTTGTTGTGCGTCACTTGGAGTTCACGTTGCGCGACCAACATCACGTGCATGGGTACTGCTGCAATGCTCAGGGCCGCGGGTGTCGGAGCCGGTGACGAGGTCATCGTGCCGGCGTTCGGAAACGCCGAGGTCGCCGAGGCCGTGATCCTCGCCGGCGCACTGCCGGTGTTCGTCGACATCGATCCGAGTACGTACTGCCTCGACGCCGCCGAGGTCGAGGCGGCTGTCGGGCCGCGGACGGCCGCCCTGGTCGCCGTGCACCGCTTCGGCCGACTCGCCGACATGCCGCGCCTGTGGGACATCGGCCGGCGGCGCGGGCTGCTGGTGCTCGAACAGGGCGAGTCCGAAGCGCCGTACGTGGAGATCGAGCAGCGCAGGGCGCATGCCACCTACCTCGACGGGCGGTTGAGGGGTGTACGTACCCCGGAGCGGGGCGCGGGGCACAGCTATCAGCAGTACGTCGTGCGGGTGTTGGGGAACGGGCGGCCCGATCGCGATGCCTTCGCGCGGGCCGTGCGGGCCAAGGGCGTCGAGTGCCGGGTGCCGGTGAAGACGCCGGTGCACCGGATGCCCGCGTTCAGGCGGGACGTCTGCCTGCCGGAGACCGAACGGGCCGCAGACGAGACGCTGGCTCTGCCTGTCGACGCGTCGCTCACGAAGCGGGAGATGCAGCGGATCGTGTCCGCGTGCAATGCCCTCGGTGGGCTGCTCCAGCCTGCTTTCTAGGGCCGGAGAACGCGGTATCGAACGCAGTTGGGAGCACACCGGCGTTCGGGGTATGCTCTATTCCGTTGCCACGAGGGAGACCTCAAAAGCAACAGGCCCCCATAGCTCAGTCGGTAGAGCGTCTCCATGGTAAGGAGAAGGTCAACGGTTCGATTCCGTTTGGGGGCTCAGACAGAAAAGGCCTCCGCCCTTGTGGGCGGGGGCCTTTCGCGTTTCCCGGGGCCGGTGGAGCCCCGGGAACAGACCGTCAGTCCTTCTGCAGACCCGGGACGCGCATCGCCAGAATGGCCATGTCGTCGGACGGGGCGTCGCTCGCGAAACGCTCGACCGCGCGCATGATGCGGGCGGCCACCGCACCGGCCGTCAGACCCGTGCAGGTGGTGAGGACATCGGCGAGGCCGTCGTCGCCCAGCATGCGGGTGCCCTCTCGGCGTTCGGTGACGCCGTCCGTCACGCACAGCAGAACGTCCCCCGGGTCCAGCGTCACCTCCTGCTCGTACAGCTCCAGGTCGTCCATGACACCCAGGAGCGGCTGTGGTTCGGCGGCCGGTTCCACCGTGCCGTCCGGGCGCAGGCGCAGGGGGAGCGGGTGGCCGGCGCAGACCACCTTCAGGAGCGCCGAACCGTCCTCCTGGGGCCACAACTCCCCGTACAGGAGGGTCAGGAAGCGGCTTCGGGCGCCCTCGTCGAGGATCGCGGAGTTCAGGCGGTCCAGGACCGCCGGGCCGCCGTAGCCCTCGCGGGCCAGCAGGCGCAGCGCGTGCCGGGCGAGTCCGGTGACCGCGGCCGCCTCCGGGCCCGTACCGCAGACGTCTCCGATGGCGAAGCCATAGGCGCCGTCGCGGATGGGGAAGAGGTCGTAGAAGTCGCCGCCGACCTCATTGCCCTCGCCCGCCGCGCGGTAGATGACCTCGACCTCGACGCCCTCGATGTGGGGGAGTTCCGGGGGCAGGAGGCTGCGCTGGAGGGACTGGCTGATGGCCGTGCGCTCCGAGTACAGACGCGCGTTGTCCAGGGCCAGGGCGGCCCGGCGGCTCAGGTCCTCGGCCAGCTCCAGGATCTCCTGGCGGAAGTGTTCGTCCGTCGGCTTGCCGAGCGTCAGCATGCCGATGACGCGGTTGCGGGCCACCAGGGGCAGGACGACCGTCTCGCCGCCGACCGCGCCGGCCGTCGCCAGTGTCGTACCGATGCCGGAGCTGACCGAGGCCTGTCCGCCCAGGCCGAGGCTGCGCATGGAGGTGCGCAGGGCGGCCGTGTGGGCCGCTTCCGCGGGAGCCGCCCACACCCGGGCGCCAGGCGTGGGGACCGGGTCGGGTGGGGCGATCTTCGAGAGGAGGGCCTTGAGGCCGTCGATGCGCTCCTCGTCCTCGTGCAGGACGTACGAAAGGTAGGGGTCGGAGGCCTGGTCGGCAATCGTGTAGACGGCACACCAGGTGGCCAGGGTCGGGACCGTCATCTGGGCCATCAGGGCCAGCGTCTGGTCGCGGTCCAGGGTGCCCGCGAGGAGGTCCGAGGCCTCGACGAGGAAGGACAGCGAGCCGCGGCGCAGCCGCTCCAGCTCGCCCAGCCGGGCCGACTCCACGGCGAGCGCGATGCGGTCGGCGGCGAACTGAAGGCGCAGGGCCTCCTCGTTCGAATAGCGGGCCGGTGACTCGGCCGCCACGCCGAGCGAGCCGGTGAGTCTGCCCTCGACCTTGAGGGGGACCGTGACGACCGAACGCATACCGGTGCCACTGAGGAGCGGTACGGCCCCTGGGACGGCCGTGAGGTCCTCGTGGACGGCCGGCATGCGGGCCGAGCCGTAACGGCCGGTACCCGCCTCCACAGGGACGCGGGCGAAGCGCTGGCGGGCGGAGGGGAGACCCGTGGAGGCGCGTACCTCCAACTCCGTCTCGTCGTCGGTCGCGAGGAGGAGGAAGGCGGAGTCGCCGTCGAGCATGTCGCGGGCGCGCTCCACCGTGCGCTGGAGGAGGCCGTCGAGGTCGTCCGGGGCCGGTGAGCCGATGAAGACCTCGAAGGGGTCCGAGGCGTGGCCCTCGGAGCTGGTGGTCGTGTCCGTGGCCGAGACGCGCAACGGGGTCTGCAGGACCGCTCGTTCGTGGTCGCGCACCAGCAGGCACACCGTCGAGGGCTCGCCGCCGGTGTCCCGCACGCGCAGGTGCGAGGCGTATACGGGGGTGACGCGGCCGTTGGCGCCGCGCAGGCCGTAACTGCCCTCCCAGCGGGAGAGTTTGAGGGCCTCGACGATGCCGGTGCTGGTGCCGGGGGTGTGCGGCCAGGCCGCGAGATCGGTCAGCGGCTTGCCGACGACCTGCTCCGCCGGGTAGCCGAAGAGTTCCTCCGCGTCCTCGTTCCAGGCGTTGATCGCGCCGGTGCGGTCGATCTGGACGACCGCCACGCGGACGCGGCCGTCGGCGAGGGGGAGGAGGTGGGAGGGCAGGGAGGGGCCCGCGGTGCGGGTGCCCACCGCGCGCTCGGGGAGGTCGAGCTGGAACCAGACCTGTTTGCGGGTGGGCGTGTACTCGACACCCCAGCGGCCGGCCAGGGCGGCGCAGAGCTGGAGGCCGCGCCCGCCCTCGCGGTCGGGGTTGCCCATGTTGATGGCGTTGCCCTGGAGTGGAATCTCACGTTCCGGGTAGTGGTCCGCCACCTCGATCCGTACGCCGTCGTCGCTGCGCAGGCATAGCACGTCCGCGGACGTGCCGGCGTGCACCACGGCGTTGGTGACCAGCTCGCTCGTGAGGACCACGGCGTCGTCGACGATGTCGGCGAAGCCCCAGCCCTGGAGGGTGTCACGGACGAAGGAACGGGCGGTCGCGACGGACCGCCCGACAGGGTCGAAGCTGGCGGCCGCGCGCGCGGTGATCACAGAACTCCTTGTCCGGTCGTCGGCGGGCAGGGCTCCGTGGCCGACCTGCTCCTGCCGGGGCAGGAGCTGATTCTCGGTCGGCCGGGGATCCTGGGGTGGTCCCCCGGGATGCAGTCCGGTGGTCATGGTGCGGTGCCCTCCGATGCCTGCCTGCCCGCTCGTGCTCGTGCCACCGCCCAGGCCGGAAGGACCGGCGTGGCTGGACAGCCGCATGCAAGGTTACTTACCTTCGCGGTCCATGCGGATGCCGGTCGCCAGTGTTTACGTCCGGAGGGTGTGCGGACCGTGTGCGAAGCTGCCGAACTGTTATGGCCTGGTTCAGCCATGGTGAAACACTGGGCAGGCTTCTAGGGAACGTCCGGGCAGGTTGAGAGCCTTCCGGTACGCGCAACAGCAGGACCCGAGTACGCCGAGCAGTAGATGGTCGACCCTTGCGGGAGGGACACAGTGGAGTCTGGCGCAGCGACGCGGGGCACTAAGACGCGCGCGAAAGGCGGACAGTCCCTGAGTAATCAGCGTAAACCGCGCAATGGCACCACCGAGGTGGACACGGCGGCGCTCAACAGGCTGCTGACTGCCCTGGTGTCGATGCGGGACGGCAACTTCCGTAAGAGGCTCACGGTCTCCGGCGACGGCGTGATGTCCGAGATCGCGGCTGTCTTCAACGAGGTGGGCGACCGGAACCTGCAGCTGACGGGTGAGCTGTCGCGGGTGCGGCGCATGGTCGGACGTGAGGGAAAGCTCACGGAACGGCTGGAGACGGGCGCCTGTGAGGGCTCGTGGGCCGCGGCGATCGACGCCTCCAACGCGCTGGTCGACGATCTCGTACGGCCCGTCTCCGAGGTCGGCCGGGTGCTGTCCGCGGTGGCGGAGGGCGATCTGTCGCCCCGTATGGAACTGCGGGCGCAGGCCGCGGACGGCAACGGGCATCCGCTGCGAGGCGAGTTCCTGAAGGTCGGGCGCACGGTCAACAACCTGGTCGACCAGCTGTCCACGTTCACCGACGAGGTCACGCGGGTGGCCAGCGAGGTCGGTACCGAGGGCAAGCTGGGTGGACAGGCCCGGGTGCGTGGTATGTCCGGTTCGTGGAAGGACCTCACGGACTCGGTCAACACGATGGCGTACCGGCTGACGGCCCAGGTGCGGGACATCGCCCTGGTGACGACGGCGGTCGCCAAGGGTGACTTGTCCCGGAAGGTCACGGTTCACGTGGCCGGCGAGATGCTTGAACTGAAGAACACCGTCAACACGATGGTGGACCAGCTGTCCTCTTTCTCCTCCGAGGTGACGCGGGTAGCGCGCGAGGTGGGCACCGAGGGCGAGCTGGGCGGGCAGGCGCAGGTACCCGGAGTGGCCGGGGTGTGGAAGGACCTCACCGATTCGGTGAACCTCATGGCCGGCAACCTGACCGCGCAGGTGCGCGGCATCGCGCAGGTCACGACGGCGGTCGCCAACGGTGATCTGTCGCAGAAGGTGACCGTGTCCGCGAGGGGCGAGGTCGCGCAGCTCGCCGAGACGATCAACCAGATGACCGAGACGCTGCGGACGTTCGCGGACGAGGTCACACGCGTCGCCAACGAGGTCGGTGGCGAGGGGCGGCTCGGCGGGCAGGCGAATGTGCCGGGCGCGGCGGGCACGTGGAAGGACCTCACCGATTCGGTGAACACGGTCTTCAGGAACCTCACCACCCAGGTGCGGGACATCGCCGCAGTAACTACTGCGGTGGCCAACGGTGATCTGTCGCAGAAGGTCAGCGTCGAGGTCGCCGGCGAGATGCTGGAGCTCAAGAACACCGTCAACACGATGGTCGACCAGCTCTCCAGCTTCGGCGCGGAGGTCACCCGCGTGGCGCGGGAGATCGGCGTCGAGGGCGAACTGGGCGGTCAGGCCCAGGTGCCGGGCGCGGCCGGTACGTGGAAGGACCTCACCGACTCCGTCAACACGGCGTTCCGCAACCTCACCGGACAGGTGAGGAACATCGCCCAGGTGACGACGGCGGTGGCCAACGGCGATCTGTCGCAGAAGGTCACCGTGGACGTATCCGGCGAGATGCTCGCGCTGAAGAACACCGTGAACACGATGGTCGACCAGCTGTCGTCCTTCGCCGACCAGGTGACGCGGATGGCGCGTGACGTGGGCACGGAGGGCCGGCTGGGCGGCCAGGCGCGCGTGGACGGCGTGTCGGGTACGTGGAAGGACCTCACCGACTCCGTCAACTTCATGGCGGGCAACCTCACGTCCCAGGTGCGGCAGATCGCCCAGGTGACGACGGCGGTCGCGCGCGGTGATCTGTCGCAGAAGATCGAGGTGGACGCGCGCGGCGAGATCCTCGAACTGAAGAACACCATCAACACCATGGTCGACCAGCTCAGCGCCTTCGCCGAGCAGGTGACCAGGGTGGCCCGCGAGGTGGGCACCGACGGACGGCTGGGCGGGCAGGCGCAGGTGCCCGGTGTCGCGGGCGTGTGGCGCGACCTCACCGACTCGGTGAACGGCATGGCCGGCAACCTCACCGCGCAGGTGCGCAACATCGCGCAGGTCGCGACGGCGGTGGCCCGCGGTGATCTGTCGCAGAAGATCGACGTGGACGCGCGCGGTGAGATCCTGGAGCTGAAGAACACCCTCAACACGATGGTGGACCAGCTCTCGAACTTCGCGGAGCAGGTCACGCGGGTGGCCCGTGAGGTGGGCACCGAGGGCATCCTCGGCGGACAGGCCGAGGTGCAGGGTGTCTCCGGCACCTGGAAGGACCTCACGCAGTCCGTGAACTTCATGGCGAACAACCTGACGATCCAGGTGCGCAACATCGCCGAGGTCACGACGGCCGTGGCCAAGGGCGATCTGTCGAAGAAGATCACCGTCGACGCGAAGGGCGAGATCCTCGAACTCGTCACCACCGTGAACACGATGGTCGACCAGTTGTCGTCGTTCGCCGAGCAGGTGACCCGGGTGGCCCGCGAGGTGGGCACCGAGGGCATCCTGGGCGGTCAGGCGCACGCGTCGGGTGTCACGGGCATCTGGAAGGACCTCACCGACAACGTCAACCTGATGGCCAACAACCTGACCGTGCAGGTGCGGAACATCTCCCAGGTCGCGGCGGCCGTCGCCAACGGCGACCTGACGCGGACGGTGACGATCGAGGCGCGCGGCGAGGTCGCGCAGCTCGCCGACACCTTCAACACCATGGTGAAGACGCTGAGTTCGTTCGCCGACCAGGTCACCAAGGTGGCCCGCGAGGTGGGCACGGACGGCATCCTGGGCGGCCAGGCACGCGTACCGGGCGTGTCGGGCACGTGGAAGGACCTCACGGAGTCCGTGAACGGCATGGCGTCCAACCTGACCGGACAGGTGCGCAACATCGCGATGGTCACCACGGCCATCGCCAAGGGCGATCTGACCAAGAAGATCGACATCGACGCGCGCGGCGAGATCCTGGAGCTGAAGACCACCATCAACACGATGGTCGACCAGTTGTCGTCGTTCGCCGAGGAGGTCACCCGGGTGGCCCGCGAGGTGGGCACCGAGGGGCAGTTGGGCGGCCAGGCGCGTGTACGCGACGTCGACGGCACCTGGCGTGACCTCACCGAGTCGGTGAACGAGATGGCCGGGAACCTGACCCGGCAGGTGCGTGCCATCGCGCGCGTGGCGACCGCCGTGACCCGCGGCGACCTCAACCTGAAGATCGACGTGGACGCCTCCGGCGAGATCCAGGAACTTCAGGACTACATCAACAAGATGATCGCGAACCTCCGCGACACCACCATCGCCAACAAGGAGCAGGACTGGCTGAAGGGCAACCTCGCCCGGATCTCCGGTCTGATGCAGGGCCGCCGCGACCTCGCCGACGTGGCCTCGCTCATCATGGGCGAGCTGACTCCGGTGGTCTCGGCGCAGCACGGCGCGTTCTTCATGGCGATGCCGCTGGACGACGGCAAGCACGTGGGCGCCGCGAACGACGACTCGTACGAACTGCGCATGCTCGGGTCGTACGGCTACTCGATGGGCTCCATGCCGACGTCGTTCCGGCCCGGGGAGACGCTGATCGGGACGGCCGCCAAGGAGAAGCGCACGATTCTCGTGGAGAACGTGCCGCCGGGGTATCTGAAGATCGCCTCCGGCCTCGGGGAGGCACCTCCGGCGCATGTCATCGTGTTGCCGGTGCTCTTCGAGGGGACCGTCCTCGGGGTGATCGAACTGGCGTCGTTCCACTCGTTCACGCACATCCAGAAGGACTTCCTCAGCCAGATCGCCGAGATGATCGCGACGAGCGTCAACACCATCGCGGTCAACACCAAGACCGAGGTGCTGCTCAAGCAGTCGCAGGAACTGACCGAGCAGCTCAGGGAGCGGTCGGCGGAGCTGGAGAACCGGCAGAAGGCCCTCCAGGCGTCCAACGCCGAGCTGGAGGAGAAGGCCGAGCTGCTGGCCCAGCAGAACCGCGACATCGAGGTCAAGAACACGGAGATCGAGGAGGCGCGGCAGGTCCTGGAGGAGCGCGCCGAGCAACTCGCCGTCTCCATGAGGTACAAGAGCGAGTTCCTGGCCAACATGTCCCACGAGCTGCGTACGCCGCTCAACTCGCTGCTGATCCTCGCCAAACTGCTCGCCGACAACGCGGACTCCAACCTCACCCCCAAGCAGGTCGAGTTCGCCGAGACGATCCACGGGGCGGGTTCCGACCTGCTCCAGCTGATCAACGACATCCTCGACCTGTCGAAGGTCGAGGCGGGCAAGATGGACGTGTCGCCGACGCGTATCGCGCTGGTCCAGCTCGTCGACTACGTAGAGGCCACTTTCCGTCCGCTGACGGCGGAGAAGGGCCTCGACTTCTCCGTGCGGGTGTCGCCGGAGCTGCCGGCCACGCTGCACACGGACGAGCAGCGGCTCCTCCAGGTGCTGCGCAACCTGCTCTCGAACGCGGTGAAGTTCACCGACTCCGGAGCGGTCGAACTGGTCATCCGGCCGGCGGGCGCGGAGGTGCCGGTCGCCATCCGGGAGCAGCTGCTTGAGGCGGGCTCGCTGCGGGACGCGGACGCCGACCTGATCGCGTTCTCCGTGACCGACACGGGCATCGGGATCGCGGCCAGCAAGATGCGGGTGATCTTCGAGGCGTTCAAGCAGGCGGACGGTACGACGAGCCGGAAGTACGGCGGTACGGGACTGGGCCTGTCCATTTCGCGCGAGATCGCGCGGCTGCTCGGCGGCGAGATCCACGCGCAGAGCGAGCCGGGGCGCGGCTCGACGTTCACGCTGTACCTGCCGCTGCACCCGAGCGAACTCCCGCCGCAGGGTTACCCGCAGCTGTCCCCGCCGATGGAGAACGGGGCGCTGCCGGCGGGTCCGGAGGGCGAGGCCGACGCCCGGGTGGAGACACCGGCGGAGGTCAGGTCGTACCAGGAGACCCAGAACGGGCCCGCCGCGCTCTTCAGGAGGCGTCGCAGGGCGGTGTCCGCGGCCGAGCACCGCCCCGCGCTGCCGGGGACGCAGACGCAGGCTCCGGAGGCCTGGGACTCGGGCGGCGAGGAGGTGGCCCCGCGGGCGCGTGCCGTCTTCCGTTTCGAGGGCGAGAAGGTGCTGATCGTCGACGACGACATCCGCAACGTGTTCGCGCTCACCAGCGTCCTGGAGCAGCACGGCCTGTCGGTGCTGTACGCCGAGAACGGCCGCGAGGGCATCGAGGTCCTGGAGCAGCACGACGACGTGACGGTCGTCCTGATGGACATCATGATGCCGGAGATGGACGGATACGCGACCACGACGGCGATCCGCAGGATGCCCCAGTTCGCCGGGCTGCCGATCATCGCGCTCACCGCGAAGGCGATGAAGGGCGACCGGGAGAAGGCCATCGAGTCGGGGGCCTCCGACTACGTGACGAAGCCGGTCGATCCCGATCATCTGCTCTCGGTGATGGAGCAGTGGATGCGGGGGCAGTGATCGGAGGGCGGGTTTCGCCGGGCGGCCGAGGATGATTGAGTGGTAGGGAAATGATCGCGTCCACGGGCCGGTCGGATGGCAGCGCGGTATGCCGAGTTGCTGACTGACTGTGCCCGGAGCCGTGTAGAAACCCGGAATGCGGGGAACCTTCTGGTCTCCCGCCGCGTTTCTGCTACGTGCACAGTGACATCGCGGTGACAGGGTGTGGCGACAGGCGGGGTGCGGCTACCATGACCGGCACAAGGACGGGCGGCGCTCAGAAGCCGTCCCCTGGGGCGGCGCCCGGTGCACTGCCGGGACGAGGAGGGCGGGCCATGGTGCAGAAGGCCAAGATCCTCCTGGTCGATGACCGGCCGGAGAATCTGCTGGCGCTGGAGGCCATCCTCTCTGCGCTCGATCAGACACTGGTACGGGCATCTTCCGGGGAGGAAGCGCTCAAAGCGCTGCTCACGGACGACTTCGCGGTCATTCTGCTGGACGTCCAGATGCCGGGCATGGACGGTTTCGAGACCGCCGCGCACATCAAGAGGCGGGAACGGACCCGGGACATCCCGATCATCTTCCTCACCGCGATCAACCACGGGCCGCACCACACGTTCCGCGGGTACGCGGCGGGTGCGGTGGACTACATCTCCAAGCCGTTCGATCCGTGGGTGCTGCGCGCGAAGGTCTCGGTGTTCGTCGAGCTCTACATGAAGAACTGCCAACTCCGGGAGCAGGCGGCGCTGCTGCGTCTGCAGCTGGAGGGCGGCGGCAAGTCGGTTCTCGGTGACACCAAGGAGCCGGCCGGACTGCTCGCCGAACTCTCCGCGCGGCTGGCGGCCGTCGAGGAACAGGCAGAGGCCCTGTCCAAGCAGCTGGACGACGATTCGGCGGACGCGGCGGCGGTGGCCACCGCGGCCCATCTCGAACGAAAACTGACGGGACTGCGTCGCGCGCTGGACGCGCTGGAGCCGGGCACGGGGAACGGGGCGGCTTCGTTGCCGTCCCAGAACTGAGCCCTTCCAGGAACTGAGTCGGGCCTGTTGTGAGGCTTGTGGGTTGCCGTGGGCCGGGTGGACCTGTCTTGATCGGCCTTCCCGTGTGTACGGCCCGGCGTGGGCCGAACGGCGTTCTCCGCGGCCGAGGTTGCCGCTGAGCCGGCGTCAGCTCGGCGCCGGGAACGGGCGACACGAACGGGTGAAGCAGTAGGCACACGTGTCCGCAGTGGTCTCCACCGGTAACCTCACACCCATGGCCTCACGTCAGCCCGCAGCCAAGAAGCCGCCCGCGAAGAAGGCGGTCGCTCCGACGAAGGCTGTGGCGAAGAGGGCCCCCGCGAAGAAAGCTCCCGCGAAAAGGCCGCCCGCGAAGAAGGCCGCAGCCCGCAAAGCCCCGCCCCCGAAGCCGGCGCCCAGTCCGACAGGGGGCGTGTACAGGCTCGTACGCGCCCTCTGGCTCGGTGTCGCGCACGCCGTCGGCGCCGTGTTCCGCGGCATAGGGCGTGGCGCCAAGGGTCTCGACCCGGCGCACCGCAAGGACGGCCTCGCGCTCCTGCTGCTCGGTCTCACCCTGATCACCGCGGCGGGGACCTGGTCCAACCTCCGCGGCCCGGTGGGCGACCTCGTCGAGATGCTGGTGACCGGCGCCTTCGGCCGCCTCGACCTGCTCGTGCCGATACTGCTGGCGGTCGTCGCCGCCCGGCTCATCCGGCACCCCGAGAAGCCCGAGGCCAACGGACGCATCGTCATCGGCCTTTCCGCGCTCGCCGTCGGCGTGCTCGGCCAGGTCCACATCGCCTGCGGGGCGCCCGCGCGCAGTGACGGCATGCAGTCGATAAGGGATGCGGGCGGACTGATCGGCTGGGGTGCGTCGACTCCGCTGACGTACACCATGGGTGACGTCCTGGCGGTGCCGCTCCTTGTGCTGCTCACGGTCTTCGGGCTGCTGGTGGTCACCGCGACCCCGGTCAACGCGATTCCGCACCGGCTGCGGCTGCTGGGGGTCCGGCTGGGCGTCCTGCAGCCGCGGGCGAGCGACGACGTGTTCGCCGAGGACGACGACGAGCGCTACGACGAGCAGTGGCGTGAGGCGCTGCCTGAGAGCCCCCGGAGGCGCCGGGCGGCGCCCGAGGCGTACGACCCGGACGACGCCGAGCAGGAGGCGCTCTCGGAGCGCCGGAGCCGCCGCAGGCGGCCCGCGGTGCAGCAGCCCGCGCTGGACCGGCCCATGGACGCCGTCGACGTGGCCGCTGCCGCCGCCGCGGCGCTCGACGGCGCGGTGCTGCACGGGATGCCGCCCTCGCCCCTGGTGGCCGACCTCACGCAGGGCGTGGGCACCGACCGGGGTGAGCGCGAGGACTCGCGTACCGGCGAGGAGGCCGCCCGGCGCGAGGAGTCCACTCCGGTGCCCGCCGCACGCGCCAGGAGCGCCAGGCCCAAGCAGGAGATGCTGAAGGCCGAGGTCGCCGACCTCACCAAACCCGCCCCCGACACGTCCCGTGATCTTCCGGCCCGGGCCGAGCAGCTCCAGCTCCGCGGCGACATCACCTACTCCCTGCCGTCGCTCGACCTGCTGGAGCGCGGCGGCCCCGGCAAGACGCGCAGCGCCGCCAACGACGCGGTCGTCGCCTCGCTCCAGAACGTCTTCAGGGAGTTCAAGGTCGACGCCTCCGTCACCGGCTTCACACGCGGGCCGACGGTCACCCGGTACGAGGTCGAGCTGGGCCCCGCCGTGAAGGTCGAGCGGATCACGGCGCTCGCCAAGAACATCGCGTACGCCGTCGCCAGCCCCGATGTGCGGATCATCAGCCCGATCCCCGGCAAGTCGGCGGTCGGCATCGAGATCCCCAACTCCGACCGCGAGATGGTCAACCTGGGCGACGTACTGCGTCTCGCGGACGCCGCCGAGGACGACCACCCGATGCTCGTCGCGCTCGGCAAGAACGTCGAGGGCGGCTACGAGATGGCCAACCTCGCGAAGATGCCGCACGTCCTGGTGGCCGGAGCGACCGGCTCCGGAAAGTCCTCGTGCATCAACTGCCTGATCACCTCGGTCATGGTGCGGGCGACCCCCGAGGACGTGCGCATGGTCCTGGTCGACCCCAAGCGCGTGGAGCTGACCGCGTACGAGGGCATCCCGCACCTGATCACACCCATCATCACCAACCCGAAGCGGGCCGCGGAGGCGCTGCAGTGGGTCGTACGGGAGATGGATCTGCGGTACGACGACCTGGCGGCCTTCGGGTACCGGCACATCGACGACTTCAACGCCGCCATAAGGAAGGGCAAGGTCAAGCTGCCCGAGGGCAGCGAGCGGGAGCTGTCCCCGTACCCGTACCTGCTGGTGATCGTCGACGAGCTGGCGGATCTGATGATGGTCGCGCCGCGCGATGTCGAGGACTCGATCGTGCGCATCACGCAGCTCGCGCGCGCGGCAGGCATCCACCTCGTGCTCGCCACCCAGCGGCCGTCCGTCGACGTCGTCACCGGTCTGATCAAGGCGAACGTGCCGTCCCGGCTCGCCTTCGCCACCTCCTCGCTCGCCGACAGCCGCGTCATCCTCGACCAGCCCGGCGCCGAGAAGCTGATCGGCAAGGGCGACGGACTCTTCCTGCCGATGGGGGCGAACAAGCCCACCCGTATGCAGGGCGCCTTCGTCACCGAGGACGAGGTCGCGGCCGTCGTGCAGCACTGCAAGGACCAGATGGCGCCGGTCTTCCGGGACGACGTCACCGTGGGCACCAAGCAGAAGAAGGAGATCGACGAGGACATCGGCGACGACCTCGACCTGCTGTGCCAGGCCGCCGAACTGGTCGTCTCCACGCAGTTCGGGTCGACCTCGATGCTCCAGCGCAAGCTGCGCGTCGGCTTCGCCAAGGCCGGGCGGCTGATGGACCTCATGGAGTCCCGCAACATCGTCGGACCCAGCGAGGGATCCAAGGCTCGTGACGTTCTTGTGAAGGCTGACGAGCTGGACGGAGTGCTGGCGGTCATCCGGGGGCAGGCGGAGTCCTAGGGAGACAGGACGGGCCGCTTTTCCGGACCTGAGCGGGCCGGCCTTCCGGGAGAGCGGGCCGTTTCCCTCCACGGGAGTGGACCGCTTCCCTCCGTGCGGTGGGTCGGGCCACCCGGGTGACCCTGTCGGGGCCGTCGGGGTGATCCGAACGTGACTCACCCGTAAGGAAACGGTGAGCAACCGTTTCCCTTCGTCGCACGTCAAGTTGAGGGACAGGGCAGAGACATGTCCCGGCATCAGGATGACGACCGGCCATTCTGATGGCGTACAAAGTCCTACCGCCCGGTTGCCCCGCCCTTTCACACCCCCCCTAGACTGAACCTCCAGCACAGGTGGCTTTACGCTCGAAAGGCGCCCCCGTGTCCATCGGCAACTCCCCTGACGACCACTCCTCTGACGACAACTCCCCTCAGGACGAGCGCCCCTCCGTAGAGGACGATCAGCCTTCGGTAGGCCACGCCCTGCGGCAGGCGCGCATCGCGGCGGGGCTGACCGTCGACGACGTCAGTAACGCCACCCGGGTCCGTATCGCCATCGTGCACGCGATCGAGCAGGACGACTTCGGCCCCTGTGGCGGTGACGTCTACGCGCGCGGGCACATCAAGACGCTCGCCCGCGCCGTCGAGCTCGACCCGTCCGCGCTGCTTGAGCGCTACGACGCGGACCACGGCGGGCGGCCCGCGCCGACCCCGGCCGCACCCATGTTCGAGGCGGAGCGGATCCGTCCCGAGCGCCGGGGTCCCAACTGGACCGCGGCCATGGTCGCCGCGATCGTCGCCGTGATCGGCTTCGTCGGATTCACGATGTTCAGCGGTGACGACGGCGACGGAAAGACGACGCAGGTGGCGGAGGGGTCGACGCCCACCGCCAGCAAGCCCGCCAAGACCAAGCCGACGCCGACCAAGCCCGACACCCCGAAGTCCGACCCGTCCGACGCCATCGCGGCCGCGCCGCAGGACAAGGTCACCGTCCAGGTCAGCGCTCCCGACGGCCGCAGCTGGATCTCGGCCAAGGACCACAACGGACGGCTGCTCTTCGACGGCCTCCTGGAACAGGGCGACTCCAAGACCTTCCAGGACCAGGAGAAGGTCGATCTCGTCCTCGGCGACGCGGGCGCCATCCAGCTGTACGTGAACGGCAAGAAGATCGACGACGAGTTCCAGCCGGGCCAGGTGGAGCGCCTGACCTACACGAAGGGCGACCCCGAGGTCGGCTGAGCCGTAACGTACCGGGAGGCGCGTGTTCGTACATCCGCCCGGCCTCCCGGGCAGGCGGAAACGGGGTTGGCCGGCATCGGCCAACCCCGTCGACGTGGGCTGTCGGTGGGACGAAGTAGTCTTGAGCCCATGCCTGAACGCCGTACCGTCGCACTCGTCACCCTTGGCTGCGCCCGTAACGAGGTGGACTCGGAGGAGCTCGCAGGCCGCTTGGAGGCGGACGGCTGGCACCTCGTGGAGGACGCCGAGAACGCGGACGTCGCGGTCGTCAACACCTGTGGCTTCGTCGAGGCCGCCAAGAAGGACTCGGTCGACGCCCTTCTGGAAGCCAACGATCTCAAGGGTCATGGCAGAACCCAGGCGGTCGTCGCCGTCGGCTGCATGGCCGAGCGGTACGGCAAGGAACTGGCCGAGGCCCTCCCCGAGGCCGACGGCGTGCTCGGCTTCGACGACTACGCGGACATCTCCGACCGGCTCCAGACCATCCTGAACGGCGGGATCCACGCCGCCCACACCCCGCGCGACCGGCGCAAGCTGCTGCCGATCAGCCCCGCCGAGCGGCAGGACGCCGGAGCGGACGTCGCCCTTCCGGGACACGGCCCCGTCGACCTCCCCGAAGGACTCGCCCCCGACTCGGGCCCCCGTGCGCCCCTGCGCCGGCGGCTCGACGGCTCCCCGGTGGCCTCCGTGAAACTCGCCTCCGGCTGCGACCGGCGCTGCTCCTTCTGCGCCATCCCGTCCTTCCGCGGCTCCTTCATCTCGCGCCGTCCCAGTGACGTCCTGGGCGAGACGCGCTGGCTCGCCGAGCAGGGCGTGAAGGAGGTCATGCTGGTCTCCGAGAACAACACCTCGTACGGCAAGGACCTCGGCGACATCCGCCTCCTGGAGACGCTGCTTCCCGAACTCGCCGAGGTCGAGGGCATCGAGCGGGTGCGCGTCAGCTACCTGCAGCCCGCCGAGATGCGCCCCGGCCTCATCGACGTACTGACCTCGACGCCGAACATCGCCCCCTACTTCGACCTGTCCTTCCAGCACTCCGCCCCCGGGGTGCTGCGCGCGATGCGGCGCTTCGGGAACACCGAGCAGTTCCTGGGGCTCCTCGACACGATCCGCTCCAAGGCCCCGCAGGCCGGCGTGCGGTCGAACTTCATCGTGGGCTTCCCCGGCGAGACCGCGGACGACCTGGCGGAGCTGGAGCGCTTCCTGACCGCGGCGCGCCTGGACGCCATCGGTGTCTTCGGGTACTCCGACGAGGACGGCACCGAAGCGGCCACCTACGAGAACAAGCTGGACGAGGACGTCGTCGCCGAGCGCCTCGCGCGCGTGTCCCGGCTCGCCGAGGAGCTGGTCTCCCAACGGGCGGAGGAGCGCGTCGGCGAGACCCTCCAGGTGCTGGTCGAGTCCCTCGGATCGGCCGCGGAGGACGAGCCGGCGTACGGCCGCGCCGCGCACCAGGCGCCCGAGACCGACGGCCAGGTGGTGTTCACGAGCGGCGAAGGACTGACCGTCGGCCGTATGGTCGAGGCGAAGGTGGTCGGTACGGAAGGTGTCGACCTGGTGGCCGAGCCGCTCCCGGGCTCGCTCGTGTGTACTGAGGAGGCGGCCAGATGACAGGAGTCCCGGCACCTGCGGCGGGCGGCTCCGGCGCGCCCCGTACACGCGGTGCTGCCGGTGCTCCCGGCGCCCCTGATGCCCCTGGCGCGGGAAACTCCGGTCCGGGCTTCTCCGGTACGAGCGCTTCCGGTACGAGCGCTTCCGGTACGGGTGTGTCCGGTGCGGGCGTATCGGGACCCCAGGGTCCGAAGACGCCGCGCGGCGGCAAGCTGATCGACGCGGCCGTCAACCAGGCCAGCGTGTGGAACGTCGCCAATCTGCTCACCATGCTCCGGCTCGTACTCGTGCCGGGCTTCGTGGCGCTGATGCTCGCCGACGGCGGATACGACCCCGTATGGCGGGCCTGGGCCTGGGCGGCCTTCGCCGTCGCCATGATCACGGACGTCTTCGACGGTCATCTCGCACGGACGTACAACCTCGTCACCGACTTCGGGAAGATCGCCGACCCGATCGCCGACAAGGCGATCATGGGAGCGGCACTGATCTGCCTCTCCTACCTGGGCGATCTGCCGTGGTGGGTGACAGGCGTGATCCTCGGGCGAGAGCTCGGGATCACCCTGCTGCGCTTCTGGGTGATCCGCTACGGCGTGATCCCGGCCAGTCGCGGCGGCAAGCTGAAGACGCTGACACAGGGCATCGCCGTCGGGATGTACGTCCTGGCGCTGACGGGGCCGCTGGCGACCCTGAGGTTCTGGGTGATGGCCGGGGCGGTCGCACTGACCGTCGTCACCGGTGCCGACTATGTGAGACAGGCCATTGTGCTGCGGCGTGAGGGAATGGCCGAGCGCAAGGCCGCCGCCGAGGAGGCGGAAGCGTGACGTCCACGGCCGCCGAAGTGCTGCGACTACTCACAGTGAGGGGCGAAACCCTTGCTGTCGCCGAGTCGCTGACCGGCGGTCTGGTGGCAGCGGAACTCGCGGCGGTGCCCGGGGCCTCCAAGGCCTTCCGCGGCTCGGTGACGGCGTACGCCACCGACCTCAAGCGTGACGTACTGGGTGTCGACGCCACTCTGCTGGATCAGCGAGGAGCGGTGGATCCGCAGGTCGCGGCCCAGATGGCGGCCGGCGTCCGCAAGGTGCTCGGCGCGGACTGGGGAATATCGACCACCGGAGTCGCGGGCCCGGAGTCCCAGGACGGGCAGCCGGTCGGCACGGTTTTCATCGCTGTTCACGGGCCGTCCGAGGCGACGCATGAAAGCGCTCATGGCGGGAAAGTGTCCGCGCTGCGGTTGAACGGCTCCCGGACGGAAATCCGTATGGAGAGTGTACGGAGCGTGCTCGCCCTGCTTCTGGAGCGGCTTGTGAGCGAACACCCTGGGAATGATCGGGCACAGGATACGGAACAGAACGGGGGGTTTTGATGTTTGCAGCCCTGAGTGAACACGACATCGCTCCCCGCACGGCCGCGGCACAAGGCGGTACGGTGGGGCGAGAAGGATGCGGCTACGCGGACCGAGGAGGGAGCCACCGATGATTCTGCTCCGTCGCCTGCTTGGTGACGTGCTGCGTCGGCAGCGCCAGCGCCAGGGCCGTACTCTGCGCGAAGTCTCCTCGTCCGCCCGAGTTTCACTCGGCTATCTCTCCGAGGTGGAGCGGGGGCAGAAAGAGGCTTCCTCCGAACTGCTCTCCGCGATCTGCGACGCGCTGGACGTACGGATGTCCGAGCTCATGCGGGAAGTGAGCGACGAACTCGCACTGGCCGAACTGGCCCAGTCGGCAGCGGCCACCGAGCCTGTACCCACACCGGTACGCCCGAGGCTCAACTCCGTCTCGGTGCGCAGTGTGCCGCCGGAACGGGTGACCATCAAGGCGCCTGCGGAAGCGGTCGACGTCGTCGCCGCTTGACGCTCGTCGGCTCACCTCTGTGAGCTGAGAAGACTGCCGTTCGCAGCGCTGCGAAGAAGTGTTGAGAAGAACTGTGTGAGAGCCCCGGCCGGGGCTTCTCCGGGGAGACCTGGGGGAGTGCGGCCGGGGTTTTTGCGTTGCGGCCGGGGCGCGGCTTCCGGGGAAGGTGGGGTTTGTCGCGTTTGCCGGTATCGGCTGGGGCGGCGATGGTGGAGGGCGGGGGACAAGGCCCGGGGGTGCTGCTGACCGGAGGATGTCGATGTACGTCGTGAAGAGCCCGCTGTCCGATGCCGATCTGAAGACCGTGTCCGAGGCGCTGCAAGGCGCTCTGGTCGACCTGGTGGATCTGTCGCTCGTGGCGAAGCAGATCCACTGGAACGTGGTGGGGCCGCGCTTCCGGTCCGTACACCTCCAGCTCGACGAGGTCGTCGACAGCGCCCGGCTGCACTCCGACACCGTGGCGGAGCGTGCCTCCACGCTCGGTGTCTCGCCGGACGGACGTGCCGCGACCGTCGCCAACAGCAGCGGAATCGGGCCCGTGACGGACGGGTGGGTGAAGGACGCCGACGCGGTGGGGGCCCTCGTGGACGCCCTCGGAGCCGTGATCGGACGGATGCGGCAGCGGGTGGGGGCGACGGGGGAGGCGGACCCGGTGAGCCAGGACATCTTCATCCAGATCACCGCCGACCTTGAGAAGCACCACTGGATGTTCCAGGCGGAGAACGGGTAGCGGCGGGGTTGCTTCTGTTCAGGGCGTGCCGCGGTGGGGTGGGAGCCGTTCGTGCGCCCGGTGCGCTCCTGTTGTGCTGGTGCGCCCTGTCGAGAGGGAAACGCGGCGGTCTAGCGTCGGGCTGGAGGCGGTGCCATGACTGGGCGGATGGGACGGATCGGGCGAATAGGCAGGTGGGTGCTGGCTCTGGGCGCCGGAGGGCTGTGGTGGTGGGCCGTGATACGGCTGGCCTTCGCCGTCGATGCCGGGGTGCTGGAGGGGGCGGTCGCGGCCGGCGGATGGGGACTGAGCCTGCTTCCGGTGCACTGCGTGCCCAAGGGGCGGGCCGTGGGGGCTGCCGGGTCGGACCAGTGGGTGCGGCGGGCTTCACGGGCTTGGCGGAGGCGGCGGCGCGGGCTGGTGGTGGAGTCGGGCGAACCTTTTTGAGGTGGCCGACTGTGACTGCTGGTGCCTGGTGGGGTGCCCGCTGTGTTTGCGTGCCTGGAGTGCCTGAGGTGCCCGCTGTGTTTGCGTGCCTGGAGTGCCTGGAGTGCCTGGGGTGCGTGTGGGGTGGTGCGGGTTGTTGTTTCGCTTTACCAAGGCATCGCCACGCCCCCGTTCGGGCGGAGGATCTGGCCTGTCGTGAACGCCGAGGCGTCGGAGGCGAGGTACAGGACCGCGTGGGCGATGTCCTCGGGCTCGCCGACCCGGCCCAGTGGCGACCTCCGTGACATGAACGCCTCCGTCCGTGCCTGAGCCTCCTGGTCGTGCCGGTCGGTCATGGGCGTACGGATCCAGCCCGGCGCGACCGCGTTGACCCGGATGCCGTGCGGACCCATCTCGGTCGCCAGGGTCTTCGTCAGCTGCACGACGGCCGCCTTCGCGGCTCCGTAGCAGAGCAGCCCCGGCCCGCCGGTGTCGACGGCTCCCGAAGCCATCGTGACGATGCTGCCGTGCGTGCCGGAGGCCAGCATCGAGCGGGCCGCCGCCTGGCAGGCGTACAGGACGCCCTTGAAGTTGACCCCGAGGACACGGTCGAGATCCTCGTCGCGCGTCTCCAGGACCGGGCTGCTGTGCATGATCCCTGCGACAGCGGCCATGACGTCCAGGCGTGCGCAGCTCGCGACCGCCTCGCCGAGCCGAACGCGGTCGGTGACATCGAGGGGGTGGGTACGGGCCGTACCGCCCGCGTCCTTGATCAGGGCCGCCGTCCTGTCCAGGCCCTGGGCGTCCAGGTCCGCGCAGTGGACGGTCGCACCCGCCTCCGCGAGCAGCACGGCACAGGCGCGGCCGATGCCGCTCGCCGCGCCGGTGACGAATGCGGTGCGTCCGGTGAGGTCGTACGCCGTGACGGGCATGCGGGGACCGTACGAGCGATCTGACGGGCCGTCAATTGGTCTTGCGGGGGCGGCTTTGGCGGGGCCGTCCTCACCGGGCCGGGCCGGGGTGTTGCGGCGCACCGCGCTGTGGGGACGGGCCCAGCTGGCAGGTCGGGCACCAGTACGTGGGGCGCTCGCGGGAGCCGTCGCCCTGGTTCGCCACGCGGATCCGGGTGCCGCAGCGCAGGCACGGGCGGCCCGCGCGGCCGTAGACGAACAGGGTCTGGTCGTCGCGGCCGGTGGTGACGCGGGTGGGGCGCTCGCGGTTGAATTCCAGGAGCTTCTTGGAGACCGTCGGCAGGTGGGCGGCGTAGTCGGTGGGGAGCTTGCCGACGGGGAGCCAGGGGGTGACGCGGAGCAGGAAGCAGATCTCGCTCTTGAAGACGTTGCCGATGCCGGCGAGATTGCGCTGGTCGAGGAGGGCTTCGCCGAGGGCGCGGTCGGGGTCGCGGAGGAGGTTCGCCAAGGCCTTGTCGGGGTCCCAGTCGGGGCCCAGGAGGTCGGGGCCGAGATGGCCGACCGCGCGGTCCTCGTCGGCGGTGTGGAGCAGTTCCAGGACGGGGAGCCGGTAGCCGACGGCCGTGCGTTCCTCGGTGCCGAGAATCGCGCGGATCTGGTGAGCGGGGCCGCCGCGCCAGCGCTCGCCCGGGGCGTAGATCCTCCAGGAACCGTCCATCCGCAGGTGCGAGTGCAGGGTCAGGCCGCCCTCGACGCGGGTGAGCAGGTGCTTACCGCGCGGGATGACGCTCAGGACCGTGCGCCCGGTGAGGTCGGTCAGGGCGTACTTGGGGACCCGGAGGTCGGAAACGGTCAGCACGTGGCCCGCGAGGGCGTTGTGCAGGCGCCGGGTGGCCTGCCAGACGGTGTCTCCTTCGGGCATGGGATCCAGGGTGGCACGGGGTGGCAGGGAGTGGGCGGGGGCGTCGTGGCGGATGGGCGGTGCTCCCGGGCCGGCGGGGCTGGGGCGTACGGCCGGTGGGTGGGTGCTTCAGGCGGGCGGGTGGTGTTCCTAAGCGCGTAGGCGCAGGCCGCGTGGGGTCGCGTGGAAGCCGGCTCCTTCCAGGAGGGTGCCGAACTCGGATGTCAGCGCGGAGGCGCCGTTGACCCGCTCCACGGTGACCGTGCCGAGGGAGCCCGCGCCGGCGGACGCGGCGAGCGCCTCGGCGGCCGTGCGCAGACGGGCGTCGTGCAGGGTTGTCTCGTCCGGGGCGGCGGGCCAGGCGAGGAGCGTCTTGCCGCCTCGCTCCATGTAGAGGGTCAGCTCGCCGTCCACCAGCACGACCAGGGAGCCTGCCTTGCGGCCGGGTTTGTGGCCTGCGCCGGTCGGGGGCTCGGGCCAGGGGAGGGCCGCGCCGTAGGCGTTCGCGGGGTCGGCGGCGGCCAGCACGACGGCGCGGTTCGCGCTGCTCGCACGGGTACGGGAGGACAGGCCGCCGGGGAACGCCTGCGGGGCCGAACGGGGGGAGTCGGCGTACGGAGACGCGTAACCTCGCCCGGAACCGGGCGCCGAGGAGCCGGGGCCGGAGCCGGAAGGGCGTCCGGAACCGCCGTTCGAGGAGTACGGGTCGTTGTCCGCGCTCACGTCGGTGGACAGGAAGTCCAGGTTGCCGTCGAAGGGATCCGGGTGCCCGGCGGGCCTGTCGAAGGGGTTCGGCGTGGGCGCGCCGGAGTGACCGAGCGCCGGGGCACCCTGGAAAGCGGGCTCCGGCAGCGACTCGCCCCGCTCGCGTGCCGTGGCCGCGGCGCGCAACCGGTCCACCGCGCCGTCCATCGCGAACTGCGCGGCCCCCAGCCCTTCCACCACATAGCCGCGGCGCGCCTGGCCGCTCTCCTCGAAGACGGACAGGATGCGGTAGACGGCGGAGAAACCGCCCTCCACGCCCTCCGCGGCGACCGCGCCCCGGGTAACCACACCGTGCCGGTCGAGCAAGGTGCGGGCCAGGGCGTGGGCGCGCACCGTGGCGTCGGGCTCCTGGCCGGGCAGCAGCGACCAGCGGCCCGCGACCGTCGGCGGGCCCGTGCGCGAGGTGGGACGCGCGGCGGCCGTCAGGCTCCCGTACCTCCCCCGGGGGACCGTGCGCTTGGCGCGGTGCGCGGTGGAACCCGCGGTGCGGCCCGAACCCAGCAGGGAACGCATCGGGCCGAGCGTGTCGTTCGTCAGGCGGCCCGACCATGCCAGGTCCCAGACGGCGTCTGCCAGCTGGGGGTCGGTGGCCCCCGGGTGCGTGGTGGCCCGGACCTGGTCGGTGATCTGGCGGAAGAAGAGGCCGTAGCCGCCGGAGAGGGCGTCCAGGACCGACTGGTGGAGCGCTGTCAGCTCCAGGGGATGCGGAGCCGGCAGGAGGAGCGGCGCCGCGTCCGCCAGGTACAGGGAGACCCAGCCGTCTTTGCCCGGCAGTGCGCCGGCGCCGGCCCAGATGACCTCCCCCGCGGCCGTCAGTTCGTCGAGCATCGTGGGAGCGTAGTGCGAGACGCGGGACGGCAGGACCAGCTTCTCCAGTGCGGACGCCGGCACTGAGGCGCCCTGCAACTGCTCGACCGCCCGTACGAGTCCGTCGAGGCCGCGCAGTCCGTGCCCGCTGCCCAGGTGCTGCCACTGCGGCAGGAACTGCGCCAGTGCGGCCGGCGGCACCGGCTCCAGCTCGTGGCGCAGCGCGGCCAGCGAACGGCGCCGCAGTCTGCGCAGCACCGCCGCGTCACACCACTCCTGGCCGATGCCCGCCGGATGGAACTCGCCCTGTACGACCCGGCCGCTCCCCGCGAGCCGCTGCAGGACGCCCTCCGTGACCGCGACACCGAGACCGAAGCGCGCCGCCGCGCTGGTCGAGGTGAAGGGGCCGTGCGTGCGCGCGTACCGGGCGAGGAGGTCACCGAGCGGGTCCTTGACCGGCTCGGTGAAGGCCTCGGGGACACCGACGGGCAGCGCCGTGCCGAGCGCGTCGCGAAGTCGGCCCGCGTCCTCGATCGTCGCCCAGTGGTCCACCCCGGCGATCCTGACCCGGATGACGCGGCGGGCCGCGGCCAGTTCACGAGCAAACTCCGGATCCGCTCCGCGCTCGGTCAGCTCGGTCTCGGTCAGCGGGCCCAGCATCCGCAGCCGGTCCGCGACGCCCTCGGCGTCCTTGATCCGGCGGTCCTCGGTCAGCCACTGCAGCTCGCGCTCCAGCTCGGTCAGGACATCCGCGTCCAGGAGCTCGCGCAGCTCCGCCTGGCCGAGCAGTTCGGCGAGCAGACGTGAGTCCAGCGACAGGGCCGCGGCGCGCCGCTCGGCGAGGGGCGAGTCGCCCTCGTACAGGAACTGGGCGACGTAACCGAACAGCAGGGAGCGGGCGAACGGGGACGGCTCGGGGGTTGTGACCTCGACGAGTCTGACCTTGCGGGACTCCAGGTCGCCCATCAGCTCTACGAGGCCGGGGACGTCGAAGACGTCCTGGAGGCATTCGCGGACCGCCTCCAGGACGATCGGAAAGGAACCGAACTCGCTGGCCACCTGGAGCAGTTGCGCGGCGCGCTGGCGCTGCTGCCACAGGGGGGTGCGCTTGCCCGGGCTGCGGCGCGGGAGAAGCAGGGCGCGGGCCGCGCACTCACGGAAACGGGACGCGAACAGGGCCGAGCCGCCGACCTGGTCCGTGACGATCTGGTTGACCTCGCCCTTGTCGAAGGCGATGTCCGCCGCGCCCACGGGGGCCTGCTCGGCGTCGTACTCCGTGCCCAGCTTGACGGGCTCCTGGTCGAGCAGGTCCAGGCTCATCAGGTCGGCGTCCGGGAGGCGCAGCACGATGCCGTCGTCGGCGTGCATGACCTGGGCGTCCATGCCGTACCGCTCGGAGAGGCGGGCGCCGAGCGCGAGCGCCCAGGGGGCGTGGACCTGCGCGCCGAAGGGGGAGTGCACGACGACCCGCCAGTCGCCCAGCTCGTCGCGGAACCGCTCGACGACGATGGTGCGGTCGTCCGGGATGTGGCCGCAGGCCTCTCGCTGTTCAGCCAGGTAGGAGAGGACGTTCTCCGCGGCCCAGGTGTCCAGGCCCGCGGTGAGGAGCCGCAGCCGGGCGTCGTCCTTGGGCATCGAGCCGACCTCGCGGAGGAACGCGCCGAGCGCGCGGCCCAGTTCGAGCGGGCGTCCGAGCTGGTCGCCCTTCCAGAACGGCAGCCTGCCCGGCACGCCGGGCGCGGGGGAGACCAGGACGCGGTCGCGTGTGATGTCCTCGATGCGCCAGGAACTGGTGCCCAGCGTGAAGACGTCTCCGACCCGGGACTCGTAGACCATCTCCTCGTCGAGCTCGCCCACCCGGCCGCCGCCCTTCTTCGGGTCGGAGCCGGCCAGGAACACTCCGAAGAGGCCGCGGTCGGGGATCGTGCCGCCGGAGGTGACCGCCAGGCGCTGTGCGCCCGGGCGGCCTGTGACCGTGCCGGCGACCCGGTCCCACACGACGCGTGGGCGCAGTTCCGCGAAGGCGTCCGACGGGTAGCGGCCTGCGAGCATGTCCAGCACCGCTGTGAACGCCGACTCGGGGAGTGAGGCGAACGGTGCCGCCCGGCGGACCGTGGTCAGCAGGTCGTCGTACTGCCAGGTGTCCAGCGCCGTCATTGCGACGATCTGCTGGGCCAGTACGTCGAGGGGGTTCGCCGGGACGCGGAGGGATTCGATGGAGCCGGTGCGCATGCGCTCGGTGACCACTGCGGCCTGTACGAGGTCGCCGCGGTACTTGGGGAAGACCACGCCGGTGGAGACCGCCCCTACCTGGTGGCCTGCGCGGCCTACGCGCTGCAGGCCGGATGCCACTGAGGGCGGGGACTCCACTTGGATGACCAGGTCCACCGCTCCCATGTCGATCCCCAGTTCAAGGCTGGAGGTGGCCACCACCGCGGGCAGGCGGCCTGCTTTGAGGTCCTCCTCGACCAGGGCGCGCTGTTCCTTGGAGACCGAGCCGTGGTGGGCGCGGGCGATGACCTGCGGGGCGCCCTGGGTGGCGCCCGACCCGCCCATCAGCTCGGCCGGGGAGTGGTGCTCCTCCAGGGGCTCGCCCGTCGCCCTCTCGTACGCGATCTCGTTGAGCCGGTTGCAGAGGCGCTCCGCCAGGCGGCGGGAGTTGGCGAAGACGATCGTCGAGCGGTGGGACTGGACGAGGTCTGCGATCTTTTCCTCGACGTGCGGCCAGATGGAGGGTTTCTCCGCGCGGTCGTCGGAGTCGGCCACCGGGGAGCCGCCCAGCTCGCCCAGGTCCTCGACGGGCACGACCACGGAGAGGTCGAATTCCTTGCCGGAGGGGGGCTGGACGATCTCCACCTTGCGGTGGGGGGAGAGGTAGCGGGCGACCTCGTCCACCGGGCGGACTGTGGCGGAGAGGCCGATCCGGCGGGCCGGTTTCGGCAGGAGTTCGTCGAGCCGCTCCAGGGTCAGGGCCAGGTGGGCGCCGCGCTTGGTGCCCGCGACGGCGTGCACCTCGTCCAGGATCACCGTCTCGATGCCCGTCAGTGCCTCGCGCGTGGCCGAGGTGAGCATCAGGAACAGTGACTCGGGAGTCGTGATCAGGATGTCCGGGGGGCGGGTGGCCAGTGTGCGGCGCTCGGCGGGTGGGGTGTCGCCCGAGCGGATGCCGACTTTCACCTCGGGCTCGGGGCGGCCCAGGCGGACGGCCTCCTGTCGGATGCCGGTCAGGGGGCTGCGGAGGTTGCGCTCCACGTCCACCGCGAGGGCTTTGAGCGGAGACACGTACAGGACTCGGCAGCGCTTCTTGGGGTCCGCCGGGGGTGGTGTCGAGGCCAGCTGGTCCAGTGCGGCGAGGAATGCGGCCAGGGTCTTGCCGGAGCCGGTCGGGGCTACGACCAGTACGTCCGAGCCCTCGTCGATGGCCTTCCACGCGCCTGCCTGGGCGTCGGTGGGCGCGGAGAAGGCTCCCGTGAACCAGGCGCGGGTCGCGGGGGAGAAGCCGCCCAGGGCTCGGTGTGTGTCGCTGACCATGCGTCCATCCTGCACCCGGGCACTGACAATGGCGCTGACCTGCGCGGGGGCGGGGTGGGGCGGGGCGGGGGTGGGGGCGGGAGGCGGGGAGGAGGGGGCTGGTGTGGCTTGTGGGGTGCGGTTGGCTGGGTGCTTGCCTGTCCTGTGGTGGGGGCGGGGGGGGGGGGGGGGGGGGGGGGGGGGGGGGGGGGGGGGGGGGGGGGGGGGGGGGGGGGGGGGGGGGGGGGGGGGGGGGGGGCGGGGGGGGGGGGGGGGGGGGGGGGGGGGGGGGGGGGGGGGGGGGGGCCCCCCCCCCCCCCCCCCCCCCCCGGGGGGGGGGCAAAGCGCAGGCGGGCAAGTGGTCTTGTGGAGACCGGGATTGTCCCGACTCTGTCACGTGATGGTGTTCGGGGCCGGCTGTGGGAACCCGGGCGGTCCGGGTTCGCCTCCTTGTCCGTGGTTCCTCCGCCACGGAGCGGAGCGGACCAGTTCCCATCACGAGACCCTGGAGCAGCCCGTGACAACGCCCGACGCAACAGCGAGGCGCACGCTGGTGGCCTGTGCCGCCCTGATGGTCGGCGCCCTGACTCTCACCTCTTGCAGCGGCGACGCCAAGGCCGACGACAAGGCCGGCGGGTCCGACGGGGCGCGGATCGTGATCTCCGCCAAGGACGGCTCCGCCGGGGCGTCGATCAACTCGACCGGTGTGAAGGTCAGCGACGGGAAGTTGACCGAGGTGAAGATGACCGAGTCGGCGACCGGGGCCGACGTGCCGGGGTCGGTCGCGGGGGACGGGAAGAGCTGGAAGCCCGAGAAGCGGCTGGAGCGGGGGACCGAATATCGGATATCGGCCACCGCCGAGGGTGGCGGTGGAAAGACCGTGGCGGCCGATTCCACCTTCACCACGGTATCCACGGACAACAGCTTCATCGGGACGTACACGCCCGACGGCGGAGCGAAGGTCGGGGTCGGGATGCCGGTGTCCTTCACCTTCGACAAGGCGATCACCAACAAGAAGGACGTCCAGTCGCACATCGAGGTGACGTCCAGCAGCGGGCAGAAGGTGGTCGGGCACTGGTTCGGGGCGCAGCGGCTGGACTTCCGGCCCAAGGAGTACTGGAAGGCCGGCTCCAGGGTCACGACCAAGGTCGACCTGGACGGGGTCGAGGGCGCGAACGGCGTCTACGGGGTGCAGGACAAGACGGTCGGTTTCACGGTGGGGCGTTCGCAGGTGTCCACCGTCGACGTCGACACGCAGACCATGAAGGTCGTGCGTGACGGGCGGACCCTGAGGACGGTTCCGATCTCGGCGGGCAGCGCGGACAACAGCACGTACAACGGGCAGATGGTGATCGCCGAGAAGTTCCGGCAGACGCGGATGAACGGGTCGACGGTCGGTTACGGCGGTGAGTACGACATCGCGGACGTCCCGAACGCGATGCGGCTGACGACGTCGGGGACCTTCATCCACGGCAACTACTGGTACGACAGGGGCAACCCGCCGTTCGGGAAGCAGGGCACCAGTCACGGCTGCGTCGGCCTCGCGGATGTGCAGGGCGCCGGGAGCGACACGAACGCCAAGTGGTTCTTCGACAACTCGCTCGTCGGGGACGTCGTGACCGTCAAGAACTCCCCCGACAAAACGGTCTCGCCGGAGAACGGGCTCAACGGCTGGAACATGGCATGGAGTGCATGGACCGCCGGAAGTGCCCTCTGACCTAAGGGTTTTGTGGTTTTCGCGGGCCGCGCGGGAACTTCTCCCGCGGCCCCGGCGTTTTTCGTGTGTACGTTTTCTCGGTTCCCGGACATGATGTCCGACCGAGGGGCTACGGTATGCACCCACAAGGTGACATGCAGCAACGCCGGGAGAAGCCTTGAGCGTTCCGTACGAGACGGCAGCGTACGAGCCACCCGAGTCGCCCGAGTCTCCGGAGGAGCATCTCGCGCGACTCCTCGGTCGCGCCCTGAACTCCTTCGAGCTGCCGGACGACACGATAGGGCGGCTCGACCGAGCGCTGGCTCACGACAGTTCACTGCACTCCGCGCACCACAGCGCGGGGCTGCACCGCGAGACGTATCGGCATACGTGGCTGCTGGCCGATGGGAGCGCGCTCACGCTCTGGGAGCTGGTCCACAACACCGCGCCGGGCCGCGACACCCAGCACGAGGTCTACGAGGACGAGGAAGAGCTGCGCACCGCGACGGCGCGCCTGCCGTTGCCCGTGGACACGCCCGACTTCGAACTGCCCCTCCTGGTGCGGCTGTCGGTCATTCCGGAACCGCTGCACGCCTATGTGCTGGACGACTCGGCGGACCATGGCCGGCGGCTGCTGCGTCGCGCCGAGAACGCGGACCGGCCGGGCGAGGACATGGCCGAGCTGCTGCGCAGGGCGTTCGCGCACCAGATCACCCAGGCCTTCGGGCGGCCGTGCCGGGCCGGCCGGAGGGGGCTGTGCTTCTCGCTCTACGAGCACGCGTTCCTGCTCGTGGACGGCCGCGAGCTGTCCCTGTGGGAGGTCGAGCACACGGCGACGCCCGACGGACGGCACATGTGTGAGGTGTACGCGTCGGAGGAGGACGCCCGGGAGGCCATGGAGCGCCGGGCCACCAACCTGCGCTGACGGAGAGTGGCGAGAGACGGCAGAGATACGTACAGGCACGGCCGTGGGGCCGGGGGGGGGGGCCGGGGCCCGGGGGGGGGGGGGGGGGCGGGGGGGGGGGGGCCCCCCCCCCCCCCCGCGGGGGGGGGGCGGGGGGGGGGGCGGGGGCGCCGCGCCCCCCCCCCCCCCGGGGGGGGCGGGGGGCCCCCCCCGGCCCCCCCCCCCCCGGGCCGGGGGGGGGGGGGGGCGCCCCCCCCCCCCCACGGCCGTGTGCCGGCTTCGCGGTGGAGCGCCTACGCCGCCACCGGCTCCTTCGGCTGCGGCGCCGTCGAGGCGTCGGCGGACTTCTTCGCACCGCCGTCGGGAGCCTGCTTGCGCATGCCCTTCAGGACGATGACCAGGCCGGCCGTGACCGCCGTGCCGGCCGCGATGGCCAGCAGGTAGAGGAACGGGCTGCCGATCAGGAAGGTGACCCAGATACCGCCGTGCGGGGCGCGCAGGGTCGAGCCGAACGCCATGGTCAGGGCGCCGGTGACCGCGCCGCCCGCCATCGAGGCCGGGATGACCCGCAGCGGGTCGGCGGCCGCGAACGGGATGGCGCCCTCGGAGATGAAGGACGCGCCCAGCACCCAGGCGGCCTTGCCGTTCTCCTGCTCGGCCGGGGTGAAGAGCTTCTTGCGGATGGTGGTCGCCAGCGCCATGCCGAGCGGCGGGACCATGCCCGCGGCCATCACGGCCGCCATGATCTTCATCGCGGAGTCGCTGGGGTCCTGCACGGCGATCCCGGCCGTGGCGAAGGCGTACGCGACCTTGTTGACCGGGCCGCCCAGGTCGAAGCACATCATCAGGCCGAGCAGGACGCCGAGCAGCACCGCGTTCGTGCCGGAGAGGCCGCCGAGCCAGTCCGTCATGGCCTTCTGGGCCTCGGCGATGGGCTTGCCGATCACGATCAGCATCAGGAAGCCGACGACGATGGACGAGACCAGCGGGATTACGACCACCGGCATGATGCCGCGCAGCACCGGCGGGATCTTGACCCGCTGGATGGCGAGGACCACCGCGCCGGCCAGCAGGCCGGCGACCAGGCCACCGAGGAACCCGGCGTTGATGTTGACCGAGATCATGCCGCCGACGAAGCCCGGCACGAGGCCAGGGCGGTCGGCCATCCCGTAGGCGATGTAGCCGGCGAGGACGGGGATCAGGAAGCCGAAGGCGACGCCGCCGATCTGGAACAGGAGTGCGCCCCAGCTGTCGATCTGGCCCCAGTCGAAGACCTCGGTGACCGGCTTGGCCTCGTTGATCTGGTAGCCGCCGATCGCGAAGCCCAGCGCGATCAGCAGACCGCCCGCGGCCACGAAGGGGACCATGTAACTCACGCCGGTCATCAGCCATTTGCGGAGTTTGGTGCCGTAGCCGTCGCCGGGGTCGCCCGCCCGGTCCACCGGGGTGCCGCCGGGCTTGGCGGCCGAGGTGGACTCGCCGCGTTCGGCCCTGCCGCGCACATCGGCGATCAGCTCGGCGGGCTTGTTGATGCCCGCCTTCACACCGACGTCGACGGTCGGCTTCCCGGCGAACCGGTCCTTCTCCCGTACGGGCACGTCGTGCGCGAAGATCACGCCGTCCGCCGCGGCGATGACGGCGGGGTCGAGCCGGGTGAAGCCGGCCGATCCCTGCGTCTCGACGACGATCTCGACGTCACCGGCCTCGCGGCCCGCCTTCTCCAGCGACTCGGCCGCCATGTAGGTGTGCGCGATACCGGTGGGACAGGAGGTGACGGCGACGATCCGGAACGGCTGCCGGCCAGGCCGCCCGCCTTCCCCGGCGTCGGCCGTGGGATCGGCGGCCGTGGGATCGGCGACTGCAGGATCGACGACTGCAGGATCGACGACTGCGGGATCGACGTCGGCCTCGGGACCGGCGGGGGCTGCGGGACCGGCAGGAGCTGCGGGCTCAGCGGGAGCTGCGGGTCCGGCGGGAGTTGCGGGTCCGGCGGTTGTCGAGGGATCGGGCTCGGCGACCGCCTCGGCGGGTTCGTCCCCGCGGATGAGCGCCGCCGCGGACGCCGCGTCGTCCACCGACCGCAGCGCGGTCGTGAACTGGGCGTTCATCAACTGGCGGGCCAGCGACGACAGGATCGTGAGGTGGGCGTCGTCCGCACCGGCCGGAGCGGCGATCAGGAAGATCAGGTCGGCGGGGCCGTCCGGCGCGCCGAAGTCGACCCCGGCCGGGCTGCGTCCGAAGGCCAGGGTCGGCTCGGTGACGTGCTCGCTGCGGCAGTGCGGGATGCCGATGCCGCCGTCGAGGCCGGTCGGCATCTGGGCCTCGCGGGCGGCGACGTCGGCGAGGAATCCGTCCAGGTCGGTCACCCGCCCCAGAGACACCATGCGCTCGGCGAGGGCACGCGCCGCCGCTTCCTTCGTATCGGCGGACAGGTCGAGATCGACCAGGTCCGCGGTGATCATCTCGCTCATCGCGGGCTCCTTCGCTCGCGTATCGCCCGGGGAGAGTTGTGGGCGAGGGTGGGGACGGGGACGGGGGTTGCTCCAGTTACCTCAGTTGCCTCAGACGCCCCAGTTGCCTGAGTTGCCCGAGTTGCTGCTGCGGTTACTGCGGGCACTGCGGTTACCGCTGGGTGTGCCGCGTGGGCTACACGGACCGCGTGGGTGTTCATGACGCCGGCTCCGTCAGTACGCGGTCGACCGGGATCTCCGCGGTGACCGTCACCGCGCCCGGATCGAGGTCCGCCGGGCTCGGCATCACGCTGCCCGGCAGCTGGACGGCCGCCGCGCCGTGCGCCACGGCGGAGGCGAGCGCGCCGGGCCCGCTGCCGCCGGCGATGAGGAAACCGGCGAGGGAGGAGTCGCCCGCGCCCACATTGCTGCGTACGACGTCGACGCGGGCGCTCGCGAACCACGCGCCGTCCTCGCCGACGAGCAACTGCCCGTCGGCACCGAGGGAGGCGAGCACGGCCCGCGCGCCCAGCTCCCGCAGTTCTTCGGCGGCCTTGACCGCGTCGCCGATCGTGGTGAGCGGGCGGCCGACCGCCTCGGCGAGTTCCTCGGCGTTCGGCTTGACGACGTCGGGCCGTTCGCGGAGGGCCGCGAGCAGCGCCGGCCCCGAGGTGTCCAGCGCGATGCGGGCGCCCGCCCGGTGGGCGCGGGCGACCAGTTCCGCGTACCAGGAGGGTGCGAGACCGCGGGGCAGGCTGCCGCAGCAGGCGATCCAGTCGGCGTCCCGGGACTGTTCGCGCACGGTCTCCAGGAGCGACTCCTCCTCGGCGGAGGTGAGTTCGGGCCCGGGTGCGTTGATCTTCGTCAGGACGCCGTCCGCCTCGGCGAGCGCGATGTTCGAGCGGGTCGCCCCTGCGACGGGGACCGGTGCGACCTCGATGCCCTGCGCGTCGAGCAGGTCGGCGACGAGCGCGCCGGGGGCGCCGCCCAGCGGCAGGACCGCGACGGTACGCCGGCCGGCCGCGGCGACGGCCCGCGAGACGTTGACGCCCTTGCCGCCCGGGTCCATGCGCTCTCCGGTGGCCCGGATGACCTCGCCGCGGTCGAGCGAGGGGACCTCGTACGTACGGTCGAGGGACGGGTTCGGGGTGACGGTGAGGATCATGCGCACTCGTTTCTGGCCACGCGGCACTCGGCTGGACGGGCGGCTCTCCGCCGGACGCACAGCACGTCCGTCAGACGCACAGCACGTCCGCTTGGACACGCAGCACGTCCGCTTGGACACGCAGTACGTCCGTTGAGGCGCACAGCACGTCGGTTTGGACGCGCCGCACGCCCGTCTAGACGCACAGCACTTCCGTGCCGCCGCGTTCGATGGCGGTGGCGTCTTCGGGGCTCAGCCCGCTGTCGGTGATCAGGAGGTCCACCTCGCCGAGGCCGCCGAAGCGCGCGAAGTGCTCCTGGCCGTGCTTCGCGGAGTCGGCGAGCAGCACCACGCGGCGGGCGGCGGCGAGGGCGGCGCGCTTCACGGCGGCTTCGGCGAGGTCGGGGGTGGTCAGGCCGTGTTCGGCGGAGAAGCCGTTCGCGGCGAGGAAGACCACGTCCGCGCGGATCTCCCCGTACGCCCGCAGCGCCCAGGCGTCGACCGCCGCGCGGGTACGGTGCCGGACCCGGCCGCCGATGAGGTGGAGCTGGACGCCGGGGTGGTCGGCGAGGCGGGCGGCGATGGGGAGGCTGTGCGTCACGACGGTGAGCGAGGCCTCCAGCGGGAGGGCGCCGGCGAGGCGGGCGACGGTCGTGCCCGCGTCGAGGATCATCGTGCCCTCTTCGGGCAGTTCGGCGAGGGCCGCCTTGGCGATGCGGTCCTTCTCGTCCGCGGCGGTGGTCTCGCGCTCGGCGAGGTCGGGCTCGAAGTCGAGCCGGCCGGCCGGTATGGCGCCCCCGTGCACGCGGCGCAGGAGTCCCGCCCGGTCGAGGGCCTTCAGGTCCCGCCGGATGGTCTCGGCCGTGACCTGGAACTCCTCGGCCAGCGACACCACGTCCACCCGTCCACCGTCACGTGCGAGCCGGAGGATCTCCTGCTGCCGCTCAGGTGCGTACATGCCCGTTCGCCTCCACTCCGTGCCCGAACCTGTGGTTTCATTCGCAGGCTACGCCCGCGTTTCGAGAAAGTAAACAGGTTCGGGCACGGATGTGGGCATGAACGGACATGGCTACATCGCTACATCGATCGCTGCCCGGTCGGCAGGAGTCGGCAGGACCGGAGCCGTCAGCTGACGAGTTCGGGCTCCTGCTCGTCGGCGGCTGCGGACGCGGTCGCCGCCGCGGGCGCGGCTTTCGTGGCTCCCGCTGCCTCCGTCGCCTCCGCGGCCTCCGCTGCCTCCGCTGCCTCCACGTGCTGGGCGGGGCCGCTTCGGGAGGGCGAACATCAGGAGGAAGATGACCGTCATCACGACGACGACCCAGACCAGCGCGTGCTGGAAGGCCTCGACGAACGCGGGGCCGACCTCCGGCGGAGCCAGGCGGTCGGACATCGCGCCGAAGAAGACGACGGAGACCAGGGCGAGGCCGAGGGCGTTGCCCATCTGCTGGACCGTGTTGATCAGGCCGGACGCCGAACCGGCGTGCTCGCGCGGCACCTCGGAGAGGACCGCGTCCGTCAGCGGGGCGACGATCAGCCCCATGCCGAGGCCCATCACGATCAGCGGGAGGGCCATCTGCCAGGAGGCGATGGACAGGCCGTACCGCTCGGACTCCCAGATGTAGAGCAGGACACCGGCGGCCATGGTGAGCGCGCCCGCCTGCAGCACCTTCCGGCCGAACCGCGGTACCAGCTTCTGCACCGAGAGACCGGCCGCCAGCGACACCGCGATCGAGAACGGTACGCCCGTCAGGCCTGCCCGCAGCGGGCTCCAGCCGAGGCCGGTCTGCATGTAGAGCGTCCAGATCAGGAAGAAGATGCCCAGGCCGATCCCGAAGACGGTCTGGACGGCGATGCCCGCCGCGAAGCTCTTCACCTTGAACAGGGAGAGTTCGACGAGCGGCGAACCGTCGCGCGCCGTCTTGCGCTTCTCGTACGCCACCAGCGCCCCGAAGACGACGAGGGAGCCGCCCATCGACACGTACCCCCAGGTCGGCCAGTCCAGCTCGCGTCCGCGGATCAGCGGGTACAGCAGCATCAGCAGACCGAGGGTGACCAGGGCGACGCCGACGAGGTCGAGCTTCAGGGCGCGCGGGGCCTTGGACTCGGTGATGAACTTCTGACCCAGGATCAGGCCCGCGATGCCCACGGGGAGGTTGATGAGGAAGATGGGCCGCCATTCCAGGCCGAAGAGGTTCCACTCCGTGAGCAGCGCGCCGAAGAGGGGGCCGGAGACCGCGCCCAGGCCCACGATCGCGCCGAACAGGCCGAAGACCTTGCCGCGTTCGTGCGCCGGGAAGGTGGCGTGCACGATCGACAGGACCTGCGGCACCATCAGCGCGGCCATCGCGCCCTGGAGGATCCGGGAGGCGACGAGCATGTCCGGGTTCACGGCGAAGCCGCAGAGGGCGGACGCGAGAGTGAAGCCGCCGATACCGACGAGGAAGAGACGCTTGCGGCCGTGGATGTCGCCCAGGCGTCCGCCGGTGATCAGGCCCGCGGCGAAGGCGAGCGCGTAGCCGGCGGTGATCCACTGGATCTGGCTGAACGTCGCGCCGGCGTCCCGCTGGATCGAGGGGATCGCGATGTTGACGATCGTCACGTCGACCAGGTCCATGAAGGCGGCGGTCATGACGATGGCCAGGGCGTACCAGCGGCGGCGATCCGCCGAGGCCGTTGCCGTTGCCTTTGCCGGCGTCGACGGGGTGGCCTCCCGGCCGGGGGGTGCGGGGGTGCTGCTTGGCGAGGTCATGGTCTGAAGGTAGGAGGGATGTAGGTCAGTTCGTGTCCTACTTGTGGGGCATGCTCGGGGCTGTCGGTGAGGGTTCAGGCGTGTGCGTATGGAGGGTGCGGTGCGTGGTGGCTGGTCGCGCAGTTCCCCGCGCCCCTGGGGCTGCACCCCTGGGGGCCGCGGCCCCCTGAAAGCGAAAAGACTGCGCCGTTCCCCGTGCCGTTGAGCGGTTCGACTAGAGGGAGATCCTATGAGTACGGACACTCCGGCGCGGCTGTTGCAGTTGCTGTCGCTTCTTCAGACTCCTCGGGAGTGGCCCGGTGGCGAGCTCTCGGAGCGGCTCGGGGTGTCCCGGCGGACCGTGCGGCGGGACGTCGACCGGCTGCGGGAGCTGGGCTATCCGGTGCGGGCGACCAAGGGTGCGGACGGCGGCTACCGGCTGGTCGCCGGGAAGGCCATGCCTCCGCTGGTCCTCGACGACGAGGAGGCGGTGGCGATCGCGGTGGGCCTGCGGGCCGGTGCGGGGCACGCCGTCGAGGGCGTCGACGAGGCCTCGGTCCGGGCGCTGGCCAAGCTCGAACAGGTCCTGCCGAGCCGTCTGCGCCACCGCGTCTCCACCCTGCAGGCCGCCACCACTCCCCTGACGACGGGCGACGGCGCCAGCATCGCGCCCGAGACGCTGACCACCATGGCCTCGACGATCGCGGGGCGGGAGCAGCTGCGGTTCGCGTACCGCGCGGGGGACGGGGCGGAGAGCCGGCGCCGGACGGAGCCCTACCGGCTCGTGTCGACCGGCCGCCGCTGGTATCTCGTCGCGTACGACCTCGACCGCGAGGACTGGCGTACGTTCCGGGTCGACCGGGTGTCCGAGCCTTTCGCGACCGGAGCGCGTTTCACGGAGCGCGAGCTGCCCACGGGGGACGCGGCCGAGTATCTGCGGCAGTCGATGTACCGGCGGCAGGAGACGTACGAGTTCGACGTGACGTTCGTGGCGCCGGCGGACTTCGTCACGGCGCGGCTGCCCGCGTGGCTGGGGGCGCCCGAGCCCATCGACGACCAGCGGTGCCGGTTGCGTGCCTCGTCGGGGGACGCGGTGGAGTGGATGGCCGTGCGGCTCGCGATGGTGGACTGCGAGTTCACCGTGCACGCGCCGGCGGAACTCGTGTCCTGTGTACGGGACTTGGGGGGACGGCTCAGCCGGGCCGTCAATCGCTAGAGGGCTGCGCGGGCGGCAGGGGGTGCCTGTTCCGGCGAACGGTGCGTCCGTCGGCACGGGTTCGCCTCCGTGACACAATGTGCCGCCTGGGTCACCCCGGGGTTCAGGTTCGGGGTGGCCCAGTCGTCGTGTCCGCAGGCCGCATGACCCCGAAGATGGAGCCGAGCCCCAGCGCCAGGGGGGGGAGGCGCCGGAGCTCGGCTCTGGAAGAGTCCCGGCACCGGGGGGAGTGCGTCGGGACTCGGCTTTGGGGGTCCTGGAGTTTGTGCCCCGGGACCGATGTGTTGAAGCGGCTGTAAACGGACTTCTGTGCGACCCGGTGAGCGGCTCCGACCAGCCGTGCCGTGAGGCATGGCCGACACGGTCCGCTCGTCCGTCCCGCGATAGGCTCGCATGCCCCCTAAACGAGGACCCATTCCCCTCGAAGAGGACCAGTTTTTCTCAGCTCGGACCGGGCCCCGAGCCAAGCCTCGAACCAGGCCTCGAACAGGGGCCTCGACCGGGGCGCCGCCGGAGCTCGGCGGCGGTTCTTCCCGCCGGTCGGGGCGAGCCGCCGGAGGGCTTCCCGGGGCTGAGGACGGCAGCCGCCTGAGGCTCTACGCCGCGGCGTCGAACCCCGTGGAGCGGGCCAGCTTCTTCAGTTCCATCAGCGCGTGCTTCTCGATCTGGCGGATGCGCTCACGGGTGAGGCCGTGCTCCTTGCCGACCTCGGTCAGCGTGCGCTCGCGGCCGTCGTCGATCCCGTACCGCATCTTGATGATGGAGGCGGTGCGCTGGTCGAGGCGGCCTATGAGGTCGTCCAGCTCCTCGCTGCGCAGCAGCGTCAGCACGGACTGCTCGGGCGACACGGCCGAGGTGTCCTCCAGCAGGTCTCCGAACTGGGTGTCGCCGTCGTCGTCCACCGCCATGTTCAGCGAGACCGGGTCGCGGGCCCAGTCCAGGACGTCGATGACGCGCTCCGGCTTGGAGTCCAGCTCCGCCGCGATCTCCGTGGGCTCGGGGTCACGGCCGTGCTCGCGGTTGAACTCGCGCTGCACACGGCGGATCCTGCCCAGCTCCTCCACCAGGTGGACGGGGAGCCGGATGGTGCGCGACTGGTCGGCGATGGACCGGGTGATGGCCTGCCGGATCCACCAGGTCGCGTACGTCGAGAACTTGAAGCCCTTGCGGTAGTCGAACTTCTCGACCGCGCGCACCAGGCCGGCGTTCCCCTCCTGGATCAGGTCCAGCAGGGGGAGGCCGCTGCGGGGGTAGCGGCGCGCTACCGCGACGACCAGGCGGAGGTTCGACTTGATGAAGACGTCCTTGGCCCGCTCGGCGTCGGCGACCAGCGCTTCGAGCTCTTCGTGGGAGGCCTTCACCTTGGTGTCGGTGGTCTCACCGTCGAGAAGCTGCCGCGCGAAGACGCCGGCCTCGATGGTCTGCGACAGCTCGACCTCCTTGGCGGCGTCGAGCAGCGGTGTGCGCGCTATCTCGTCGAGATACATGCCGACCAGGTCGCGGTCGGCGATCTCGCCGCCTACGACGCGAACACTGCGTGCCGCGTCGGTCTCGCCGGAGGCGGACTTACGACGGGCGACGGCACGGGTTGCCATGCGTGCTCCCTTGCGATGGTGGGCTTGCGGGTCCTGGTGGTGTCTTTGGTGGTGGCTCGGACACCCTCCCGAGTGCCCTGCTTCCGATGGAAACAACGACTGGAATCCGGACAGAATTCCCAACCCGGCCCTCGATTTTTCTGATCTTGCAGTACCCTGTGCCGCCATAAAAGGAGGCGCGGTGCCGTCGGAACGTACAGAGGTCCAGGTCAGGCCCGGAGTCGAAGCCGATCTGGGCGCCCTCACGGACATCTACAACCACTACGTCCGTGAGACGCCGATCACCTTCGACACAGCGGTCTTCACCCCGGAGGAGCGACGCCCTTGGCTGCTCTCTCACCGTGAAGACGGCCCGCATCGGCTGATGGTTGCCGTGGACGTGGACTCACAGCGGATTCTGGGGTACGCCACATCGAGCGAGTTCCGGCCGAGGCCCGCGTACGGGACGTCCGTGGAGGTGACGGTCTACCTCGCTCCCGGCGGGGGCGGCCGGGGCGTCGGCACGCTCCTCTACAAGGCCCTCTTCGAGGCGCTCGCGGACGAGGACCTCCACCGGGCGTACGCGGGCATCGCGCAGCCCAACGAGGCGTCCGTGCGGCTGCACGAGCGGTTCGGCTTCCGGCACCTCGGTACGTACCGGGAGGCGGGCCGGAAGTTCGGCCGGTACTGGGATGTGGCGCGGTACGAGAAGGACCTCTGAGACCCGGCCTCCGCGAGGGGGCAGGCGGTGCCCGTCAGCCGAACTGCACCGAGCGCTTGGCCAGGCCCAACCAGAAGCCGTCGATCACGGACCGCTGGGAGGCCAGGTCGCCGGAGGCGTCCGCCGCCCCCATGGTCACGAACAGCGGGGCGAAGTGCTCCGTGCGCGGGTGGGCCAGCTGCCCGGCCGGGGACTTGTGGAGGAAGTCGAGGAGGCCGTCCACGTCCGCGGAGTCGAGCGCCTGGTGGCCCCAGGCGTCGAACTCGGCCGACCAGCCGGGGATGCCGCCCTGGCGGAGGGCGGCGAGATTGTGGGTGAAGAAGCCGGAGCCGACGATGAGGACGCCCTCGTCGCGCAGGGGCGCGAGCTTGCGGCCTATCTCCATGAGGCGGACGGGATCGAGCGTGGGCATGGAGATCTGCAGGACCGGGATGTCGGCCTCGGGGAACATCTCCACGAGCGGGACGTACGCGCCGTGGTCCAGGCCGCGGTCCGGTATGTCCTGGACCGGGGAACCCGGGGCGCGCAGCAGCTTGCGGACGGACTCGGCCAGGGCGGGGGCGCCCGGGGCGTCGTACCGCACCTTGTAGTAGTGCTCGGGGAAGCCCCAGAAGTCGTACACCAGCGGGACGGGCGCGGTGGCGCCGAGGGCCAGCGGGGCCTCCTCCCAGTGCGCCGAGACCATCAGGATCGCCTTGGGGCGCGGGAGGTCGGCGGACCAGGCGGCGAGCTGGCCGGGCCAGATCGGGTCGTCGGCCAGGGGCGGGGCGCCGTGCGAGAGGTAGAGGGCGGGCATGCGCTCCACGGCGGGGCGTTCCTCGGTGGCTGCGGACATGACTGCGGCTCCCTCTTCTCCTGCGTGAGGTGATACTGCTCGAAGGACTACTGCTTGAACTATCAAGCTTTACTAGGCGGAGCCTACTCCCTACTTGTTTAAGATTCAAGAAGAGGCTCGTACAGTAGGTGTATGAACACGGCATCCGGTGACGAGCCGCGCTGGCTCAGCGACGAGGAACAGCGCACCTGGCGTGCGTTCATGCACGCGACCACGCTTCTTGAGGACCATCTCGACCGCCAGTTGCAGCGTGACGCGGGCATGCCGCACATCTACTACGGCCTGCTGGTGCAGTTGGTCGAGGCGCCGCGGCGGCGGTTGCGGATGACCGAGCTGGCGATGAAGGCGAAGATCACGCGGTCTCGGCTGTCGCATGCGATCGCCCGGCTGGAGAAGAACGGGTGGGTGCGGCGGGAGGACTGTCCGTCCGACAAGCGGGGGCAGTTCGCCGTCCTGACGGACGAGGGGTACGCCGTTCTTGAGCGGGTTGCTCCCGGGCATGTGGCCGCGGTGCGGCAGGCGCTGTTCGACCGGCTCACGCCGGAGCAGCGGAAGGCGCTCGGGGAGGCGATGCAGCTCATCGCGGAGGGGCTTCAGCCGGAGGGGGCGGGGGCGGATCTGCCGTGGCTGCGGTAGCGGACTGCGGGGGTTCGGCTCGGCGGGGGTGCGGCTCGGCGGGGGTTCGCCGCGGCCCGCGGACACGTTGCGGCCGACCGCGCCGTTCCCCGCGCCCCTTCGGGGCCCCGGCCGCTCTCGGGTGCGGGTGCGTGAGGGCTGAGCGCGCCGTTCCCCGCGCCCCTTCAGGGCCCCGGCCCGTTCTCGGGTGCGGGTGCATGAGGGCTGAGCGCGCAGTTCCCCGCGCCCCTTCGGGGCCCCCGGCCCGTTCTCGGGTGCGGGTGCGCGGGGGTTGGCCGCGCCGTTCCCCGCGCCCCTTTGGGGCGGGCGGCCGTGGCAGATGGGCGGGCCCCGTAAGGGGCGCGAGGAACTGCGCGGGCAACCCCCACCGGCTTGCAGACGCAAGACAGCCGCCACCCCCGTAAGGGGCGCGGGGAACTGCGCGGCCAGCCCCCGCCGGGCCGCAGACGCAAGGCAGCCGCCACCCCCGTAAGGGGCGCGGGGAACTGCGCAGGCAATCCCCACCGGCCGCACCCAGGCCGTGCACACCCGCCCCGCACCTCCCCTCCCCGCCGCGGAGCGCACCGCATGGATCTGCCCCGGCTCCATCACTCTCGGAGCCGGGGCAGATCGGGGTTCGTGCGTACGAAGGCGTCCCCACCCCTGCGTACGCACGAGGTCAGTGGGTGACCCAGTCGATTCCGGGCCCGCTCACCGCGAAGCGGCTAGTGGGCGATGACCGGCACCTTCAGGTCGTCCTCGGCTCCGTCGACGGACTCGGAGGCCGCGTTCATGTCCACACTGCCCGCGTTGACGAAGGTGAAGACGATCGCCGCGGCCGCCACGAGGATGCCGACCGCGAACCAGATCGCGTTGGTGTACCCGTGCACCTGCGCCTGCAGCTGCACGAGCTGCTGCTGGGACTGCGTGGTCGCACCGCCGATGTGGTCCTTGACGTACGCGGTCGTGGCCGAAGCGGCGATCGTGTTCAGCAGAGCCGTACCGATCGCGCCGCCCACCTGCTGCGAGGTGTTGACCATCGCGGAGGCGACACCGGAGTCACGGGGCTCGACACCCAGCGTGGCCAGGGACATGGCCGGCATGAACGCCGTACCCATGCCGAGACCGAGCAGCAGCATGCCGGGCAGGAGCACGCCGGCGTACGAGGAACCGATCTCCAGCCGGGTCAGCAGCAGCATGCCGAGCGCCGCGACCAGGAAGCCGGGACCCATCAGCAGCCGCGCCGGAACGCGGTTCATCAGCCGGGCGCCGATCTGCGTGGAGCCCGTGATCATGCCCGCGATCATCGGAAGGAAGGCGAAACCGGTCTTGACCGGCGTGTAGCCCTTCACGATCTGCAGGTAGTAGGTCAGGAAGAGGAACAGACCGAACATCGCGATGATCGCGAGGCCGAGCGAGAGGTAGATACCGCCACGGTTGCGCTCGGTGATGACGCGCAGAGGCAGCAGCGGGGCCTTGACCTTGGACTCGACGACGACGAAGGCCGCCAGGAGCAGCACCGACGCGACGAACAGGCCGATCGTGGTGGAGTCGGTCCAGCCCTCGGACTCGGCGCGCGTGAAGCCGTAGACGAGGGAGATCAGGCCGAGGGTGGACAGGACGACACCCGGGATGTCGAGCGGCGAGCGGTTGCGGCTGCCGACCGGCTCACGGATGACGAAGTACGCACCGGCCGCCGCGACGATCGCGAACGGGATGTTGACGAAGAAGGTCCAGCGCCAGTTCAGGTACTCGGTGAGGAAACCTCCGAGGATGAGGCCGACGGCGCCACCGCCACCGGCGATCGCCCCGTAGATGCCGAACGCCTTGGCGCGCTCCTTGGAGTCGGTGAACATCACCGCGAGCAGCGAGAGCGCCGCGGGCGCGAGCAACGCGCCGAAGGCACCCTGCAGGGCGCGGGAGCCGAGCAGCATCGCCTCGTTGGTCGCGGCGCCACCGAGCGCGGACGCGCCGGCGAAGCCGATCAGACCGGCGACGAAGGTGCGCTTGCGGCCCCACAGGTCGGCTATGCGGCCACCGAACAGGAGGAGTCCGCCGAAGGCGAGGGCGTAGGCCGTGATGACCCACTGCCGGTTGCCGTCGGAGATCCCGAGGTCCTGCTGGGCCGAGGGAAGGGCGATGTTCACGATGGTCGCGTCGAGCACGACCATCAGCTGGGCGAGCGCGATGAAGACCAGCGCTTTCCAGCGGTTGGAATCGGGAGCCGGCGCCTTGGCGGCGTTGGCCTGGACTGTTTCAGACATGGGAGTACCCACTTCAGGACCTCGTGGCGAAAAAACGTGACGGAAGGGACGGCTCGTCACCGGTGACGTCTTCGTCGACTTCGTTGTCGACGCCCTCCTCGACGTCCTTGTCGATGACGACCGGTGGTTTGTGGTGTGACTCGTGCGGTGTGAGTAGTGACTCGCGAAGTACGCGGATCTGATCGGTCGGCCGGACAGTTCGCTCAGTGAGCCGGTCGGTCGGTCGCTCGATCGGTCAGGCTCGTCGCAGGTCCTCCATGGTCGCGGCCGCACCGGGCAGTTCGGAGCGGGCGGGCGCCCGTAGCCCGTCCAGGAACAGCTGCAGGTGGCGGTGTACGAAGCGGTCCATGTTCGGGCACGCGGTACCGGGCAGTGGCCGGGTGAGCTGGCTGATGGCGATCATGAGGTCCCCGACGGCGACGTCCGGGCGGAGCTGGCCCGCCCGGCGGGCGCGCTCCATGAGCGTGTCGATCAGTTCCTCGACCCGCTCGCGCGAGGCGACCAGATCCGGGTGGTTCGCGTCGAAGGCCTCCGAGAGCATCGGGCACAGCGCGCCGATCCGCTCGTCGGCCGAAGCGTGCACGAACCGCGAGAGCGCCTCGAAGGCGTCACCGGTCTCGGCGAGCATCTGCTCGACCTGTTCCGAGACACGGTCCATGACCGAGCAGACGACCTCGCGCTGGAGGGCCGCCCGGTCCGGGAAGTTGCGGTACAGCGTGGCGTTGCCGATACCCGCCCGGCGGGCGATCTCGTCGAGCGGCACCTCGGGACCGAACTCGACGAACATCTCTCGTCCGGCGGCGACGATCCGCTCCCGGTTGCGCAGAGCATCGGCCCGCGGGCGGGGCACCTTGCGCTGGGCGACGGTTGCGGTCTCCACGGCGTACTCCTTCACGTTCTCTCAGTGGTTCGTGGTCGGTGGTTCGTGCTCGGTGGTTCGCGGTTCGTGACTCTTGCTCTTACGTGCTGCTGCTTGCCTGCTTCTACTTGCCTGCTCTTGCTCGCTCTTCTTGCTCTTGCTGGTTCTCGCCGTCCGGGCGATCCGGGGATCCGCTCCCCGTTTCACGCGGACACATGGCTAAACGGGGAGAGGGTCCCCGGTTATTTCCCGATCCTGAAGAGATTCACTGTGACCTGGGTCACAGGTTCCTCCTGGGGGGTTTGCGGCCCTCCGAAGGGCTCCATGTCTCCGCCCTCCTCCCACGATCGGTCTCCTCCAGCGCGCGCCCCCGCATCCGGCGGCACAGGGTGATCGGACAGGGTGCAGCCAGAAACGGCCGGCTGCCTGGAGCGAAGGGCTTCGCATGCAGCCGACCAGCCGCCGGATACGCCCGCGCCGCCGCACCGCAGCCCTCGTCTCGGTCACCGCCCTCACCCTGGCGGTCAGCACCTCCGCCGGGTCCGGACATCTGACGGCCGGCTCGACCTCGGCGGCGGGCCCCGTGGCACCGGCGGCCGGAACCACCTCCCCGCTCGGTCCCTGCATGATCACCGGCTCGACGGGCGTGCAGATGTCGGAGGGCATCCCCACCCCCGCGGGTTACGCCCGCTCCACCGGCGCCGTCCGCGCACTCAACCTGATGGTCGACTTCTCCGACGCGCCAGGGCAGGGCAAGGCGCTCGACCGCTTCGGCGAGTTCTTCCCGCAGACCACCGACTGGTTCCGCACCAGTTCGTACGGCCGTCTCGACTACCGTCCGCAGGCTCCGATAGGCGACTGGCTGCGGATGCCCAAACCGTTCAAGGGGTACGGGATAGAACGCGGCGCCCCCTTCGACCCCGGCTACCGCGAGCTGGTCCAGGACATCGTGAGCACCGCCGACCCCAAGGTGAACTTCCAGGACTACGACCTGCTGAACGTCCTGATCACCCCGAACGCCGGCCCCTCCGCCCTGGACACGGTCCTCTCCGTCACCTTCGCGGGCAACACCGAGGCGCCGATCGCGGACGGGGTGCCCGTCGCCAACGCGTCCTTCGTCTACAGCCGCCAGGACGACGGGTCCGGTACGTACGCCGAGACCGGTTACCGCGTACTCCCCCACGAGAACGGCCATGTCTTCGGACTGCCCGACCTCTACACCCAGGACGGCGGCGGCGCGGTCGGGCACTGGGACATCATGAGCGAGGACTGGGGGGCCGACAACGACCTGCTGGGCTGGCACAAGTGGAAGCTCGGCTGGCTCGACGACTCCCAGGTCGGCTGCGCGGCCTCGCCCGGCACGACCGAGCATGTGCTGACCCCGCTGACCGAGCCCGGCGACGGCGGCAAACTCGTCTTCGTCCCGGTCGACGCGAAGACGGGGTACGCGGTCGAGCTGCGCACCCGGGCGGGCAACGACGACTCGGTCTGCAAGTCGGGCGTACTGATCTACAAGGTGAACGCGGACGTCGACACCGGCCACGGCCCGATCTCCGTGGTCGACTCCACGAAGGACAGCGGCGGCTGCACCCGCAGCCCGAACGTCCACGCCGAACTCTCCGACGCCCCCTTCTCCCCCGGCCAGTACTTCAAGGACCTGGAGGCCGGCATCCGCATCACGATCGCGGGCACAGACCCCAAGGGCAACCACCGCGTGTACGTGACCCGCGGCGCCCAGTAGGGGCCCCCTCAGGGGCGCGGGGAACGGCGCAATCCTTTGCTTTGAGGGGCGCGGGGAACGGCGCGACCGCCCCCCCCACTCCCCACCGGGCCCGCAGGTCGCATACGCCCCCGCCCCGTCTTCCCACTCCCATTCATTACCGTGGTCGGCACACCGTAATGGGGAGCCATGCCACCGACCCACCTCACCCCGCCCGAGCCCGACGCGGTCGAACCCGCCGAGGCAGTAGCCCCGCTGATGCGCGGCATCACCGTGCTGCACCGCCTCACCGAGGCAGGCGGCACGCAGAGCCTCAGTGGCCTGGAGAAGACCACGGGGCTCGCCAGATCCACGGTGGACCGCATCGCGGCGACCCTCGCCCGGATGGGCTACCTGCGCCTGGACGGCCGCGACGCCGTACTCACCCCGCGGCTGATGGAGCTGGGCAACGCCTACCTCGCCGCGCTCCGGCTCCCCCGGCTGCTGGACACCCGGGCCGACGCCCTCGCGGACGAGCTGGACGAGTCGGTCTCCCTCGCGGTCGCCGACCGGGACGGCATCCGCTTCATCCACCAGGCCACACGTCGGCGCGCGATGTCCCTGAGTTTCCGTATCGGCGACCTCCTGCCGGCCGAACGGACCGCGCCGGGCCCGCTGTTCGCCACCGAGTGGACGCTGGAGGACTGGGCACGGTGGCGGGACAGACGGGCGGCGGACCCGCAGGACCGGGGCTTCCCGGCGGTACCCCCACGCGAACGCCGTGCCCGGGACGCGGAGTTCGAGGAACGGACCCATCAGGCGGGCACCCGGGGCTGGGCCCTCGACGACCAGCTGATCGAGCCGGGCCTGGTCGCCGTCTCGGTGCCCGTACGGGACCTACGGGACCTACGGGACCCACGGGACCGGGACGGCCGCGTCGCCTGTGTGGTGAGCGTGGTGAGCCACACCAGCCGGCACAGCGCGGAGTCCCTGCGGGAGACCATGCTGCCGCGCCTGCGGGCGACCGTACGCGCCATGGAACGGGATCTGCGCGAGGCGCCGGCCCTGCCGCCCGCCGCCCCCGCCGGGCTCGCCACCTGGACCGGAGCCTCGAAACAGGAACTGGGCCGGGAGTTCGTCGAGTCGCTGGCCCGCGGGCTGACCGTGATCACGGCGTTCGGCGAGGGACGGGCCGAGCTGACACTCACCGAGGTGGCGCAGGCGACGGGCCTCGCGCGGGCGACGGCACGGCGTGCGCTGATCACGTTGGAACACCTGGGGCATGTCACGGCCCACGGACGGCACTTCACGCTGACGCCCCGCGTCCTGTCGCTCGGCTTCCCGCCCCTCTCCCGTACGACGCTGCCGCAGATCGCGGCCCCGCACCTCGCCGATCTCGCGGGCCGACTGCACGACTCGGCGTCCCTCGCGGTCCTGGCGGGCGACGAGATCCAGTACACGGCCCGCGTCGCCACCAGCCGCATCATGAGCGTCAACATCACGGTCGGCACGCGGCTGCCGGCGTACGCGACCTCGCTGGGGCGGGTGATGATGGCGGACCTCTCCCCGGCCGGGCGGGGCCGGTTCCTGACCGGCCGCCTGGACGCGCTGACCCCGCACACGGTCACGGACCCGGCGGCCCTCGCGGCGACGCTGGATCGCGTACGGGAGGCCGGGTACGCCCTGGTGGACGGCGAGTTGGAGGAGGGCCTGCGGTCGATCGCGGCTCCGGTCCGGGACCGTACGGGGGCCGTCGTGGCCGCCGTGAACGTGGCCATGCACAGCTCTCGGCGGACGGTCGAGCGGTGTGTGGCCGAGGTACTGCCGGAGCTGTCGGCGACGGCCGGGCTGATCGAAGCGGACCTGCGGGTCGCGGGCCGCTTCACCCGCGTACCTGTCGCCTAGCCGGCGGGGTGGCCTACACCGGGTCGCGGGTCCCGTGCGGGCCCCGAAACGGGGTCGCGGGTCCCGTGCGGGCCCCGAAACGGGGTTGCGGGTCCCGTGCGGGTCAGCGGGGGCCGGCCGCGCAGTTCCTCGCGCCCCTGACATGCCGGGGGTCGGGTGCGGGCCCGGTGGGAACTGCGCGATCTTTGACGGGTGCCGGGATCACGCGCTCTGGCGGGATACCGACCGGTGCAGCGGCGATGCCACCTCCGGCGGCGCCATACCCTCCCGGCGGCGGCCCGAAGCGACCAGTTCCTTCAAGGTCGCCTCCGCCGCCAGGCGCGGCAGCAGCAGGGCCCAGAAGCGGGTCAGCATGGACTGGGAGAGCCACTGCGCGTTGCGACTGCCGAGCGCCCCGAATCCGACCGTGGCCGCGACCACCGCGTGCGCGGCGTCCTGCGGTGCCACGTCCCGCGCCAACGCGCCCTCCCTGGCCGCCTGCACCAGCAGACTCTCGACCCACGCCTGCCAGCGCCGCCGCAGATCCGCCCCGGGCACCGGCACGGGACTCTCGCTCAGGTCGAACCCGGCCCGCAGGATCACATCGTGCCGCAGCCCCCGCAACAGGGCGTGCGTCGTGTCGACCAGCACCTGCAGGGGACCCCCGCTCCCGGCGGCCTGCCCCCGCGCCGCACCCTCGTGGGTGATCTGGCGCAGCCGCTGCGCCGCCGCCTCCCACACCGCCGCGGTCAGTGCCGCCTTGCTGGCGAAGTGGAAGTGCAGCGCGCCGTTGCTGACACCGGCGCGGGTACTGATCGTGGATAAGGACACGACATCGAAGCCGTCCTTACTGAAGAGTTCGGCCGCCGATTCGATCAACGCGCTGCGCGTACGCACCGCTCGCTCCTGCTGGGCCATCAGAACGCTCCGTTGCTGCGAGGGCATGCCGGAAAGGCAACACCACGATAACAAACCGCGTGGGCGGTTTCTATAGTGCGGGCGTGATTGGCGCCAGCAGCACCGGCAGTGAGCCGTAGCCGTTGACGATGAAGGACTCCACGGGCTCGATCCCGTCCACGGGTACCGCCAGGGACAGTTGGGGAAAGCGTTCGAACAGCGCGGCCACCGCCACCCCCGCCTCGATCCGCGCGAGCGGGGCCCCCAGGCACCGGTGGACCCCGTGCCCGAAGGCCAGGTCCTCACGCCGGCCGGGCCGCAGCACGTCGAAGACGGCGACATCGCTCCCGTACGCCTCGGGATCGCCGGAAGCCGCGGCGAAGGAGACGAGTATGGGGTCCCCCTGACGGATCACCACCGGGTCCGCCCCGGGCCCGCTCTCCTCCAGCGTGATGTCGTCGACCGCGAACCGCATCGGCGAGTACGCCGCCGGGCTGTGCACGCGCAGCGTCTCGTCCACCGCCTCCGCCCAGGTCGCCCGCCCCTCGCGTACGTGGGCCAGTTGGCCGGGGTGCACGAGCAGCGCTCCGACGGCGTTGGTGATGAGGGTGCAGGTCGTCTCCTGGCCTGCGGCGATCATGAGGTAGAGGGTGCCGAGGAGTTCCTGCTCGCTGAGCCCGCCGTCCTGGTCGCGGGCCTCGATCAGCGCGGACGTCAGATCGCCGCCGGGGCGGTCCCGCTTCTCGGCGACGAGCTGCGCCAGCATGCCGAAGACCTCCACCTGCGCGGCGGCCATCTCCACGGCGGGTACCGCGGTGCCGAACACCAACTCCAGTGCTGTGCACAGGGGTTCGCGCGCCTCCTCCGCCACCCCGAACAGCTCGCAGATCACCCGCATCGGCAGCAGCTTGGCGAACTCGGTCCGCAGGTCGATCCGTTCACCCGCGGGGTGGGCGGCCAGGTCGTCCAGCAGCCCGGCCGCGAGTTCCGCGATCCGCGGGCGCAGGGCCTCGCTCCGGCGTGCGGTGAACGCGCCCGCGACCAGCCGTCGCAGCCGGGCGTGGTGCTCTCCGTAGGCGAACAGCATGTTCTCGTTGGCGACCCACGGATACAGCGGCCACTCGGCGTCTATCCGCCCGTCGACGAAGGCGGGCCAGTGCTGCCTGGCGTCCTTGGACACCCTCGGATCGAGGAGCAGCTGCTTGACGTACTTCTGCCGTACGACCGCCCAGGCGGCCACCTTGCCCGGCAGCTCCACCGCGGCCACCGGCCCTCGCGAGCGCAGCTTCTCGGCCTCCGAGGCAAGATCACGTCCCGTCACGTCCAACGCGTACGGGCAAGCGGGCATATCCATCCGTGCACTCCGTTCGGTAGGTCGGTCGCACGCCCCGCCGACACGGGGAGTTGTCTTACCGGGCGTCTCATCGGGGCGGCTCACAGGGGATCTCGCCGACGATCTCGCTGCGGGATCCCTCTCACGGATCCCTCTCACGGATCCCTCTCAGGGATCTCGCCGAGGCGCCCGGCCGGGGCGTCTCACTGGACGGCGGTCACGGCCTCCGCCGCCGACACGGTCCGCGCCCCCTTCTTCCCGGTCCCTTCCGCCGCCTCCCCCACGGCCTCACCCTCGCCCTCGGGATCACTCTCCGAGTCGGGGTCGACCCCGGCTTCCGCTTCCGCCTCCGCCTCCATCTCCGTCTCCGTCTCCGTCTCGGCCTCGCGCAGCCGCATGGCGTCCACGTAGACGCGGGCCGCCCGTTCCGACGAGAAGTCCAGCCGCACGAGGATCCCCGGCACCGCGATCGACGGCATCAGATGCCGGTAGAGGTCGGCCACCCGCTCGGCCAGGTCCGCGCGGCCGGTCATGATCCGCGACAGCACCTGCACGCCGGTGAACGCGCCGACGAACAGCTTGGCCAGCGCGTCCACATCGGCGTGCGGCAGTACTTCGCCCCTGGCCTTGGCCTCCCGGAAGAGGGCGTGGGTGTGCTCCTGCCAGGCCTGCATGGGCACCCGGCGGTTGAGATGGTCCTTGGGTGAGCCCTGGTCCACCGTCAGCCGCACGCTGCCCTGGACGATCGGGTCCCCGGTGTCCTGCTTGAGCAGATACGCGAGCAGCAGCGCCTCGTCCAGCGACTGCTGCAGCTTCAACTCCTGTTCGGGCACGCGCGGCAGGGAGTCGACCTGTCCCGCGAGGACCGCCTGGGCGAGCTCCTCCTTTGAGGTGAAGTGGAAGTAGAGGGCGCCTTTGGTCATGCCGGACTTCTTGAGGACGTCCGAGATGGTCGCCGCCTCGTATCCGACCTCGTCGAACACCTGGGCCGCCGCGACGAGAATCGCGCGTCGCGTCCGAATGGCTCGCTCTTGCCGCGCCACGGGGAACCTCCGTACCATCCCGGTCACCGGGAAAAGAGACCATGAGGTCTGTACCGTATGCCGACGACCTCGCGGCACAGAATAAAACCAGCCGAACGGTTTCTCAAGGATTCCTCCGGCTCGAACTCGTCGTGCCGCACTGAGCTGCGGGGGTAAGGGGATATCACCCTCGATGCTCCCCCGCGCTCCCCCGGCGCTCCCCCGTGCTCCCAGGTCGCACCTCTGCACCCTCCCGGCACCTTGAAAAGAAAACCGGTTGGTACGTATCTTTGTGGGGCAGTGGTCCGCATCCGACCAGTCCCACAGCCTGGGGAGTTCGATGTCCGTGCCCGCACACACGAAGACCCACCCCGTCGCCGACGAACTGGCCCGGCTCCTCTTCGAGGGCGCCGACCGCGAGCGCGTCCACGGGGCCTGGCGCCGGCTCGTCCGTGGCAGGGAATTCGCCTACCGTGCGGGGTTGTCGCCGCAGGAGCGGACGGCTCTCTCGTACGAGCGGCTGCGGCTGCTGAACGAGGCGGTGGGCGACCCGGTGGAGCTGACGGCCGATCCGTACCGCCTCGCGGGTCTGCACGAGTGGACGGGTCCGGTGGACGGCGGGCTGACCACGCTCGCGAGCATCCACTACAACCTCTTCCTCGGCAGCGTCCTCGACCATGACGGCGCCCGCGAGAGAGACCTCTCCCCTTTTACTTCCCTACAGAGCACAGGAACGTTTCTCTGCACGGAGTTGGAGCACGGCAACGACGTGGCGTCGATGGAGACGACCGCGGTGTTCGACCGGGCGACGGGCGGCTTTCGGCTGACCACGCCCACCGAGGGCGCGCAGAAGTTCATGCCCAACACCAGCCTGACCGGGGGCCCCAAGACGGCCGTGGTCGCGGCCCGCCTCCTCGTCGACGGTGCCGACCGGGGAACGTTCCTCTTCCTGACCCCGCTCAGCGACGAGAGCGGCCACCTTCCCGGCGTACGGGTCCGTCCGCTGCCCCAGCGCACCGGCACCCCCGTCGACCACTGCCTCACCGCGTTCGACCAGGTGTGGCTGCCGCGCCAGGCCCTGCTGGAGGCCGAGCACGGGCGGTTGTCCGCCGACGGGACCCTGACCAGCAGCCTCGGCAACAGACGCAAGCGGCTCCTGCGCTCCATCAACCGCGTCACCATGGGCAAACTCTGCATGAGCGCCGGCACCCTCGGCATGTCCCGGGCGGCACTGACGATCGCGGTGCGTTACGCCCACAGCCGTCTGCTGGCCGGCCCGAAGGCGGGCGAGCGCATCCCGCTGGCCGCCCACCGCAGCCACCACGGCCGGCTGCTGCACGCGCTGGCCACGGCGTACGCGATGACGTTCCTGCACCGGGCGACGGTGAGCCTTTTCGCCGCGCGCGCCGAGGAGGACCGGGAGGAGGTGGAGCGTGAGGTGGCCGTGTCCAAGGGGTGGATCACCTGGCAGGCGCGGGCGATCACGACCGAGTGCCGCGAACGGTGCGGCGCGCAGGGGCTGTTCCCGGCCAACGGCCTGGCCGACCTCCCCCTCAACATCGAGGGCGGCATCACCGCCGAGGGCGACAACCTGGTGATCTGGGTGAAGGCCGCGTCCGAGATGGTCTTCGGGCATCAGGTGGCGCGGACCGGCGGCGCCCCTGGTGCTCCCGTTGCTCCCGCTGCTCCCGCCGACCGGGAGATCACCGAGCTGCCCTTCCTGCGTGACCTGCTGGCCGATGTCGAGCGCATCTGGCAGGACCGGGCGCGTGCGGCCCTGCGCGAGGGTCCCTCGGGCGACCCGGTCGGCCGCTGGAACGTGACCTCGGAGGCGGCCCTGGAGATGGTCTCCGCGCACGCCCGCCTCCGGGCGGCGGACGCGTTCCTGGCCGCGATCGCCCGGACGGCGGATGCCCGGGCGGGCCATCTGATGCGGAACCTGTGCCGGTTGTTCCTGCTGCGGCAACTCGCCGCGCACACCGGTGACTTGCTGGCCGAGGGCCGCGTCACGGCCGATCACGTACGCGGTCTGCCGAGGGCCGTCGACACGGTTCTGGGGGATCTGGCGCCGCATCTGATGACACTGGTCGACGCGTTCGACCTGCCGGCGGAGGTCCTGTCCAGCATCCCGATCGCCAGCGGGGGGTATGTCGGCGGGGCCGACGTGTGTGATGGCTTGGTGGGGGTGGGGGGACGATGAGGGGCGGGGGCCGGCCGGAGCCGGGGTGTGCCGTCCGTCTGCGGGCCCGGCGGGGGCTGACCGCGCAGTTCCCCGCGCCCCTCAAGGGGCGTTGTCCGCCTGCGGGCCCGGCGGGGGCTGAGCGCGCAGTTCCCCGCGCCCCTGAAGGGGCAAGCCTCTGGCGGGGCGAAAGCAGGGGCGCAGCCCCGGTTTCAGGGGCGCGGGGAACTGCGCGACCAGCCCCCACCGGCCCGCACATACAAACTCGCGCAACCCTCGACCCCCTTGAGGGGCGCGGGGAACTGCGCGACCAACCCCCACCGGGCCGCACGTGCAAGCCCACGTGGCCCTCGGCCCCTCAGGGGCGCGCGGAACGGCGCGCTGAGTCACGACGCGCCCACAGCCCCCAGCCGGCCCGCACGCTAACGCACCAAACACGGCCGCTTCGCGTCGAACTCCCAGTCGGGAACCAGGTACCGCATCCCCACCGCATCGTCCCGCCCCCCCAACGCATTCTTCAGATACAGCTCGTGCGCCGCGAGCAACCGCTCCCTGTCCAGCCGCACCCCCAGCCCCGGCGCATCCGGCACGGCGATCTCCCCGTCGACGATGCGAGGCGGGCTGACGGTGAGCCGTTCCAGCCCCTCCTGCCAGATCCAGTGCGTGTCCAGCGCGTTGTACTCCCCCGGCGCCGCCGCCCCGCAGTGCGTCACCATGGCGAGCGAGATGTCGAAGTGGTTGTTGGAATGGCAACCCCAGGTCAGCCCCATCGCATTGCACAGCTGAGCCACCCGCACGGACCCCTGCATGGTCCAGAAGTGCGGGTCCGCCAACGGAATGGACACCGACTGGAGCGCCAACGCGTGCGTCATCTGCCGCCAGTCCGTGGCGATCATGTTGGTGGCCGTCGGAAGACCGGTCGCACGCCGGAACTCCGCCAGGATCTCCCGCCCGGAGTACCCGCCCTCCGCCCCACAGGGATCCTCGGCGTACGCGAGCGTGCCGACCAGCGGCTTGCACAGCTCGACCGCCTCGCTCAGCGGCCACGCCCCGTTCGGGTCCAGGGTGACCCGCGCCCCGGGGAAACGGTCCTTGAGCGCCCGTACGGCCTCGACCTCCTCCGCACCGGCCAGGACACCGCCCTTGAGCTTGAAGTCCCGGAAGCCGTACAGGTCGTACGCGGTCTCGGCCTGCCGGACGATCGCCTCGGGCGTGAGCGCCTCCTCGTGCCGGACGCGGTACCAGTCGACGTCCGAGTCGGGCTCCCGCACGTACTCCAGGTCGGTCCGGCCGGGGTCACCGACGTAGAAGAGGTAGCCCAGGACCCGTACGGACGAGCGCTGTTGACCGTCGCCGAGGAGCGCCGCGACCGGTACGTCGAGGTGCTGGCCCAGGAGGTCGAGCAGCGCCGACTCGACGGCCGTCACGGCGTGCACGGTGGTGCGCAGGTCGAAGGTCTGGGCCCCCCGGCCGCCCGAGTCACGATCGGCGAAGCGGTCCCCGATCGCCCGCAGGACGCGCTTGTAGTCGCCCACCTTCGCGCCGGCGACCAGGGATTCGGCGTCCCGCAGTGTCCGGGTGATCTTCTCGCCGCCGGGCACCTCCCCCAGTCCCGTACGGCCCTCGGAGTCCTTGAGGACCACGATGTTGCGGGTGAAGTAGGGGCCGTGCGCGCCGGAGAGGTTCAGCTCCATGGAGTCTCGGCCGGCGACGGGGTAGACGGCGAACTCGGTGACGGTCGGCTGGCTCATGCGTATCGAAGACCTTTCGGAGTCCTTGGCTAAGGGGGATCATTGGGCGGGGTGGCTCAGAGGCTGAGGATGTCGAGGGTCCACTCCATCGCCAGGACCCCGCCCAGGCCGAGGACCGCGAGGACCGTCGTATAGGTGGTACGCACCTTGATCGCTTCGACGACCGAGAGGTTGAAGTACTCCTTGAACAGCCAGAACCCCGGGTCGTTGACGTGGGAGAAGGCGATCGAGCCGCAGGACACGGCGAGCACCATGATCTCGGGGTGGATCCCGCTGCCCGCGAGGAGCGGCAGCACCACCCCGGAGGCGGTGACGACGGCGACGGTCGCCGAGCCGAGCGCGACGCGGAGGATGACCGCGATGAGCCACGCCAGGACGATCGGCGAGATGGTCCAGTTGTCGGTGGCGTCCTTGATGTAGTCGGAGATGCCGCCTTCGACCAGGACGTTCTTGAACGCGCCGCCCGCGCCGATGACGAGGAGGATCATCGCCATCGACTGGGCGGCCGAGGTGCAGGACGTGTTGACGTCCGCCAGGCTGCGGCCGATGCGCGGTCCGAACGCCCAGATCGCCAGGAGCAGGGTCAGCATGAGCGCGATGGGCGCCGAGCCGATGAAGGCGACGAAGTGCAGGACGGGGCCGTCCCCCGAGGCCGCCATGTCGACGACGGCGGCGCCCGCGATGAGGACGACGGGGAAGAGCGCGACGGACAGCGACCAGCCGAGGCCCGGCATCTCGCCGTCCTCGAACTCGCGGTCGCTGACCAGGCCCTTGGGGATGGCCGGGTCCATGGCCCGGATGAACGGCAGCCGGGGCCACAGCAGGGCGATGAACGCGCCCACCGGGACGGCGATGAACAGGCCGTAGAACAGGGTGTGTCCGACGGAGGCGTGGAAGGTCGCGGCCACGGCGGTGGGGCCGGGGTGCGGCGGCAGGAAGCTGTGCATCGTGGACAGGGCGATCGACATCGGCAGGCCGACCCACAGCAGCTTCGCCCCGGTGACCCTGACCAGCGTGAACGCGATCGGCACGATGATGATGAACGCGACCTCGTAGAACATGGTCACGCCGATGAGCATGGACGTGACCACCATGGCCACCTGGACCCAGCGCGGTCCGAACGCGTCCAGCAGCCGGCTGGCTATCCGCTGGGCGGCGCCCGAGTCCCCCATCACCCGGCCGACCATGGCGCCGAGCCCGATGGTGAGCATCGTGTCGCCGATCTGGCCCCCGATGCCCTCCGAGAGGACGTCCGGGATGTCGGCCACCGGAATGCCCTGGACCAGGGCGACGCCCACCGCCACGAGCAGCAGCGCGGCGAAGCCGTTGAGTTTCATCCGGGTCATCAGGAACAGCAGCACCAGAACGCTGATCCCGACTACGAGCAGAGGCATGCAGTTCCCCTTTGAACTGGCGCACTGTTGAACAGCTGAACTGTTTCGTTACGTCGTTACGCCGTTGCTTCGTTACGTCGGTACGCCGTTGCTTCGTTGCTTCAGGCGGTGGTGCGTTGGCGCGGCGCTCCGACGAGGGCGAGGCCGGTGTCGAGGATCGCCTCCAGTTCGGCGAGGTCGGCGGCGCCGGGATCGGTGAGCGGTGCCCGTACGGGTCCGACCGGCAGGCCACGCAACCGGGCGGCGGCCTTGACGAGGGACACGGCGTAACCCGGCACGCGGTCGCGCAACTCGACGAGCGGGACGTAGAAGTCGCGCAGGAGCTTGGTGAGCGTGGCCTCGTCGTTCCCGCGCAGGGCGGTGAAGAAGGCGCTCGCGATCTCGGGGGCGAAGGCGTGGACGGCCGAGGAGTAGGCGGGGACGCCGACGGTGGCGTACGCGCGGGCCTGGATCTCCGCGGTGGAGGCTCCGTTGAAGAAGAGGAAGCCGTCGGGGGCGGCGAGCGTGAGGCGCTGCAGCCGGTCGAGGTCGCTGTGCCCGTCCTTGAGGCCGACGACGGTGGGGATCGACGCGATGCGGCGCAGACTGTCCGCGGTGAAGGCGACCTGCCCGCGCTGGTACGCGATCAGCGGCAGCCGGGTGCCGGCGGCGATCCGGCGCAGTTGCCCGACCAGACCGTCCTGCGGGGCGCCGACCAGGTAGTGGGGCATCACGAGCAGGGCGTCGGCGCCGGCCTCCTCGGCGATCCGGGCGAAGCGCAGGGCCTGCGCCCATCCGTAGCCGATGCCCGCGACCACCGGCAGCCGGCCGTCGGCGATCTCGACCGTGGCCGCGACGACCGCGCGGTACTCGTCCTCGTCGAGCGAGAAGAACTCCCCGGTCCCGCAGGCGGGAAAGACGGCGCCGGGGGCGGCGACACCGGGCCCGGGGGCCAGCTGGCCCGCCAGATAGCCCCGGTAGGACTCCAGATCGAGCCCGCCGCCGTCACCATCTCCACCTCCACCTCCGTCACCATCGCCGCCACCCTCACCATCACCGTCGTCGCGGAAGCTGGTGAGAGGAAAGGACAGCACTCCGCCCGCCATGCCGTCGCGCAGCCGCTGCACCACGCTCCCGATCTCCGCGCTGTACCGCATCTCCGACCTCTCATCTCTATATGCAGATGACGTACATGTATGAGAACGGAGGTTAGGTCGGTGAACCGGGCACGGTCAATGGGTGCGGCAGCGCGGATTTACGATGAGGCCATGCCGGAGAGCAGCGGGGGCAGCGGGGTACGGGGAGCGCAGGAACCACGGGGAGCGCGGGGCGTACGCGGGGTGAAGTCGGCGACCCGAACGGTCGCGCTGCTGGAACTGCTCGCCGCACGCGGTGACCGCCCCGCCCGCCTGGACGAACTGGCCGAGGAGCTGGACGTACCGCGCAGCAGCATGTACCAGCTGCTCCAGACCCTCATCGACTGCGGCTGGGTGCGCTCCGACACGACGGGGTCCCTCTACGGCATCGGGATCCGCGCTCTGTTCACGGGCACGAGCTACCTCGACAGCGACCCGCACGTCCGCCTGGTGCGCCCCTGTCTCGACCAGGCCTCGGACGCGCTCGGCGAGACGATCCACCTGGCCCGGCTCGACGGCCCGGACGTCGTGTACCTCGCGACCCGCGAGTCCCACGAGTACCTGCGGACCATCAGCAGGGTCGGCCGCCGGATCCCGGCCCACGCGGGCGCGCTCGGCAAGGCCCTGCTCGCCGAACGCACCGACTCCGAACTCCCGCTCCCCGAGGGCCGGTTGCCCGCCCTCACCGAGAACACGCACACCTCCCGAACCACCCTTCTCGCCGACCTGGCGCAGGTCCGGGCCCGCGGTTACTCGATCGACCGTGAGGAGACGGTGCCCGGCATCGCGGGCTTCGGCTTCGCCCTGCGCTACGACTCCCCGGCCACGGACGCCATCAGCTGCTCGGTCCCGGTGGCCCGCCTCAGCCAGTCCCACGAGGCCCGGGTGATCGAGGTCATGCGGGAGACACGCACAAAGATCGAGGCCGCGCTCCCTTCGACTTCAGGCGCACCGGACTGGCGGTGACGGGAGCGGCCCGCTCCCCCGTCTACTCCACGGCCCACTCCAGCGCCCGTTCCACCGCCTGCTCCATCGCACTGCGGCGCGCGGCGAGGGCGACGGCCATCACGGACGAGACCACGGCACCCACCAGCCGCAGCAAGTGCCACTGGGTGGTCCGGGCGAGCCGTAGCACGGCCAGGCCGCGGACCCGGTCGTAGGCCGCCATGATCATGGTGATGCCCAGCGAGATGCCGGTGCACAGCAGGGCGATGCCGAGGACCAGAACGAAGCCCGTCCAGATCGTCCGGTCGGTCCCGGGGTACGCAGCCCCCACCCACTGAGGGCCTGGCGCCCTCATCGGTCTCCGCACGGCGCAGCCACTTCGGCAACATGATCGGGTGGACCCCGGAGTCGGCCGCGATCTGTTCCAGCGTGACGCCGGGCTCGCGGTTGCGTGTGACCCGCACGACGTCCTCGCGGAACTCCATCGGCTACGGCTTGGGCACTGCAACCTCCTTCCAGGCCGCTTCTCAGCAAGCCAGGTCAGGTGTCACCCAACCCTGCAGCAGTCCCCAGAGACGCTCTGGCCCGCCGAAAGCGCACAGCTCTTACAGGGCCTGGCGGAAGCAGCATGAGGTGGAATTTCCGCGAGCCCCCGACAGGCGGCAGGCAATCGTGCACGACAACGTGACGGTTTGCTTGCCGCCTCCCCCAGGACGGCGGGCGGGCGCCGACAGGTGGTCAAGTTCGGCACAGTCTCACTTCAGCGAATTGCCCGATCACTGTCGGCATCATTCGTATGCAACGCAGCAGAGGTACTAACACCGGTTCTGACGGACGCTCAACGCATGAGGAACGTACTCCGGAAGAAATCATGCTCCACCACACTCGCTGTGATCGACCGTCAGGAACGTGTACTGCTGTGCCGAACTCACGGGCAGTCTGTTTGGCGCCCGGCCCCTTCAAGAGTAATCCGCATCCGGCCGTCCAAGTTCTCCTTCATTCACACTCTGGACCCGCTCTTCTCTCATTGGTTCGTTTCCCGCACGCCAGTGATCGGCAGATTCGACCTCAGCTCGAAGGGTGGCGCTTCAACCGGATCAACAAATATCTTCATTGTCCGGCACAGCAGAATGAAGCCGATCAGTCTTCGCGCTCGCTCGCACTCCCGGGCAGATGCCGACTACGTGTGGCATCCGTTGTCGAACGTCGAAGATGAGATGTTCGATGTGTATCCACGCGAACTGGTCCCCCTTCTACGCGGGTATCTGGAGGGCTGGATTCCCGACGGTGTCATCACTCTCGTTGAGTGACCTCTCATCCCTTACCAAGGAGCGTGCTCTGTGCCCAGTCCGCACTATCGACGTCGATCTCCAACCCGCGGTCCGTTGGCCCTGGAGGTCCGGACCCTACTGGCAGCCGCAGGACTGTCTGAATCGGACAGCGACGACCGCCATCGGGCTCACGGCATGGTGGTGACAGATCACGGTGAATCCGTCGGCGTCGAATGGTTCGTCTCACGCAGTCTGCGCCGTGCCGCAGCCGACGAACAGCTACGGGGCTGGCCCATGGGCGAGGCGGACCGTGCGCACGAAGCCGCCCGACGTCATCTGCACGCGGCGCTGTTCGGCATCCTGTCGGAAGTGGGTTACCTGGTGGAGGCCGACCTGGCTGACTCTCCGGGTGCTCTGACTGTTCGAGCCGGCCGAGTCTCCACTACCACCACGTTGGCCACTGACATCAAGCGGATCCTCGCAGATCTCCATGACTCTGCGGAAACCAAAAAGGGCCCCGACCCTTCTTCGTGACACATAGCCGCCTCATCCAGACTTACGGAAGACAGCTGCAACATCTGAAGAGGACCATCCAAGTGCTACCAGTGGGTCAGGTCGAACACTTCCGAGCAATATGGGTCCACGGCGTCCGAGGGGTTGTATTTCAACTGATCGTCGGCGATGAGCGAGGGCAGGGCGGCAGCCAAACCGGTGATGCCCACGGCCACTGCTCCTTCTTCATCGCGAAGCGACACGTCGAGGCCGATCACGCCCGACAGCCCCTCACCAGCCACATAGAGACGCGCCCTGTGCTGGTCAAGGAGCAGGAAGCCACACACGCCCAGTTTCCCGGAAGGTTCGGATTCTCCGGGCGGAACGATACCTGCGACGGCCGCGTGAAGAGCGTCCGTGAGATCGAGCTCCGGACCAGCCTCCAAAAGCCGCGCCACCTCCTCCGTACCTACAACGGGAATACCGTGCCCGTCGCGGACGCGTTCGCCATTGCCATTGCCATTGCCATTGCCATTGCCATTGCCATCATGGTCGGGGTCCGCTGCCGTGCACTGAACGTTGGACTCCTGCCGCATCCGCACTATGCGCCGCAGAGCAGCGGCCAGCGCGAAGGCGGGGATGTTGTCACCGTGCTGGTCCACCAGCGGCAGGTCGTAGGCCACCGAGGTCCCGACAACGCGGCCGTCCCAGACGACCACTCTCCCCACGATTCGTCCGTCCTGGACGGGAAGCACGCCTCGGACAACAGGGCCACCCCCCAAGGGGGTCACCGTGAACCGCAGCACGCCCTGGACGAGAGCGGCTTGCAGCCGCACCACTCCTTCGTGCTCCCACCGTTGCATCGGCGCTGGCTCCTGACTGCCTCCGACGAGCGGGGACGTCATGTCTCGTTCACCGCATCGGGGCACTTGTTGCGCGCAACCCGCTCACAGTACGCGGTGATCGTTCCGATCTTGTGGCTGTGGTCAGCGAGCACGTAGTCGCCGTCCGCGGTCTTGTAGCTGTACTGGGCGATCACCTTGATCCGGGCGAGGACCGCGCCGAGACGGTTGGTCAGCACCCCGCCGTAGACCCGGCGCGCTCCGTCCTTCTTCTCCGGGCGCTCACTGGTCACGATCTTGATCACTTTGGGATCGTGGATGTTGTGCGGTCCCGAGAAGTGCCGCCAGCCGAACTTGCTGTTGCCTTCCCGGGTCGGAATGTTCTTGCCCTCGCCGTCCTTGCTGACGAACTTCACCACGCTCCAGTGACTGGCGCGGGCGCTGGCGTCGGCCCGCGGAGCAGCCGGACTCGGCTGGATCGAATCCACTGTCAACCCCTCAGCCTCGGCGCGATCCACGCCGAACGACTGCGCGTACCCCTCGTTGGACATCACGCGCAGACCTTGCGGAACCGACGGGGCCGTTCGCGACGATGCGGAAGTGACAAATGCGGAGGCCATAAGGGTGCCTGCGACGACAGCCGAACAGACCACCGCGTTCATAAAGGTGCGCAACGGCCGTCCTTTGCGTAGCCAAACGACGCTTAAGGCGGGGGCGGCAGCGCCCCCTGTTGGCGGCTGATTCGATCACGGGCCCGGCACCATGACTAGCAAAACGCCAATGATTCACCCTTAATCGGTACGAGGCGGTCATAGGCAGGCCCGCGCAGCATGAGTCGAGGTCAGGATCGGCCGCTGCGGTACACGCCGAACCCGGCATCCAGGCCGCTCGCGGCAAACTCGTCGCAGACCGTGTCGACTGAGCGCGGGTGGAAGTCGGCATCGACACAGGCGGAGGTTCCGACCCTTCCGTGTGACGCGCGGCGATTCCGCACCCGTGGGTGTCCAGTGGCAGCAGACAGATGACTGCGCCGTGGTGAGGCCGGGAACAACCGGCCTGGCGCTCCGTGGCAGACGATGCCTTGCGGTCGTAGCCATCGCCGACGGTGCGACGACGGGCCTTTCATCGTGCGACCCCGCCGCGAACCGCGGCCCCGCTCCGTACGCGGTGGCGCCATCGCTCGGAGAACAGCTGAGGGCGACCACCGCTGCAGGGCTGGAAGGACTTCGACGGGCAGGGCCCGCGTCGGAGGGGAAGCACGTGGGCCCGCACCGTATCGGTCAACAACGCAGGGAGAGGAATAATTATCATGCCCATGATCAAAGCTCTCGGTCTCGTACCGCGCAGCGCGAACGTCAGTCCGCAACAGTTCCACCTGCACTGGGCCGTTGTTCACAGCCGACTGGCAGAGGAAGCACAAGCGATACGTCGTTACGTCCAGTTCCATGGGACCACGGAAAATCTGGACACCTTCACTCGGTCAATATACGAAGGAATCGCCGAAGCCTGGTTCGAGAACATCTCGTCGCTCACCGCTCTTGCTACGGATCCATATTTCATGGAAGTCATCAAGAGGGACGAGGGAAATTTCCTGGATCACTCGCGTGACGCAATCTTCGTAGTAACCGAGGACGTAAAGCTGGAAGGTGCCAATCTCACCCGCAACCGCCCCTTCCACAAGACCATGCTACTGGTGAAGCAGCATCCTGACGTACGGACGGCCGACTTCCGAATCTGGTGGAACGACGCACTTCCGGACCTGGCTCTCCGGGAGATTCCCAACGTCAAGCGATACGTCCAGAGCCTTCCGGTGGACGAGATGTACACAGCCGAACGGCCCCCCTTCGACGGAGTCATCGAGATCTGGCGAGGAGATCCCTCCTCCCCGGAAAGCGAGGCCCCCAGCCTTGAAAGGTTTGTTTCCGCCCTGGGGTCGAACTCACCTATCGATATCAGCCGCACAAGCGCGGTGGCCGGTACGGAATTCCGCATCCGGTGAAGTCGGTACGCGGCGGGAGCGGCGGGAACGGCGGGAGTGACGGCCGTCGTCCGTGACGCACAGCCGCGCCGATCGCGGATGTGGACGGATACAGGCTTCGCCAGGCCCGCCGCTGAAAGCACCTGGGTGCAGCAGGCCGGTCGAATCCGCGAAGCCTTTTCGCCGGACCAGCCACGGAGACAGTCCGGCAGAAACCGATAGAAGTCAACAGAACCAGGAAGGAACCTCCGATGAAGTTCGGGGTGAACTGCACTTTCACCGATCGATCGACCATACCCCCAGCCGCATACGGCAGGGCTGTCGAGGAACGAGGATTCGACTCGATATTCCTCGCCGAGCACACTCACATTCCCGTCGACGAAAGGTCGCCGTACCCGTTCGGCGATCGCCCGGCCTCCCTCTATCACACCATCGACCCTTTCGTGGCACTCACCGCGATGGCCGGCGTCACGCACCGTCTGCTTCTCGGCACGGGAATATCACTGGTCGCCCAGAGGGATCCGATCACCACGGCCAAGCTCATCGCCTCTCTGGACCTGGTGTCGCAGGGCCGGTTCATCTTCGGGATCGGGTCCGGATGGAACGCCGAGGAAATGGCGAACCACGGCGGAGATCCTGTTAGGCGCGGAGCGATCGCGACCGAGCACATTCTCGCCATGAAGGAGATATGGCACCACGAGAAGGCCGAGTTCCACGGTGAGTGCGTGGACTTCGATCCCATCTATTCGTGGCCCAAACCCGTGCAACGCCCGCATCCCCCGGTCTACGTCGGCGGAGGGGAGAAGGCGTTCGCCCGGGTGGTGAAGGCCGGAGACGGCTGGTTCCCCAACCCTCAGTCGCCTGCCGGGCTGAAGCCGAAGATCGAGCGGCTGCGCGAACTCGCAGGCCGCGAGGTCCCCGTGACAGTCCTGCATGTGGGCCGGGCCGAACCTGAGATCGTCGGCGGATACGAAGAAGCCGGTGCGGAGAGGATCGTCCTCCCCCTCGACACGGAGGCACCCGACCCACTGGCGGACCTCGACAAACTGGTCGCGCTCACCGCCGATGTGACAGTGACAGCCGGCCGGGAACAGCTCCGGCCGTGAACGCACCGCCTTCCGTCGACGGCCACCGTGGCGGGCGTGCTGCGCAACGCCCCGTCCAGTAGAGCCCCTTCGGCCGGCGCCCAGGACGGTCTTCTCCCGACCGGCGCCGTTGCGCCACCCGGCGGTCAGCGATGTCATGCGCAAGGTTCTCCAGTGTGCAGTGTCCGGCCATGCCGTCCGACGAGTTCGGTGAGCCAGCCGCGAAGCGCGCATACGTCGGAACCCAAGTGGCCCGAGTCGACTTGACGGCTTTCGTCTCTCGGATCGGATGTGAAATAGGCGTCAAAGCCACCGTGGTCACTGATGGGATGGGTGATGCAGTTCTGCCGGCCTGTGGTGGAGTGTGCGCTCCACGTCAGGTGGGAGCTGTCAGCGAAGTGGTACGAGGCGTACGCCTCTTCTTTCGGATGTCCGCAGGACTCGGTTTCGCAGTGGATACCGGCGGCCGCAAGGTATTCCATGGCGGTTCGGAAGGCTGCTGGTTCGGTGGACCGTGCGGCCACGTCCGCTCCTTGACGAAGTCGATTGCGCAAAGGCAGAGACAGAGGTAGAGGGTGGCCGGCGGGGGAAGTCCACGTCGCGAACCGTACGGCCGTCGAGCTGGAGTAGCGGGCGGAGCCCGAAACGGCCGTACGGATTGGTCCCGGGTTGTCGTGCGGGCGCCGGCGGTCGCGGGGCGGGAGGTCGCCTGCGCGGGCCGGGTTCAGGTCCAGGTGGGTGCGTACTCCTCGCCGTAGCGGGCGCCGAAGCCGCCGTGGGGCAGGATGTCGTCGATGGCGGCCAGGTCGGTGTCGCTCAGGACGAGGTCGGCGGCCCGGGTGTTCTCCTCGACGCGCTGCGGGCTGCGGGTGCCGGGAATGGGTACGAGGTGCTCGCCCTGTGCGAGCAGCCAGGCCAGGGCCAGTTGGGAGACAGTGGCCTGCTTGGTGGCCGCGAGAGCGGTCAGGCGTTCGACGGCCTTGATGTTCTTCTCGAAGTTGCCCGGCTGCCAGCGGGCATCGGTGTTGCGCATGTCGCTCGCGTCGTACTGGCCGGCAGGCCTGGCGCCGCCGGTGATGAAGCCGCGGCCCAGCGGGGCGTAGGCGACGAAGCCGACGCCCAGTTCGTCGAGCGTGGGGAAGAGCCGCTCGACGTCCCGCTCGAAGAGGGAGTATTCGCTCTGCAGGACCGAGACCGGCTGCACGGTGTGTGCCTTGCGCAGGGTCTCGGGGCCGGCTTCGCTCAGCCCGAAGTGCTTGACCTTGCCGGCGTCGATGAGTTCCTTGACGGTGCCGGCGACGTCCTCGATGGGCACGTCGGGGTCGACGCGGTGCTGGTAGAAGACGTCGATGTGGTCGACGCCCAGGTGGCGCAGGCTGTTGTCGGCGACCTTGCGGATGTTGTCCGGGCGGCTGTCGAGCGCGATGCCGAACTGCTCGGGGGACGCGGACATGTCGAAGCCGAACTTGGTGGCCAGGACGACTTCCTCACGGAAGTCCTTGACGGCCTGGCCGAGCAGGGTCTCGCTGGCACCGGTGCCCAGTCCGTAGAACTCGGCGGTGTCGAAGAAGGTGACGCCCAGGTCATGGGCACGCCGGATGGCGGCGATGCCCTCCGGCGTGTCGCCGGGACCGTAGGCCATGGTCAGGCCCATGGTGCCGTAACCGATCTCTGAGACCTGGAGGCCCTGGCTGCCCAGTGTCCTGCGGTTCATGACGTACTCCTTTTGATCAAGGTGAGTGGTGCGGTTCGGATGCCGGCGCGCCCGGTGGGGCCGGCCCGCCGGCCGGGGCGGAGGTTGCGGTCCGGGCCGGCGAGCGGGCGTACGGTGCGGCGTGGACACCACACTCGATGACGGGACCCGGATGAGGGAGGCCGTGTGAGGAGGGGTGCGCCGCACCTGGGTATGCGCTCCGTCGTGTGCGACGGGTGCCGTGCGAACGACCGGTCGACGGACCGCCCGTTGTGCGGTGTGGAAGCGACCTCGCAGGTGTGCGCCCGCGCCGGGGGTGCGGGCGGTCGAGGCCGGGGCTCGCGTGATGGTCACCGGTCGGTCGAGTGCGCCGACGCGTGCTGAGGCCGGAGATCGGCGCGCGGCGGTGACCCACCGCAGCCCTCCGTGAGGTCGTCGGCGTCGGCAGTGGGTGTTGTCCGCTTCTCAGTTCACGAGGAGCTAAGGGGAACTCAGGGAGAGCTCACGGGGCCAGGACGACGTCGGGGCTGCCGGTCGTCCAGTGGATGCGCAGGGTCCGGCGGGCGATGCGCCAGCCGTTGGACGTGCGCACGAGATCGTCTTCGTAGGTGCCGCCCGTGTGGTAGTAGCCGCTGCCCTTGTGGTGGTGGGCCACGATCTGCGTGGACGCGTGTGCTCCTGTGTCCGTGAACTCGACGCTTTGGGCGCCCAGCAGGTGCTGCGTCGCGTCGAGGCCGCCGAACAGCCGGCGGGCACCCTCGGCGACAGCGCTGCCGCCGGTTGTCACGCCGCTGAACTTCTCACCTTCCGGCAGGTGGGCGTCGAAGACGTTCTGTACGTCGGCGCCCTCGGTGAAGACGGAGGCGACGCGGGTGAAGTCTCGGCGGTCCAAGCCGAAGGCGTAGGCCGTGAGCAGGGCGAGGATCTCGCTGCGGTCCTGGTGGAGGTCGGGTGTGGCGGAGGCGCTCATGGGATTCCGATCGTGAGGGGCGAAGCCGGGAAGGGCAGGCGCTCCCACCCGAGATGCGACGAGGTCTGTCCCGTTCCAGATGGTCGGTTGCGCATGCGGGTCGTCGGTCGCGCATGCGGGTGGTCGGCGGGACCGGTCGGCGACTGTGCCGGCATCGCCGCCCGCGCTCGGACCTGCCGGCGCGGGCCTCGCTTCGCGCGGGGAAGGACGCCGTCGCCCGTTCAGGGGCGTGCGCCGGGGCGCGGATGCCCGGCCCGGTGCGGCTGCCGTGGCAGCTGGAGTGTGCCCGGCCCGGACGCCCGCGGTGTCCGGGCGAGGGGTTCGTGCCACAGCGTCCGGCAGGTGTTTTCAGATGCCGGCGAGGACGGTGGGGTCGCCCTGGGTCCAGGCGTTGTCGACGGTGACCTGCCGGATGACCCACACGTCGCCCTGGCGGGCCAGGTCGACGTCGTAGCGGTTGGTCATCAGGACGTGGCGCGAGTGGTCCTCCCTCGGCAGGTGCTGGCAGGCCACGATGCCCTCCAGGTGCGCCGTGTCACCGTCGAGGCTCACCCGCGGGTTGCTCACCGAGTGCGTGGTGTCCAGGTGGCTGAGCGAGCCCAGCAGGGCCGGAACGATGGTCTGCCTGCCCTTGATCGGGGGGTACTCGTGGCCGGCCTTCCTCGTGGCCGGGCCGAAGTCGGCCACCGCGTCGTCCGCGAAGGCGGAGGCGAGCAGGTCCGCGTCCCGCAGGTCCAGGCCCGCGGCGTAACGGTAGAGGGTCTCCACCACGGCGAGCTTGTCCTCGGTGGCCGTGGTGGAGGTGGTGCTGTCGGTCGTCAGCATGGTGCGTCCTTTGGAGGGGGATCGGGTTCGTCAACAACCGTAGACCACTAAACGACAGCTGTCGAATAGTGGTATCGTCGAGAGCGAACCAGCCGAAGGAGTGTCATGTCAGAAGTGGATTCCAGTGCTCGAACGGCGCCCGTCCGCGAGTACCGGGGACGGATACGCGCTCATGCCGCACGGACCGCCCGGCACCGCGCACGGGATTCGATGCCCGGCACCGGGCGGACGTCGGAACCCGCGCCGCCCGTCGCACCGCGCAGGCGGCCGTTCGCAGCCGAGGGGGTGAAGGCGGCAGGTCAGCCGCAAAGTAGTGTGCCTCCATGGTGAGTGAGCAGTCCCCGGCCGCTGAAGCGGATCCGCGTTTCACCCGTTCACGACAGGCGATCGCGGACGCGCTGACCGAGCACATGCAGCGGACGCAGACATGTCCTTCGGTCTCGGCACTGGCGGAAGCCGCGGGCATCCACCGCGCCACCTTCTACAACCACTTCGACTCGGTGGAAGAGGCCGCGGTGTACGTGATCGCGGGCGACTTCCGGGCTCTTCACGACCTGAACATCAGCGACCGGCACAAGGGCGCGGATCCGGCGGCCGTGGCCGTGGCGACGCTCAACGCCATGCTCGACTCCCTGCGTCAGCGCAGGAGCCTGTTCCTGCTTGCGTCGACCTGGCGGTCGTCGAGCGGGCTGATGGGCATCGGCGACCTGCTCCTGGACCAGCTCTACGCCCTGCGGCGCGACCTCGGCGTCGACGAGAGGGAGTCCGGCCCCACCAACTCGGTCGAGGACGTCTACACGGCCTCCGGCGTGCACGGAGTCTTCTCGGCCGCGGTCGGGGGGAACACCGACTGCGACCCGGACGAGATCTCCGTCCGTCTGTACGCCCTCCTGCCCGAATGGATTCGCCGGCCTCCGGCTTCGCTGCCGAACTGATTCTGCCGCGCGGCAATACCGCCGGTCGACACCCGACCGTTCCCTACGGGCTTCTCGCGTCCCGACCATTCCCTACCGACCTCTCGCGTCCCGGCCCGTCCCGGGATTCGCCGTCCGGTCGGCACCTCTGCCTGCCCGTTCCGAAGCAGGCCCGTTCCGAAGCAGGCCCGCCTCGACCTGGGCGTCGACGGCCTCGGCGCGGCCCGGGCCCCTCTCGTCGATTCGGCGTGGGCGCCCGCCGTGTACCGGCCGGCACAACGACTTCCACGACCGCACCGTCCACCACTGCGACTTCGGCGATCCGGCCACCGTTTCGGGACCGAACGCCAGGAGGAGACCGCGACATGAGCATCGCCCTCGTACGAAACCCCGGCGACGGCCAGGACTTCCGCTACTACGACAACGTCATCGAGCAGGTGGCGACCAATGCCGAGGCGAGCGGCGCAGTCAGTGTCATGCGCCTGACAGTAAGACGCGAGGACGCGCCGCCGCTGCACACCCACAGCCGGGAGGACGAGAGCTGGGTGGTTCTGTCGGGCCGTGTCCGGTTCTGGGTCGGATCGACGGCGCTGGACGAGTGCGAGGTGCACGACGCCGAAGCAGGCGCCTACGTCTACGTGTCCCGGCTGGTCCCGCACACCTTCCAGACCGTCACACCGACCGCAGAGGTCCTCGTCATCAACAACCCCGGAGCCATCGAGGGCCTCTTCCACACGGTCGGACCCGCCGACGCCCGTGCCGACGCCGAGCACACCGACCTGGCGTCGGACTACGGAATCGTGAACCACGACAACCCGCCCTCCGCCTAGGGTCTGTCTTCAAACTCCCGTCTGCCGCATGACGCCTGGCACGCACTCTCGCCTCACCGGGCGCAGACCCGAGTACGTCCAGTACGAGGGTCTACGCCCGGCAAGCCGAGAGCACGCACCAGACGCCGCGCGGCCGCCCTCCGGGCGACGACGGGAGTTTGAAGACAGACCCTAGACCCGCCCGGCCCGGATTCCCGGCACCCACCGCCGAGCGCTCCGTCCGTACGACATCGCCGACCTGAGCCGCCCTGCCCCTCACGAAGGGGACGCGCGCGGCTCACCGCAGAAAGAGGACGTCGTGAGTCAGAACCTCAAGGACAAGGTCATCACCTACCTGCACGCGCTGGAGGAGCCCGACTGGGAGACCGCTCGTGCCCTGTGCGCCGACACCGCCACCGTCTGGCACAACGACGGCAAGGGCGATGAGACGCTGGAGGAGTACTTCGAAGCGCTGAAGACGCAGATCGGCTCCTACGAAACGGTCCGCTACGAGATCATCCGTCAGCTCTCCCAGCCGGGCGGGGTCCTCCAGCAACACGTGGTGCACGTGGCCTCGAAGGACGGCAGGCGCGGCGAGGTGCACGCCGCGGTCCACTTCGGCTTCGACGACGCGGAACTGATCGACCGCATCGAGGCGTACGCGAACTACCTCCCCGTCGACCAGGACAGGTGAGGTGGCGACCGCACCCGGTCGCCGCTTCCGCGGGATGTCGTCGCTTCCGCGGAAGGTCGTCGCTTCCGCGGAATGCGGGGCACGCAACACGGCTGCGAGGACTCACCCGCCCGGGGATCGGCTCCGGCCGCGACGCGGACCGATGTCAGAGAGTGATGCAGAAAGGGTGCCCCGCGGGATCGAGCAGGACGCGCCGCCGACCGGGCACCGGCTGCACGTCGGCTGCTACGGCTCCCAGAGCCACGAGCCGGGTCTGCGCCGCGTCCAGGTCGTCCACACCCAGCTCCAGATGGGCCTGCTTCGGTACGGAGGGGTCAGGCCAGGTGGGGCGCCGGTAGTCGTCCAGGCGGTAGAAACCCAACCCGGGAGAACCCTCCCGGTCCACCAGCGCGAAGCCGTCGGTGGAACGGGTGACGGGCAGGCCGAGTGCTGCACTGTAGAAGCGCGCCAGCTCGACGGGGTCGGAACAGTCGAAGGTGACGGCCAGGTAGCGGACGGCGGGAACGGGTTCGGGATCGGGATCGGGATCGGTCTGCAAAGCCATGGCGGACTCCTTCATGGGGATCACGTTCGTCGGGATCACGGCGTCCGGACCTCTCCGGTCGGGAACTCCGGGACCGGTGTGAACACCTCGAACATGGTGGTGCGCTCGAGCGCTACGGCGGAGTGGGGCACTCCGCCCGGAATTCCCAGTGCCTCCCCCGCGCCGAGGACGAACTCCTCCTTGTCGACGGTGTACTTCATCCGGCCGGACAGGATGACGTCGATCTGTTCCATCGGGTGGACTTCCTGTTCGTCCGGGTCCGCGGGGTTGGGGATCACCGTGCCCGCCGCGATCTCCACCTGCAGCACCTGGGCCTTGTCGACGGTCAGGGCCTTGATCATGATCCGGTTCCCGAAGTCGCCCAGCGGCGTCGGTTCCATCTCGTTCCAGATCCGGTGCTGTGGCCGGCCGACTTCGTGTACGGGGGTGTGTTCCGTGGTCATGAGAAGGACGCTACGGCGGGACCAGGACAGGTTCGGTCCTGGTCATGAGACAGGTTTCCGGGTGTGATCAGTACCTCCGCACGCCTGCTGCGCCTGGTCTCCCTGCTGTCCGCACGCCCTTTCTGGACCAACGCGGAACTGGCCGGGAAGATGGAGGTCACCGAGCGCACGGTCCGGCGCGACGTGGCCAGACTCCGTGAACTCGGCTACGCGGTCGATTCCGATCCCGGTCCCTGGGGCGGATACCGCCTGCGGGCCGGCACCCGCATCCCGCCACTGGTCCTCGACGACGACGAAGCCCTGGCCGTGACGGTCGGACTCCGCGAAGCCGCACTGGGAGGTGCGCTCGGCGACGACCACGCGGCGCTGTCGGCCCTGCTGAAACTGCGGCAGGTCCTGCCTCCGAAGGTCGCCGCACGGCTGGCCGAGACGGACACCGCCCTGGTCCATGCCCCGCGCACCGGCGCACCGCAGATCGATTCCGGCATGCTGCTCGCGCTGACCGACGCATGCCGCCGGGGTGAACGCGTCGACCTGACGTACCGCGACCGGGAAGGCCGGACCACGATCCGTGAGGTCGACCCCTATCGCCTGGTGCACACGGCGCGACACTGGTACTTCGTGGCCCGGGACGTCGCACGAGCGCAATGGCGCACCTTCCGGGCCGACCGCGTCCTGCGTGTCCACACGACACGACGCGCCGTCGAGATCCCTGATCCGCCCGATCCCGTACGCCTGGTCCGCGATGCCATCCCGGCGGGCACCTATCCCCTGTACACCACGGTTCGGGTGCCTCTTCCCATGGAACGGGCGGTGCGGCTCATCCCCGCCACGATGGGCGTGCACCGTCCGGACGGCCCCGGGGCCACGCTGGTCGAGATCGGCGGCCACACCGCTGACGACCTCGCCCGCTACCTTCTCAGCCGGGCCACGCCTCTGAAGGTCCTGGAGCCCGACACCGTACGGGACGCGTTCCGGCGCCGTGTGCGAGAACTGGTGCGGTCGATGTGACACCACTGCCGAGAACGGTGAGAACGGTGAGAACGACCGCGGCCGCCCCGGCCCATATGCGTCGTCCTTACGTGCCCATGCCGTCCAGGGTCCGCTGCAGGCCGTCGCCGATGCGGTCCATCGTGGCCTCGTACGCCTGCGGCATGTCGATGCCGAGCCGGTCGGCGAGCACGAAGACCCACCACAGGGATTCGGCCAGCTTGTGCCGCAGTTCGGCGTCCACGTCACCGTCGATGCCCCAGGTGCGTTCGGCCGCGAGCACCAGGCGTCCCACGTAGGCGGCGTCGTTGGTGAAGCCCAGGGCGAGTTCCGGCAGGGTCCAGGTCCTGCCCAGCACGCGCTGCTCGATCTGCTCGTACTGGGCCCGGACCTTCAGCGCCCTGTCGTCGGCCTGAGCCAGGCCGGGATTTTCGTCGTGCGTCGGTGTGGTGTTCATTCGGGTCTCTCCAGAAAGGTCTTCGATCGGGGCTCCCGTACCGCGGGTCACGGTGTGTCCGCGGCGGCCAGCTCGAACTCGGTCCGGTCCGACTCGACTCCGTTGACCTGTACGGAGATCGCGTGCGGACCCGCGTGGTAGCGGCGGGTGGTGATCGGCCGGAACGAGTGCTCGCGCGACACCTCGACGCGCTCGCCCGGGGCCAGGGTGCGGGTGGTGAGCTTGAAGGTCTTGCCGGTGCGGCCGCCGTTGGCCTTGCGGTGGTGCACGATGTAGTCGATCGCCAGCCGCGCCGGCGTGTCCCCGGCGTTGCGGATCGAGGCGGTGAACCGGACGCTCCCGCCGAACGGCACGATGTCGCGGTCCAGGTGGGGCCCCTCGACGTCCAGGACCGCGGGGGCGAAGCCGAGCAGTTCCAGCGCCCCGGGATGCCCCCGCTTGACGAGCGTGCGCAGTGCGTGGCGCACCAGGCGCTGCGTGGTGGCGTCGGGGTGCTCCAGCCAGCGGCGTGCCGTGGTGACGACGAGTTCGGGGTGGTCGCGGCTGAGGTCGTTGAGGTGGTTGGCGACCGAGCGGCGTACGTATTCGCTCTCGTCCCGGTACAGGGCGTCCAGGACGGGCACGGTCACGCCGGGACGGGCCAGGATCTGCGGCACCCGTACCGACCAGGGCAGGTAGGGGCGGGTGCCTTCGCAGGCGAGTCTGCGGACGTCGGCGTCCGCCGACCCGGTCCAGTCGCCGACGACGGTGGTGAGCGCCCGGTCGAGGTCGTGGCGCAGCAGCGTCCTGATCGCGAACTCCGAGGACAGGCGCCCGGTGAGGCTCGCGAGCAGCGCCATCGCGTCGTCGAAGGAAGCGGGATCGCCCTGCTGGACGGCTCGGGTGGCGACCGCGTCGGTGACCGGCCAGATCAGCCATCCGGTGAAGTCCGGCGCCTGGTCGCGGGCGGTGCGTACGGTCCTGGCGAGGGCGGCGTAGTCGCCCGGTAGGTCCGTCAGTAGCGCGTCGCGCAGCAGGTCGGCGCGCCCGCGCAAGGGCAGCGGGTCGATCTGCCGGGCTGCTGCGCGCAGTGCCGTGAGGTCCGCGTCCGGAGTGGCGGCCTGGATGGCGCGTGTGAGGTTCTGCGCGGTATGGCGGCTGATGAGTTCGTCGGCGAACGGCATGGCGGTCATTCTTCCGTCACGTGAGGTGGTGCAGTGCGGTGGTGAGCTGCCAGTCCACGCTGTCGTGGTCGATCGTGGCGTGGACGGGGGAGCCCGCCATCTCGCCGGTGATGCCGGCGGCGCCCGCGCGGGCGTGCGTCAGGCTGTCGTAGGCCACGATGTCGATGACACGTCCGTCGTCGGTGGCGGCGATGCACCGCCACAGGAAGCCGGGCTGCCGCTTCAGGTAGGCGTCGATGTCGGCGTTCGCCTTCACGAAGTCCCCGGCGGTGTGGCCCGGAGCCGGGCGCAGGGTGGTGATTTCGAGCGTTTGCGTCATGGTGTGTTCCGTTCGGGTCGTCTGGTGGTGCCGGCGGGGGTCAGCGGACGAAGGCCTTGGCGGCCAGGCCGTTGATCGTGGTGTCGCCCTGCTGGAAGCCGACCATGGACTCGATCATGTTGTGCGGGTAGTCCAGGGTGGGCGCGGTGAGGGCGTTCAGTTCGTCGGTCTGCTCGTCGGTGAGCGTGATGTCGAGCGAGGCGAGGTTGGCGGCCAACTGCTCCCGCGTACGGGCACCGACGAGGGTGGACGTCACCTCGGACCGCTGGCGGACCCAGGCCAGCGCCACCGCGGCCACGGTCGTACCGAGGCCGTCGGCGATCGCCTGCAGGGCGTCGAGGAGGACGAAGGTGGATTCGTTCAGGTAGGCGGCGGCGTAGGCGGTACGGCCGGAACCGGCCACCTCGCTGGTGGCACGGGAGTACTTGCCGGACAGGACCCCGCTGGCCAGCGGGGACCACGGCGTGATGCCGAGCCCGAAGCGGCGGGCGGCCCCGAAAATCTCGCCCTCGACGCTGCGGGCCAGCAGCGAGTACTCGACCTGGAGCGCGGCGACGGGCTCCCAGTCCCGCAGCCGGGCGGTCGTGGCGGCCTCGGCGACCCACCAGGCCGGCACGTTGGACAGGCCGATGGCGTTGATCTTCCCCGCGCGCACCAGGTCGGTGAGGGTGGACAGGGTCTCCTCGACGGGGGTGTGCCGGTCCCACTGGTGCAGCCAGTACAGGTCGATGTGGTCGGTGTTCAGCCGCCGCAGGGACGCGTCGAGCTGGGCACGGATCGCCTTGCGGCCGGCCCCGCCGGAGTTGGGGTCGTCGGCGGCCATGCTGCCGCCGAACTTCGTGGCGAGGACGACACGGTCGCGGCGGCCGGGGCGCTGGGCGAAGTAGCGGCCCAGGGTCTCCTCCGAGGCGCCGCCGTTGTACATGTTCGCGGTGTCCACGAAGTTGCCGCCCGCGTCGAGGTAGTGGTCCAGCAGCCCGAACGAGGTCTCGGGGCCGGAGCCCCAGCTGCCGTCGTCGAAGTTCATCGCGCCGAAGGCGAGGGGGCTCACGCGCAGTCCGGAGCGGCCGAGGGTGCGGTACGAGGTGAGAGACATGACGTTCCTTCTTGAAAGGTGAGGGGCCGAAGAGGCGGTGGGGTGTGGACACCACACTGGTCGACGGGGCGTGGAAGAGGGAGGCTGTGTGAGGGTGGGTGCCGCACACCCAGGCAAACGGCCGGCGGTCCGCGGCTTGCGGTCTGCGGTCTGCGGTCTGCGGTCTGCGGTCTGCGGTCTGCGGGGATCAGACCTCTGTCTCGGGGCGGTCGGGGTGCGCCCAGTGGGTGTGGAAGGTGCCCTGCCGGTCGGTGCGCCGGTAGGTGTGGGCGCCGAAGTAGTCCCGCTGGCCCTGGAGCAGTGCGGCGGGCAGTCGATCGGCTCGCAGGGTGTCGTAGTACGACAGCGCCGCGGCGAAGGCCGGGGTCGGGACGCCGCGGCGGACGGAGGCGGCGACGACCTCGCGCCAGGGGACCTGGGCCGCGGTGATCTCCTTCGCGAATCCGGGCTCGGCGAGCAGGCTGACGAGCTGGGGGCCGGCCGCGTACGCCGTGCGGATCCGGTCGAGGAAGGCGGCACGGATGATGCAGCCACCCCGCCAGATGCCGGCCACCGCTGCGAGATCGATGTCCCAGCCGTACGCGAGTTCGGCGTCCTGGATCATCTTGAGGCCCTGGTCGTAGGCGATGACCTTGGACGCGTACAGCGCCTGCTCGACCTGCGACGTGAAGCGTTCGGCCTCGGAACGGCTCATCGGTATCCGCACGCCGCCGGGCAGCGGACGATAGACGGCGCGCAGGGCGGCCTGTCCGGAAGCCGCTCGTGCGAAGGTCGCCTGAGCGACGGCCGTGACGGGGGACGCCAGGTCGAGGGCGGTCTGTACGGTCCAGCGGCCGGTGCCCTTCTGCCCGGCGGCATCGGCGACCACGTCCACGAAGGGCTTCCCGGTGCCGGGATCCGTGTGGGAGAGCACCTCGGCGGTGATCTCGACCAGGTAGGACTCAAGACGTCCCTTGTTCCAGGTACGGAAGATTTCGCCGATCTCGGCGGGGCCGTACCCGGCGACCTGTCGCAGCAGGTCGTAGGCCTCGGCGATGAGCTGCATGTCGGCGTACTCGATGCCGTTGTGGACCATCTTCACGAAGTGGCCGGCGCCGTCGGACCCGATGTGCGTGCTGCAGGCTTGTCCGTCGACCTGGGCACTGATGGTCTCGAACATGGGGCCGAGGACGGCGTAGGACTCCTTCGAACCGCCCACCATGACGGAGGGCCCCTCCAGCGCGCCCTCCTCACCGCCGGAAACGCCCGCTCCGACGAAGTGGACACCGCGGGCACACAGCTGCGCCTCACGGCGCCGGGTGTCGGTGAAGTGGGCGTTCCCGCCGTCGATGATCATGTCGCCGTCGTCCAGCAGCGGGGCGAACTCGTCGATGACCGCGTCCGTGGCCGCCCCCGCCTGCACCATGATCATGAGTCGGCGGGGACGTTGCAGTGCGGCGACGAACTCCTGGGCGGTCCCGGCCGGCACGAAGGTGCCCTTGTGACCGAATTCCTCCATGAGGGACCGGGTACGCGACGGGGTCCGGTTGTGGACGGCGACCGTGTACCCGTGGCGGGCGAAGTTGCGGGCCAGGTTACGGCCCATCACCGCGAGTCCGGTGACTCCGATGTGCGCGGATGCGTTCATGGTGATCTCTTTCTCTCTCGCCCGTGAGGCGGGAGCGGGAATCGGGAAGGGCGTCCGAAGCCGTCATGGCGGCGGCCCGCCCATGGCCACCAGGTAGGTGAAGGCCTGGGCACTGCGGCTGCCGGGAACGGGAGCTGCGAGCAGCAGGCGTTGTCCGGGGACGGCCGCCGTGCCCAGGACGCGGTACGTGAGCGTGATGCGTCCGGCCACGGGGTGGACGACGTTCCTGTACGCGCGGTCCAGGCCGACCGCTGTCCTGGCCCGACATGACCTGTCCGGCCGAGCCCCGTCCTGCCATGGCCCGTCCTGCCGAACCCCGTCCTGCCAGGCCTTGGTGAAGTCGGCCGACCCTGCGGACAGGTCGGTGACGAGGTCTGCGATCTCGGTGTCACCCGGCAGCCGGACGGCGTTACGGCGCAGCGTGCGCAGGGAGGCGGTGACGGCCGACGGCCACTCGGCGAAGTAATTCCTGGCCTGGGGATGCGTGAAGAGGATGCGGATCAGGTTCTGACTGCCGTCGGCGAAGCCGATGTTGGCGACACCGCCGGTACCGGCGAAGGGGGACAGCAGCGCTTGCGCGTGTGCGTTGGCCACCAGGATGTCGAAGGAAGGGCTCAGCACATAGGCCACTGCTCGGTCGGACGCCTCCAGCAGGCGTAGAAGTTCGGGATGCACCTGCTCACGGGCACTGTCGGGGCGCAGGTTCGGGTTGAGTCCGGCGAGGCGGAACAGGTGGTTTCGCGCGTCCCCGTCCAGGTGGAGACCGCGGCTCAGGGCTTCGGTGATCCGGGCCGAGGGCCTTCGCTCCCGTCCTTGCTCCAGCCGTGCGTAGTAGTCGACGCTGATGCCCGTCAGGACGGACACCTCCTCCCGGCGCAGTCCTTCGACCCGGCGCCTGCGACCGCCGGCTCGCAGGCCCACGTCCGTGGGAGTCAGGTGGGACCGGCAGGTTCGCAGGAACTCGCCGAGCGCGTTGTCCCGGCTGTCCTCGCCGCGTGTGCCGGTCCGGACGGAACCCGCTCCGTCGTCGGCCCTCAGGAGCCGGGCTGCTCTTTGAGGTGGTAGCGGGTGTCGCCGGTGAAGTCGATGGTGATCTCCCGGCGCGCGAAGGACCACGCGCCCGCACGCCGCTCGAAGCGGTCGCGGTAGCGCCCGCCCGCCACCATCTGCAGCGGCAGCAGACCGGGCACGGCCTGGAGGATGTTGTAGTACGACCGCGCCTCGGCGCTGTCGTCGTCCTCGTTCACCTCGATGAGGATGTTCGTCGTGATGTGCCGGGTGCGCAGGGTCCCGTCGTCGTGGACGACGAGCATCGAGCCGATCAGCTCTTCGATGGCCTTCCCGCCGCGCAGGCTCACCTCGCCCGACACGAAGTCCGCGTTCTCGAAGAGCGCGCCGAACCGCGCGAAGTCGCCCTCGTCGACGAGGTGGGAGTAACGGGCGATGAGGTTCTCGATCTGCCGGGCGCTCGACATGGAGGACGTGGGATTTGAGAGGGAGGACGTGGGAGAGGACATGGCAACGGCCTTTCGGCTGGGGTTCTCGGTGTGGGTGCCGCTCGCCCTGTCCGGGCGAACACCGTCAGTCTGGTCCCGCGCCGAGCGGCGAAGAAGGACGTGTCTACCTGGGTGCCGCACTCCTACCTTCCGCTCCTCTCTCTGCTGTTCCCTGCTGCAGGCCGGCCGTCCAGCACGACGTTCCCTACAGGTCCTTGATGTGCGAGTCGCCGACGGCGAGGGCCAGTTCGGGCCCGTAGGCGGAGGAAGGCGACTGGAAGCCCGGCGTGAAGGAGCCGGCCAGGACGCGGCGGGCGATCTCCACGGACGAGAGCTGCGTGAAGCGGTAGCCGGTCGGGGTGTCGATCAGGGCCCGGGCGACGCTGCCGTCCCGGCCGGTGACCTCGGCGACGACCTTGCTGCGGCCCACCTCCCGCTCCTGGGCGGTCGGCCCGTCGGGCAGCGCCGACAGGTCCAGGTCGATCGGCAGCGGCTGTCCGAGCTGCACGTACACCTCGATCGAGGGGACACCCGTGGCGTAGTGACTGGTGATCAGGTCACCCATGGACGCGGACACGCACTCCTCCATGCCGTCGTCGCCGAAGTCGAACGAAGCTGTCTTCGGCTCCGCCAGCGTGACGATGTCCCCGTCGGCGCGGACCAGCACGCCCAGGTCGCCGATGCCCTCGGTCGCGCTGACGATGGACCCGCGGGAGAACAGGTTCAGGCCTTCCGCCTCCTCGGGAGTGGCGCTGAGAAGCTTGAGCGCGAGGCGCAGGCTGACGGGATCGGCCACGCGCGCGGCGGCGTGGGCGGCCACGCAGTCGCTGGGTACGACGTCCCAGCCGGCCCCGGACATGACCATCACCCCGGCCGCCACGGCCTCGGTGTGCCGGGAGCGCGCCGTGGCGAAGACGTCGTACTCGGCGGTGGTGTCGAGGTAGTGCACTCCCTGGTCGATGCAGGCGTCCATCAGCGGGCGCGCGGTGTGGCGGAAGGGGCCGGCGACGTTCAGGACCACGGTGATGTCCTCGAGCGCTTCGCGCAGGAGCGCCGGGTCGTCGACCGGGAAGGCGCGGCTCTCCACACCGAGTTCCTCACCGAGTGCCGTGACACGCTCCTGGTTACGGCCGGCCACGACGACGTCGAGGCCGGAGTCCTTGGCGTGCTCCGCGACGAGACGTCCGGTGTAACCGGTGGCTCCGTAGACCAGCAGGCGGGGGGTGGCGGACATGATGTGCTCCCGTTCGAAGGTGCCAGGTGACAGGCGCCAGGTGCCGACTGGAAAGCGACAACTGGAAGGTGGCAACCGAGGGACAAGCCCCCGTTCGGGGCGGTACCGCATCCCGGCGGCGTGTGCCTCGCATTCAGGCTAGGAGCAGATCCGGACACCTACGGTCCTGGTCTCTCGCCGGTTTCGCGGACCTGGTCTTTCGCCGGTCGGCGGTTCTGGTCCCGGCGGTTCTGCGGTCCTGGTCCCGGTCTCGGCGGTTCGCGGTTCGCGGTTCCGGTCCCGGTCTCGGCGGTTCGCGGTCCCGGCATCGGTGGCACCTCTTCGCCGGTCGGTGCCCGGTACTCCGGATAGGTTCGTTCCGTGATCGCTACCTCTGCCCGGCTGCTGCGGCTGGTGTCCCTGCTCTCAAGCCGGCCGACCTGGTCCAACGCGGAGCTGGCACGACAGCTCGACGTCACCGAGCGCACGGTGCGCCGGGACATCGACCGGCTGCGCGAGCTCGGCTACGGCGTGGAGTCCGTACCGGGACCGGGCGGCGGCTACCGGTTCGGCGCGGGCAACCGCATGCCGCCGCTGAACCTGGACGACGACGAGGTGTTCGCCGTGGCCGTGGCGCTCAGGGAAGCGGCTCACGGCGCGGCGCTCGGCGCCGACCCGGCGGCGCTGTCGGCCCTGCTGAAGCTGCGGCAGATCCTGCCCACCCGGATGGCCGGGCGCCTGGCCGGCCTGGACGACACCGTCGAACACACCGCGCGCTGCGAGACCCCGCGGGCGTCCGCGGACGTGCTGCTGATGCTCGCCTCCGTCTGCCGGGCCTCCGAGCGCACCACGCTCACCTACCGCGACATGCACGGCGCCACCACCGTCCGGTGCGTCGACCCCCACCGCCTCGTGTACACCGGCGTCCACTGGTACTTCGTGGCCCGCGACGTCGAACGCGCGGCGTGGCGGACGTTCCGCGCCGACCGCGTTGTCGAGGTCGAGTCCACCGGCCGGGTCGTCGACCTGTCCGACGCCCCGGACGCGGCGCAGATGGTCTCCGACACCGTCACCCGTACCGGGTACCCCTTCTTCGCCCGGGTCCGGCTTCCGCTGTCCTACGACGACGCGCGACGGCTGGTGGCCCCCATCGTCGCCACCCACGAACCCGACGGGCCAGGCCGGACCGTCATCAGCATCGGCGGCTCCGACCCCGACCAGCTCGCCGGCTACCTCCTCGGTCTGCGCACACCGCTGGAGGTCCTGTCGCCCGACTCCGTCCGCGAGGCGCTGCTCGCCCGCCTCGACGCGCTCTACCGCGGCAACAACGAGAGCCCGGCGGGAACCGACGGGCAGCGTTGACGGTCAGTACCGACGGGCAGCATTGACGGTCAGAAGGGCATCGCAGGTGACGCGGTCCCCGTGGACCGAAAGCTGAAGCGGGACCGGGGCCGGGGCCGGGAGGGGGCCGGGCGGGGGGCCGGGAGCGGAGTTCCGGCGCTCCTTCGACACTCGCACCGCCGCGGCGAAGGAGCGCCGAAGGGCCCTCATCCGGTGCTCGCGCCTCGCTCGGCCGGCGCGAGGAGGGACGCGATCGCCGCGGCGCTGACGCTGCCGGGCTCGGGAACGCCGACCAGGAGCTGCTGCCCGGGAGCGTCATGGACGTCGAAGGTCTGGTACGTCAGCTCGACACGTCCCAGCCCGGGCAGCACGAACACCTTGAACGCGCGGGACATGTTCTCCACCTCGTTCTCCTGCCACAGGCGCCGGAACTCCGGTGCCACCTGCGACATCTCGGACACGAGGTCGTGGATGCCGGCGTCGTCGGGGAACCGGCCCGCGTGCAGCCGCAGCGCGTGCACCGTGGCGCGCGCCACCACGGGCCACTCGACGAAGACCTCGCGCGCACGGGGGTGTCCGAACAGCACGCGGACCATGTTCGGGGTGCCCTCGAAGGGCGCGAGGAGCGCGGAGGCGACGGCGTTCTTCGCGAGTACGTCGAAGGCGGGGCTCAGCACGTAGGCGGCGGCCGCGGGGAAGGCGTCCAGCAGTTGCAGCAGGGAGGGATGGACCAGGTCGCGGCCCGCGGCCGGAGTGAGCGCGGGATGCAGGCCCGCCAGCCGGAAAAGGTGGGTCCGTGCGTCCGGCGTCAGCCGCATCGCCCGCCCCACCGCGTCGACGACCTGAGGTGAGGGATGGCGCTCACGCCCCTGCTCCAGGCGGGCGTAGTAGTCGGCGCTCACGCCTGCGAGGACAGCGACCTCCTCGCGGCGCAGACCCTTGACCCGACGGCTGCCGCCGCCGGCCGGCAGGCCCACGTCCGCCGGTTCGGTGCGGGCGCGGTTCGCGCGCAGGAAGGCGCCCAGTTCGTTCTGTGGCTGCTGCATTTTCCGACCTGGTGACTGAGGTGAACGGGCAGGTGTGCCGGGACCGGCGGTGCTATAGGACCGGCGGTGCGACGGGGCTCCGGCTATTCGGTTCCTCGCCCGACTGCCAGGACGGCGGAAACCGTCCGCATCAGATGTTCACGCACCATGGCCGGGTCGTCCAGGTCTCCCCCTGCCATCGCCCCGTCCCGCAGGAGCACCAGCACAGAGGTGGTGTGTTCGCCGTCGGTGCAGCCCGCGGCGGTCACCAGGTTCAGGACGGTCTGCCGGAACCAGGTCCGGTGGGCCTGGACGGCCCGCCGCACGGGATGGTCGGGGTCGTGGTACTCGGCGGCGGCGTTGATGAACGGGCAGCCGCGGAAACCGGGTCCGCAGATCTCCGCCCCGATACCCGCCATCATCATGATCAGCAGAGCCTCCGGGTCGGCGCTCGCGCGGAACGCCTCCGTCACCACGGACCTGATCTGCTGGTCGCGCTGCTCGACATGGGCGAGCACGAGGTCTTCCTTGCTGGGGAAGTAGCGGTAGAAAGTGGCTCTCGTGACCTGGGCCTCCGTAATGATGCGGTCCACGGCGACGTGGCGGATGCCGTCGGCGTAGAAGATGCGGGAGGCCGTCTCCAGGAGCCGGGCTCGGGCCGGAGACGCGGTTACGGAAGCTTGAGGCAGGGTCACGCCCTCACCATACCGGAATGACCGTTCTTCCTACGTAGAAGCGGAAAGCCTCCCCCCGCAACCTCACCGCCAGGCCCTTCAGCGGACATCTTCTTGAGTTCTGCGGCTTCTAGCGACTCGTTCGTCACATTGACCCTTGCGAAAACACGCGCTACGGTCACCACTAGACAGAACATTCTGTCTACTAGTGAGACTCTCTGAGTCTCCTCTTGCCATTACAGAGAAGGCACACCATGTCCCGACGTGACATCCAGCCCGTACGCCGTACGCGCCGCGCGGTTCTCACGGTCGTCGGCGCGGCCGCCCTGGCCGCCGCCGCTGTCCCGGCCGTCGCCGGCAGCGCTTCCGGCGACGGGAGGACCGCCGCGGCCGTCACCACGGCCTCGCACTCCTTCCCGAAGCCGACCGTCCTGCTCGTGCACGGCGCCTGGGCCGACTCCTCCAGCTGGAGCCCGGTGATCGAGCAGCTGCAGGCTCAGGGCTATCCCGTACAGGCACTCGCCAATCCCCTGCGCGGGCTCTCCTCGGACGCGGCCTACGTCAAGAGCAGGATCGAGAGCATCGGGGGCCCCGTCATCCTGGTCGGACACTCCTACGGCGGCGCCGTCATCAGCGAGGCGGCCGTTCAAGAGCCCAACGTGAAGGCACTCGTCTACGTGGCGGCCTTCGCGCCGGACAAGGGTGAGACGATCGGCGCGCTCGCCGCCAAGAACCCGGGCTCCCACGCCACCCCGGACGCGCTGAACCCCGTCCCCTTCGAGACGGGCAACGGCGCGAGCGGCGTGGACCTCTACATCAAGCCCGACAAGTACCGTGACGTCTTCGCCGCTTCCCTGTCGGCGCGCAAGGCCAACAGCCTCGCCGCCGTCCAGCGACCGGTCAGCGCCGTGGCACTGGAAGAGACCGCGACAGCTGCCGCCTGGCGGGACATTCCCTCCTGGTACCTGGTCACGCGCCAGGACCACGCCCTGCCCCCGGCCACCCAGCGCTTCATGGCCCAGCGCGCGCACGCGCACACCAGCGAGGTCAACGCTCCCCACGCCGTGATGCTCACCCGCCCGGACACCGTGACCGGCCTCATCCGGCACGCGGCGACAGCCACCCGATGAACGGCATGACATCGAGAACAGCACAGACAACACACCCGGCACACGAGGAGACGCAATGGCGGGCTCGATAGAAATAGGAAGTACGGCACCGGAATTCGTTCTGCACGGGAGCGTGCTGCGGGACGGTGAGTTCACCCGTGGGACCTACCTGCTCGATGCCGCACGTGAGCACCCCCTGGTCCTCGCCTTCTATCCGCAGGACAACTCAAGTGTCTGCACCAAGCAGTTGTGCTCCTACTCGAGCGGGCTCGAACAGTTCACGAAGCTGGGCGCCGAGGTCTGGGCCATCAGTCCTCAGGACGTCGAAAGCCACGAGGAGTTCGCTCGTACGAACGACCTCCGTATGCCCCTGCTCAGCGACCCCGACCGCACCGTGGCGAAACTCTTCGGCGTCGCGGCTCCGGGTGTCGGCCTGCGACGCTCGGTGTTCCTGATCGCTCCCGGGGGACGGATCGCGTGGAAGCACGTGGCGCTCGTCGGCCTCACTTGGCAGCCTCTGGAGAAACTCACCGCCGAACTCGCGCTGCTCTGAAAGCTCGGCAACACGCCGACGCGCCCCCTGCCGCAAAGTTGCCGTACCCATCGCGGCAGGGGCACCGCCCTTGCGAGCCGATTCCTGAACGACCCTTCGTTGCGAATCCGAATTCTCCTCAGCGTCGCGTTCAAGTTTCGGACAACCCACTTCCCGAAAACATGAGATCAAGCGCCGGTGACCACACCCGGCTCATCCGTGGTCCAGGACGTGCGCAGTACGCGGCGATCGATGCGCCACCCACTGCGGGTCCGAACGAAAAAGTCCCGGAATACGCCGCTGACGTGGTGAACGACCACACCACGATGATGGTGACCGGTGGATGCCCTGCGCTCGCGTACACACTCCTCCGAGCGCGGCGCGCCCGGTCCTGCAGCCCCAGCAGAGCAAGAAGCCCGGTCCACGCGCGTCACGGAAGCTCTACCGCCAACAGACGAACGAAGGCGGTCTACCGCGGCAGACACCGCGAGGCACCGTCCGACTTCCCCCACAAGCGGACACAGGTAGCGGAACGCTCTGACATCCCTCGGACCCACCTCCTCGTTGCCCGTCCCCATTCGCCACAAAGCATAGAAACACCAGGTCAGAGGCACCGCGCTGCCACGTCTCGTTCCTCTGCCTCCATACACAGGATCCTCGTCGGCACGCATCCGCTAAGCTGTCCCAGGTCAGTCGTTGGTACGTCGCGTTGTCTGCCCAGGCGGCATCACGGAGAACGTCGCACCATGTCTGACCAGCGGGCTTGTACTCCTCGCCGAAGATCCGCAGGCCGGATTTCCGACAAGGTCTTCTACAAGCCCCCGCCTTCGTAGCTCAGGGGATAGAGCACCGCTCTCCTAAAGCGGGTGTCGCAGGTTCGAATCCTGCCGGGGGCACCATGCATTACCGCTCTGACCTGGGGCTATCCCCTCCCAGGGAGGGCCCCTACTCGGCCTCGGACTCCTCGTCCGGGGCCGTTTGCGTGAGCGGACGGAGACTTGATCTCCCAAATATCGCCTAATGGATCAGCATCATCCGGCACGCACTCCGGGCCGGCATCCTCCGCGTCGTCGGGCTCGGCCGCCACTTCGGGGCGGTGTTTTCGAGGTAGCGCGGGCGCGCGGGACGAGCCGGGCTCGCCAGGTCCGCTTCGGGGAGCAGGCTCGTGTACGTGTCGGCCGTGACAGTGATCGAGGAGTGGCCGAGCATCTCCTGGATGTCCGTCAGATCGGCCCCGGCCGCATGGGCAAGAGTCGCGGCACCGTGGCGGAGGTCGTGGAGCCGAACCGGCGGGAGACCGATCTCCTCGTACCGCTCGATGAACCGCCGTATGACGTCGGCGAGGTGCAACATCTCGCCGTTTCCCTTGGTGAAGACGCGGCCGGTCTTCGCCCAGGCGCTCTCCCACTCCCTACGGCCCTTGTCCTGCTGGGCACGGTGGCGTCGCAAAGCCTGGGCCGTGTCGGAGTCAGCGCGATGGTGCGCGCCGGCGTCGGTCTTAGGGTCGTCCTCGTAAAGCTCCCAGCCGTTCACGACAAGTTGCTTGGCGACGGTGATGAGACCTGCGTCCAGGTTGGTGTCGGTTCACTTCTGCCCACACGCCTCGCCCCGTCGCAGTCCGCAGAACACGATCAGGTGGAACAACGCGTACAAGCGGTCCTCTTCGCCACCCCCGTCCGCGAAGACGGACGCCGCCCCCAGCTCCACGACAGCGGCCTCCGCGTCCGCGACGCCGAAGCCCGCGGCCACCAGCCTCATCAGCTCCTCAAGGAAGCCGCTGCCCAGCGCGAGCTGACCACCGCTCGCCAACCTGCCCGCGTCCTCATCACCCGCATCCAGCACACCGGCCGAAACCCGGCACCCAACCGCCGTGCCGAAGCCGCCCGCCGACGCTCGACTACCGCAGGCCCGGTCTCCACCCAGCAGACCCATTACGGTCAGTTCCCATCGGCAACTACGACACCTGTCGAACGGCAGCACCGACAACGTCGATAGACACCGTCAGAACCGCAGGGGTTGTGTTCCTCCGGGGTCGGAGGAACACGCGAGGCTGTCCCGGATCACGCGGTCGCTGGCACGCAGAGCTGTCGCCAGTTCTCCTCGCAGTTCGTCCGGAAGGATCCCTGCGCCGAGAGCGCAGGCGCGCACCAGCGCGCGACAGTCCTGCACTTGCCGGTCCGTGGCGATCTCGGTGAACAGAGGATGAGCCAAGTTCTCACGGGCCGCGTAGCCGTCTTCGGCGTCCGTCGTCCTGCGGTGGAGGTCCTCGACGATGCGGTGCGTGGCAAGCGCCTCGGCGGAACCGATCGCGTCGAGGACGGTGAGTCCGAGCCGGGTGTCGAAGACGGTCATCCCGGGTTCGGTCTTCCGTTCGGAGTAGGCCGTCACCAGGTCCGCCAGGTGGCCGTCGATCGGCTGTCCGGCGTCGCGGCGGCATAGAACGGCCAGGCATGCCGTGACGGCTTGCTCCCACGGATCGCCGGGCATCGTGTCGGCAAGGAGGAGAGCGGCCCACGCTGTGTCACCTGCGGCGAGGGCGGCGAGTACGGCGACCTGCCGTCCGTCGAGCATCCGCTTTCCGATGCCGTGGTGGGCTTCGATGTGTGCCAGCGCCTCGGTCCATCGCCCCTCGGAGGTGAGGGTGCGCGTGCCGTCGGCGAGGAGGACGCGCCACAGCCACGCGCGCACCTCTTGGCGGTCCTCGCCGGTCGCAGTGAGGTCCGCGGGTACGTTGACGCCCTCGAACCGGGCGGCTGTGCCCGCCTCGACGGCCTTGTACAGGTCGAGCAGTCGCTGACGCCCCTCATCTGCGCGGCCGTCGCGGATCTGGAGACGGGCCAGGTTGACGACGGGTTCCAATCCCCGGATCGCGATCATGCCGGGGAGGGGGCAGGCGTGGAGGTAGGCAGCGGCGTGCTGGTGGCACATCTCGCGGGCTTGATCGGGAAGGTCAAGATCGGAGGCGATGAGCGCGGCCTGGTTGTAGACGGCCGATGCGAGCCCTTGATCGCTCTTCTTCACAGCGGAGTCGGCGAGTTCGACGAGGCTGCGCACACGCTTGGGCAGCGGCAGGCAGGCGGGCCGGAATCGGGCGACGAGCGGGAAGCGCTGCGCTGTGGGGCCGTGCGGATCCATGAGTCCCCCCATGTATGGGTGAGGGCTGGTGGGGCGACGGTGCCCGCGTGCCGCGGGCACCGTCGCTACGCGTGGGGCGTCATCGCCAGTCGACGACGATGCGGTTCAGCGGGGTGTCAAGGGCGAAGAGACCGGGGCCCTGCTCGGTCTCGGGGGCGTCGAGGGGCTGGATCTCGAACGTGACCTCACGGTCGCGGTAGTCGCGGTCCCAGGTGCGGATGGCGTCCGCGACCTTCGTGACCAGCTCGTCGCTGCCGGGCCCGTGGCCGATGACGCCGAACTCCCAGAGCTTGTCGCCCTCGGTAGTCTTCTCCTTCGACAGGCGCCGGGCGAGATAGGTGACGGCGCCCTTGTCGACGACCGCGGTCGACGAGGGATAGGGGTCCTCGGCGAGCAGAGTGCCCTTGGCGTTCTGGGGGAACAGCATCCGGATCAGGCCGGAGGGAAGGGAGCAGGTGACGAACAGTTCCATCCACTCCGGCGATTCCATGGCGCGGACCGTCATGCCGGTCCACTCCTCGGTGCGCGGCTGGTCAAGTACACCTGCGAGGGCATCGGCGTCGATGCTGAGCCCGGCGGGAGCCTGGAGTCGTACAGCGCCGTCCGTACTGAGCGGGATCATTCGGCGATCGTCGTCGGCGATACCTCGCCGAAGTGGCATGAAGGTGTTCATCTCGCTGCCCAGGGACACCCACCGGCCATCACGCTGCTCGTAGGCAATGGAGCGGGACACCGTGCCCTTGAGGCGCTGGGGGACCAGAAGACGGCCGCCGGGGGCGAGCTGCTGCAGCCAGGCGTGCGGCACGCCGTGTGCGCCCACGGTGGCGATGATCCGGTCGTACGGCGCAGCTTCGGCGTAGCCGAGAGCCCCGTCGCGGGTCACGGCCTCGACGTTGGTGATCCCGGCGGCGGCGAGGTGCGCACGGGCACCTTCCACGAGGTCGTCGTCAACGTCGAGGGTGGTCACGTGTCCGCTCTCACCGACCAGGTGGGCGAGCAGACCGGCGTTGTAGCCGGTACCGGCGCCGAGTTCGAGGATGCGCTCGCCGGGCTGGGCGTCGAGCTGGTCCAGCATGAGGGCGACGACGCCCGGCTGGGAGGCGCAGGAGATGGACGTGCCGTCGGCGTCGTACTTGATGTGCACCGGTGCGTTGCCGTAGGCGTCTTCGAGCGACGCCTCGGGCACGAACACGTGGCGGGGTACGGTCCGCAACGCGGTCTCGACGGCGGGCGTGCGGGCGTGTCCGTCCGCGCGGAGCTGATCAACCAGGGCGTTGCGGAGGCGCCCGGCGTCCGCCGTGGGGGTGGCGATCGTGTCGGTGTTCACCGCGCTGACGCTATCGATCTCAGCCGCTGCCTCAGTGGGCGACTCGGTGTGGTCACTCGTTCCCATGACTACCTCTCGTGCGATGTGGGACAGGGCGCTCTGGTCGTCCTGGAGGAGACCGGCGCGGTTGGCGTGGAAGATCACGTGGTGGGCGATGACGGCTCGCAGGCCCCGGGTGAGAGCGCCGCGGTCTGCGAGGTCGGCGAGCATGCCACCGGCTCGTTCGAAGGCGGTCACCCATCCCTCGTGCACGTGGAGCGGGCCATCCGGGCGGCAGAGGCTGTGGGCGTCGGCGGTCATGAGCTTCCGCATAGCCGGGGACAGTTCGACGGCTCGTTCAGGTGGTTGCGGAGCGCCGGCCGGCCGAAGGGCCGCGACCTTCGCCCATACGCAGCCCTGTTCGAACCAGTCGAGTCCGGCACCGCGCATCATGACGCTCGCCAGCAGGACAGCGGTCTCCCGGCGTCCCAAGTGCATCGGGCTCGGCTGGTAGGTGAGCAGGTGGCGGGAATCGCTGTGGAACAGTTCGTGGGCTGCGTCCATAGCCTCAAGGCCGCCGAAGGCGTCGGTCTCGGGCTCGTAGACGCAGGGCAGGCACGACACGACCATGCCGTCGCCGATGAGATCGCTCAGGAGCGACTCAACGGCTGGTGAGGGCTTGTCCGCGAGGTAACGCAGCGGCCAGGGCTGCTTGTTCATGAACCACCAGCCGGTGAGCTGCCCGTCGGCCTCGGCCTCGATCAGGACGGGGCCGAGACGCTCGGCAATGGTGCGCCGGGCACTCTCGCGGTCGACGAAAGTGATGTTGTGCTGCTGCCAGTGGTCGGGAGGCATAGAGGTCCTTCGGTCGGTGGATCAAGCAGTCAGGAGGCATGCGTCCCAGGCGGAACGGGGTGGTGCGGCGGTGCTGGGCGCCAGGAGGGCCAGGGCTATGCCGGCGGCGCCGTCGAGGAGGCCGGGGCCGCCGTCCTCGTCCTGAATGAGCGCCGTGGCCATGCGGTCGGGGTCGGTGCCCGGAGGAGTGACCGCAGCCGCGAGGGCCGGGATCGCGGCGCGGAGTCTTCCCGCGGTAGAGGGGTGGGCGTCGTCGGCCGTACTCGCGGCAGCGTGGGCGAAGCCGGCGAACCCGTGGCAGAGACCGTTGTCCGTCGTGGCCTTCAACTGCTCGGGATCGGTGAGGGCGGCCACGAGCGCGTTCTCCGCGTCGATCTGGCGATCGGCATCATCGAGGGCGAGCGCCGCAAGTTGCTGAGCGCGGGCGAGGCCGGCGGTGCCGTAGCACCAGGAGGGCCGGCTGGGTACTGACGAGCCGAGACGCCCGCTGCGTAACTCTCCCTGCGTGACCCAGTACGGCCAGACCGGTCCGCCGCCAGACTTCTCCTTCCAGCAATCCAGCCAGGCCAGGATGGTGCGCAGTGCCGCATGGTGCCCATCGGTGAGGGAGCCTTTCCGAACGGCGAGGGCCAGGAGTGCGAGCACTCCGCCGATGCCGTGCGCCATACCTGTGTTGGCGTGCCCGCCGGGGAATCGGTCGTCCAGGTTGCCCGAGGGCCCGGTCTCCGCCCACCAGCCCGGCAGGGTCTCGCCGCGGTGGGTGATCGGTTCGGTGAGGCGCACGCAGTAGTCGAGAACGGCGCGCATCGTGGAGCTGCCGGGGGCTCGGCGCAGTAGGTAGGCGCCGTATCCGGTGAGGCCCCGGATGGTGTCGAACTCCGCGAGCTGCGTCAGGCGTCCGGCGTCGATACGGCGGTGCGCGGTGTCGAGACGGCGTCTGACGTCGACTGCGATCTGTCTGTCCAGCGCATCGAGGACGCGCTGGTAGGAGCCGGGAAGGTGGTCGGCGGCACAGCTCAGGGCGTGGGCGAAGGCAGGCACTCCGTAGAAGGGGTGGCTGTCCGGACCGCTGGTAAGTGGCTGCCGGGAGGCGGCGGCAAGCCAGTCGTGGGCGCGCTGCCACGGGCCAAGGCCGTTCGCGGCCAGCTCGATGTGCAGGAGCGCGATTCCGGGCGGGCCGTAAGCAAGGTGCTGCCGGTCCGAGGACAGCGTCCTGGAGCTGCGAGGCATGGTGTCAGGGTCGGCGAGCCGGGTGGCGATGGCGTCGGCCAGGCCGAGCGCGGAGTGGGCGGTCACGAGGCACTCCTCCTGGTGCGTGCGGTCCAGGCCAGGGCGGCGGCGCGCGCCAGGTAGAGGCACACCTCTTCCTCCGGGAAGTTCACGGCGACGTGGCGCACGAAGTGGACGTGCAGCAGGGAGGTGAGGACGTCGTCGACGGTGATGCCCTGGGTGTCCGGGCCGGGCAAGTGCGACCGGTACGCGGCGAGCGCCGTATCCCGGTCGGTCCATCCCGACACGATGGCGTCACCGTCCGGAACGCTGCGCAGGGCCGCCCAGTCGGCACTCGGGTCGGCGAGCTGTACGGCCTCGGTGAACTGCGGACGTGGAACGAGCACGGGGGCGGTCAGCGGGATGTGGTCGATCAGCCACTGCATCCCGGCCTCGGTGGTACCGAGAAAGGCGGAGGCGATGGCGACCGTGTGAGCCGCCACCAGCGTGCGCCGGCCCGGACGCCGTGACTGCGCGAGCTGGGCCAGGATGGCGCGCGAGTCCGCCCGGAACACCTCCTCGGCCGCCTCCCATGCCATACCGGAGCCCCAGCGGCCCATCTCCCGGTAGGAGGTGGGGTAGCGCAGGTCGGCCAGCAGGCCGATGCTTCGCAGCTCGTCAGCCCAAGCGCTCACCGTTCGGGCGGTGTCTGCGAAGGCTTCCGGGTCGGGGAGGTCGATGCGTACGCGGAGGTGTTGGTCCGGGTCGCGGAAGCGGATGAACCACCACGGCGGGTTGCCGAGTTGTTCGAGGAGGCCGGGCAGGTACTGGGAGAGCAAGATGTCTTGGCGGCGGGGATCGCCGTACAGGGCGGCCAGAAGAACCGGGGAAACGGCAGGCGTCTGCATCTGGGCCGCAGACAGAGCACGGGCACGGCTGGGGGTCGGCAGCGACGGCCATGCCGATGGCCTGGTTGCTTTGAGGGGCACCACGACCTCGTGAGCTCGCCCGCCGCACCAGTCGTACGCCTCAGATACCGGGGCCTCGACGAGCACGGCCAGGCGTGAATGGTCCAGGTGCCGGCGCAGGAGCGCACGGTGGCCGGACTCGTCGAGGTCGAGGAAGAGGCGCCGGTCGTCCTCTACGAGGTGGACGCGGCGCGGCAGCCTCCGCCGGGCACGCCAGTTGCTGAGCGCGGCGTCCCACTCGGCCCGAGGCCCGGCATGGCCAGGCAGTTCGGACACTTCCAGTCGCCAGCGCGCCGGGGCCAGCACGGTCCGGCCGTACCGCAGACGCGGAAGGAACGGCATCGCCGCTGCGGCACCCCAGTCGAAGACGGTGACCTGCGCGCACTGGGCGCGGGACAGTTCGGTGAGGAACCGCGCCAGCGGCGGGGTGTGAGTGTGGAGGCTCAGCGCGTGCACCCCGACGGCCTCGACGCGATGTCCGCGCTCGGGGGCGGCGAGGTACATGCGGCGGCCGTCGCATCCCACAGCCAAGTCCTCCGGGGTGAGGGCGGTGTTCTGCGGGGCACGGTGCTCCTGGAGGCTGATCACGGTGGGTAGTACCTGTGGGGAGCGGGTGACGTGGGCGCTCTCGGGGAGCAGGGGCGGGAAAGAGAGCTGCGCGGGCACGGTGTTGCCGTCTGCGGTTGGGAGGTCGGCAAGCTCTGTGATGAGGGCTTTCCGGTCGGCGGGGGCCAGCACGCTGAGGAATCTGCCCGTGGAGACGCCGGCGCCACGGGACACGCTCATGACCTCCAGCCGGAACCGCCCACGCTGCAACTCCTTCAGGCTGGCCGCGTGCACCCGTACCCCGATCTCCAGGTGCGGCGGCAGCCGGGGCTCGTCGGGACCTGTGTCCAGGGCCTCGATCTGTTCGTTCGTAAGGATCACTTCGTCACGGCCGTCGAGTGCAGCGGCCTGAGCCAGCCGTACAAGGGCGTCATCCCGAGCGGAGACGCGGGGCCTGCGTGCACCGGCCGGAGCACCCGGGTAACCGTCGGGATAGCCGCCGCCGCTGTCCGCCACGGCTTCTACGAGCGGCACCATCGTGCCGATGCCGTACCGCTCGTAGAACCGCTGGTGGTACTCGTTCCAGGCGGCGGTCCCGTAGGGGCGGACACTCAAGCGGGTCAGGATGAGAGCGGCGCGCTCGATCTCTCGGGCGACCGCTTCTGGCAGAACGATCTGCGTGTCCAGGCGGAGGTCGAGGGCGATGGGGTGGCGACGCAGGCCCGGGACGAGGTCTCGCATCCGCGCCGCGACGCTGTCCCGGCCGCCGTGCGTGGCGCACTCCTCCAGACCCGCCCGGACCGGGCGGAGTTCGCGTACGGTCTCCGCGACCGGGGCGAGGCTTCCAGCGTCGATCGCGTCGAGTTGGCCCAGCAGATACCCAAGGGCGTCGGTCTCGGTGCTCGGAGCGTGCAGGCACGTGATCAGCACCCGTCGCCGGATCAACTCCGCCAGCAATTGACGCGCCTTCTTGGGACCGGCCTCGGGGAACTCCGCCTGGAGCTTGTCCACGAGGGTGCCGAACGGGCTCGGCAGCCGGGTCACGGCAAGGACCGCGCGCACCGGTCCGGTCAGGGCCAGGGACGCCTCGACCGCGCGAGTCCGGTCTTCCTCGACGTCGGGTTGGAACGGCACGATGAGCCGGTCTCCCCGGTACGTCACGGTGTTGTTGATGACGACGGGCAGCCGTTCGAGGAGGTCCGGGCATGCCTCCAACCGTGCGACCAGGGCCGCCATCCACTCTGCCCCCGCGCGGCCCACGGCCACGTGCTCCTCGCCCCAGTCGGCTCGCGCCTGCGAACCGAACTCCGCGGTGGCTACGCCGGCGAACAGGCCGAAGGGGGTCGCTCGGTGCTGGGCCCGCAGCAGGTAGCGGATCACGGACAGCACCGCGCGCTGCACATCACGGAGGGCGGGGTGGTCGGTCGTGCACAGGGACCGTACCTGTGTGGCCAGGGCCGGGCTGGAGTGCTGAAGTGCCTCGGCGACATCCCTGTTCGCCCAGACCACACGCAGCCATGCCACGCGGGCAGACGAACCACTGGGCGAGCGGTCATCGAGGTCAGGACATGGAGGAATCGGCAGCGAGGACCAGGCCACGGCGCGCACGAGAGCGGTGGAACCGGTGCGGAACGCTGCGGGCGGAGCAACCACCAAGTACCTCCGTAGGTGAGGGGGCCGGCGGCTGGTGCCGCCGCGCGGAGACGCGGCGGCACCAGACCGGAGTGAACTGGGGTCCGGGTCAGGCGACGTTGGTGGTGCAGGCGCCGCAGGTGGACCCGCAGTTGTCGTCGGTCAGGTTGACCAGGCCCGCCGGGTCGGCGATCTCGACGAGGGAGACGTCGAGGTCGAAGCCGTCCGATGCCCCCGGGATCTGCGGGCATACTTCGGTACGGCTGGGAATTACGGTGCTGCGCGTCATGCTTCGACTCCTCGTAATCGTTGTGGTGTTACTGGGCTGGAGCGCCCACCAGGTACCGCCTCGGGAGCGTCGCCAGACGGCTGTTTCCCGGACGGCTCCTGGCCGCCCGGCGCGAGGGCGTGCTCCGCGTAGGAATTTCCTCGCGGGCCGTCTGCCTCATGCCGGGAAGTCGTGTGCCGGAAGTCTGATCAAGCGGACGTCGGCCGCAACTCCATGAAGTAGGCGACCGCCTGGGCCTTGAGGCGATCGAGGCACGGCTCGCACGCGTAGAAAGGGGAGTGCTGCCCGTCCCACTGCACCGGGCCGAGCCAGATCACCAGGACTCCGGTACGCCCGCAGCCGAGCCAGCAGTCACCGGTGATCCACGGCCACTCCATGGAAGAACGTCCCCTTTCTCAGCTGATCGGGGCAGTCGATCTGGCGGCCTGGCAGTTGGGAGCGCAGGCCCAGAGGTGGAACGGCAGGCCCCGGTGGCGTATCTCGCCCAGTCGTCGACCGCTCGCTCCCAGCGGCCGGGCGCAGAGGGCGCAGTCGATGGCCATCTGCTGACGGGGCCGGAGTCGGACCAGATCCGGAAGGGGCGAGGGTGCTGTGGTCGAGATGCTCACTTGCCGCCCTCCGTGCGAAGTTCCGCCCAGACCTCTTTGCCCCAAGGGCGTCTGTCCGCGCCGTGCAGGTCGTAGCCCCAGCGGTCGGCGACAGCGTCGACGAGGAGCAGTCCGCGCCCCGACTCGTCGTCGTCGGTCACCTGACTGAGTACGGGCAGACGCGATGGTTCCCGGTCCACGACCCCGACACGCAGTCGAGTCGCGCTCGGCCGTCCAATCGTGAGGCGGATCTCGGGACACGGAGTGTGTCTGGAGGCATTCGCGACGAGCTCCGTGATGATCAGCGCGGCATGATCGGCGAGGCCGTCAAGTCGCCACACGCTGAGGACGTCTCGGACGAGATCGCGACCGAGTTCGGCCGTGGAAGGCTCGCACGGGAAGGTCTGGCTGTATGTGGGGTGGCCGGTGGAAAGGAACTCAACTGGTGTTCTCAGACTCGTCATCGGGGTGGAGCCTTCGTGTCGTCTCGGCGCCCGGCCCTCCCCCGCGGGGAAACCCAGGGGCGGGCCGGGCCGTCAACAGCCGCCCGCACGGTTGAGCGCGGCGGGCGACCAGCACTTAGACAACTCCCCTTCACAGCACCTTGGTTAGGACGTTCAAGCACTCAGCCGAGGAAGCCACCTAGGGCGTTTTGACCTCTCCTTTACCTGGTGAGCGGGGATCGCGAGGGCTACCGTGCCCGTATGGACACCACCCGCAACACCGTTCTTGAGGCGTGGATGGCCGAACACGGCTACAGCTCCAACAGCCTCGCCGAGGCCGTGAACAGGGCCATTGAACGGTTGACCGGGCGCCCTGGAGGACTCGACGGCTCATCGGTGCGCGCGTGGAAAGCGGGCCGGGTCACCTGGCCGAAGTCAGCTGCCCGCAAGGCACTTGAGGACGTCACCGGATTACCCGCCGTCGCTTTAGGGTTCGTGCCACGGAGCCGGCCTTCGTCCACCCCGGCCCCACCGCAGCAGGAGGACCCCGACATGAAGCGCCGCACCCTCGTCGGCAGCATCGCGGCGGCTGCCGCAGCAGCAGCCGCGCCCGGCGCCACATCGCCGCGCCGTATCGGCATGAGCGACGTCAACCGCCTGAACAAGCGCTTCGCCGAGATCATCGCCAGCGACCACCGCCACGGCGGACAACTCGGCATCGAGCAGCAGGCCGCCGCCCTCGCCGACGAGGCGCTCAACCTCCAGAACGCGGGCAGCGCCACCCAGCGCGTACGCAGCAACCTCTACGCCTCCGCAGCCGCCTTCCGCTCCTCTGCGATGTGGGCCGCCATCGACGGCCGACGCTACGACGTCGCCAAGGTGCACATGCGCGAAGCCCAGGCCCTCGCCGAGATGTCCGGCGACCAGACGATCAAGTTCCGCATCTGGAGCCACGCGGGCACCATGTACCGCCACATGGGCCGACCGGCGGACGCGTTCGCCGCCAACGACGTCGCCCGCAACCTGCACCTCACCCGCCGAGATCCGTTGTTCGCCTCCCTCGGCCTGGCCCGCCAAGGCGCCATCCATGGCGCAGCACAGGACCGCACGGGAACTTGCCGGGCCTTCGAACAGGCGCAGGACGCCATGCTGCGCGCCGACCCCGCCGACTACCGGCCGGTGTGGATGCTCGCCTTCTACGACCAGGCCGAACTGGACTCTCTGGCCCTCTCCGCGCACTTGGCGCTCGGCGACTACTCGACCGCCGAGTACCACGCCCACCGCTGTATGTCCGCCCTGCGGCCACACATGATCCGTTCCCGGGCTATCACCACCACCCGGCTCGCCCACGCCCAGCTCGCCCAGGGCGCACCCGACGCCGCCACGGCCACCGCGATGAAGGTCCCCGCCGAGGCCGCCACCCAGCACGCCCGGGTCACGCGCATGCTGCAGGAGTTCGGGGCCGCACTGCGTGCCACCGCGCCGGGCAGCTCCACCGCACAGACCTGGACCGGTCACACCGCCACCTGGAGGATGGCCGCATGACCACGGCGCCCGCCATCGAATTGCGCACGTTCACGACTCTCGACACCGCCCGCGGCGATCTCCTCGACGTGTACGCCGACGTACGCGCCCCGCTACTCCACCTGCCGAACTACGCAGTCACCACGTTCGGCGAGCGCATTGATCGACACGGCACCGAGCCAGGGTTCACAGCTGTCCTCGCGTACGCGGACGGACATCCGGTCGGTTACGCCTATGGCAACACCATCGAGCACGGCGACCGCTACTGGCAGCGGACCAGCCCGACGCCGGCGGAGAAGTACACCGAGCGTCCAGCCGTAGCCCTGAAGGAGATCGGCGTCCGGCCGACCTGGCGGAAGACCGGCACGGCCCGGCGCATTCATGACGCCCTCCTCGGCACACGCGACGAGCCGTACGTCACCCTTATGGTCAACCCGGCCGCCGGCGAAGGAAGGGTCCACGCCCTCTACAAATCGTGGGGGTATGAGGACATCGGACAGAGTCAGCCGTCACCGGCCTCGCCGGTGCTCACTGTGATGATCCGCGCAAGCCGCTGACCAGCCCAGCAAACAGCCCTACCGTCTCCGAGCGGCCCGGCGTGAACGCGGCAACCCGCAAAGGCGGCTTCGATGCCGAGGCGTGCTGTGAGATCGCTGGAGTGGTGTGCCGAGACGTCGATTAATGGCCCGTAGGTGAGCTTCGCACGGATGCGCGACATATAGGCTGTTGCCCAGCGTGATCTAACCAGACGCTCAGAGTATCCGGTTGTTGGCCAATACACTCTTCAGCCGACTACTGCGGATCGGCAAAAGCAAGGGGGCGCAAGGTGCTGGAGGAAGCATTGATGGCTGCGGCCGCAGCGGGGGGCATCGCGGTGGTGCAGGCCGCAGGAACGGAGGCGTGGACAGGGTTGCGGCAGGCGATTGCACGGTGGTTCGGGCGCGGCGACGAACAACGCGAGCAGGCAGAACTGGAGCGCTTGGACCAGACCGCATCCGCAATCGAAGCCTTTGATGCGGACACTGTGGATCGGGTTCGCATCCGCCAAGAGGCGGCCTGGCAGGCCCGGATCGAGGCCACGCTGGAGAGCCTCGGTGAGGCGGAGCGCGACCAGGCCGCTGACGAACTGGGTGCCCTGCTGGCCCAGCACACCCCCCACGGCGGCGTATCGGCCGGCCAGGGCGGGCTGGCTGTTGGTGGCAACGTGGACATCCGCGCTGAGGGAGGCTCGATCGCAGCCGGGGTCATCCATGGAGGCGCGCAGATCGGCCGCCCTCTGGCGCCGGATCCGTCCCAGGGCTGAACGGACCGGCAGCTCCAAGCCCACCACCACCACCACCGCCCGCGGGCACCGCTATGCCGGAGAACATAACGGTCCATGCCGCCCACAACAGCGCAGCGGTCGGGGTCATCTACCAGGCCGCGCCCCGCGCCCGGGCGTCCTGGCCCTACCTGGTCGGTGACATACCCCGCGAAGCGGAGGCTTTCCAAGAGCGGGACGAGACTGAACAGTTGCGGGCCGCTGTGGCCAACGGCGGCACGGCGGTGCTGTGCCATGTCCTGCGCGGCGCTGGTGGCGTCGGAAAGACCCAGCTTGCCGCCCACTATGCCCGCAGCAGCATGCAGGCTGGCGAACTAGACGTGCTGGTGTGGGTCAGTGCCAGCAGCCGACCCGCCGTCATCTCTGCCTACGCCCAGGCAGCCGACGAGCTCCTGGCCCTCGGCCCCGGGGACTCCGAGCGGTCCGCACAGGCGTTCCTGACGTGGCTGGAACCTCGGCCGCCAGGAACCGAACAAACCTGCCGGTGGCTGGTCGTGCTGGACGATGTCGCCGATCCCGCTGACATGACCGGCCTCTGGCCACCGAAAAATCCGCACGGCCGCACGATCATCACCACGCGTCGCCGCGACGCTGCCGTACCCGGACAACGGATCGATCTCAGCGTTTTCGCTCCAGAGCAGGCCGCCGCCTACCTGACCGGGTTCCTGGCCGAGCACGGACGGCACGAGGACTCGGGCGAGATCAGTGCGCTGGCCGGGGACCTTGACTATTTGCCGTTAGCCTTGTCCCAGGCCGCTGCCTACGTCGTCGACGCCGGTGTCCCCGTTGGCTGCCCCGGGTGTACTCACGAACAATGCCGCAACTATCGCCGTCGGCTCGCGGACCGTGCCACCAAGCTCGCCACCATACTGCCTGAGCCGGACGCTCTGCCTGACGATCAGAGCACCACTGTCGCTGCCGCATGGTCGCTTTCCATCGAGCGGGCTGATGCTCTCCGCCCCTTCGGCCTGGCGCGCCCGGCACTCCAACTCGCCGCCGTGCTAGAGCCCAACGGCATTCCTCAGGACATCCTGACCAGCCAGCCCGCTTGCGACTACCTCACTAATCACCGCTCTGCCGCCACACCGACGTCGGCCCCCGATACCGAGGTGACGGAGCAGGACGCCTGGGACGCATTGCGGAACCTGCATCGCCTGAGCCTAATCGACCACACACCCGACACCCTCCATCAGGCGGTCCGCGTCCACCGGCTCACTCAGCGCGCCACCCGTGATGATGTCTTCGCCCCCAACGAGTACGACCAGCTCACCCGCGCCGCCGCCGACGCCCTGATGTCCACGTGGTCTGAGGTCGAACGTGACACCGCCCTGGCCGCAACATTGCGCGCCAACGCCACAGCACTCACTGGTCACGCTTCAAACTCCCTTTACCAACCGACCATTCACCCCGTCCATTACCGCGCCGGACAAAGCCTCGGAGAAAGCGGTCAGGCCGACGCCGCTGTGCTCTATTTCCAGGACCTGGTGGAAGCTGCCTCACGCCACCTCATAGCAGGCCATCCTGACGCTCTTGTAGCCCGGCGACTCTTGGCCGATTACCGCAGCATGTCAGGAGATGCATCGAGGGCCGTAGCTGCCCTCAAGGAGCTGTTGCTTGAGATGAGGGAGGAGTTCGGTCAGAATCATCAGGAGACCCTCTCTGCCCAACTCAGCTTGGCACACTCGCGCGGCATATCGGGGGATGCATCGGGGACCGTGGCCGCATTCGAGGAACTGCTGCCAAAGGTTAAGAACGAGTTCGGCGAAAATCACACGCTGACCCTCTCCACTCGCCTGATTCTCGCCGATTGGCTAGGCAAGGCAGGAGATCCGTCCGGCGCCGTAGCCGCTGCAAAAGAATTGCTTCCCGACATGAAAAGAGAGTTGAGTGAGGACCACCCGGAGACGCTGTCCACTCGGATGGTCCTTGCTGACTGGCAGGGAATTGCAGGGGAGCGGTCAGAAGCTGTGGCCGAGTTGGAGAGGTTGGCGTCTGATTTCCTTGCGGCGCGAGGCGCGGACCACCCGGACACCATCGCCAGTCGTATGCTGCTCGCCCGCTGGCGGATCAAGACGGGGGACCTAGCGGAGGCTGTCGCCGACTACAAGGAAGTGCTGGCCGCCATGATGCGGGCGTTTGGTGCGGATGACCCCCGCACCGTCGGTGCCCTCTTCTGCGTCACTTCCTTGCAGGCGATGACAGGGGAGATACCGGGACATGCACCTCAGGGCTTTGCAGGCCAGATGTAAGCGGATGCTCGTGAGCCTACGGGCTGCCGCCGCCCTCGTGATCTTCCCCCTCGCTGCCAGTAGACGGTCCAGCGCTGGTACGCCTTTCGGGGCCTGGCTAGAATCACACGGCAGCTCATTGCCCTGTGCCCAGCAAATCCGGAGGATCGGCGGCCGGGGCTATGGTGGCCGGTACTGTCTGATGCGAGGTCAGCACTGAGTTGGGGTGGGTGATGACGGGAGTCGAGATCGCGGTCGGGTACGTGTTCGCGCGGCTGCTCCGCAAGGCCAAGCGGGTCAGTGAGCGCGCGGACGCGGAGGTTGACCGCTCACTGGACGCGCGGCTGAACCGTCTCCACGACCTGGTCAGCGGCAGACTCGGCGACGACCCTGCACTAACGCGAGCGACCGAGGAAGCCGAGCAGGGGCTGCCCGAGCCTACGGAGCGGACCTGGCGGCGACTTACCGATTCCCTGGAGGAAGCCGCAGAACGCGACCCTGGCTTCGCTCAAGAGTTGGAGAAGCTCGTGAAGGAGCTGCAGACCGCCACGGCCGCAGCTCCCGGAGCCGACGGGGTAGTGGTAACCGCTGGTGGAACCGCAGTCGGCGGGAACGTTGACATCCACGCGGAGAGTGGCTCGGCGGCGGCGCTGACCATGGGAGACGTATCAATCTGGTCTGTGGCAGACCCTCGCCAGCCGGGCTCGGAGAAGGGCTGACCGTCCCCGGCACCAGCAACGCGAGCCCTCTCCCCGACACGGCAGCCGCCAGTGTGGTCGTCACCGCAGCAGACCACAGCGTCGCCGCCGGGCGCATCGACCAGGTCAACCAACACCTTCACGCCGCGCCGCGCGTGCCAGCCACATGGCCGTATCAGGTCGGGGTGATCCCATCGCAAGCGGAGTGGTTCCAGGACCGGGTCGAGACCAGTCGACTGGTCCAGCTGCTGGCCAGCGGTGGGACCGCGGTCGTCGAATCTGCAGACCAAGTGCTGGCGGGCGGGGTGCTGGCAGGGATGGGCGGGGTTGGTAAGACTCAGCTGGCCGCCCACTACGCCCGCACTGCATGGCAGGCTGGCACGCTGGATCTGCTGGTGTGGATCACTGCGAGCAGCCGTAGCGCCGTCGTAGCCGGCTATGCCCAAGCCGCGGTAGAGATCTTGGGCGCCAACTCCGGTGATCCGGAGGCGGCGAGGACGTTCCTTGCCTGGCTGGAGCCCAAGCCGCAGCCGAGCTCGTGCCGCTGGCTCGTGGTTCTAGATGACGTCGCCGACCCCGTCGACTTGAGGGGGTGGTGGCCGCCAGCCAGCCCGCACGGCCGCACCCTGGCTACCACTCGCCGCAAGGACGCCGCCCTAATCGGGGCCGGTAGACGCCTGATCGAGATCGGTCTGTTCACTGAAACCCAAGCCCTGGCCTACCTCACGAGCGCTCTGGCCGACCACGGCCGCATCGAGCCAGAAGAGCAGCTCAGCGCCCTCGCCCGCGACTTGGGCCAGCTGCCGCTTGCGCTGTCCCAGGCTGCCGCCTACCTCATAGACGCCGGCATCAGCTGCCAGGAATACCGGGGCCTGCTGGCCGACCGCACCCGTTTCCTGGCCGACGTTGCCCCCGACGTCCTGCCCGACGACCAAACCCACACCGTGGCTGCTACCTGGAGCCTGTCCCTCGACCGCGCCGATACCTTGCGCCCCGCTGGTCTGGCCCGGCCGACGCTCCAGCTTGCCTCGGCTATGGACCCGAACGGTATTCCTGAACACGTTCTTACCAGCCAGCCCGCCCTCACCTACCTCACCGCTCACAGAGCCTGCTCTGATGGCGATCAGGTGGAGAACTGCGTCTCTGGCGACGAAGCACGTGCGGCCCTGCGAGTCCTGCACCGTCTCAGCTTGATCGAGCATTCGCCGGACGCGACCCACCCACGCGTTCGAGTCCATCAACTCATCCAACGCGCCACACGCGAGTCACTCTCACCCATCGATCACGCTGATGTGATCCGTTCAGCCGCTGACTCGCTTTTGGCTACCGTTAACGAATACCGGGACGACAGGGTCAATAGGGGGGAATTTCTCTCCAACGCTCAAGCTGTTATTCAGAACGCACAAGGTGATCTGTGGGCCCCTGAGCCGCACCCGTTGCTCCTGCGGTTCGGCGCCAGCCTAGGGGTCGATTGTCAATACGATGTCGCTCTGAATCATTTTCGCCAACTGGTGGAGGTGGCCAACCGCCGGCTAGGTGTGGACAGTCGGCACACGCTCGCGATGCGATACAACCTTTCCTATTGGCAGTTTCGTGCGGGAGACCTGAATAGCGCTGCCACTGCGCTCGAAGATCTGTTGGGCGACGCGCAACGCATAGTCGGGTCGACGGACCACCTGACGTTGGCCACTCGCCGGATCCTAGCCAATGTCAAGGGAGAAGCCGGAGAGGTAGCCACTGCCATAGCAGAACTCGCGGCAGTTCTTGAGGATGCCATGACGGCCCGTGGAGCTACAGATCCCTTTACTCTGAACGTTCGCCATAACCTTTCCCACTGGCAAGGTCTGGCTGGTGACTCGATGCTGGCCACGGATGCAATCCGGGAAGTACTCTCCATACGTCACCAGAAAATCGATACCGAGCGGATGACGGAGGAGGAATTCGACGCAATTATGAGTGGGCTCACCAGCCTCGCCGAACAGCACGGGAGGGCTGGAGACGCAGCGAGAGCAGTCGATCAATACACCGAACTTGTTGAGGGACTCGGCCACTATCTGGGTTTTAATCATGAAGCCGTCCGCTCCCTGCGTACAAGCCTTGCCTGGTGGAAGGGATGCTCGGGCGACGTCTCGGGAGCAATCGCGGACTATGCCGCTCTCCTGGAGGAGGCATCAGACCTTGGGTCCCATCATCCGAACATCCGAGCGCTCCTCCATAATCTTGGTTACTGGAAGGGCAAGTCCGGCGACCTCGCAGGGGCTATAGCGATCCTCTCTGATCTCCTGGAGAGGGGGCTCCGAGAATTGGGCCCAAATCATCCGGATGTTCGACTCACTCGCCGCCTACTCACTCAGTTCCACTGGGCTGCTGGCACTGTCCTGGAATTGGGGCCTCGTTGATTCCCTTGTTGATCGGGAGGCGACGCTGATCGACTGACCGGACCCGTTGACGTCGCTTCAGGGCCGACTGCCTGGATTCCTGAGTTGCCCTCGCTCGCCTTGGAGATCGCCCAAGGCGACTTCGGGCCCAGCTATCACCCGCCAGCACGATGAACAGGCGTGATCCAAATGCGGACGCTGTCATCATCACCGACTGCTGCGAGGAGGCCACCATCCGGAGAAAACGCAACGTCGTACGCCTCGCCGAGGGAGGCATCGAGAGAGCCGGGAAGTGGCTGGCCGTCAGCCGGATTCCATAGGCGCACTGTGCCGTCCATAGCTGCGCCGGCCAAGAGTTGACCATCCGGCGAGAAGGCCACGGCGCTCACGGCTTTTGTCGGAGCAGCCGAGCAATAACGGGCAGCGTTCCCCGTTCCCGAGACAAGTGGATCCCACAACCGCACCGATCCATCGCTCCCCGCTGAGGCCAACAGTTTGCCGTCAGGCGCGAACGCAATATCGCAACATTTTCCAACGGTTATGCATCCGGTCACCTCCCATGTGGCGGGTGACCACAGCTGCGTTATTCCGTCGTATCCGGCAACGGCTAGCAGGGAGCCATCGGGGGAAAACGTAAGCCCGTCGACCCGGGTCTGCCCCACATCCAGAGTCTTGATCATCTCGCGTGTAGCGGTGTCCCACAGGTACACACACCCCACGTATCCGGCTGCCGCCAATAGGCTTCCGTCGGGGGAAAACGCCAGACTGTCAAGGATCCCCTCGCTGCCAGGCAGGCTTCCCCCCACAGGGATGCGGAAAGTCACGTCCCACAGCCACACTGCTCCATCATCAGCCGACGAAGCAAGCAGACGCCCATCGGACGAGAAGGTCAGGTCACGAACGATGTCTCGGTGTCCGGCGAGGGGGTTCGTTACGGCGTTACCCATGGGATCCCGCAGATATATGACCCCGTCGCAGCCGCCCAGGGCCAGGTACTGCTTATCGGGTGAGAAGGCCAATGCGTCGTACTCATCGGCAGGGCCCTGAACAGGTGTCAGAGCCACGACGTATCCGTCTTCTAGGTCGTCCGCAAGCGCCTGGAGGGCCAGCGGACTTACGGCTCGCACTGGGGCGCGCTCCGAGATACCTACACCTGTACTGCTGCGCTGCGACCGCATGTGGTCCAGGTCTCGCCACCGTTCGCGCCAGGCCCCCATCTCGGGAGCTCCGCGTGCCACGAGGCAGTGCTTGCCGTCCTCGTCGTACGAGAGCAACGTGCGCACCAGAGACATCAGGGTGTCCAGCCGCTGGAGCCGCTTGCCGTTGAATGCCTCGCTGAGGGCCGAGACTGATAAGGAGCTTGTACCCGGCATATCAGCCGCGCGGGACACGATCATGTTGAGCGTGGGGGCTCCACGGTCGGCTCGCAGGTGGCGTAGTTCCTCAGCTAGCCGGTCAAGCCCGACCGTAAATTCGGTCTTGTTCGGCGCGCTCATCTGTCCACCCCCTGTCGCGTCTGGCGCCTACGCTAGAGGACCTTAGGCCGTACCGCGCCGAAATCCGCCGAAACTTTGGCGGTATCACAACTTCGTTCGTGCGATGCAGGTCTACGGGCTAGGCACTGTTGCCATGGGATGCATGACGCACTCTCAGGACCCTCAACTTTCGCCCCCGCCCCCACGCTCAGAGCCCGGTCCCTTCATGACCGTACGCACCGCGCTCATCCTCCTGGCATCCGTAGTCATCGGCGTAGTCACCGGCGGCCTCACCCTCCTGTGCGGCACTCAGCCCGCTGGTGCCGCTCTGGCTGGACTGACCAGTGTCGGGGCTTCTGTACCCATCCTGCATGCCCTCATCCAGTAGGAGACAAAGAGCGGCTGGCTTTCAGGACACGGCCTTCATGCGTGCGCGATGCGTGAGCGGACTACGCGACACAAAGCGTCATACGAGGGATTGACTACTCAGTTGCACGCTGCTGACCAGGGGAAACAGCACCGCGAAGTAGGGTCCAGCACCCCCCGGCAAGGATTCGATCCCACTCCTAAAGCGGGTGTCGCAGGTTCGAATCCTGCCGGGGGCACATGGGAAAAGGCCCCGGACCGATCATGGTCCGGGGCCTTTGACATCCACTTCTGGCATCAACGAGTCGTCGGCTGAGGTTTAGACGGACCACATCGAGCGCGCCCAGCCGTAGCCGAACGCAATGCCCGTACAGCACAGGGGAGGCCGGGCCGTCTCTGGGCTGTCCGAGGTCACTCGGCAGCGGCCAGTGACAACCAATCACGACCACTGAGGCGCGGGGAGTAGTGCCTGGACCTGGGGGCACCCAGCTCCCCAAGATTCCCGACAAGACCCAGGGCAAAGAGAAGTAGATTTCATGATCGTGCCTCTCGTCTGTGCACATGGCATGCACGGGAGGCTTTTTCATGCTGCAGGCCCTCCTGAACCACAGCGTCTCGGCCCTCGATCTTGCGGCCGGAGTTCGCGACCATATGCCCTTTGTCGGCATGAGCGACCGGGTGTCCCGCGCCCGTAGCTGTCAGGAGTGAGGGAGCCGCCACAGATGGGACTGCGCTCGGGCTTGTGGCGGCGGCATCTCACGCACCAAGTGGTAGAGGTTCTCAAAGTACTCTTGCCAGCGATTTGGATCTGGAAGAGCGTTCTGCGCCCGCTTGGCTCGCTCTACCCGCACTAGCGGCTCCATGCGTTCCCACACCGAGATCACGGATCCACCCAGGTAGCCGGAAACGGGTTCGATATCGACAACACCGTGTGTGACCAGAGCACCCAGGTTGTCGTAGAACCAGGCCAGTTCACGTAGCAGGTTCCGCTCTGCCTCCGGCAGCCCCTCCATTCCGGCAGCTAGATCCCATTCGGGCAGTTGCTCGAACACGACCTCCCGGGCCCGAGCCAGGCGCATGCTGCGATGCTCACGGAAGAGATCTACCAGAACCGGCAGCGTGTTTGTATGTTCCGTCAGCCGCAGCTGCCGCACGGACACGAGGCCGGAGACACCCAGCGCCATCACCGATACCATCAACGCCGCGATCTCCACCATGCCCCCCGATTCGCACCGTTTGGCCTTCCGTTCCCCGCCTGTGACGGGAGCAATCTCAAATGCCGGGGCCGAGCGGGCGGCCCCTCACAGCCGCCCTGACCTTCACCACCGGGCCGTGGGCCGGATTACAGGGCCGTCGCAGGCACGACAGAACCGTGCCACGTCGTATGGAGAACCGCGGGGAACATCGGATACAAACTCGGCTGCCGTCTCGCGTACAGGCACTTTTAGCCACAGGTCAGCGAGAGAGTTGAGGTCAGAGCACATGAGCTTCCCAAGCTGAGAGTCCGATGGCTCAGTAAGGCCGCGGAATCCCGTGCTCTTCCAGCGCAGTTGCGTAGCGCGCCAGCAGTGCATCCAGGCCAGCCATGAGGAGGCCGGCGGACTCCCGGGCCTCAGCCAACTCGCCACGTTCGCACGCCTCCACCACCTCAGCCAGGTCGCTGCGGAGGATGTGAAGGGAGTCGCCTTGAATCAGCACCCCCGGGAATCGCCGGTCGGGTAGACGAACCACGGCATCGTTACCGCCGTCGGTGAACAGCTCTGCCTCCACACGCTTCATCGCGCCATCCAACCTGACATCACCATCTGACATCAACGACGTTGGACATAGGTGTACTTGAGCGAGCATGAGCGGTGCTCCGTCAGGAGGAACTGGGCCCCAGGATGACCGTGAGATCGAACTCCTAAAGCGGGTGTCGCAGGTTCGGATCCTGCCGGGGGCACATGGCTAAGGGCCAGCGACTCGGTCGAGACGGCCGCCGTCTTTCTGGCCTTGGCCCAGGCGTGCCGGGAGTTGGTCCGCCGAAGCTGCCCACCCTGCGAGGATCCTTTTCTCAGCCGATCAGCCGGTCCGTCGATCAGCTGATCAGCCGATGCCGGACAGGTCCAAGACCTCGTCCTTGCTCGGGGGGTCTACGTCCAAGGGCTTGTCGAAGGCACTGAACGACGTGGTGTTGTCGAGTTCGCCGTCCTTGTACACGACTCTGAGGATGTACGGCTTTCCCTCGGTGGCGACGTAGAAGGTGAAGGAGCCGCCCTTGTCCTTCTCGTCGGTCGCCTTCAGCGGAATCGCCGCAGTGCCCTTGACCTCGGTCGGTTCGCCCTTCGTGACCTTGTCGAAAGAGGTGAACTCGTGCGTGCACTGGGCGAGCCCGTCTCCCGGCTGGGACTTGCTGACAGGAGTTTTGACCCAGCGCTTCTGCTCGCCCGTGATGGTCACTTTCTGGCCGGACTCCTTGAGGTAGGCCAGATTCGGGCGGACGTAGTCCGTCCTGTCGATCCGGATCTGTTCGAGGGCGGCGCCCGTGGCCGAGGTCGTCCTGAACGCGCACTTGGCCTTGAGATCGGTCGTCAGACGGCTGGTGCGATCACTCCCGTCGGTCACCTTGGTGACCGTATCGATGGTTACTGACTTCAGATCGCGCATCGTGTCGTTCGCATCGTCAAATATCTGATCGGCAGAGCGTTCCTCCGCCGCGCTGTCGTCTGCGCAGCCAGTCATGGAGACCCCCATCACCAGGCACGCCAGGGCCGCCGCCGTCACGGCGGTCGGTTTCATTCGCACAAGGACCCCCCAGGTCTGAATCGGGTCATGTTAGAGGAGTCGGGCCGCCGTCTTGCCGCCGGGTTCGGGTGCATCGCGGCAGCCGCGGCTCATCAGTGCAGCGCGGATCAACGCGGATCAACTGCGGATCAGCGCGGACCTGCTTCGTCGCACAGGGGTCTTCTGAAGCGGCGAGATCGGGCGCATCGGTTGCGGGTCGGTTGTAGGTCGGTTGCGGGTCGGTTGTGGGTCGGTTGCGGTCGCGCGGGCGTACCGCCTGTCTCGTTCTCGTACAACCCTTCCGTCACTTTGGTTGTCTACGGCATCGCCCGGCACTGTTCCAGGAGGAAATCTCTATGCCCCTGCCCTTCCGCACTGTTGTCGCCGTCGCGACCGTGACCGCGCTGGCTGGTGGTCTGTTCACCGCTGCAGGCGCGGCGACGGCGTCCGCGGCCCCCGCCAAGTACGCCGACGACTTCAATGGCGACGGACACCGGGATCTCGCGATCGGTGCGCCGTACAAGTCCGTCAACGGTGCTGAGGCCGCGGGCGCAGTGGTCGTGTCTCTAGGGTCTGCCGCCGGGCTGACCACGCAGAAGATCGAGCTCACCCAGAGTTCCGCGGGGGTGCCGGGCACGCCGGAGGACAGTGACAACTTCGGTATATCGATCGCCGGTGGCGACCTGGACTCGGACGGTTACGCGGACCTGGTCGTGGGTGCCGACGGGGAGGACGTGGGCGAGTACGAGGGTCAGGGCAGCGTGACCATCCTCTGGGGTGGCGCCGAGCCGTTCACCAGCAGCACCACGACCACGGTGGACAACGCGCGTCAGTGGCAGGCGCATGGCCTGGACGTGGCGGTGGGGGACTTCACCGGTGACAGCGCCGCGGACCTCGCCGTCATCGAGCCGAACGCGGTTGTCGTGTACAGGGGCGGCTCCTCCCGGGCGACCCAGACCACCCCCGCCTACACCCTGACGGTCCCTGGTGCCCAGCTCCTCAACTGGGAAGCAGCCGTGGGCGATGTCAACGGAGACGGCAAGGATGACCTGGCCGTGACCGGCGACCCCGGCACCGGACGTCCGGGCACCGACATCTACACGGGTCAGGAAGGCCGTCCGAACCGGATACAGCGGGTGGAGGACGGCGGCACCGCGGTCGCCCTCGGTGACATCAACGGCGACGGCTTCGACGACATGGCCACCTCCCTCACCTGGCCAGACACGTTCTCCATCGACGACCCGAGCAACGGTGCCGGTTACGTGACCGTTCGATACGGCAGCCGGACGGGCTTCGGCGACCCGGTGACCCTGCACCAGGACAGCACGGGTGTGCCCGGCGTCAACGAGGACGGCGACAACTGGGGAGCCTCGGTGGCGATCGGCGACATCACCGGCGACGGCAAGGCCGAACTGGTGGTCGGCGCCAACGGTGAATGGCTCGGCGACCTGGAGAACGCCGGCGACGTGACAGTGTTCCGTGGCTCCGCCTCCGGTGTCTCGCAGTCCGAAGTCGTGCGCATTTCCCAGGACACCGCCGGTGTTCCGGGCGCAGCCGAGACCAATGACCTCTTCGGTGCCCAGGTGCGGCTCGCCGACTACAACAACAACGGCAAAGCCGACCTGGCGGTGACCGCCTCCTTCGAGAACGACCGCAGCGGAGGCCTGTGGACCCTGCCGGGAACTGCGTCCGGCCTCACCGGTTCCGGTTCCGCGTCCCTCAGCTCCGCCGACTTCGGCCTCGCGAGCGGATCGCGGTTCGGGGAGTCGCTGCTCGACTGAGCCGGGCGAACGTCTCCGATCGGGCGCGGACCGGCCGGTGGGCTCCACCTCGACGATGGCCGCGAGCTCTCCGACGGGGCCTCCAAAAAGGCTCGCCGGCGGGGCGCGGAGACCCTGGTCAGCTCAGTTGCTCGGCCAGTCCGACGATGATGCCGTCCGGGCCGCGGAGGTAGCACAGCAGATAGCTGTCCTCGAACCGGGCGATCTCGCCGAGGAGTTCGGCGCCGTGGGGGCGCAGGCGGGCGACGGTGTCCTTGATGTCGTCGACGGCGAACATGACGCGGTGCGTGCCGAGGATGTTGTGCGGCTTGTTGCGCGGCCCGGCGCTGGTCGCCGCCGGGCTGCGGTACTTCGCCAGTTCGAGCCGGCTGTGGCCGTCCGGGGTTCGGACCATCGCGATGTCGCAGCGGACGCCGTCGAGTCCGGTGCACTGGTCGGCGACGAGGCCCTCGACCTGCGCCCTGCCCTCCAGCTCCATACCGAGTTCCACGAAGAACGCGATGGCGGCGTCCATGTCCTCGACGACGATGCCGACGTTGTCCATCCGCTGAATCGCCATGCTGGTGTCTCCTTCTATGTCGTGCGGCCGGTGGTGGCCGCTGATGTCCCTGGGACGGAGCCGGTGTCACGTTCTCGACATCCTCGAACCGCCGATCTCCGAAACTTCCGGATCGCGCCTCAGATGATGTTCATCCCGTCTGCTCCCGTCTGCTCATCCGGCCGTCCCCCTCCCGTCATCCCAGGTCGTTACGCTGCGCCGCGCCGCGCCGGGGGCGCGGGTACGTGTTTCAAGGGGGAAAGCCGTGTTCGTACTGTCCATCCTGCTTCTCATAGCCTCAGTCGTGCTCTTTCTCGTCGGCCGTGGCGGTGGTCGAACCGCCTCGGGCTGGAAGCTCGGGGCGGCGCTCAGCGCCGTGGCGGGCTTGCTGGCGGGCGTCTTCGCCTGCGTGCATGTCGTGAGCGCCTACGAGGTCGGCGTCCCGGTGACCTTCGGCAGGATCGGTACGCCGTTGGCCTCGGGCGTTCACGTCAAGTCACCGTTCACCGACGTCACGTCCTTCTCCACCCGCCCGGTGGACCTGGACCTCAACGACGAGGACGTGGTCGAGGTCCGCTCCTCGCAGGGCGGTGTGCTCTACGCGGACGTCACCATCAAGTGGGCCGTCGTACCCGCAGAGGCGGTCGGCCTGTACCGGCTGGCGGGCAGCGAGGAAGCCGTCGAGGAGCGGCTCGTGCTGCCGGACAGTCGCGAGATCATCCGCAATGTTTTCGCCAAGCACACCAGCGAGGAGGGGTACGCGTCCGCGCGTGAGCAGATCGGCTCCGAGATCGCCGACCTCGTCAAGGAACGCCTGGCACCGCGCGGGATCGACGTCACCTTCGTCAACCTGCGCAATGTGCGGCCCTCGAAGAAGCTGCAGGAGCAGATCGACAAGAAGATCCAGCAGGAGCAGGCCACCGAGCGGGCCACCGAGGCGTCGCGTACGGCCACGGCGGAGGCGGAACGCAAGCGGATCGAGGCGGAGGGCGTCGCCCGCGCCAACAAGATCATCGAGAAGTCGCTGAGCGACAAGGTGCTGTACAACCAGTGCCTGGAGGCATACAAGGAAGCCGCGAAGGCCCACCCGGTGTACGCGGTCCCGTGCGGTGACGGCGCGAACGGCACGCCCGTCATCGTGGACGGCAGCAAGAACTGACGCCGCCGCCCAAGCCACTCCGGGGCACAGGCGGTTGCGTTTCCAGGCTGTCGCGCCCTTGCGACAGCCTGGAAACAGAGCATTGCTCCGCATGGGCTCCGGTGCGAGGCTCTTGGGACTTCACACACCCAATGGGGGTCAGTCATGGCGCTGTTCGGAAACGCGCACACCGTCGATCCGGTGAAAGCACAGAACGACTACGCGCGACTGCTCGGGCAGAACGAGCAGGTGTACGCCGCCTTCCAGCTGATCCGCGACACCATCCTCTTCACCGACCGCCGTCTCATCCTGGTCGACAAGCAGGGCATCACCGGCAAGAAGACGGAGTACCACTCCGTTCCGTACCGCAGCATCACGCACTTCGCCGTCGAGACCGCCGGGACCTTCGACCTCGACGCCGAGCTGAAGATCTGGATCTCCGGCACGCCCATGCCCATCGAGAAGACCTTCACCAAGGGCGTCGACATCTACGAAGTCCAGGCGATACTCACCCAGTTCGTCGCTCGGTAGGCGTAGGGGCGGCGGCGGGCACGGGAGACGACGGTCATACAGGGCCGGTCCGGCGAAGCGGGCCACCGCCACGTCCCCGGCCAGCATGCCCAGCGCCGCGCACGCGAAGAGCAGGCCCGCGTGCTCGGGAGCGTACGGGACGTAGAGGGACTCGCAGCCGACGGTTGGGCAGGATCTCGTTCGCATGCCCCAGAGGACACCTCCGCCCAGGGAAGCCACCGGGCCAAGGGTGAGGATCAGCGCGAAGACCTTCCAGAGGGGGGCGGGGAGCGCCAGGAATGCCGTACCCGTCCCCCAACCGCTCACCGCGGCGCAGGGTGCCGGACCGGTGTCGGCTGAGCGGAGTTAGCATCCGTTCATGACTACTGACAACGCCTCCGCCTCGGCTGCCGCCTCCGGCGCCTCCGCTCTCGACGTCGACATCGATGCGCTGCAGGGCGGTACCGCGGATCTCGGCCAGTACAAGGGCCAGGCCGTGCTCATCGTCAATGTGGCGTCCAAGTGCGGGCTCACCCCGCAGTACGCGGGCCTGGAGCGGCTGCACGAGCGGTACGCGGCGCAGGGCTTCACCGTGCTCGGGGTGCCGTGCAACCAGTTCATGGGCCAGGAGCCCGGTTCGTCCGAGGAGATCGCGGAGTTCTGCTCGGCGACGTACGGCGTGACCTTCCCGATGACCGAGAAGGTCGACGTGAACGGGGACGCGCGCCACTCCCTCTACGAGCGGCTCACCGGCTTCGCGGACGGCGAGGGGCACACCGGCGACATCCGCTGGAACTTCGAGAAGTTCCTGATCGGCCGGGACGGCACGGTGGTCGCCCGCTTCTCGCCGCAGACCGAGCCGGAGTCCGCCGAGGTCGTGGCCGCGGTCGAGGCCCACATCGGCTGAGACGCGGCGCTCCGCCGCAGGCAGGGCCCCGGGCCGCAGGCAGGGCCCGGGGGTGCAGGCAGGGCCCGGGGTGCCCGGCAGCCCTATCCCGCGCTGCCGCGGACCTCTTCCCGCAGCTCCTCGGGGCATCCCGTGCCCCGGGGCAGCTGATAGGGCGCGGCCAGACGGTACGTGCCGGCCCTCGGCGCCAGCAGTTCCGTCCACTGGTCGCCCTGGGCGTCCTCCTCCGTCTCCATCAGGCAGCCGTTGACGTTGTCGTACGTCTTCGGCGCCCCGTCCTCCCGCTGCTTGGACTCCTCGGTCTCCTGCGGGGGCTTCACGCTCTTGCCCTCCGCGTCGACGAGCCCGAGCCACGGCGAGTACGGGATGCGGATGAGCACCCGCCCCGCCCGCTTCACCTCCAGGGTCAGCTCCCCCTGCTCGGCACGGTCGACGACCGCGGGCGGGTCGGCCATCGGCATGGGGTCGGTGACCTCGAAGAGCTGCCAGTTGGCGTCGCCCCAGACCTGCTTCAGGTACGGCATCCCGCGCTGGACCAGTTCGCGCTCGCGCTCGCCGCCGTCACCGTCGGGCTCGCCCTTGGGGACGACGACGTAGTGGACGGCCCAGCGCCGCAGCCACTCGTGGTAGTTCGCGGAGTTGAGGGTGTCGTCGTAGAAGAGGGGGTTGCGCTCCATGTCCGCCTGCCGGTTCCAGCCGCGGGCGAGGTTGACGTACGGGGCGAGGGCGGACGCCTCACGGTGGGAGCGGGCCGGTACGACCTCGACGCGGCCCTTCTCGGCGCCGGCCACCTGGAGCTGGTTGACGAGGGGGGCCAGTTCGCGGGCCCAGGACGCGGCGGGCGTGGTGTGCACGATGTCGTCGACGGCCTTGAAGGCGATCCAGCCGTTCACGGTCACGAAGGCCAGCAGGATCGCGTACCACTTGCGTGAGCGCGGTGCCGTGAAGGGCAGCGCGGCGATCAGCGTGACCCCGCCCAGCAGCATCGGCAACCGGCTGATGTTCGAGCCGATCTGCGAGTTGATCAGCCAGACGAGGACGACGGCCAGGCCGTACACCGCCGAGGTGATCCGGACCGTCTTCCACTCCTTGGGGACGAGGAAGAAGGCACAGGCCGCGGTCGCGAACGGCAGCAGGACCGACCCGAACATCATCGGCTGCGTACCGGAGAACGGGAACATCCAGGCCGAGACGCCCACGACCGCGGCGGGCGCGAGGCCCAGCGCCCACGCTCCCGGGCGGCGTTTCTGCAGGAACAGCGCGACGGCGACGAAGCCGACGAAGAGGCCGGCCACCGGGGACGCGGCGGTGGCCGCCGCGGCGAGCGGGGCGGCGCACAGGGCCTTGGCCCAGCGCTTGTAGCGCCAGCGGTACGGCCAGCAGAAGACGACGGCGGCGGCGCCGAGCGCGAAGACCATGCCGAGGCCGAAGGTCACGCGGCCCGAGATCGCGTTGCACAGGAGCGCGAACACTCCGGCCGCCGCCGCGGCCACGGGGTTCCGTACGGCCCGGCTGCGCATCAGCACCAGCATGAGCAGTCCGGCGGAGAGCGTCCCCGCGATCATCATCGTCGTCCGCACACCGAGCACGGCCATCAGGTACGGGGACACCACGCTGTACGACACCGGGTGCATGCCGCCGTACCAGGCCAGGTTGTACGCGGACCCGGGGTTCCGCCCCACGAACTCCGCCCACGCGTCCTGCGCCGCGAGGTCGCCGCCACTGTTCGCGAACGTGAAGAACCAGATGATGTGGAGGACACCTGAGAGGGCCGTGGCGAGGATCGCGGGATGCCGGACGAAGCGGTGCATGCGGGTGCCTTCACGTCCACCGACTCCGGGGCCGACGGCCGGCTCGACATCCGGAACCGGGTCCACGTCCGGAACCGGGTCCACGTCCGGGATCGGCTCGGTGTCAGCGCCGGGTCCGGCGTCGGGGGCCGGGTGGGAGTCGGCGTCCGGTTCGGGGTCAGGGTTCGGTTCGTCAGGGTTCGGTTCGGCGTCGGCGTCGGCGTCGGGGCCGGCATCGGCATCGGCATCGAGGGTCGGCTCGACGGCAGGACCCGGTCCGGAGTCGTCGTCCCGTCCGGCGTCGGGGGTCCCGGTCGTGTCGGGGATTTCTGCCGCGCCGGGGGTCTCGGCCCTGTCGGGCGGCGGTCCGGCAGCGTTGTCAGGGGTCTCGACGTGCCGCGTGCGCACGCTTATTCGCGGGCCGGCCTCTCGGCCCGGCTCGGCGTCGTCGGCATGCGTCGGCTCCGCTGTCGCCACGTGCTGGCACTCCCGTGTCCCGTTGTTCCACTCTCGGCCGGGCCCCGCGGCGGACGGCCTGCCCCATCCTGGCGACGCTAGCACGCACCCCGCCGTGGAGCTCCTGGGTGGTGCTCCGTCGGCGGGGTGCGGTCGGTTCTTCTGCTTGTCGGGCTTCCGTTCTTCACGGGTGTACGTCCCGCGGGTGTACGTCCCCGTGGGAGCGTACGTCCCGTCAGGCGACCCGGGTCAGCTTGGCGCCGAATCCCGGTTCGGTGAGATCCGACTGGAGCGCGACCGGAACATCGACCGCGTCGCCCGTCGTACCGTCACCGACGCTCAGCGAGCCGACCTTGGTTCCCGCCTTCGCCTCGTTCGGGATGGTGGTGCCACCCTCGTCCAGCTTCAGCTTGACCGTCTGTCCGGCCCAGCCCACCGCGGAGACGTCCTTGGTGGCGACGACCGGTACCTGGCCGCCGAGCCCGTCGTCCACGTACCCCACGACGTCACCCTTCTTCAGGATCTTCCGCGAGGTCAGCGCCTCCTGGGCGGCGATCATCGCCGTCTTGCTGACCGCGTTGACCGTGTCGATGATCGGCGGCGTGTGCTGGCCGAGGATCGCGCCGACGACGATGACGTTCTCACCGCCGACCTCCTGCGTGGCGGCGAAGAGCAGGTTGCCGCCGGCCTTGGTGGTGGAGCCGGTCTTGATGCCGATGGCGTTGTTGTACGGCACGAGACGGTTGTAGTTGTCCCACTTCTTGCCGGACGGGTCCACCCAGGTCGGCAGCTTGGTGATGTCGACCAGCGCTTTGATGTCCACGAGTTCGTTGCCGAGCTTCACCTGGTCCTCGGCGGTGGAGACGGTGGTCTCCTTCAGGCCCGAGGGGTCGGTGTACTTCGTGTTCTTCATGCCCAGGTCCTTGGCGGCGGCGTTCATCTTCTCGACGAACTTCGCCTCGGAACCCGCGTCCCAACGCGCCAGCAGCCGCGCGATGTTGTTCGCGGACGGGATCATGATGGCCGCGATGGCGTCCTTCTCGGAGAGGTTGTCGCCCTCCTTGACGGTGTTGAGCGTCGACTCGCCCTGCGCGTCGTAGCCGCCCTCCTTCTCCGCCTTCGCGTCGACCTCGATCTTCGCGCCGTCCGCGCCGGCCTTCAGCGGGTGCTCCTTGAGGATCACGTACGCCGTCATGGCCTTGGCGACCGAGCCGATCGCGACGGGCTTCTGGTCCCCGAACGAGTCGACCGTGCCGATGCCGTTGACGTCCATCCAGCCTTGCCCCTCCTCGGGCCACGGCAGGGCGACCTTGTTGCCCTCGAAGGCGTAGGTCTCGTCGGCGGTCAGCGCGAGGGTGGGAGTCGGCAGCGGGCGTACGGTCTGTACGACTGCAAACACCACGGCCAGCAGGAGTACCAGGGGTGTCCAGATCTTGACCCGGCGCACGATGGTCCGGACCGGGGTCTGGCGGGGCGGCGGGGTGTTCGTCAGCTCCGCCAGCAGGTCCAGCGGGGGCCTCGGCGGGAGGGGCTGCTGGGTCGTCCGCTCGGGGCCGGCCTGCGGGGCGCCGCCGGCCGGTGGCGCCGAGGGCGAGACGGACGGTCCCGGCGGCGGGACAGCGAGCCTCGCCTTCGGCGGGGCGGGCTCGTCGAGCGGCTTGAGCGCGACGAACTTGCTGGTGCGCTCGGCTGGGGCTTCGGCGGCCTTTGCCCCGGCAGCCGACTCGCTCCCGCCCTTCGGTTCGCCGCCCTTGTCCGACCCGGCGGGCTTTTCCGACCCGGCGGGCTTTTCCGACCCGGCGGGCTTTTCCGACCCGGCGGGCTTTTCCGACCCGGTCGTCGCACTCGACCCGGCGGGCTTGCCCGGTCCGGCGTCCGGATCGGCGTCGCCCCGCTTGAGCATGGTGGTGGGCTGGTCCACGGCGGGTGGCCGCTTGAAGATCGCGGTGGCCTGGTCGACGGGGGGCTTGGACGCGGGCCTGCCCTCGTCGGAGGCACGGCCGGCCGGCTTCGCGGCGGGGCCCGCCCCGGCTCCGGCGTCGGCCTTCCCTGCGGAGCCCGACTCCGCTGCGGCATCCGACGTGCGACCGGAATCCGCGTCCGCCGCGGAACCCGGCTTCGCCTCGGAGCCCGGCTTCCCTACGGCATCGGACTTCCCCTCGGAGCCCGACTGCCCTGCGGAGCCCGGCTTCGCCGCGGCATCCGACTTGCCTCGGGAGTCCGCGTGCGCCGTGGAATCCGACTGCGCCGGGAGGCCGGCCGACGTCGCTGCGGCGCCCGCCTTCCCCGCCGGATCCGCGTCCGCCGCCGGATCCGGCGCCGCCGAAGAGTCCGGCTTCGCTGCGACGTCCGGCTCCGCCGGGGCGGAGCCCTGCGTTGCCGTGGAGCCCGGCTTGCCTGCGGAGGCTGACTTGCCACCGGAGCCCGCGTCGGCCGCGGGATACAGCGCTGCCGCGGAACCCGGCTTGCCCGCGGAGTCCGACTTCGCTGTGGGATCCGTGTCAACCTCGGGACCCGACGCCGCCGCGGAGGCCGTGTCGGGACCGGAGTCCGGGTCCGCCGCGGGGTCCGAGGCCGTGTCGGCGGCGGGAACTCCGCCCACGGAGGTCTTCGCCGCTGCAGGAGCTTGCGCCCTGGGGTCGTCCGCCGCGCGCTTGGCGTCGGCGCTCGCGTCAGCCTTCGTACCGGCCGTGGAACCTGTCTTCGGACCTGTCTTCGGACCTGCCTTCGATCCGGCCTTCGAACCGGCCTTCGCGTCGGCCTTCGAACCGGCCTTCGCGTCGGCGACGTTTCCGCCATCCTCGGCGCCCCCGGCCCTCTCGCCGGAGGCAGAGGTTCCGCCCCTGGTCGGGGTCTCGGTCTCCGAGGAGGCGTCCTTCGCCTCGGCCGCAGCCTCAGCATCAGTCGTCGTCTCCGACCTCACCGCGTCCTCCATGGCGCTGTCGGGAACGGCAGCCTCAGCCGCCGCCTCTCCGCGCACGGCGTCCGCCGAGCCGGAGTCGCGGTCAGAGCCGCGGTCGAAGTCGGCATCGGAGTCGGCGTCGGAGTCGGCGTCCCCGCCGTCGCCGACGGACGCCCCCGAAGCGGAGCTCTCGCGATCGCCCTCCCGGCCGGAGCCGGAGCCGGAGTCAGAGCCGGAGCCGGAGCCGACGTCCAGGTCGTCCCCGGTCGACCCGCTACCCGCACCCGCACTCGTACCCGCACCGTCGCTGACGCCTGCGCCTGCGCCGGCGCTGGCGCCGACACCCCCGTCCGCACCCCCCGGCGCATCCCGATCCGCTCCCGCGCCCGCAGAAGCGCCCTCAGGCGCCTCCTCGTCCGCTGTGGCGGCCCAGGCCGCCACGGCGGACCGGAGTCGCGCGTCGCCGCCTCCGGGGCCCTTCCCGGCGCCCTCGGCGGAACCCGCCGGCTCCGCAGAACCGTCACTCCCCCGGGAACTCCCGGCAGCCGGCTCCGCCTTCTCCTCCGCGTCCACGGACGCGGAGGACCCCGCGGACCCGGCGGACCCGGCGGGACCCGGCGCCTCCGCGGAGCTCTTCGTCGAGAAGACCGCGGTGGCCGTGTCCACCCGGGCAGCCGCCGTCACGGCCTCCCGCGCGACCGCCAGCCGCGGATCCGGAACCGGAACCTTGCTCCCCGACGTCGGTTCCGCCGACGACTCGTGCTGCTTCGACCTGTCGGGGGACTCGCCCGCCACCGATGCCTCCTCCGTGCGCCACACACCGTGCGCCCAACCGAACCATGAACCCGTTAAACAGTGCACACGCGGCCCGGACACTCGTGTCCGAACCATCTACCAGTGTCCTGTGTGAGGGATTGACCCCTGCGGTAGACGAGAACGACATATCTACCGGTTCCACTACGAACCGGTCACGTGCTCTCGACAGACCAATGTGAGAGGGGTCACCCTGTCATTCATCCACGCGGGGAGGCATGGATGGGCAGGAGCCGCAGAACACTTCCGGAGGAGCTACTGCTGCTGGCGTTGGACCCGACCACGGGTACCACCGCACAGCCGCAGTCGCTCGACCTCGGTCTGGCCGGAGCACAGCTAGTGGAGCTGGCGCTGGCCGGACGGATAGCCCCAGACGGGGATCGTATCGCCGTGGTGGCACCACGGCCGACCGGAGATCCAACCTTGGACTGTGCGCTGGAACTACTCCGCAGGCGGGGTGCTCCAGTACGCGCTGTGAACTGGATCGGCGGGCCCCGACTGGGGTTGCGCCAGACCTATCTCTCGCATCTGGAGCGATGCGGCATGGTCCATGCCGTGGCGGGCCAGATGTGCGGGGTGCTTCCGACGACTCGCTACCAAGCGACGGACACGGAAATCAGCCGGGAGATCAGGGCCCGGCTGGACAGCGCGATCCGCACCGGCGTCCCGCCGGACCCGCGGACCGCCGCTCTGGCCGCGCTGGCGCATGCCGTCGGCCTGGGCAAGCACCTCTACCCGGGGAACGAAGGGCGTTCGTCGCGCTCCCGACTCCGGGATCTGATCAGGCACGACCCCATGGGCGGACTCGTGGCGCACGCCGTGATGGACGTCCAGAACGGAGTGGCCGCACAGCCACGCCGCAGCCCGGCACCGACCGGCCGTCAGGCCGCCCCCGGAGCCAGGCCCGCACCGGAGCCCGCCAGGGGCGTCCCGATGCAACCGCACCGCAGTTCGATGGCACGCGCCGTGGCCCACTGAGCCACCGGTCCACGGCTCGCAGCCACCGGCACGACCGCAGCACCGCAACACCGCAGTCCCCCGAAGTACCACGTCAGCGCCGCACCGCAGTCCCCATGACCCGGTCCGGGAGCCGCTGGGACGCGCGGGGCGGCGGGCCGAACGTCCGGACGACGACACGGCCCGCCGCCCCGCGCGTCCGCATGTCCCCGACCGACGTCCGCATGTCCCCGACCCACCGCGTGACCCCGTATCCGCGTGACCCCGAACGCATAGGCCCAGGGTCGCTTGTCGTCATATCCGCCGCCAGGTGGCGTCAGGTGGCGCGAGGTGGCGACAAGTGGCGCGTACGCACTGCATATCCGCTGTTTCCCAGCGGTAGTAAGCACCTTGGTGGCAATCTGCTCAACAGCAGATACGCAAAGTACAGGCAGTCCGCAGCCGGAGGTGCACGTCCCGTGGCGTCCAACGTCAATCCCACCGTCAGACGACGCCGGTTGGGCCAGGAGCTGCGAAGGCTCCGGGAGCTCAAGGGCATGACGGCCGAAGAGGTGGCCGAGCGGCTGCTCGTCTCGCAGTCGAAGATCAGCCGTCTGGAGAACGGGCGGCGCAGCATCAGCCAGCGCGACGTCCGTGATCTGTGCGGGGTGTACGAGGTCGAGGACGTCCGGATCGTCGATTCGCTGATGCAGATGGCCAAGGACTCGCGTCAGCAGGGCTGGTGGCACTCCTTCGGCGACATCCCGTACAGCGTCTACATCGGTCTGGAGACCGACGCGGCGAGCCTGCGCGTGTACGACCCGCTGGTCGTGCCGGGCCTGCTGCAGACCCGTCCGTACGCCGAGGCCCTGATCCAGGGCGCTCTGCCGGAGGCGGCGGCCGGCGACATCGACAAGCGCGTTCAGGTGCGGCTGCGGCGACAGGAACGTATCTCCGACCTGGAGAACCCGCTGCGGCTGTGGGCCGTCCTCGACGAGGCGGCGCTGCGCAGGACCGTCGGCAACAAGCAGGTGATGATCGAGCAGTTGGAGCATCTCGTCGAGATGTCGCACGTGCCGCATGTGACGGTTCAGGTCATCCCGTTCGCGATGGGCGCCCATCCGGGGGTCAGCGGCCAGTACGCCATCCTCGAATTCCCCGACGCGGCCGACTCCAGCGTGGTCTACATCGAGGGCGTCACGAGCGACCTGTACCTGGAGAAGGCGAACGACGTCCAGAAGTACAGCGTGATGTACGAGCATCTGCGGGCCCAGGCGCTCAACGCCGACCAGTCGCGGGAGTTCATCGCGGACGTCGCGAAGGACTACGCGCACTGAGGTACGCCGGATGGCGGCGGGAAGATACACCCTCCTCCTATCCCGGCGGAAGACTCAGCTGGCATATGTCACCCGGTCGAGTGAATAGTCGCTTCGCACACCGATGTTGGCGAGTAGCGTCGATCACGCCAAGGGGGAAGAACCTTGGCGCAATCCGAACCGTGGGCTCCGTAAGGAACCCGCAACTCGGTGACAGCTACTCAGCAACCGGCCACCGGAGTGATCATGGCAATCAAGCAAGGCGTCACGGACACGTGGACGAAGTCCTCGTACTCGCAGGGAAACGGCGCGTGCGTCGAGGTCAAGTCCCCCGTCACGGCGGCGATGGCCGTCCGCGACTCGAAGGTCGACGAAGGGCCCGCGCTGGCCTTCCCGGCGGAGTCCTGGAACGCGTTCGTGGCAGAAGTGGGCCGGGGCACCGTCTGACGACGACGGAGGCCTCGCACAGCACGACCACCTCCGCGTCACTCGCGCCACCCGCGTCATCCGCGTCATCAGCACCCGAAGAAACAACCTCATCAACAACCGCATACGCAAGTGGACCAACAACTGCATACGCACCGTGAAAGAGCCCTCTCGACTGGCCCGCCGTCCTGGCCGAGGGGGCTCGGCCCTGTCCGCACCCGCCTCGAAGATCCTCCCGCAATTGTGCGCATGCTGCGCAGGTATCGCGCATGAAAGTCGTCGTCATTCCCATGGATCTTCATTTACCGGTGGCATCGCCACGGCCCGCCGACGGAAATGCATACCGATCGCTGACAAACACACTCAGTCGGCCCACTGCTCGCATACCGATCCGGTTCTCAACCGACCGTTCCCGTTCGATTACAGTGCTGAGTTGTCGGCCGTACGGACGAATCGGATCGGGATCTCGGGAGGCCTCGGTGGGTGCGACAGCCGGTGCCGTCTGGGGCCGTGCCGAACAGCAGGATTTCCGCAGCCGGGTGCGTGGCACGCTCCTCGGCGCGGCCGTGGGCGACACGCTGGGCTCGCCCGTCGGCGACCTCTCGATGGAACAGATCCGTGCGGCGCACGGCGCGGAGGGGCTCACCGATCTGGCCCACGGGTACGGCAGACGCGGGGCCGTCTCCCATCTCACGCAGCTCACCCTGTTCTCCATCGACGGGCTGATAAGGGCCCAGGTCCGCCGGGACACCGGGGCCTGGCATCCGCCGACGGATCTGCACCGGGCGTATCTGCGCTGGGCCGCCACCCAGCGCGACTGGGGCCCGGACGAGCGGCGCAAGGAGGACGGCTGGCTGGCCCGCGAGGAGTGGCTGTACGCCCGCCGTGATCCCGCGCGTGCCTGTCTGCTGGGCCTCGGGGACGAGACGATGGGCACCCTGGACGCGCCCAAGAACCCCGACCAGCGGGGCGTCGAGGCCGCGACCCGCTCCGCGCCCTTCGGACTCCTCGTCGGCTGGGAGCCGCAGCTCGTCATGCAGCTCGCGGTGGAGTGCGCGGCGCAGACGCACGGCCACCCGCTCTCCTACCTGTCGGCGGGCGCGTACGCGGTCGTCGTGCACGGTCTCGCGCGCGGTGAGAGCCTCGACACGGCCGTCCAGCGGGCGTTGCAGCTGCTGGCACCGCGCCCGGGGCAGCAGCAGGTGGCCGAGGCGCTGCAGCGGGCGCTGGGGGCCGTACGGCAGGGCATGCCGTCGCCGTCCCGGGTCGAGGATCTGGCCGGGGAGGGCACGGCCGAGGGGTTGCTCTCGGTGGCCGTGTACTGCGCCCTGGTCGGTGAGGACAGCCGGCACGGGCTGTGCCTGTCGGTGAACCACGGTGGCGCTTCGGGTGCCACCGGCGCCCTCACCGGTGCGCTGCTCGGCGCCCTGCACGGCGAGACGGCCCTGCCGCCGTCCTGGCTGGCCGAGCTGGAGGGGCGCCCCACGATGCTCGTCCTCGCCGACGACTTCGCGATGGAGATGACCCAGGGCCCGGCCCTGCACGGCCCGGCGGGCTCCTCCCCTGGCTGGCTGGCCCGCTATCCACGCGGGTACGCGGCCCTCTCCGGCACGGGCGCCGTCCCGGTCCCGGCCGGCCTGACCGCCCGGGGCTGACACACCCGGGCGAAGCCCCCTTTCCTGCCGCCGTCGCCGACGACGAGTGAGGGTGGCCGCTCGTCAGGAAGCGGCCACCCTCACGGTCGTATCCACGCGTCGTACGCACGCGTCGTGCGCGCGGTTCGGTGCCAGTGCCGTGGCACTAGTCCTTGACCGGCGTACCCAGTACGTCGTCCACCGGGCCGGCGGGGGACGGTACCGCCGCGGCGGCGGAACCGCCGTCATCGCTGTTGATCTTCGCGATGAGCGCGTCCCGTTCCGGGCTGTCCTCCGGCCGCACATATCCGATGAGGATGTAGAGGACGAGGGACACCGCGAGCGGGATCGACACCTGGTACTGGAGCGGGACCCCGCCGTCGACGTTCCAGCTGATCGGGTAGTTGACCAGCCAGAAGGTGACGAGGCCGACGCCCCAGCTGATCAGCGCGGCCGTCGGACCGCTCTTGCGGAACCACGGGAGCAGGCCCAGCATCAGCGGGATCGCGATCGGGCCCATCAGGCCGGCCACCCACTTGATGACGACGGTGATGATGTCGCCGAAGAAGGCGGAGTTGACCTGGGTCGCGATGGCCATCGACAGACCGAGGAAGAGCAGCGTGGCCCAGCGCGCGGCCAGCAGCCCCATCCGGGTGTCCCACTCACGTGCCTTGCGGGAGACCGCGGGCATGATGTCGCGGGTGACGACGGCCGCGATGGCGTTGGCGTCCGAGGAGCACATCGCCATCGTGTGGGAGAAGAACCCGACGATGACCAGCCCCAGCAGCCCGTGCGGCAGCAGGTGTTCGGCCATCAGCGCGTACGAATCGGCCGGTACGTCGGTCTTGATGATCAGCGGCGCGACCCACATGGGGAAGAACAGCACCGCCGGCCAGACCAGCCAGAGCGAGGCGGACAGGATGCCCGAGCGCGTGGCGGACTTCGCGGAGTCCGTGGCCATGTAGCGCTGGGCCTGGTTCCACATGCCGCCGTTGTACTCGAAGGTCTTGATGAACAGATACGCGATCAGGAAGACCATCATGTACGGGCCGGCCAGCGGCTTGGTGTGCCCGTCGAGCGCGGGCTCGTCCCAGACGCTCCACAGGGTGCTGAAGCCGTTCAGCTCGGCCATGACGGCGACGAGCATCGCGATACCGGCGATGAACTGGATGACGAACTGGCCGAGTTCGGTGAGCGCGTCCGCCCAGAGGCCGCCGACCGTGCAGTAGATCGCGGTCACGAAGCCGGTGAGCAGGATGCCCATGTTGAGCGAGACGCCGGTGAAGACGGACAGCAGGGTCGCGATGGCGGCCCACTTGGCGCCCACGTCCACGATCTTCAGCAGGACGCCGGACCAGGCGAGCGCCTGCTGGGTGGGCAGGTTGTAGCGGTTCTTCAGGTATTCCAGGGGCGAGGACACGTGCAGTCGTGAGCGCACCCGGTTGAGCCGGGGCGCGAACACCTTCGCGCCGATCGCGATGCCGATGGCGATCGGGAAGGACCAGGTGACATAGGAAGTGACGCCGTACGTGTAGGCGATGGCCGCGTACCCCGTGAACATGACCGCGCTGTAGCCGGACATGTGGTGCGAGATGCCCGACAGCCACCACGGCATCTTGCCGCCGGCCGTGAAGAAGTCGCTCACGTTGTCGACCCGTTTGTGGGACCAGACACCGATCGCGACCATCACGCCGAAGTAGCCGATGAGCACGGCCCAGTCGAGACCGTTCATATGCCCTCTCCCAGGATCGTCAGGGTCGTGAAGCGCCCGCTCATCGTGGGTTCGATGGCATGACTCCGACAACAGCCTGTGCGGTCAAAGGGAGGTAAAATAGTTCTGCTTACTGACCTCGGTTCATGTCCCTGAACATTTTGGATCAGGTCACCGAACGAGGCATGCGGGCTCTATCGCATCAACTCCCCCGCGTTGACCAGCAGCGACTGTCCCGTGATCGCCCGTGCCCGGTCCGACGCCAGAAACACCGCGGCGTCCGCCACGTCCGAGTCCGTGGCCAGCTCGGGCAGCGCCATCCGCGAGGTCAGCCGCTCCAGCACCTCGGCCTCCGGTACGCCCTCGGTGTACGCCGTGAACTGCACGTACGCCTCGACCGGCGGACCCCACATCCAGCCCGGGAGCACGGTGTTCACACGGATGCGGTCCGGTCCCAGCTCCCGCGCCATGGAGTACATCGCACTGGTCAGCGCGCCCTTCGAGGCCGCGTACGCCGCCTGTCGCACCTGGGAGGGGGCGGCGACGGACGACTGCGTGCCGATGACGACCACGGATCCGCCGCGCTCCTTCAGCACGGGCAGACAGGCGCGGGTCATCCGCAGCGTGCCGAGCAGGTTCACGTCGAGCACGGCCTGCCAGGTGGTGAAGTCCGCGTCCTGGAGGCCGCCGAAGTAGCTGTCCCAGGCAGCCACGTGAACGACCGCGTCGAGCCGCCCGAACCGCTCACGGGCCAGCGCCGCGAGCGCGTCGCACTGGCCCTCGTCGGTGATGTCCGTGGCCCGGTACGCCGTGTGCGCGCCGCCCGGGTCGAGTTCGGCGGCAGCCTTGGCGAGGTTCGCCTCGGTGCGCGCCCCGAGCACGGCGTTCCCGCCGTCCCGCACGACGGCCGCCGCGACCTGGTGACCGAGCCCGGCCCCGACCCCCGACACGACGACGGTCCTGCCCTGGAGCAGTGACATTGCGGTCCTCCCGGCTCTGGCGGTCGACCTGACGGTCCGTCAGAGTAGGTGCGTCCGGCAGAGGAAGGAAGAGGGAGGAAGGGGAGCGCCATGCCCGAGGAGACGCCCGACGGCCCGACGGCCGGTGCGGCTGCCGGCACGCGCGGCGAGGTGTACGGGGAGCTGGCCGCCGTCGGCCCGTACGGGGTGCGTCCCGGCCATGCCCTGATCACGATGGTCGAGCCGCATCCGGGCCACGAGTACGCGTACAACCGGTGGTACGAGGACGACCACTACTACGCGGGCGCGATGGCGATGCCCTGGATGTACGCGGGGCGGCGCTGGGTCGCCACGCGCGATCTCCAGCTCCTGCGCCGTCCCGAGAATTCGGCGGTCGCGCAGCCGGTCACCGCCGGCTGCTACCTCTCGACGTACTGGGTCACGGACGGCCGCCACGACGACCACATGAAGTGGACCGTGGGCATCAACAAGCGGCTGAACAGGGACGGCCGGGTCTACCAGGACCGAACGCACGTCTTCACCGCGTTCCAGGACCACGAGGCCACGGTGTACCGGGACGGGGCCGCCGGGCCGCGCGACTTCCACGCGCTGGACCATCCTTACGCGGGCCTCGTCCTGCAGGTCGTCGACGCCGAATCCCCGGCCGGGCGGGCCGAGTTGCTGGAGTGGCTGCGCTCCCGGCAGCTGCCGAAACGGCTCGCGGGCTCCCCCGCCGCCATGGTCACGGTCTTCCGCCCGACCCCGCTGCCCGGCGACCGTATGACGTACGTGAAGCAGGTCGAGGGCGTCGATACGCGGCTGACGCTGCTGTGGTTCCTGGAGGCGGATCCGCGGGACTGCTGGGAGGAGTACTTCACCGGGCTGGAGGCGCCCGTGGCCGGGACGGGTCTGGGGCGAGTGGAGCTGGTGGCGCCCTTCATCCCGACGGTGCCGGGCACGGACCGGTACGTCGACCGGTTGCGGTGAGAGCGGTTGCGGTGAGAGGGAAATTCGGTGGTCCGCGTGGCGCGGATGGTGTCAGGTGTCAGGTGTCCGTTCAACAACACGCCTGACAGCGAGGGGACTTGAGGATGGCGGCAGCACGGGCTCTACCGGTCACCGCGACTCTGCTCACCGGCACGGTCGCGCTCTACATCACGCTTGTGGCGTTCGGGAACATCACCGACTTCGGCACCAACCAGCAGTTCGTCCAGCACGTTCTGGCCATGGACACCACCTTCGAGGACGACGACCTGATGTGGCGGGCCGTCGAGTCGAAGGGGCTTCAGGACGCGGCGTACGTCGCGATCATCGTGTGGGAGACGGTGGCCGCGCTCGTTCTGATCCTGGGCACGGTCCAGTGGGTTCGGCGCGATGCGGTGCGGGCGCGGCGGACCTCCACGGTGGGGCTGTTGATGCTCATGCTGCTCTTCGGCGCGGGGTTTCTCGCCATCGGTGGCGAGTGGTTCGCGATGTGGCAGTCGGAGGACTGGAACGGGCTGGACGCGGCGATGCGGGTGTTCTTGCTGAGTTCGGTTGTGTTGATCGTGATCCACCTTCCCGTGGACCGGGTGTCGGGAACGGACGGCTAGGGGGTCCTCCCGGGAGGCCTGGGGAGGGCCGGGGAGGCCCGGGGAGGGTGGACAGGGGGTCCGGGGGCCTGCGGGCCGGTGGGGGCTGGTCGCGCAGTTCCCCGCGCCCCTTGACGGGGCTGCGCCCCGGACGGGGCTGGGCCCTGGACCGTTGTCGAGTGGCTGCGGGCCGGTGGGGGCGTGTCGCGCCGTTCCCCGCGCCCCTGGACGGGGCCGCGGCCCCGGACGGGGCTGGGCCCCCGGGACCGTTGTCGGGTGGGTGCGGGACGGTGGGGGCTCGGCGCGCCGTTCCCCGCGCACCCTAGGGCTCGGGGGTGAGTTCGTCGCGGGATCTTGTTGTCTCTGTCAGCAAGGGCTCTATGCGGCGGGCGTCGGCATCGGGGCTTGTCCGGAGGTCCCTGAGGATCAGGGTGAGGGTGGCCAGGTCGTCCCAGTCGGGGGGCAGGGCCAGGAATTCGGCCAGGCCCTGCTGCGCGGCCGGCCAGTCCGACAGGGCGCAGGCCAGGAAGCAGCGGGCCTGGGTGCGTTCCAGGTCGCCCAGTGCGCTGTCCGCGGCGGGCAGTTCGGCGTCGGCGGCCACCAAGGACGCCAGTTCCCGCCAGAGGGGCTCCGCGGCCGGCAGGCCCTCCGACTGGCTCACCGTCATCGCCAGTTCGAAGGTGCCCGGGATCGGGGCCCTCGCGCGCAGCCGTTCAGCCATCAGGCGTGCCTGCGGCCACTGTCCGGCATGGCGGTGCGCCTCGCAGCGCAGGTCGTCCAGGTCGTCCGCGTCGTCCGCCGCCGACAGTCGTGTCGTCGCCTCCGCCCAGCGGTCGCACTGTGTCAGGAGTTCGATGGCCGTGCGGCGCGCCCAGGCCGCCTGTGACGCCGGTTCCAGCGTGGCGCAGCGGTCCAGGTCGGCGAGGGCCTGCCCGGTCCGTCCGGTCGCCAGGCAGACCCGCGCGCGCATGGCGTACGTCCAGCCGTCGTCCGGGCCCAGCGCCAGGGCGCGGGAGAGATGGCGGAAGGCTTCTTCGTACTGCCGCATGAGGAGGTGGGTGCCGCCCAGGCCGCTCAGACAGGCCGACACGGTCTCGTCGTCCGGGCTCCCGTCCAGTACGCGGCCGAAGACCGCGACCGCCTCCTCGTACCGGCCCTCCTCGCGGTACTCCACGGCCAGTTCGTGACTGATCCAGTCGATGTCCGGGGCCGTGTCGACGGCTCGCTCCAGGGCCGCGAACATGGCCGGCCGGTCGCCGAGTTCGTCCTTCACGCGGGCCGTCATCACCAGCGCCCACGCGTAGTCGGGCCGCAGTTCGACGGCTCGGCCGAAGTCGGCCAGGCTCTCCTCGTAACGGCCCAGGTCGCACAGGGCCGCGCCGCGGCTCGCCAGGGCGGAGGCGTAGGCGGGTTCGAGGGTGAGCGCGCGGGTCAGTTCGGCGACGGCCTCCTCGGGGCGGCCGGCGAGCCGGTAGGCGTCCCCGCGTTCCGAGGCGACCCAGGCGGCGTCGGGTGCGACGCGGACCGCCCGGTCGAAGTCGGCGAACGCCTCGGCCGGTTCGCCCCTGGTACGGCGCAGACGGGCCCTGCGCACCAGCGCCCAGGCGTTGTCCGGCTCGATGCCGAGCGCCCGGTCGAAGTCGGCGAGCGCCTCGTCGTAGCGCCCGAGCGCGTGCCGGGTCACGGCCCGGCCGGTGAGCGGATCGGCGTCGGCCGGGACGAGGGCGACCGCGCGGTCGAAGTCGGCGACGGCTTCCTCGAAGCGGCCCGCCAGCCGGTAGGTCTCCGCGCGCGCGGCGATGATCCACCCGGTGCCGGGGGCCAGTTCGTCCGCCCGGTCGAGGGCGGTGAGGGCCGCCGGGAAGTCGTCCAGCAGCTGGTGGGTGTAGCCGCGGCCGTAGTGGGCCCAGGCGAGCCGCGGATCGAGCTCCAGGGCCCTGCCGTACTCCTCCAGGGCCTGGCGGTGCTCGCCGCCGTAGCGCAGTTCCCGGCCGCGCAGGGTGTGCGCGAGGGCCCGGCCCGCCGTGTCCGGGCCGGGGCGGGCCAGGAGCAGGGCCATCGCGCCGGCGATCCCGGCCGTGTCGTCGTCGAGCGCCTCACCCAGCCGTTCGCCCCACTGTGTGAGGTCGGTGTCGTCCGTGTCGCGGCCCGCGTCCGCCAGCATCCGCGCCCAGGCCCGGCCGAGGACGGCGTCCTCGCGGCAGGCCTCGACCAGCGTCCGCAGTGCCGCGCCGAGCGCCGCGGGAGGTCGCGCGCAGAGCAGGTGGTAGGTCTCCTCCAGGCGCAGTTCGCGCCACTCCTCGTCGGTCCACGGGTTCTCGGTCTCCCGTCCCGCCTCGGCCTCGGTGCGCCAGCGGGCGAACGTCTCCGCGAGGCGTCGGTGCCGTGCGGCCCACTCCCGCCGGGAGCGGCGTCGCTCCAGCCGCAGCATCGGGGCGCGTACGACGTCGTGGTAGCGCACGCGGGCCCCGCGCTCGCCGACGAACGGCAGCCCGGTCAACCAGTCGTACAACTCGTCCGGGTCCCCCGGCAGGTCCGGGCCGCCGTCCGGGTGGCAGACCAGGGCCCGGAAGACGTCCGCGTCCAGTTGCCGGGGCAGCGCGCAGACGCGGGCGACCTGGCGGCGGGTGTCGTCGGGCTCCCACTGCAGGAAGCGTTTGACGGCTCCGGCGCTCGGGTCGTCCACGTCGTCCGGGTCGCCGGGTCGGGTCTCGGCGAGCGTCGAGACGAGGACGGGCAGGCCGCCGGTGAGGCGCAGCACCTCCTTGACGACCGGTTCGGCGACGACCCCCTTCCCGGCGAGGAGCCCGCGTGACTCGGACTCGGTGAACGGTGCCAGCGGCACGTCCGCCACGGAGCCCGTGCCGCTCCAGCGGGCGGTGTCCAGGGGGCGCTGTCCCGCGGTGACCACCAGGACGGTGGCGGGCAGTCCGCCGTCCGCCTCGTGGCGTGTGACCAGGTCGTACAGCCACGGGTCGAGGAACGGGCCGGTTCTTTCGTAGGTGTCGAGGAACAGGACGATCCAGGGGGTGGCGGAGGCCGCCGTGCGCAGTTCGCGGAGCAGGACCGGGGTGAGCACCTTCTCCGGGGACATGACGAGTTCGATGTCGTCGGGGTTGCGGAAGCGGGCGCTCAGGCCGGTGCGCAGGCGGTCCGCGCCCTGGGCGAGCAGGTCGGCGGGCAGGGCGCTCGTGAGGAGGCCCGCGCCCGGTACGGCGGCCTCCACGGCGGCGAGGCCGAGTCCGACGGCGGTCCTGCTCCCGGCGGACGCCGGCTGCGGTGGCGGCTGCCCCTGCTGGTGTCCCTGCTGCTGCGCCTGCTCCGCTGCCAGGGCGGCGAGGGCGGCGGCCTCCGCCTCGTGCCGCCGGTCCCGGTACACGGCGAGCCGCCGCTCCAGGTCCTTCAACCGCCGCCCCTGGTCGGCGAACTGGTGGCACACCTCGGCCATCGCCTCCGGCACGCTGCCGGCCCGCTCGTCGACGTACGCGGTCAGCGCCCCGCGTTCGCGTGCCAGCTGCCGCAACTCCTGGACCAGGAACGTCTTTCCGACGCCTGCGGTGCCGTGCACATGGAAGCGGAAGCGCCGGCGGGCGTCGCCCACGGGGAGGTCGAAGTTCGCGAGGAACGCGGCCCGTTCGGCGTCCCGCCCCACGAATCCGGTGCGGTTGCCCCGCTGGATCAGCTCCTGCCACGACGGCCCTGCCTGTGCCACCGGTCCGCCTCCTCACCACACGCCGGGTCACGTACGGGTCCCAGTGTGGATCAGCCGGGCCCCGGTGTAACAGGAGTTGGCGGACGACGTGCCGTCTCGACCGGTCGGCCCGCGGCTGCCAGAGTCGTAGGGAGCGGACCGTGTTCAGGAACCGGGCCGGGACGGGCGAACGCGAAGGCGGGCCGGAGTCGTGCAGTCAGTCGGCGGTGACAGCGGGTCGGACGCGCACGTCATCTCCACTGTCATGCGGCTGAGCGGTGACACCACGTGCATCGCCGCGGCACGCCGCCTCGCGGCCGAGTTCCTCACCCGCGCGGGCACCGAGCAGCACGTCGCCGTCTCCGCCCATGCCCTGGGCCTCACCCAACTGGTCGTCAGCGAACTGGTCACCAACGCCCGCAGACACGCCCCTGGGCCCGCCGTGATGGAGCTGCGCATCGCGGGCTCCACGGTGGAGGTGACCGTGCAGGACAGCGTCCCCGTACGGCCCACCATCCATGCCTCCGACCCGCAGCGCATCGGCCGGCACGGCCTGGAGATCGTCGCGGCCGTCGTCGAGGACTTCTACGTCCAGCTCGAACCGGCCGGCAAACGCGTCACCGCCCACATCGCCCTGACCGACAGTCCCGCCCCCCGCTCGCAGAAGCCGTGAGCGGCCGAGGCGCGCGGCGACGGCGGCGGTGGCCGGGTGCTCGCGGCCTCCGGCTGTTTCACGACCGCCTCCGGCTACTTCACGACCGCGACCGTCGTCCCCGCCGTGCCGAACTTCCACACCGCGTCCCCGTCCGCCGTCTTCATCCGGACGCCGCCCGTCGTCGCACCCGACTCGGGCGGCGGCGGGGAGGAGCCGTCGAGGGCATTGGAGAAGGCGACGTTGACGCCGGACGCCACGGCGAAGTAGACGATGTTCTCGATCTCCACACCGTCACTGCCGGTCGCGGCCTCGCGCCGGGTACCGACCGTGTACGTACCGGGGTCCGGGCTCACCGTCCCCTGCCAGACCTTGAACGTGCGCCGGGGCGCGTCGCTCGCGTCGACCAGCCACACCCGGCGCTGCGCGAGGGAGTAGACGATCCGCCGTCCCGTCCCGGAGCCGTCCGGCACGGCGACCGGCGCGGACTCGTCGGGCGAGGCGGAGGGCTTGGCACTCGCCGAGGGGCTGTTCGACTCCTTGCTCGCCGACGCGGTCGGCTGGGGCCCGTCCGCGGCCTTGACGGCCAGCACGGCCACCAGCACCAGGGCGGCCGCGGTCAGACCGGTGACCCAGGCCCACGAGGGAAGCCGTCGGGCAGGCACGGGCACGCATCTCCTCAGCTCTGGCTCACCCCGTCGGAGACACCCCGTCGGAGGTCCGATCATCCTACTCCGACGGGGAACTCCCTCCGGAACCGGCGGCCCCGCCCGCGCCGGGGCACGGCCCCCTACTCCAGGACCGGCAGCAGTTCGGGCAGGTGCCCGTCGGAGACCGCCGCGGCCTGCTGCCGCTCCTCCGGCACCTCCCCGTACAGCGTGGTCCGCGGCTTCGCCGGGCGGCCCGCCGCCTCCGCCACCGCGATCAGGTCCTTCACGGACTTGTACGAGCCGTAACTCGACCCCGCCATACGGGAGATGGTCTCCTCCATCAGCGTGCCGCCGAGGTCGTTGGCGCCGGAGCGCAGCATCTCGGCAGCGCCCTCCGTGCCCAGCTTCACCCAGCTGGTCTGGATGTTGGGGATGTGGGGGTGGAGGAGGAGCCGGGCCATCGCGATCACCGCGCGGTTGTCGCGGGTCGTCGGTCCCGGCCGGGCGATCCCCGCCAGGTACACCGGTGCGTTGGTGTGGATGAAGGGCAGGGTCACGAACTCCGTGAATCCGCCGGTCCGCTGCTGGATCCGGGAGAGCGTGCGGAAGTGGCCGAGCCAGTGGCGGGGCTGGTCCACATGCCCGTACATCATGGTCGAGGACGAGCGGATGCCGAGTTCGTGGGCCGTCGTGACGACCTCGATCCAGGTCGCCGTCGGGAGCTTGCCCTTGGTGAGGACCCAGCGGACCTCGTCGTCCAGGATCTCCGCGGCGGTGCCGGGGATGGAGTCGAGGCCCGCCTCCTTCGCGGCGGCCAGCCACTCGCGGATGGACATACCCGTACGGGTGGCGCCGTTGACGACCTCCATCGGCGAGAACGCGTGGACGTGCATGCCGGGCACGCGCTCCTTCACCGCCCGCGCGATGTCGAAGTACGCGGTGCCGGGCAGGTCGGGGTGGATGCCGCCCTGCATGCAGACCTCGACGGCCCCGACGTCCCAGGCCTGCGCGGCCCGGTCTGCGACCTGGTCGAGGGAGAGCGTGTAGGCGTCCGCGTCGGTGCGGCGCTGGGCGAAGGCGCAGAAGCGGCAGCCGGTGTAGCAGACGTTGGTGAAGTTGATGTTCCGCGTGACGATGTAGGTGACGTCGTCGCCGACGGCCGACTTCCGGACGTCGTCGGCGATCCGGCAGAGCGCGTCCAGCGCCGGGCCGTCCGCGTGGAGCAGGGCGAGGGCCTCGTCGTCGGTGAGGCGGGTCGGGTCGTCGGCCGCGGTGGCGAGGGCCGCCCGCACGTCCGTGTCGATCCTCGACGGGACCATCCCGGGCGCCGCCGCCTCCCGCAGCGACTCCCAGTCGCCGTACACGTGGTCGTAGTCCTCGCGCCGGTCGGAGGTACGGCCCTCGGTGTCGATGGACGCGTGCAGATCCGTGCGCCCCGACGACGTGAACGCCTCCTCGGGCTCCTGCCACGGGTGGCCCTCCACGACCGCGTCCGGCACGGCGAGCCCGGTCTCCGGGTCGGCGAGGGCCCGTACGTGCGGGAGCAGGCGCGGGTCCAGCCACGGCTCGCCCCGCTGGATGAACTCCGGGTACACGCAGAGCCGTTCGCGCAGCTCGAAGCCCGCCTGTGCCGACTGCTCGCGCAGCAGGTCGATCTGCGGCCAGGGGCGTTCGGGGTTGACGTGGTCGATGGTCAGCGGCGAGACCCCGCCCCAGTCGTCGATCCCGGCGCCGATCAGCCGCGCGTACTCGGAGTCGACGAGGTTGGGCGGCGCCTGGAGGCAGGCGGCGGGGCCCATGATGTGCCGGGCCACGGCGACCGTCGCGATCAGCTCGTCCAGCTCGGCGTCGGGCATACCGCGCATCGCCGTGTCCGGTTTGGCGCGGAAGTTCTGGATGATCAGTTCCTGGATGCCGTGGTAGGCCCGGGAGACCCGCCGCAGCGCGAAGAGGGAGTCCGCGCGCTCCTCGTACGTCTCGCCGATGCCGATCAGCAGTCCGCTGGTGAAGGGGACGGAGGAGCGGCCGGCGTCTTCGAGGACGCGCAGCCGGACGGCCGGCTCCTTGTCCGGCGACCCGTGGTGGGGGCCGCCCGGCTCGCTCCACAAGCGGGTCGCGGTCGTCTCCAGCATCATGCCCATGCTCGGCGCGACGGGCTTGAGCCGCTGGAAGTCGGTCCACGACATGACACCGGGGTTGAGGTGGGGCAGCAGGCCCGTCTCCTCCAGGATGCGGATGGAGATGGCCCGTACGTACGCGATCGTGTCGTCGTAGCCGTGCGCGTCGAGCCATTCGCGGGCCTCGGGCCAGCGGTCCTCGGGCTTGTCGCCGAGGGTGATCAGGGCTTCCTTGCAGCCCGCCGCGGCGCCCTTGCGCGCGATGTCGAGCACCTCGTCCGGGGACATGAACATGCCGTGCCCGGCCCGGCGCAGCTTGCCCGGGACGGTGACGAACGTGCAGTAGTGGCACTTGTCCCGGCACAGCCGGGTGAGCGGGATGAAGACGCTCTTCGAGTACGTGATCACGCCGGGGCGGCCCGCCGCCGCCAGGCCCGCGTCACGCACCCGGGCGGCGGACGCGGTCAGGTCGTCCAGGTCGGCGCCGCGCGCCTGGAGCAGCACGGCGGCCTCGGTGACGTCGAGGGCGACGCCGTCGCGGGCGCGTTTGAGGGCGCGGCGCATGGCGTTCTCGGTGGGCCCGGTTCCGGAGGTCGCGGAAGTCGTCATCCTTCGAGCATACGATCGCAGTGATCAGGCACTACTGGTGTGCCGTGTCACAAACGGCACACCGGCGCCACCCCACGGACGCGACCTGCTGAGGCGTCCTACAGGTACGGCGCGAACTCGTCCAGTACCCGCAGTACCTCGCCCTCGCCGGCCGGGGGCAGCTGCAGGACGACCTCCTCGATGCCGAGGTCCGCGTAGTGCGCGAGCTTTCCGGCGCCGGGCAGTACGGCGTACGGCACGACCTGGAGGCTGTCGGGTTCGCGGCCCGCCTCGGCCCAGGCGGTCCGCAGCACGGGCAGCGACTCGGTGAGGCCCCGGCCGCCGATCGGCAGCCAGCCGTCCGCGTACTCGGCGATGTGCGAGAAGAGCTTGGGCCCGGCCGCTCCCCCGACGAGCGTGCGCGGACCGACGAGGGGCCCGCGCGGCTTCTGTACGGGCTTGGGGTACGCGTGGCTGGCCCGCACGGAGTCGAACCGGCCCTCGTACGCGGTCGGTTCGGGTGACCACAGGGCCCGCATCAACGCCATCCGGTCCCGGCCCAGCTCCCGCCTCGTACGCCACTCGACGCCGTGGTCGGCCGCCTCCTCGACGTTCCAGCCGAAGCCGACGCCGAGGGTGAAGCGGCCCCCGGAGAGGTGGTCGAGGGTCGCGATCTGCTTGGCGAGGTCGATCGGGTCGTGCTGGGCGACCAGGGTGATGCCGGTGCCGAGCGCGAGGGCCTCGGTGACGGCCGCCGCCTGGCCGAGGGCGACGAAGGGGTCGAGGGTGCGGGCGTACTCGGGCGGCAGTTCACCGCCCATCGGGTACGGGGTGGTCCGTTCCACGGGGATGTGCGTGTGTTCGGGCAGATAGAGCCCGGCGAAGCCGCGTTGCTCCAGCTCACGGGCGAGCCGGGTCGGAGTGATCGTCTCATCGGTGAGGAAGATCGTCACGGAGATGCGCATGCCCCCATCTCTACCGGCCCGCGGTACAGGTGTCCATACCGACCAGTCGGCATTCACAGGCGCACGTGTTCACACCGCGTCGTACGAGTGGTCCGTGCCCGAAAGCTGCCGATCCCCTTCCCTTGCCCCGCAGTTCACGGCTGAATACCAGAGTTGCCGGTACCACCCCTGCACCGCCCATGCACTCACGAGACCTGGGAGCAGCAGACATGTGCGAGGACGACCACCACGGCGTCGGCAGACGCGCCCTGTTCGTGACGGGGGCCGCCGCCGCGCTCACGTTGGGAACCGTGAGCTTCCCGAGCGAGGCCGCCGACGCGGCCCAGGCATCCGTGACCCGGACCGTGCGCGGCACCCTGCCCACCGGAGCGCCCGACTTCGTGTATCTGCCGGTCGAAGTCCCGTCCGGAGTACGGGAGATCAAGGTCGCGTACACCTACGAGCGGCCCACCGTCCCGGCGGGCACCGCGGGCAACGCGCTCGACATCGGGATCTTCGACCAGCACGGCACCGAGCTGGGCGGACGGGGCTTCCGGGGCTGGTCGGGCGGAGCGCGCACGGAGTTCTTCGTCCGCGCGGACGACGCGACGCCCGGTTACCTCCCGGGCCCGGTCCGCGAGGGCACCTGGCACATCGCGCTGGGCCCCTACACGGTCGCCCCGCAGGGACTCGCGTACGAGGTCACCGTCACGCTGACCTACGGCGAGCCGGGCGAGGCGGTGAAGCCGGTGTACCCGCCGTCGCGGGCCGAGGGGCGCGGCCGGGCCTGGTACCGGGGCGACTGCCATCTGCACTCCTGGTACTCGGACGGCCGCCGCACCCCGGCCGAGATCGCGGCGCTCGCGCGCGCGGCGGGTCTCGACTTCATCAACTCGTCCGACCACAACACGCACTCCGCGCACGCCCACTGGGCCGACCAGGCAGGCCCCCACCCGGACGGCGAGCTGCTGATCCTGCTGGGCGAGGAGGTGACGACGAGGAACGGCCACGTCGTCGCGCTCGGCACGGATCCGGGCACGTTCGTCGACTGGCGCTACCGGGCCCGCGACAACCGCTTCGGCAAGTACGCGCGCCGGATCCGCCAGGCGGGCGGTCTGGTCGTCCCCGCCCATCCGCACGCCACCTGCGTCGGCTGCAACTGGAAGTTCGGCTTCGGCGAGGCGGACGCGGTCGAGGTGTGGAACGGCGCGTACGGGCCCGACGACGAGGTGTCGCTGGCCGACTGGGACGGCATGCTGGTGGCTTCGGTGCGGGAGGGCCGGGGTGGCGCGCAGGGCGACAAGGGCCGGGACTGGATTCCGGCGATGGGCAACAGCGACGCCCACCGCGATCCCGACCCGGTCGGCACCCCGCAGACCGTCGTCCTCGCCGACGAGCTGTCCCGCGAGGCGATCCAGGAGGGCATCCGCGCGGGCCGTTCGTACGTGGCCGAGTCGAAGGCGGTGTCGCTGTCGTTCTCGGCGACCGGCCCGAAGGGCGAACACGCGGACATCGGCGGCCGGTTGCGGGTGGACCGCGACGACCCGGTCACCGTTCGCCTTGAGGTCTCGGGCACGCCCCGCTGCACGGTCCGTTTCGTCACCGACCAGGGCGTCCTGCACACGAGCGCCGTCCTGCCGGTGGCGGGCTCGGGCACGGTGGAGTGGCGTACGACGGCCCAGTACGCGGCCTACGTACGCGCGGAGGTGCGGCACGAGGCGGCGGCGGGCCCGTTGCCGGGGGCGCTGGCGGCGTTCACGAACCCGATCTTCCTGGGCCGGTAGGGCGGCGGCGGTAGGGCGGCGGCTCGCCGGGTCGGTGAGGGCCGGGCTTCGGGACTGCCCGGCCCCCGCCGTGGTCAGGCGGTCCCGGTGCCGCGCGCCTCGTCGATGCGCTTCTGCTGCAGGGAGGTGAGCCGCCTGACGAAGAAGACGGCCGTCACCGCGCTGATCACTCCGGTGCAGGCGGCGATCTGCGTGTCGATGATGTCGGACATGGCCTGGGAGACGGTATCGGTGTCGTACCAGCTGCTGAAGAAATTGTTCGCGTACGACAGGACGTAGAGGATCCAGCACCACCACCAGGTGTGCATCAGCCAACGCCCGGCGCCCCGGGCCCGGCCCGCCGTCGCCGTCCAGATGTCGTTGGTCATCTGCTTGGGCATGAAGAGGTTGACGAGCGGGATGAACCAGGCGCCCGCCGCCATGCCGGGCGCGAAGCGCAGGCGCACCGGCGCGAAGGCGTCGGCGTTGTTGCGCATGCGCTGGAACCAGAGCGGCCACACGATCAGCAGGGCCAGGCCGACCGCCGATTCGAGGAATTCCACCGCGTCCGTCGCGAAGGTCAGCGCCCCGTAGTCCTGGATGACATCAGGGGTGGCCGCACCGTCCTGCGCGTCGAGCCGGAGATAGGCCTCGCCCAGGACGGCGCCCCGGATCAGCAGGGGCAGGGTGTAGAGGCCGAGCAGGAGGGACAGCCCCACGCCGAGGCCGCGGGCCGAGCGGGCCGGCGGGCGCGGCGAGAAGTAGTGCGGCGAGGGCTGCAGGCTGCCGGGCGGGGGGCTGCCCGCGTGGAGGCTGCCCGGCGGGGGGCTCTGCTGCCAGGGGGGCGGGGACGGCGGGTGGGCCGGGTCGTACGAGACGGGTGGTCCGAAACCCTGCATCGGGGCGGGAGCCGGGACCTGCGCGGCTCCGGCCGCCGGGGCCTGTCCGGCGAGCGCGTGGCTCTGCAGGCGCTGCGGGCTCTGCGGGTCCTCGCTGTTGAGGAGCTGCACGGCGTGGCGGCCCAGCTCGGCCAGCACCTCGCCCGGCAGCCATGCGCCGCCGGTGTCCTCCATGCTCTCGATGCGCGCCAACAGCGTTTCCAGCGCGGGCCGTTGGGACGGGTCCTTCGCGAGGCACCAGGCGATCAGCTGGTCCCAGGGGGCGGGGATCCCGGTCAGGTCCGGTTCCTCGCTCGCGATGCGGTAGAGCAGCGAGTGGATGCCGCCCTCGCCGGTGCCGAACGGCAGCTTGCCCGACGCGGTGTACGCGAGGACGGCGCCGAGGCAGAAGATGTCGCTCGCGTACGTCACGCGCTCGCCGCGGACCTGCTCGGGCGACATGAAGCCGGGCGATCCCACGACGGCACCCGTCATCGTCAGCCCGTCGGTGGACTGCATGGCGGGGTCGAGGGCGCGGGCGATGCCGAAGTCGATGACGCGGGGGCCGTCGATCGTCACCAGCACGTTGGACGGCTTGAGGTCGCGGTGCACGAGCCCGGCGCCGTGGATGGCCTGGAGCGCGCGGACGAGTCCGATGCCCAGGGCCCGTACGGAGTTCGGGGGCAGCGGGCCGTACTGCTTGTCCACCACCTCGGCGAGGGAGGGGCCGGCGACGTAGCCGGTGGCGACCCAGGGGGTCGGCGCCTCCGTGTCGGCGTCCAGGACGGGGGCCGTCCACTCGCCGCCGACGCGCTGGGCGGCCTTCACCTCCTGCGCGAAGCGCCGCCTGAAGTCGGGTTTGCGGGCCAGCTGCTCCTGGACGACCTTGACCGCGACCGTACGGCCGCGGTCGGAGCGGGCCAGGTACACCCGCCCCATGCCGCCCTCGCCGAGTCTGCCGAGCAGTCGGTAATTGCCTATCCAGCCCGGATCGTCCGGGGCCAACCCGTCCATGCGTACGTCCTCTATCCCCGAAACCCCGCCGAATCGCCGCCGTGTCGCCGCCGACGCCTTCGCAGCGAGGATAGGAGATGGGACGGCAGTGGCGCGCGTGAACCCTGGGTCTATCGGCAGTACTTGTCCCCGGCGGGCCGGTGTCCGGTGACCGATCAGCGGGTGACGGCCGGTCCGAGCAGTCGTCGCCGTGAGCGGGACGGCCCCCTGCAACTGGACCAGGTCCACGGCCCCGTACTCCTGGATGCCGAAGCCCGTCCGGACAAGTACCGGCGCCTGCTTGACGTCGTGGAGACGATGGCTCTGCCGCCGGAGAAGTCAGGGGACTTCGTCCACGGCATCACCCGACACCTGTGAAGGGACACGCGATGACCGCCGACGACCGGCAGAAGTCCTCCCTCGGCCAAGAAGGCGAGACCTGCCTGCACGTTGCCGCCTCGGGCCCCGCAAGAACGATCCACCGCATCGGGAGCGGTGCCCCACGCGGAGCGACGCCCGGGGCCTCCCCCGGGGCCTCCCCCGGTGCCTTCGGGGTGCTGCCCGGTGCGGTGAAGGGGCGGGGTAGGCATGGGGCGTGACCGTGATCTGCGGTTTCGGGTCGTCACCCGGGTTCAGCGGTATCTGGCCAACCCCCTGACCCGGCGGCTGCCGTTCCACACGCTCGTGGAGACCACCGGGCGCACGTCCGGGCTGCCCCGGCGCACGCCGGTCGGGGGGCGGCGGGTCGGGCGGGCGTTCTGGTTCGTCTCCGAGTACGGCGAGAAGTCGCAGTACGTGCGGAACATCCAGGCCGACCCGCGGGTACGCGTCCGCGTCGGCGGCCGGTGGCACCACGGGACCGCCCACCTGCTGCCGGACGACGATCCGCGCGCCCGGCTGGCCTCCCTGCCCCGCATGAACAGCGCAGCGGTCCGCCTCGTCGGGACGAACCTGCTGACCGTGCGGGTCGATCTGACCGACTGAGCCGCCGACTCAGGCGTCCCGAGCCTCCGACCCGTTCGACAGGCGGTCCAGCCACTCCGTGAGCAGCGCGCCCTCGGCCCGGGTGAGGGCCGGGGGCGCGGACCGGCGCAGGAGGGCGTTCAGGTGGGCGGCCGTGGAGGGGACGTGGGGCTCGGCCGGTTCCCGTGCCTGCTCCCGCGTCCCGGTCGCCGCCATCACGTCGGGCGTGAACACCGTCGCGTGGACCGCGTCCCGGACCCGGCGCGACACGGACTCGTCCGTGAACGTCGCCGGGCGGGAGACCAGCATCAGGGCCACGCCGACGTTCGCGGACATGATCATCTGGGCCGCCAGCTCGGGCGCCAGGCACAACTTGCCCTGGGCGGCGGCCCGTCGCAGGTCGGTCGTGAGGATGCGATGGGCCTCCAGCGCCGCCGCCGGGGGCGTACGCATGGCAGGCGAGTGCATCAGGCGGAACAGGTTCGGGTTCGCCCGCGCGAACTCGACGTGGGTGGTCCAGCCGTCCCGCAGATCCTCGACCGGGTCCGTACCGGGCGGCCGGTCCCGCTTGGTCGCGAGGTACTTGTCCCAGCCGTGGTCGACGACCGCCGACAGGAGGCCCTCCTTGTCCCCGAAGTGGCGGTAGAGGGCGGGGGCGCCGACCCCGGCCCCCTCGCACACGGCCCTGGTCGACACGTCCCCGTCGGGGGACTGGGCGACCAGGGCCGCCGCCACTTCGAGAATCCGCGCTTTCGTACTCACGGCCGTGACGCTATCCGAGCTCATACGGCGGGCCGCGGGGAGGCCGCCGGAGATGTCCGGGAGGTCCGCGGGGCGAGCAGGTCGTCCAGGCCGATACGCGTCAGGAACCGCGCGCGGACGCGGTCCGCGACCCTGCTGACCTCCTCCGACCCGTCGTCCGAGGGGTCGACGTGGACGCGGAAGGGCCGCTTACCGTGCGGGGCGTCGACGACCTCGACGATCGCGTCGGCCACCAGGGACGCGGAGGTACCGGCCGGTTCGAGGGCGGCGAGGCGCACGGCGACCTGGTCCATCAGGCCCGCGTACCGCTCCTCGTAGGCCGGGATCACCGTCTGCTCGGACGGGTGGCCGCCCGTCGCGAAGTGCTCCGTGCCCGAGGTGAACGCGCCCGGCACCACGATGGTCGTCTCGATGCCGAAACGGGCCAGCTCACCGGCGTACGACACCGCGAGCGCGTCCATCGCGGCCTTCGCGGCGAAGTACGGGGCGAGGTAGGGCGGGGTGCCGCCCCTGGTCGAGGACGAGCCGACCCAGAGCACCAGGCCGTGCTCCTGGGCGCGCAGGTGCGGGAGTGCGGCCCGGTTGACGCGCTGGGTGCCGAGCACGTTGGTGTCGTACACCGCGGCCAGTTCGCCCGGGGTGAAGGCCTCGGCGGGTCCTGTCACCATGTGGCCCGCGTTGTGGACGACCACGTCCAGCGTGCCGGCCTCGGCCAGGACCGTGGCGACGGCGGCGTCCGCGGACTCCTGCGACAGGACGTCCAACTCGACCGTACGCAGGTCGACTTCGTGCGCGGCGGCGTAGGACTCGGCGTCGGCGACCCGGTGGGCGTTGCGCCCGGCCGTGTCCCGCATCGCCGCGTACACCGTGTGCCCGGCGTCGGCCAGCGCCCGCGCGGCGAGCGCGCCGAAACCGGAACCCGCCCCGGTGATGACGATCGTCTTGCCCATGGCGGAACTCCTCAGAGACGAGAGAGGGGAGAAAGGAGAGGCGTGGTTACGCGATGCCGCCGTTGGCGCGGACCACCTGGCCGTTGACCCAGCGGCCGGCCGGGCCCGCCAGGAAGGACACGACCCCGGCGATGTCACCGGGCGTACCGAGGCGCTCCAGCGGCGGCTGGGCGGCCATCCGCGCGATGGTCTCGTCGTCCTTGCCGTCCAGGAACAGGGAGGTGGCGGTCGGGCCGGGGGCCACCGCGTTGACCGTGACGTCCCGGCCGCGCAGCTCGCGGGCCAGGATCAGCGTCATGGCCTCGACGGCGCCCTTGGTGGCCGCGTATCCCGCGTAGCCGGGGAGGGCCAGGGCCAGTACGGAGCTGGAGAAGTTGAGGATCGCGCCGCCCTCGCGCAGCCGGCGGGCGGCCTGCTGGTCGACGACGAAGGTGCCGCGGATGTTGGTGCGGTGCATGCGGTCCAGGGCGTCGAGGTCGGTGTCGACGAGCGGGGCCAGGGTCATGACACCGGCCGCGTGCACGACGACGTCGATCCCGCCGTACGTCGACTCGGCGGCGTCGAAGAGTGCCGCGACCTCGGTCTCGTCGGCCACGTCGGCCCGGAAGGCGAACGCCCGGCCGCCCGCCTCGGTGATCGCGCCGACGGCCTTGTCGGCCTCGGTCCTGTTGCCCGCGTAGTTGACGACGACGGCGAATCCGTCGGCCGCCAGGCGCTCCGCGCTCTCCCGGCCGATCCCCCGGGAGCCGCCGGTGACGACGGCGACGCGGGTGGTGGTGGCGCCGGAGGTGGCGGCGGTCTCGGTGCCGGTTCCTGTGCCCGTGCCTGTCTGCTCGGTCATGACGGTGCTCCTTGTCTCGGCGGTAGCGCTGCTCGCTCTCCGGCAAGAACAACGCTAACACCGATGCCGTACCGACGCTACCCCTTGACCGTAGCGTCGCTACCGGGCGGCGGCACGGCGATCGGCCTTGCGAAGCGGAACAGCGTTCCGTATATTTAACGGAACAACGCTCCGCTTATTCACGAGGTGGCGGGCCCCGTAGTCCGTGCCCTCGCACCACCTGGAGGAACACAGCCATGCAGTACCGCACTTTGGGCCGCACCGGTGTGCAGGTCAGCTCGCTCGCGCTCGGCGCGATGAACTTCGGCAGGATCGGGCGCACCACGCAGGAGGAGGCCACCGCGATCGTCGACGCCGCCCTTGAGGGCGGGGTCAACGTGATCGACACCGCCGACGCGTACAGCGCCGGGGAGTCCGAGGAGATGGTCGGCAAGGCCGTCGCGGGCCGCCGCGACGACATCGTGCTGGCCACGAAGGCGTACCTGCCGATGGGCGACGAGCGCAATCACCGGGGCGGCTCGCGGCGCTGGCTGGTGACCGCGCTGGACGACAGCCTGCGGCGCCTCGGTGTCGACCACGTCGACCTCTACCAGGTCCACCGGTGGGACCCGGCCACCAGCGACGAGGAGACCCTGTCGGCCCTGACCGACCTGCGGCGCGCGGGGAAGATCCGCTACTTCGGCTCCTCGACCTTCCCGGCCTACCGCATCGTGCAGGCGCAGTGGGCCGCCCGCGAGCACCACCTGGGCCGTTACGTGACCGAGCAGCCCGGCTACTCGATCCTGCAGCGCGGGATCGAGACGCACGTCCTGCCGGTGGCCGAGGAGTACGGGCTCGGCGTGCTGGCGTGGAGTCCGCTGGCCTCGGGCTGGCTGTCGGGGGCGATCCGCGAGGGCCGGGAGGTCACCACGAGCCGCTCGGCGTTCATGCCGCAACGCTTCGACACCGCCGTGCCCGCCAACCGGGCCAAGCTCGATGCCGTCGAGCGGCTGGCCCGGGTCGCCGACGAGGCCGGCCTGACCATGATCCAGCTCGCGCTCGGCTTCGTGACCGCGCATCCCGCGGTGACCAGCGCGCTCATCGGCCCCCGCACGCTGGACCATTTGCACGCGCAGCTCGCCGCCGCGGACACGGTGCTCCCGGCCGACGTACTGGACGCCGTCGACACGATCGTGGCCCCCGGCACGGACCTGGCGGCACACGAGAAGAACGACACCCCGCCGTCCTTGCTGGACCCGGCCCTGCGGCGCCGCTGACCACCGGGCGCATGGGTACGGGGCTCCGCGGCCTTCGATCGCACAGGGTTCGCGCGCCCTACGGTTCGCGCGCCCTACGCTGACCGCGTGACGGTCGAAACGAGGGTACTGCGCCGCCAGATGCTCGCCGAGGAGCTGGAGAAGTCCGCGCGGGTGCGAGCCGAGGCGGGGATGGTGGCCACCGTGGCGGAGCCCGCCGAGAGCGAGGACGCCACCCTGGAGCGCTGGGCCCGGGTGGCCGGGCGGTGAGGGCGCGGGGACGCGGACCGGATCAGTCGGCTGTCAGGGCATCGGTGAGGCTCACCGCGGGGCAGCCGAGCATCCCCGTCAGCACGCGGCACTGGCGCTCGGTCAAGGACGTCAGGAAAACCGCCGCGTCGGCTCCGGTCCGTTCGCGCAGCGCAGCCGCCTCACGGACCTTTCCGTAACTCAGAAGAGTCCGTGAGGAGTAGGGGAGGGCCATTTTCCCGACCCCGCCGTCCGAGACCCCGCGCCGCTGCACGATGCGGCCCACGACCCGTGCACCGCGCCCCGTCAGTTCCCGGGCCGCCGCGTCCATCGACGCGGCGAAGTCCTTCTGCTTGCCGGAGAAATAGCCGACGAGCACGACCTCGGCGCCCTCGACCGCGAAGGCCGGAGCCCGGTGCCGGGTCCGCGCCGCACCCACGCGGTGATCCGGACGCCGGTCACGCCTTCGAGCCTGGTGCATGCCGCACAGGTTAGACGGCTCAGCCGGGGCGAGCAGTGCCCCAAGAACGGCGGGGGCGGGCGACGGCTCGGGAGACGTCAGCCCGGCCACACCAGTGACTGGAGCTCCGAGTACGCGTGCAGGGCGTACGAGCCGACGTCCCTGCCCACCCCGCTCTGTCTGAAGCCGCCGAACGGGGCCTCCATGTTGCGGCCCACCGTGTTGATGCCGACGCCGCCGGAGCGGAGCCGGCCCGCCACGCGGAAGGCGCGGGCCACGTCGCCGGACCAGACATAGTCGATCAGGCCGTAGTCGCTGTCGCCGGCCAGCGCGACGGCCTCCTCCTCGTCGCCGAACGGGACGACCACGACCACCGGGCCGAAGATCTCCTCGCGGACCACCCGCATGTCGGGCGTGCAGTCCGCCAGGAGGGTCGGGGCCACGTAGAAGCCACGGTCGAGCGGCGGGCGTTCGCCGCCCGCGACGACCCGCGCGCCCTCCTTGCGGCCCAGCTCGACGTACGACTCCACCCGTTCCCGGTGGGCCGCCGAGATCAACGGGCCGACGACCGTACCCGGGGACCGTGGATCGCCGACCGGCAACCGGCCCGCGTAGAGCGCCAGTTGTGTCACCAGGCGGTCGTATATCGGCCGCTGCGCGAGCACCCGTGTCGGGGCCGTGCAGATCTGGCCGCTGTAGAACGAGAACGTGGTTCCGATGCCCCGGACCGCCGACTCCAGGTCCGCGTCCTCGAAGACGATCGCCGCGCCCTTTCCGCCCAGCTCCATCAGCTGCCGTTTCATCCCGCGCCCGCACACCTCGGCGATACGGCGGCCGACCGCCGTGGAGCCGGTGAAGCTCACCATGTCGACGTCGGCCGAGTCCACGGCCGCCTCCCCGACCTCCGCGCGCGACCCGGAGACGACGTTCACGACGCCCGGCGGTACCCCCGCCGCCTCCAGCGCCTCGGCCATCCGGTAGACGGAGAGCGGGTCCTGCGGGGCGGGCTTCACGAGGACCGTGTTGCCCATCGCGAGCGCCGGGGCGATCTTGCCCGCCGGGTTCGCCCAGGGGTTGTTGTACGACGTGACGCAGGTGACCACGCCCACCGGACGGCGTACGGCGAGCGCGCCCAGCACGGCGGCCCCGCCGAAGGGGCCCGCCTCGTTGATCTGCGGGGGCAGCGGCTCCTCGACGGACTCCACGCGCGCGTACCGCCGGAACCGGGCCGCCCCGACGCCCACCTGCATCCCGCGCGCGGTCCCGGTCGTGGCGCCGGTCTCCGCCCGGGCCAGTTCCGCGTACGGGACGAGGTGGCGCCGGATCTCCTCGGACGCCCGGTGCAGGACGGCCGCCCGTTCCTCCGGTGTCGTGCGCGACCACGTCCGGAAGGCCTCGCGGGCCGCGCCTGCCGCCGCGTGCACCTGATCCCGCGAGGCCTCCGGCGCCGGCCCGACGACCTCCTCGGTCGCCGGGTCGATCACCTCGTAGTGGCCGCCGTCCGGCTCCACCCACGAGCCACCGATGAACAACCTTTGTGCAGCGCCCGCTTGACGGTTCGTCACCTCGTGCTCACCGTGTGCGTGTCGCGGCCCGAGCGGAGCACCTTGCCGGGTACGGCCCCGGTCACCACGTCGTCGCGTATCGACTCGACGCCGTTGACCCACACGGCGGTGATACCGATCGCCCTGGAGTCGAGGCGCGGGCTGTCTCCCGGCAGGTCGTGCACCAGGGTGGCCTTGCCGGCGTCGATCCGCTCCGGGTCGAAGAGCACGAGGTCCGCATGGAAACCCTCCGCGATCCGTCCGCGCCCACGGAGCCCGAAGAGCTGTGCCGGGTCGTCCGTGAGCATCTTCACCGCCTGCTCCAGCGTGACGAGTCTCCGGCCCCGCAGGCAGTCCCCGATGAACCGGGTCGTGTACGGCGCCCCGCACATCCGGTCCAGATGGGCGCCCGCGTCCGAACCGCCGAGCAGCACGTCCTCGTGCCGCCACGTCTCCTGGCGCAGGGTCCACGAGCCGGGGTCGTTGTCGGTCGGCATCGGCCACAGGACGGTCCGCAGGTCGTCGTTGGCGCAGATCCCGATCAGGCACTCGAAGGGTTCCTGGCCGCGCTCGGCCGCGATGTCCCGTACGACGCGGCCGGTGAGCCCTTCGTTCGCCGCGCTGTACGTATCCCCGATGACGTACCGCCCGAAGTCCGCGAGGCGCCGGAAGACGCCGGCTTCCTTGGATTCGGCCCGCCGGAGCATCTCGGCTCGGACCCCGGGGTCCCGCAGTCTCCCGATCCGCTCGGGCACGGGCAGGCCCAGGATCTCGCCCCAGCCGGGGATGAGGTTGAGGGCGCAGAAGGTGCCCAGCGACATGTTCATGGGCGTGAGGATCGGCATCGTGAGCGCCACGATCCGCCCACCCGCCTTACGGGCCCGCTCGCTCGCCGCCAGTTGCCGTGGCACGCGCTCGGGTACGGCCGCGTCGATCGTCAGGACGTTCCAGTTCAGGGGGCGGCCGGCCGCCGCGCTCATCTCCACGAACAGGTCGATCTCGTCGTCGCTGAACTGGTCGAGACAGCCCGCCACGATCGCCTCGATCTGGGTGCCCTCGCGCTCGCCCACCGCCCGCGAGAGGGCGAGGAGTTCGGCGGGCCCGGCGTGCCGGGAGGCGACCGGTTTCCCGTCGCCGTCGGAGTGGGTCGACGACTGGGTGGTGGACAGCCCCCAGGCCCCGGCCTCCATCGCCTCGTCGAGCAGCGTGACCATCGCCGCCAGTTGCTCCTGGGTGGGCTGCCCGCCCACGGCCTGCGGCCCCATCACGTACCGCCGCAGCGCGCAGTGCCCCACCATGAAGCCCGCGTTGACCGCGATCCGGCCCTCCAGGGCGTCGAGGTACTCGCCGAAGGAGTGCCAGCTCCAGGGCGCGCCCTCCTCCAGCGCGACCAGCGACATCCCCTCGACCTTGGACATCATCCGCCGCGTGTAGTCGGCGTCCTCGGGCCGCGCGGGATTCAGCGGCGCGAGCGTGAAGCCGCAGTTGCCGCCCGCCACGGTCGTGACCCCGTGGTTCAGCGAAGGAGTCGCGTACGGATCCCAGAAGAGCTGCGCGTCGTAGTGCGTGTGGGGATCCACGAACCCGGGCGCGAGGACGAGCCCCCGAGCGTCCTCGGACGTCCGGGCCTCCTCGGTGACCGCACCCACGACGGCGATGAGCCCGTCCCGTACCCCCACATCGGCGACGAAGGCGGGGCCGCCCGACCCGTCGACGACTCGCGCACCTCTGATCAGATGGTCAAGCACGACAAGACCTCTCTCTACCTGACACCTTCTGGCTCACGCCGGCACACACCCACCCGGGGGCGCGGGGAACTGCGCGACCGGCCCCCACGGACCCGCACCCTCCGACGAACCTCAGACCGCCCCGCGAAACCGCGTGGTCCGATGCACGGGATCCGTATCGATCTTCGGAATCACGTGCTCCCCGATCAACCGAATCGTCTGCAAGGTCTCCTCCTTCGGCACCCCCACCGGCAGCCCGAAGGACAACTGGTCGGCCCCGGCCGCCTCCCACCGCTTGCACTGCGTGCGCACCTCGTCCGGGTCCCCGCAGATCAGCAGCTCCTCGGCGATGAGGAGTTCGATGAACTCCTCGTTGTACTCGGGAAGCGTCTCGGGCCAGACGGGGAAACCCTCGGGCCGCGGGAACGTGTCGTGGTAGCGGAAGACGAGCGAGGGCAGATAGTGCAGCCCCCCGCTCACGGCGACCCGTACCGCCTCGTCGTGCGTGGGCGCGCAGACGGCCGTCGTCGTCACCATCACGTTGTCGTTGACGAAGTCCCCGACCGGCTCGGCCTCGACGACGGCCGTCTTGTACTGGTCGAGGACCCACTCCATGTCGGAGACCTTCTGCACGCTGAAGCCGAGCACCCCGAGCCCCTTGCGGGCGGCCATGGCGTACGAGGGCGGCGACCCGGCGGCGTACCACATGGCGGGGTGCGACTTCCCGTACGGCTTCGGCAGGATCTTGCGCGGCGGGAGCTGCCAGTGCTTGCCCTGGAAGCCGACGTACTCGTCCTGGAGCCACATCTTGGGGAACTCGGCGATGGTCTCTTCCCAGATCTCCTTGGTGTAGTTCATGTCGGTGATGCCGGGAAGGAAGCCGAGGATCTCGTGCGACCCGGCCCCGCGTCCGCTGCCGAACTCGAAGCGTCCCTCGGTGAGATGGTCGAGCATGGCGACCTTCTCGGCGACCTTCACGGGGTGGTTGACCTGGGCGAGCGGGTTGAAGATGCCCGATCCCAGGTGGATGCGCTCGGTGGCGTGGGCCAGATAGCCGAGGTAGACGTCGTTGGCGGAGAGGTGCGAGTACTCCTCCAGGAAGTGGTGCTCCGACGCCCAGGCGTACTTGAAGCCGGACCTGTCGGCCTGGATGACGTACTCGGTCTCCTCCATCAGCGCCTTGTGCTCCGCGAGCGGATCGGTCTCGGCCCGCTTGCCCACGTATCCCTGTACAAAGAGCCCGAATTCCAAGGAGGTTCACCGTCCCCTGTGTCCGTCATCCGTCCGGCGCCCGCCGAACCTGACGCATCGTCAGATTGACCTGCCGCCGACTGTGGCACCGAGCCCGCAAGGCGTCAATACCTGATGGGGCGTCATATGCGTGCTGTCGTCCCTCACATCGCGCTCACGCCCGCCAGCCATCCCCCGTCGATCACGAAGGGCTGGCCGGTGATGTAGGAGGAGTCGTCACAGGACAGGAAGAGGGCGAGACGGGCCACCTCCTCGGCCCTGCCGATCCGGCCGAGCGGCACGAGTTTGCGGTAGAACTTGGCGACGGACGCCGAGGCCGCCTCCGCGGCGGCCTCGGCGTCCGTCGTCGCCGGGTCGAGCAGGGCGGGATTGCTCATGGCGGTGTCGATCGCGCCGGGACAGACGGCGTTGACCCGGATCCCCTTCGCCGCCAGCTCCAGCGCGGCGACGCGCGTGAGGCCGACGATGGCGTGCTTGCTCGCGCTGTACGCGCCGACGTACGCCATGCCGGTCAGTCCGGTGTACGAGGCGGTGTTGACGACGGTCCCGCCACCGGCCGCCTCGATCTCGGGGGCCAGGGCCTTGATACCGAGGAAGACGCCGACCTGGTTGACCCGCACGATCTGCATGAACTCGTCGAGGGGGGTGTCGACGAGGGCGTTGAAGCGGAGGATGCCGGCGTTGTTGACGAGCCCGTCGACCTTCCCGTACGCCTCCTTCGCCACCGCCACCGCGGCGGCCCAGTCGTCCTCCCGGCTCACGTCCAGATGGACGTACCGGGCGCGGGCCCCCAGCTCCTTGGCAAGGGTCTCTCCCTGCTCGTCGAGCACATCGGCGACGACGACCGCGGCCCCTTCGCCGACGAAGAGCCGAGCCTCCTGCTCCCCCTGCCCACGCGCCGCCCCGGTGACGACGACGACACGTCCGTCGAGCTTGCCCATGACCACTCCCTAAGCGAAGAGCGCGCCCGCCAGGGGCGCGGGGAAAACGCGCGGCCGGCCACGACGCACCCGCGGTCGCGCAGACGTAGGCATCCGCCACCCGAGGCCTCCGCTATCCGAGCAGCGGGGCGACCCCCGACCCGAACGCCGCCATCTGGTCGGTCAGTTCGGCCCGGCTCCGCGACCGGAAGCGCACCTGGATCTGGTGCACCCCCATGTCCCGGTACGCCCGCAGCGACTCGGCGACGGCCTCCGCGGAGCCGGTGACCGTCCGCCGCCCTACGGCCCACGTGGGCCGCCCCACATACAGCGGCTCGGTGATGGCCCCGACGACAAGCGGCGAGGCGACCCCTGCGGACTCCCGCAGCCGCCCGAGCAGAGCGATCTGCTCGGGCAATCGCTCCCGCGGGTCCCCCTGCGGCAGCCAGCCGTCGCCCTTGACCGCGGCTCGCCGGACGGCGGCGGGCGAGGACCCGCCGACCCACACGGGCACCCGCTCCTGCGCGGGCCGGGGCCGCTGGCCGAGCCCTTCGAAGTCGTACAGCTTCCCGTGGTGGGAGGGGAACTCCTCGGGGCCCAGCGCGGCCCGCAAGGCGTCGATGCACTCGTCCAGCACCGCCCCGCGCCGCTCGAAGTCCGCCCCCAGTGCCACGAACTCCTCCTGTACGTGCCCGGCGCCGACCCCGAGGATCAGCCGTCCGCCGCTGAGGTGGTCGAGGGTCGCGTACTGCTTGGCGGTGGCGAGGGGGTGGCGCAGTCCGACGACGGCGACGTGGCTGAGCAGCCGCACGCGTTCGGTGACCCCGGCCAGGAAGGCGAGGGTGGCGACGGGGTCGTACCAGACCGTGCTCATCGCGGCGGCGAGGCGGCGCGGGATGGCGACGTGGTCGCAGCTCGCGAGGTACGCGAAGCCGGACACGTCGGCGGTCCGGGCGATCGCCACGAGGTCGTCCGGGCCGGCGTCGGCCTCCCACGCCTCGGCGTAGAGGGTGCTCTGCGACTGGACGGGAAGTTGCATCCCGTACTCCAGCCGTCCTTCGTGCCCTTCGGGCGGGACCAGCATGAGCAGCACCCCTTGCCTGACGTACCGTCATATCGATGGACCGGCACCCATCGTCATAGCTGACGCACCGTCAGGCAAGGTGTGTGCGGACACTCGTCCCCTGACGGGCCCGCCTTCGAACAGAACGCGCTCAGGACCCGCGAATCCGGCGGAAGCCGAGCCGATGGGCCGCGCGTCTCCCGCCCCTGTCAGCCCGCGTCCCCCTCTCTCTTCACCTGTCCGTACTGCTGGGACGGTTCGGCGGCCGGTGGGGGCGGATCCTCAAGTCCGACGTGGAGATGCTGCCTCAGGCTGACCCGCCAAGCCACCAGGACGGTGACCACCGACACCGCGCCAGCCATCCAGAACACGGGCCGGGCGCTTCCGCCCATCCACCCGGTCACCACACCGGCCAGCACGGTACCGAGAGCAGCGGCCAGATAATTGACCATCCGCTGCGCGCTGGACACGCGGCCGAGCAGCTCTCTCGGAACGATCCGCTGCCACATCGTCCGGTTCCTGACGTTGGTGATCACGAGGCTCGCGCTCATGCCGAAGCTCGCAGCCGCGGCGGGCACGACCGAATCCACGCTCGCCAGCGCCGCCAGCAACACGGAAAAGACGACGGTGCCACCGGCGAGCGTGTACATCGGTCCTATCCGCCGGATCCAGCGGGACACCACAGCGCCGGTGACACCGCCCAGGCCACCGACCGCGACTACCAGGCCCACCGAGGCAGGCGACAGGCCCATGTCGGTCTTGAGCAGGTACACGATGAGTGTGTCCACGCCGAGCACCAGGTTCACGATGGCCATCACCAGCAGCAAGGTGGACAACGGGGGCGTGGTGACGGTGTAGCGCAGCCCCGTAACCAACTCGGAGCGGAGTGTCCGCAAGTCCCGTGGGGCTGCGGGGCGGGTATAGCCGGCCATGTGACCGCGCACGAAGCCCAGGGTGGCGACCGACACCGCGAACGTCGCCGCGGTGGCGAGCAGACCAACCCTCAGCAGACCGGTGGATGCCAGCAGACCGGCGATGCCCGGTCCCAGCACGAAGCCGATCTGGTTGGCCGTTTCGAGCGTGGCGTTCGCGCTCTGCAGGCGGTCGGGGAACGCGTCGCGCACCGCGATCGAGAGCGCCAGTTGGAAGAAGACGCTGGCCGCTCCAGCGGCGAACGCCACCACCAGGATGAGGACCACGCTCTGGAACGCGGCCAGCAGGAACAAGGCAACGAAACAGCCAGTCCTCACCAGATCGGACCAGATCAGGACGCGCCAGGGATCCACCCTGTCGACCAGGACTCCGCCGACAAGCCCCAAGGTGGCATAGCCAATGGCGCGAGGTGCGGCGGAGAGCCCTGCGGCCACCGGGCTTTGCGTTATCTGCAGAACCAGCAGTGGAATGGTCAGATTGGCGACGCCGTCGCCAACCAACGAAACGGCCTGGCCGCCCAAGAAGAGGGGAGCAGCGCGCACGGACTATCACGAACCTTTCTCGGTGGTATGTGTGTTCGAAGCGAGGCTGCTCGACGGTGGCCCAATACGGGCTTTCTGGTCCAGAGACTGCAGGAAGGAGAGTGTGATGTCATCGCCCCCGAGGCAGTAGTACTCCTTGTCCAGAAGGCTGTTGAGGATCACAGCACTGCGCCAGGCGGCGAGGCCCAGACCCGGGTCTGCGACGCCGTGACTCTTTCGTGCCCCGTTCTGAATGTAGATGCGGTTCACATCAGGACCGTCCCATGGGATTCGGTAGTCCTTTTCGACGTGGAACTCATTGCCCTGAACAGGCATACGCTCCTGGATCGGTTGGAGGAGGCGGGTATCCGGTGCCGGAAACCGGTGGCGAAGATGACCATGTCGCTGTGCATCTCATGGACGGACGTGCTGATCTCGTCGCGCAGGGTGCACATGAACCCGGCTCTGTCTTTCGTCAGCTTCACCAGGCTCACACCGGACAGAAAATTGTGCCGACAGCTGAGGTCGTCCAGGTAGTCGATCTCGTACAGGCGCCGGTAGAGGGCAGAAAGGAGGTTGTGCGAGATGCCGTTCATCGCCGCACTCTGCTCTTCCAGCAGTGAGGAGCGTTGAGCGTCCGACAGCCCATGGAAGTATTCGACGAAGAGTGGATTGAACCACTCGTTGCTGAAGGCCGAGTCGTCCAGTGGGGAGAAGCCGCCCCGGCCGGCGACCCAGGTGAACCGACGGGGCAGCCCCCTACGGCCGGACAGGACGTCGAGAGCGATCTCCGCGGCACTCTGCCCCCCACCGACCAGAAGGACATGCTTGTCGAGCGTCTGCGTACCGCGGTCCATGTGATGTGACGAGTGCCAGATTCCGGGGTCGTCCATGTCGGCGGCACAGGATGGAATGAACGGTTTCTGGCCGATGCCCAGGACTATATGGGAGGCCCGCAGCGTGCCGCGGGTCGTGGACACTTGGAAGTGGTCGCCGTCATGGTCGACAGTCGTGACCTCGGTACCGAAATCGACGCCGAGGTGATCCGCTGCCCAGGTCAGGTATTGATCGAACTCTTTCCGGCTGACGTACTCCCTGCTGGCTATCAGATGTCGGTAGAGACGGCCCTTTTCATGCAGGAAACTCAGGAAGCTGAAACGACTTCGAGGATCGACGAGGCTTACGAGGTCCTTCACCCCGCTCACCTGGAGCCGCGAGTTGCTCCATAAGAGCCCCGGGTGCCATGACGCCGATTCGCGGGCCTCGACGACAGCCAGGGAAAGGTCGGTTCCTGCCGGAGCGGCGAGGGCCGCCAAACTCAGGTTGGCGGGACCTGCGCCTATGGCGAGTACGTCGACCGTTCGGTTCTGCATCATTCAGATCCACAATCTGCCGCGAGTGGACGAAGTGCGGTGAGCAGCCGCGATGACTGGCCCGAGCAGGAAGGCAGCCACGGAGTCGATGATCAGTGACCAGGCTCCATGACCGCCTGGTGGTCAACCGGTGGGTGGTGCTGCATCCGGTCTGCGCGACGAGATGTGCACGGCCTGCGGCTCACTGATGAGCCGGCCCACGGAGGAGGCGGATACCGCCTGGTCCACCAACTCCTCGACCGCGCTCGCGTCGCGGGGCGGTGGCGGGGACATCGACACGCTGCAACTGACGTCCTGGAGATGGACGACAGCGTCAGGATCGGCACGGAGCAGGCCGCTGACATCCTCGGTACAGCGCGAACAAGTACTCGCCCCGTGCCCTGGTCGGCAGGGCCCGCGCAGCGGACAGCTTCCACCCCGCAGGCCCACCCGGCTTCGTCGAGGCCGATCCGCCCTTCACCGTCGAATACACCCTCGACGTCGTGCGTGACCTCAACGGCGCCGGCCTGATGTACTTCGCTTCCTATTTCTCCATTTTCGACACGGCGTTGCTGCGACTGTGGCGCTCACTCGGTCGCACTGACGAGCAGTTCCTGCGGCGCAAGGTGACCGATCAGGAAATCGGCTACTTCGGAAACGCGGACCCCGGCGCGGTGTTCACGATCACCGTCCGCCGGTGGCGCGGCACGAAACGCGCGGGCACGGAGCTCGCGGACATGGCCATGCACGAGGCGGATACCGGCCGCCTGATCGCCGTCACCGGTGTGGAGGTCGAGACCGGCCCCTGAGCCGCTCTCAGGGGCGACGACGCGCGAGGATGATCCCTCCCAGCTTGCTCTCGGCCGAGGTGAGGGTCTTGTGCGTCTCGACGTCGAAGCCGGCCTGCTCAAGCCACTCGATCGTCCGGTCGTGCTGCCGGCGATGGACATGGACCTTCATCGGGTGCCCGCCATAGCCCTCGGTCTTCAGATGCGACGCGTCTCCGACGTGGAAGCTGAGCAGCAGGGGGCCACCGGGCACGAGCACTCGGCGGAAGTGCGCGAGTACGGAGGCGATCTCGTCGTCCGGAATGTGGATCAGCGAGTACCAGGCGACCAAACCGGCGACCGAGGCATCGGCCAGGGCGAGGTCCGTCATGGAACCGAGATCGAACCGCACCCCGGGGTGGTCGCGGCGGGCCACCTCGATCATTCCAGGTGACAGATCGATGCCGAACACGTCCAGGCCCAGCTCCCGCAGATGGCCCGTGATCCTGCCCGTCCCGCACCCCACGTCCGCGACCGGCCCGTCGCCCCGGGCCCGCACCAGGCCCGCGAACAGGGCCAGGGCCTCGCGTTCTTCAGGTGCTTCGTCCAAGATGTGTCGCGTCAGTTCTCTGTAACTTGCCGCGACGGTGTCGTAAGACGTCCGTGTATCCGCCAGCCAGTCGTCTGCGCCGAGTTCCATTTCCACCGGCCGCAGGTTACACAGGTCATCGGTCGGCGTGACGGACGGCTCGGCCCGAGCGCCGCACCACGCGGGTGCGCGGTGCGGTGCGTCGCGGCGCCCGCGTCCGGAAGGCGGGTCCGTTCACCTCTGTTTCGCCGACGCCCAGAGCCCGTCCTTCGTGAGGCCCAGCAGTTCGATCGCGTTGCGGCGGACGATGCGGTCCACGACGTCCGTGTCCAGGTGGCCCATCTGGGCCTCGCCGACCTGCCGCGACTCGGGCCAGGTGGAGTCGGAGTGCGGGTAGTCGGTCTCGTAGAGGACGTTCCCGACGCCGATCGCGTCCAGGTTCTTCAGGCCGAAGGCGTCGTCGAAGAAGCAGCCGTAGACGTGCTCGGTGAAGATTTCGGAGGGCGGGCGGTGGACCTTGTCCGCGACACCGCCCCAGCCGCGGTTCTCCTCCCACACCACGTCGGCGCGTTCGAGAATGTAGGGGATCCAGCCGATCTGGCCCTCCGCGTACATGACCTTCAGGTTGGGGAAGCGCTCGAACTTGCCGCTCATCAGCCAGTCGACCATCGAGAAGCAGCAGTTGGCGAAGGTGATGGTGGAGCCGACGGCGGGCGGCGCGTCGGCGGAGGTGGAGGGCATCCGGCTGCTCGACCCGATGTGCATGGCGACGACCGTGCCGGTCTCGTCGCAGGCGGCGAGGAACGGATCCCATGCGTCCGTGTGGACGGAGGGCAGCCCGAGGTGCGGAGGTATCTCGGAGAAGGCGACGGCCCGCACTCCGCGGGAGGCGTTGCGCCGCACCTCCCGGGCAGCCAGCTCCGGGTCCCACAGCGGGATGAGCGTGAGCGGTATCAGCCGCCCCCGGGCCTCGGGCCCGCACCACTCGTCGACCATCCAGTCGTTGTAGGCCCGCACCGAGAGCAGCCCCAGCTCGCGGTCCGCGGCCTCGGTGAACGTCTGGCCGCAGAAACGGGGGAAGGTCGGGAAACAGAGGGCGGACTGCACGTGGTTGACGTCCATGTCGGCGAGGCGCTGCGGGACGTCGTAGGAGCCCGGGCGCATCTGCTCGTACGTGATGACCTCCAGCTTGATCTCGTCCCTGTCGTAGCCGACGGCGGTGTCGAGACGGGTGAGCGGGCGGTGCAGGTCCTCGTAGACCCACCAGTCGCCGATCGGCCCGTCGTCGCCGGGACTGCCCATGACGGGAGCGAACTTCCCGCCCAGGAAGGTCATTTCCCTCAGCGGGGCCCGTACGACGCGCGGCCCCCTGTCCTGGTACTTCGACGGGAGCCGGTCCCGCCAGACGTTGGGGGGCTCCACCGTGTGGTCGTCCACCGAGATGATCTTCGGGAAGGTCTCCATGCGTAGTACGGTAGCGCAGATCTGACGGCCCGTCAGCTACTGGAGAGCGGTCTCCGGAATGCGAGGAACGCCCCGCGGGGTTGCGACGACGGGGTGTGGGCCCTGTGAGGGGATGCGTGAACTTGGCATGGCGGCCTGTGATCGGTGTCTCCCACGGCTGACGCATCCGCCATGAACAAGGCAAACTGGCCTGGTTGTCATGACGGTTCGGCAGGGGGACAGCGATGGACGGTGTACCGCGAGTACCGGAGCAGTGGGTTCCCGAGGAGTCGGTGGCCCTGCGCTTCAGTGTGCTCGGGCCGGTGCGCGCCTGGCGGGGAGCACAGGCGCTGCCCACGGGGTCCCCGCAGCAACGCGCCCTGCTGGCCGCCCTGCTGCTCCGCGAGGGCCGCACGGCCACGGCGGGCGAGCTGATCGACGCCCTGTGGGGCGACGACCCGCCGTCCCAGGCGCTGGCGGCCGTGCGCACGTACGCCTCGCGGCTGCGCAAGATCCTCTCCCCCGGCGTGCTGGTCAGCGAGTCCGGGGGCTACGCGATCCGGCTCTCCGACAACTCCGGCGGCGGCGGCACGCTCGACCTGGCCCTGGCGCAGGAGCTGGCGGCCGACGCGGAGAAGGCGAAGAGCAGGGGCGACCTGTGCCATGCGCGCGCCCTGCTGAGCAAGATGCTGAGCCTGTGGGACGGGGAGGTGCTGGCGAGCGTTCCGGGCCCGTACGCGGAGACCCAGCGCACCCGGCTGCAGGAGTGGAAGCTCCAGCTCACCGAGTCCCGCCTGGAGATGGACCTCGAACAGGGCTGCCACGCCGAGGCCGTCTCCGAGCTCACCGCGCTCACCGCGGCGCACCCCCTGCGGGAGCGGCTGCGCGCGCTGCTGATGCTGGCGCTGTACCGCTCGGGCCGGCAGGCCGAGGCCCTGGCCGCGTACGCGGACACCCGGCGGCTGCTCGCCGACGAGCTGGGCGTGGACCCGAGCCCGGACCTCCAGGAACTCCAGCAACGCATCCTCCAGGCCGACCCGGGTCTGGCCGAACCCTCGGCACCGCTGGCCCCGGAGACCGCGACCACCGCGGTGCGCCCCGCTCAACTGCCCGCCACCGTCCCGGACTTCACCGGCCGCTCGTCCTTCGTCTCCGAACTGTGCGAGGTCCTCGCGAGCGCCGAGGGCCGCGTGATGGCCGTCTCCGCGCTGGCCGGCATCGGCGGCGTGGGCAAGACCACGCTCGCCGTCCACGTCGCACACCAGTCGCGAGGCGCCTTCCCGGACGGACAGCTGTACGTGGACCTGCAGGGCGCGGGCGCGCGGGCCGCGGCGCCGGAGGCCGTACTGGGCGCCTTCCTGCGCGCCCTCGGCACCCCGGACCCGTCCATTCCGGACACCCTGGAGGAGCGTGCGGCGCTGTACCGCTCGGTGCTGGACGGCCGCCGGGTCCTGGTCCTCCTCGACAACGCCCGGGACGCGGCCCAGGTCCGGCCCCTGCTGCCCGGCACGGAGGGCTGCGCCGCGCTGGTCACCTCGCGGGTGCGGATGGTCGACCTGGCCGGCGCGCACCTGGTCGACCTCGACGTGATGTCGCCGGAGGAGGCCCTCCAGCTCTTCACGAAGATCGTCGGCACCGAGCGGGTGGAGTCGGAACGCCAGTCCGCGCTGGACGTGGTGGCGGCCTGCGGCTTCCTGCCGCTGGCCATCCGGATCGCCGCCTCCCGGCTGGCCGCCCGGCGCACCTGGACCGTCTCGGTCCTCGCGGCGAAGCTCGCGGACGAGCGGCGGCGCCTGGACGAACTCCAGGCCGGCGACCTGGCCGTGAAGGCCACCTTCGAGCTGGGCTACGGCCAGCTGGAGTCCGCCCAGGCCCGCGCCTTCCGGCTGCTGGGGCTCACGGACGGACCCGACATCTCGCTGGCGGCGGCCGCGGCGGTGCTCGACCTTCCGCTTGAGGACACCGAGGACGTGCTGGAGTCGCTCGTCGACACCTCGCTCCTGGAATCGGCGGCACCCGGCCGCTACCGCTACCACGACCTGGTCCGTCTCTACGCGCGTGCCTGTGCCGAGCGGGACGAGCAGCCGCCGAGCGAGCGGACGGCCGCGATGTCACGGCTGCTCGACTTCTACCTGGCCACCGCCGCCGGCGTCTACGCGATCGAACGCCCCGGCGACCGGCTGATCGACCACCTGGAGACGACGGAGTACCCGGGTCTGCGCTTCACCGACGGCAGCGCGGCACTCGACTGGCTGTACACGGAGGCGGCACCGCTGCTGGCGTGCGTACGGCAGTCGGCGGGTACGGACCGCCTGCGGCGGGCGGTGGACCTGCTCTGGGCCTCCCGGGACCTCAACGAGTCGGGGGCCAACTCCCATCAGTACGAGACGACGGCCAGGGCGATGTGCGACGCCACGCGGGCCGCGGGGGACACGCGGGCGGAGGGCAGGGCGCGGTTGACGCTCACCCATCCGCTGCTGGTCTCCGGCCGCATCCAGCAGACCGCCGAGCAGGCCCAGCTCGCGATGGACCTCGCCATCACCGCCGAGGACGCCATCGCCATGAGCTGGGCGGCCAACGACCTGGGACTCACCTTCCTCCACCAGGAGCAGTTCGCGAGCGGCAAGCCGTACTTCGAGCAGGCGATAGAGGTGTACGCGGCGATCGGCAACCGGCCCCTCGAAGCGCTCAGCCTGTGCAACCTCTCGCGCGCCCATCTCGGCATGGGCAACACCGACAAGGCCGTGGAGATCGCGCAGCGCGCCCTGGCGACCTACCTGGAGATCGGCAAGACCCTGCGCCTCGCCAACGGCCACTTCACCCTGGGCATAGCGCTGACCCGGGCCGGCCGGCACGCGGAGGCTCTCAGCCAGTTCTCCGACGCCCTGTCCGTCTTCGGCAGCCACCGCCAGCGGCTCTGGGAGGGCACCACCAACTTCCGGATGGCGGAGGTGCACCTGGCGGCCCGCCGGCCCGCACAGGCCGCCCAGCACGCCGAGCAGGCGCTCGCGCTCGGCTGCATCGGGGGGGACCGGATGCAGGGCACCGTGCTGACGCTGCTCGGCCGGGCGCTCACCATGGTGGGGCAGGTCGACCGGGCCAGGGCCTGCTGGCGCGAGGCGGTCAACCTCCTGGAGCAGAACGGCGGCTCCGCACAGGCCGAGGAGGTCAGGGTCCTGCTCACGCCTGCCACGGTGGCGTGAGCGACGGGCCCGCCCCCGGCCCGTTGCGGACGTTCAGCATTCGTTTATCTCCACCCGGCACTCTCATACCTGTCACACCGTCGCGTCGGGGGGCAGACGGTCTGACCAGGAGCCCAACCGGCTGGTCTGCGGCTCCGAACGCCCGTCCAGCGGCCCTCGGGGGAGTCTCTGGACGGGCGTTCCTCACTCGTCAACACAACGGAGGAGACAGGCCATGAGTGACCAGACGAAGGAAACGAACCCCACCGCGACCCCGCAGGACAACGGGATGCCGACCCCGCCCGCGAAGGACCCGGTCGTGGCCACTCCGCTCGACAACGGGATGCCGACCCCGCCCGCCGAGGACCCGGTCGCCGCTCCGCTGGACAACGGGATGCCGACCCCGCCCCAGACCGACGTCCGGACGCTGGACAACGGCATGCCTTCGCCGCCCGCGCTGGACCTCGACGGCGGCAAGTAGAGACCTTTCTCCCGACGGGGATCGGCCGCGGTGGCGCGGAGGGGGAGCCACCGCGGCCGAAGTCTGTCCGGGGCGGGATCCGGCCGATCGGCGACAGGAACCGTTTCGTCCCGGCAGGACGTAGTACCCGTAGGTGGCCGGCGTCTTCGGGCGTCCGGCCGTTCCCTTTGACCCAGGTGTCGGTATGACCCGTTTCCCCCAGGAGTCGGAATGACCCGTACGCAGAAGTTCCTCACGACGCTCACCCTGATGCTCGGCGTCACCGCCGCGGCCGCGAGTCCGGCCCTGGCCGACAACTCGATGCCCGCGCCCGCGCCGGACGCCACCGCGACCGTGACCGTTCCGGCCGCGCCGGCCGTCCCGGCACCCTGACGTCCACAACCCGGCGTCCACGGTCCCGACGGGCCGAGCCCTCAACGGGGCTCGGCCCGTCGTCGTGTCGTGGGGGTTTCGGGTCCCGGCCGGTTTTCGTCACCGGGCGGGTCCCGGACCTCGCGGTGCCCGCCCGTACGCCGTACTGTGCGGATCACGATGACAGCGCAGCCCATCGAACCCGGCAGACCCCTCGTTCCGCGGCCGGCACGGACACCCGGCGCACTTCGCGCGGCCGTCATCCGGGTTGCCCCGCACCGGCTCGCCGAACTGGAGCGGGAGACCGACGGGGCCATCGGCGCCGCCGCGCGTACCGGCAGTCTCGGGCCGATCATCCAGCTTCTCGACACCTGGGCCGTCACCGTGGAGATCGCGCGGTTCCCGTCCACGGCCGCGCGGCTCCGCAAGGCCGAGCACACGGTGGGGACCGTCGGCCGGGGCGCGCCCGCGCGGCGCGGGGCCCGGGACGAGATCCACGCGCTGCGGGCCGCCGCGCGGGAGTCGCTCGCACGGGGGTGAGCGGTCCGCTCGGAGCACGGTGCCGAATCCGCGGGTCCGTTGGGGGTGAGCCGCGCGGTTCCCCGCGCCCCTTGCGGGGTGCGCCCGGCCCCGGGGTCATGCGCAGAGTTCGTCGTCGATCAGGGCGTTCTGGGTCTGCTGGGTGGACGAGTCGGACGAACCGTCACCGGACGAACCGTCACCGGTCGAGTTCAGGACGACGGTACGGAGGCCGTCGCCGCTGATGCCGTTGCGGGTGGTGTAGCCGGGGAGGTCGCCCCCGTGGCTGTAGTAGACGCCGCCGCAGGACAACGGGACGCTCATCAGGCCGAGGCCGTACCGCACACCGGGCCAGCCGGGTTCCAGCTCCGGGGCCGGCACGGTCGTCCTCATCGCCGTCAGCTCCGCCGGACGCAGCAGCCGGCCACCGAGGAGCGCCCGGTAGAAGCGGGTCAGGTCGGCCGTCGTGCTGATCATGGCGCCCGCGGCGCCGCCCGCGGAGGCGTTGAGTTCGGTGGTGTCGATCGCCGGTCCCGCTTCCTCGAAGCTGGAGTAGCCGCGCAGATGGCGGCCGGGGATCCGGGGGTCCGTCGTCGGGGCGAGGGTGTCGCGCAGGCCCAGCGGGCGGATGAGCCGCCTGGTGACCTCCTCGTTCCAGGTGTGCCCGGTGACCTTCTGGATGATCATTCCGGCGACGATGTAGTTGGTGTTGGAGTAGCTCCACCCCTCGCCGGGCGCGAATCCCGGGGCGTGCCGCATCGCTACGGCGACCAGTTGCTCCGGGGTCCAGGTGCGGTAACGGTCGGCCTGATAGCCGGCCGTACTCGCGAACTCGGGGAAGTCCGCCGTGTAGTCGAACAGCCCGCTGGTGTGCTGGAGCAGCTGCCGTACGGTGATCGCGCCGCCGTCGTTGCCGTGGCCGGATACGACTCCGGGCAGCCAGTGCTCCACGGTGTCGTCGAGCGACAGGCGTCCCTCGCCGACGAGTTGCAGGATCACCGTGGCGACGAACGTCTTGCCCGCGCTGGCGATCCGGAACCTGTCACCGGGGCGTACAGCCGCCCCCGTGGCCCTGTCGGCGACCCCGCCGGTGGCGTACCGGGAGCCTCGCGGGTCCGTCGACCGCGCCACGACACCGACGGTCCCGGTCCTCATGATCGCGTCCACGCCGGCCTGCAGCGCCTTGCCGTGCGAGGTGCCGTGCGCGGGTGTGCCGGTGGCGCCGGTCGCGCCCGCGGCGGGCAGGGCCAGGCCGATGCCGGCCAGTACGGTCGCCAGGGCGGTGGCCACCACTCGGGAGATGGGTCGGGTCTTCATGGGTCGCGGGCTCCTCGCGTCCGGGTCCGGCCGTCGTTGCGGTGCGACCACCACGCTAGGAACTCCACCTGTGCGTCACCATCAAGCAGGCGCCCCGGTGCCTGGGGGTGCACTCCCCCGCACGGCGGTAGCGCCTGCCGCACCACCCACACGAGACCCACCCCACCACCCCGCAGCCACCACCCGACCGCAACCACCCCCCACCCCAGGGGCGCGAGGAACTGCGCGGCCAACCCCCACCAGCCCGCACCCGACAACCCGGCCGGAATCACCCCATGACAGCCCGTCAGGCCCTGCGCCGCGCATCATCCAGGTACCTCAGAACCGCCGCGACCCGCCGATCCACCTGATCGGCCGGCGACAGGTCCAGCTTCGCGAAGATGCTGCGGATGTGCTTGTGCACGGCACCCTCCGTGACCACGAGCCGTTCGGCGACGGCCCCGTTCCCCAGTCCCTCCGCCATCAGCGCGAGCACCTCACGCTCGCGCGGACTGAGCCGCTCCAGGCGGGTGTCCTGGCGGCTGCGGGTGAAGAGCTGCGCGACGACCTCCGGGTCGATGGCCGTACCCCCGCCCGCCACCCGGTGGAGCGCGTCCAGGAACTCCTCCACCCGCCCGACCCGCTCCTTGAGCAGATAGCCGAGACCGGTCACCCCGCCACCCAGCAACTCCGTGGCGAACGACTGCTCGACGTACGCCGACAGGACGAGGACCGCGAGATCGGGGCGCCGCCGCCGGGCCTCCACCGCAGCGACGATCCCCTCGTCGGTGTGCGTCGGCGGCATCCGTACGTCCAGGATGGCGACGTCCGGCTTGTGGGTGTCGATGGCGTCGAGGATGCCGTCGGCGGTGCCGGCCGTGGCCACCACGTCCAGGCCCTCGGCGCGCAGCAGCAGCGCGAGCCCCTCCCGCAGCAGCGCGTCGTCCTCGGCGATCACAATCCGCATGGCAGTTCCACCTTGAGAGTCGTCGGGCCGCCGGGCGGGCTGGCCAGTTCGAGGGTGCCGTCGTGCGCGGCGATCCGGTTGCGGATGCCGGTGAGCCCGGACCCGCCGCCAGCATCGGCACCGCCCCGGCCGTCGTCGGTGATGTCCAGGCGCAGCCGCCCGCCACCACTGCGGACCGTGACGGCCGCCTGTCGCGCCCCGCTGTGCTTGGCGATGTTCGTCAGGGCCTCCGCCACCACGAAGTAGGCGGTCGCCTCCACGGACGCGGCGCACCGCTCGGGCGCCTCCACGTCGATGCGGCAGGGCACCGGGCAGCTCGCGGCGAGTCCGGTGAGCGCGCCGGCGAGTCCCCGGTCGGCCAGTACGGGCGGCAGGATGCCCCGGGCCACCGAACGCAGCTCGGACAGGGCCTGTTCGGCCGCGCTCTGGGCGCGTTCGAGGAGTTCGTCGGCGCCCGCCGGGTCGCGGGCCACCATGCGGCGCGCGGCGCCGAGCAGCACGGCGACGGTGACGAGCCGGTTCTGGGTGCCGTCGTGCAACGAACGCTCGATGCGCCGCAGTTCGGTGGCGTGGGCGTCCAGGGCCGCCGCCCGGGTCGCGGTGAGTTCCGCGACGCGCAGGGACAGGTCCGTGTCGGGCCCGGCCGCGAGGAGCAGCCGCCCTGGCCGGCCCTGGAGGCGCGCCATGCCGGGACCGAGGCCCAGGACGATGGCGGTCCAGCCGAGCCCCAGCAGGGCGGCGGCGGCCGCGTCGGCCCAGGTCTCCGCGACCCCTATCCCAAGGGACGTACTGGTCGCGCCCTCCGGCAGCAGGCGCCAGTACAGCGGGAAGAGGGCGTCGCGCAGGGCCAGCAGCGGCAGCAGCAGGCCGCCGAGGCCGAGCAGCAGGCCGAGCGTGGCGTGGCGGGCCAGCCAGCGCAGCTCGCGGCGCGTGGTGGGGTCGACCACGGCGAGCCGCAACGCGGTCGGCGCCGGGTCCGGGCCCATGACCTCGGGCCCCCACCGGCCGAGCCGGTCGCGTTCGCGTCCGGCGAGCGAGTGCAGGGCGCGCAGGACGAGCGGCGCCATCAGCAGTCCGACGCCGACCAGGGACGTCACGGCGGTCACGGCCGCCCAGACCAGGACGAGCAGCGCCATCAGGGCGGTGCCGAGTCCGCCGACGAGCTGTTCCAGAGCGGCGACGGCCGCACCGGCCGCCCGGACCGCGGTGGCCCGGATCCCGGGCCTGCCCTCGCCGCCGTCATCGGGCGCGCCGGTCGGGGTCGGGGTCGCCATCCGCCCCTCCTCTCTCGCTCGTCCACAGCCCTGTGCGAGCAGCTTCCGCTCGTCCACAGCCCTGTACGAGCGGCTCCCGCTCGTCAACAGCCCTGTGCGAGCGACCGCTTCACTGTCGTGGAGGAGCGTAGAGGTACAGCCTGCTGTACCCCCACTCGGGCTGCTGGCGGGCTCGGCCGGCCGGGGCCCTGATCCGTAACTTCGAAGTCACGACAGCGAGACCCGCGGCGAGAAGCACGAACCGCACACCGCGAACGCGAACCGCGCAGGGTCCGAAGAGCTCGAAGACTCCGAAGAGGGACAGCCATGACGACCACGGACCCCTACCGCCTCGACGGCTTCGCCGGGAGCACGGACCCCGCCCGGCAGGACACCCCCAGGGAAGGCCTCACCCGGGACCGCTTCGTCCGTACGGTGCTGTGGCTGGTCCTGGTGATCAGCACCGTCGGCAACATGGCGGCCTCGTACGGCGCCGCCTCCACCCAGGTCCACCTGGTCTGCGGCGGGGTCACCGCGCTGTGCGTGACCGCGCTCGTCGTCCGTCACCTGCGGGGCCGGCGATGAGCGGCGTCCTCGCGGGCGCCGGCCACCCGATGGCGGCGCCGCCCGCGCCGGCCATCGAGCTGGCGAACGTCAGCAAGACGTACGCGGGAGGCGTCCGCGCCCTCGACGACGTGTCGCTGAGCGTCGAGCACGGCACGTTCCTCGCCGTGATGGGCCCCTCGGGTTCCGGCAAGAGCACGCTGATGCACTGCGCCGCCGGTCTCGACTCCCCCACCTCGGGAAGCATCCGCATCGGCGACCGCGAGATCAGCGGGCTGAACGAGACCCGCCGCACCGAACTGCGCCGCGAGCACATCGGTTTCGTGTTCCAGTCCTACAACCTGGTGCCCGCCCTCAGCGTCGCCGACAACATCACGCTGCCGCTGCGGCTGGCGGGGCGCGCCCCGGACCGGGAGTGGGTACGCACGCTGGTCGAGCGGGTCGGGCTCGCCGACCGGATGGCGCACCGGCCCGCCGAACTCTCCGGCGGCCAGCAGCAACGGGCCGCGATCGTACGGGCCCTGGTGGCGAAGCCCGCCGTCGTGTTCGCCGACGAGCCGACCGGCGCCCTGGACCTGCGCAGCGCCCACGAGGTGCTGGGCCTGCTGCGCGAACTGGTCGACGAGCTGCGCCAGACGGTGGTGATGGTCACCCACGACCCGGCCGCCGCCGCCCAGGCCCACCACGCGGTGGTGATGGCCGACGGCCGGGTGGTCGAGCGCCTGTACCGGCCCACGGCCCCCGAACTGGCCGACCGTCTCGTCAAGCTGGGAGAGGTCTAGAACCATGCTGCATCTCGCGGTCCGTATGGCAGGACACCGGATCACCGCCCTGCTGGCGGTGGCGTGCGCGGTGCTCGGCGGCGCGGCACTGATCACCGGCACGGGGGTACTGGCCGAGTCCGGCCTCCGCTCCGAGTTGCCGGCCGGCCGGCTCGCCGGAGCCGACGTCGTGGTCTCCACCGACCAGAGCTTCCATCCGGCCGGGGACCTGCCCATCGCCCTCCCGGAGCGCGGTACGGTCCCGGCCGGGCTGGTCGAGCGGCTCGCCGGACTGCCCGGGGTCACCGCGGCGGTCGGCGACGTCAGCTTCCCGGCGGCCGTCATCGGCGCCGACGGCCGCGTCGTACCGACCGGGGAGCCGCGGACGGCCGGTCACGGCTGGTCGTCGACGAAGCTGCTCACGGATCCGGAGGTCGGTGGCACCAGGCCGTCCGGGGCCGCCGAGGTGGCTCTCGACAGGGCGACGGCCGAGGCCGCGGGTGTCCGGGCGGGCGACCGGGTCGAGATCGTCGCGGCCGGCCGGTCCGCCGTCGAGTACCGCGTCACGGCGGTGGTCGACGCCCCGGACGCGGGCATCCTCTTCGCCGACCCCACGGCCGCACGGCTGGCCGGCCGTGACGGGGGCGACAAGGGAGAGCGCGCCGGGACCGTCGATCTGGTCGGTCTGCGCACCGAGCCCGGCGCCGAGGACTCGGTGGCCACCGCGGCCCGCGAGACGATCAGGAACGCCGGCACCGACGCGAACAAGAGGGCGGACAAGAAAGCGGGCAAGAAGGCGGACAAGGGCGCCGATGTGATCGTCTCCACCGGTTCCGCCCGCGGCGACATCGCCTCGCCCGGCGCGGGCGCGGCCCGTTCGCTGCTGATCCTGCTCGCCGGTTCGCTCTCCGGGATCATCATGCTGATCATCGGGTTCGTGCTGGCGAGCGCCCTGGCCGTGTCGATCGGCGGCCAGCGCCGCGACCTCGCCCTGATGCGGGCCGTCGGCGCGACTCCGAAGCAGATCAGGCGGCTGGCCGCCGCGCAGGCCTCCGTCATCGCCGCCGTGGCCGTGTTGCCCGGGGTGGGTCTCGGCTATCTGCTGGCCGGGCAGTTCCGGCGGATGCTCGTCGACCGCGAGGTGATCCCGGCCGGGCTGCCGCTGACGTACAGTCCGCTGCCCGCGCTCGCCGCCGTTCTCCTCCTGGGGCTCGCCGTCCAGGTGTCGGCCCGCGGCGCCGCGTGGCGCACCTCGCGGCTGCCGGCCACCGAGGCGGTCGCCGAGTCGCGCAGCGAGCCCCGTACCCCGTCGAAGATCCGGATCCGCGCCGGGCTGCTGCTGATCGTCGCCGCCACGAGCCTCTCGGCGGTGCCGTTGCTGAGCCGGACGGTCCTCGGCGCGGCGGCCACCTCCATGGCCGGCATCATCGGCGCGATCGGTCTGGCCCTGGCGGGACCGGCCCTGGTCCGGGGCCTCGGTGACACGGCGGCCCGGCGGCTGCGGCCCGGGGTCTCGGCCCCGACCTGGCTCGCGGTGGCGAACATCCGCGGGTACGCCCTGCGGCTCTCGGGAGTCGTCAGCGCCCTCGCCATGGCGGTCGTGTTCGTCCTGACCTACACCCTCGCCCAGACGACCGTCATGAGCGCCACCGCGCAGGACACCCGCGACGGCACCCTCGCCCAGCAGAGCCTGAGCGCGCCGGGACTCGGCGGGGTGCCCGCCGGCACCCTGGCGGACGTCGGGAGGACCGACGGCGTACGGGCGGCGGCCCCGGTCGGCACCACCACGGTCGTGTGGGAGTACGAGATGTTCGGCGAACCGGAGGTCGAGGCCGCCTCGGCGATGATCCTGACCCCGGCCGCGCCGGACGTCCTGGACCTCGGCGTACGGGACGGCGGCCTGGCCGGGCTCACCGGTGACACGGTCGCCGTCGACAGCGAGGTCGCCCGGTCCCGCGACGCCGGTGTCGGCGAGCGGATCGACCTGGTCCTCGGGGACGGCAGCCGGGTCAGCCCCGAGGTCGTCGCCGTCTACGACCGCGGACTCGGTTTCGGCCCGGTCGCCGTCTCCCACGACCTCGCCGAGGGCCACACCACCGCCGGCCTCGACCAGAGTGTCCTCGTACGCACCGACGGCACCGACGCCGCACTGCGCAACCTCGCCGAACTCGCCGCGTCCCGCCCGGGTCTGGCCCTTGAGCCCACCGACACCGGGTCCGGCGACAGCCTGGGCGACGCACCGGCGACGGTCTGGATCAACCTCGCCACCATCGTCGTACTCCTCGGCTATCTGCTCCTCTCCATCGCCAACAAGCTGGTCGCCACGACCGCCCAGCGGCGGAACGAGATCGCCACGCTCCGCCTCAACGGCACCACGCCCCGCCAGATCCTCGCGATGATGCGCCGCGAGGCCGCGGTGATCGGGGTCGTCTCGCTCGCCACCGGCCTGCTGCTGTCCGCGATCCCGCTCGCGCTGCTCGGCATCGGCTTCCTGGACCGGCCGTGGCCCGCGGGCCCGGTGTGGCTGCTCCCGGCCGTCGCGCTGACCGTGCTCACCACGGCCTTCGTCACGGTCGAACTCCCCACCCGGCAGGCGCTGCGCACGGCCCCGGCCCACGCGCTGTCCGCCCGCGAATAGCGCACACCGCGTCGGCGACCGGGGTCCCGCCGAGAGAGGGCGGGGCCCCTCAACGCCGCTTCCGCAGCTCCCCCTTGACGACCTTCCCGCTCGCGTTCCGCGGCAGCTCGCCGACGAACTCCACCGTCCTGGGCACCTTGTAGTTCGCCATCTCGCGGCGGGCCCAGGCGATCAGGCCGTCGCCGGTGAGCGGGACGCCGGGACGGCGTACGACGTACGCCCTGCCGACCTCGCCGAGCCGGGCGTCGGGGACGCCGATCACCGCCACGTCCGCGACGTCCGGGTGCAGGCCCAGGAGCTGCTCTATCTCCGCCGGGTACGCGTTGAAGCCGCCGACGATGAACATGTCCTTGATGCGGTCGGTGATCCGGAGGTTGCCGGCCGCGTCCAGGACGCCGATGTCGCCCGTGCGCAGCCAGCCGTCCGGGGTCATCGCCTCCGAGGTGGCCGCGGCGTCCTCGTAATAGCCGCGCATGACGTTGAAGCCGCGGACCAGGACCTCGCCCGGGGTGCCGGGGGCGACGGTCGCGCACTCCCCGTCCACCACCTTCACCCGCGTGCCGGGGATCGCGCGGCCGGATGTGGACGCGATCACGTCCGGTTCGTCGCCGCGGCGGCACATCGTGACGATGCCGCACGCCTCGGAGAGCCCGTAGGCGGTGAGGACCGTGCCCACGCCCAGCTCCGCCCGCAACCGCTCCACCAGCAGCAACGGCACGACCGCCGCGCCCGTCACGACCAGCCGCAGGGCCGAGAGGTCGTACGCGTCCCGGTGGGGGTGGTCCAGGAGGGACTGGTGGAGGGTGGGCGGGCCCGGGAGCACCGAGACGCGTTCCGAGGCCACGTTCGCCAGGACCGTGTCCACGGTGAACACCGGCTGCGGGATCATCGTCGCGCCCCGCATCAGACAGGCGATCACGCCCGCCTTGTAACCGAAGGTGTGGAAGAAGGGGTTCACGATCAGATAGCGGTCGCCCTCGCGCAGGCCGGCCAGTTCGCACCAGACGTCGTACGCCCGCAGGGTCTGCGCGTGGGTGATCACCGCGCCCTTGGGACGGCCGGTGGTGCCCGAGGTGAAGATGATGTCCGAGGGGGCGGACGGGTCGAGCGCCGAGGCCCGTGCCCGCACCTCGTCCTCCCCCACCCCGTCCCCGCTCGCCAGGAAGTCCTTCCAGGTACGGAAGTCGGCGGGGGCGTCGTCGGACAGGACGACCACCTGTTCCAGATGCGGAAGCCCCGGGAGGGGGCCCGCGGACCGGCCCGTACGGGCGCCCGCGTCAGCGCCCGTAGCGGCAGGTCCCTCGCTCTCGGCGCAGGCCCGCCGCAGGGAGGCCACGTACGAGGTCCCCAGGAACGTGCCCGTCACGAACAGCAGCTTCGCGCGGCTACGGGCCAGTACGTACGCGGCCTCCGTCCCTTTGAAGCGGGTGTTCAGCGGGACGAGGACCGCGCCCGCCGACACCGCGCCGAGGGCGGACGCCATCCAGTCCAGGGTGTTGGGCGCCCAGATGGCCACCCGGTCGCCGTACTCCACGCCGTTCGCGACGCAGGCCGCCGCCGCGCGTTCCACCCGGGCGCCCAGCTCCGCGTACGTGACGCGGGTACGGCCCTCGACGACCGCCTCCACGTCCGCGTACCGCTCGGCGGCCGACCGCACGAGCCCCGGGATCGTCTCCCACTCCAAGTCACCGCGCACAGCAGGCCTCCCGGCGTCGTACGAGCGGTCGACCGATCGACCGATCAACCGGCCGACCGCTAGCTGACTACCCGTCAGATTAGCTGTAGCCTGACGCCCTGTCAGCATTCGTGGACCAGGGTGGAGGTGCGTCCATGGCACGGACAGGGGTGAGCACGAGGGCGGGCACCGGTGCGGCGGGGCTCAAGGACGCGACCGCCGTCGTCGGGATCGGGCAGACGCCCTTCGCCAGGCAACTCCCCGACAGCGAGAAGTCCTTGGCCTGCCGGGCGATCCTCGCCGCCCTCGACGACGCGGGGATCCCGCCGGCCGAGGTCGACGCGCTCGCCTCCTACACCATGGAGGAGACCGACGAGGTCGAGGTCGCCAAGGCCGTCGGGTTCGGCGATCTGAGTTTCTTCAGCAAGGTCGGCTTCGGGGGCGGCGGTTCGTGCGCCACGGTCGCGCATCTGGCGTCCGCCGTGGCCACCGGCCAGGCGACGGTCGGAGTCGCGTGGCGCTCACGCAAGCGCGGCAGCGGACCGCGCCCGTGGAAGAACACCGCCGTCCAACTCCCTACCCCCGCCCAGTGGACCCGCCCCTTCGGCCTCCTGCGCCCCGTCGACGAGATAGCCATGCTGGCCCGCCGCTATCTGCACGAGTACGGGGCGACCCGCGACCATCTCTTCAACGTGGCCCTCGCCTGCCGCAACCGGGCCAACCAGAACCCCGCCGCGATGATGTACGAGCGACCGCTGACCCGGGACATGTATATGACCTCGCGCTGGATCAGCGAGCCGCTCTGCCTCTTCGACAACTGCCTGGAGACGGACGGGGCGCTGGCCTGCGTGATCGTCTCCGCCGAACGCGCCCGCGACTGCCGCCGCAGACCCGTGTACGTGCACTCCGCCGCCCAGGGCCTGCCCGCCCAGCACCACGGGATGGTCAACTACTGGAACGAGGACCCGCTGACCGGGCCCGCCTGGACGGCCGCCCGCCACCTGTGGAAACACGCGGACTTCACCCCGGAGGACGTGGACGTCGCCCAGATCTACGACGCGTTCACCCCTCTCGTTGCGCTCTCCCTGGAGGGCTACGGCTTCTGCGGCCGGGGCGAGGGCGGCTCCTTCACGGAAGGGGGCGCCCTGGAGATCGGCGGACGGCTGCCGCTGAACACGAGCGGCGGCGGCCTCTCGGAGGCGTACGTCCACGGCTTCAACCTCATCAACGAGGGTGTGAAGCAGCTCAGGGGGACCAGTACGGCGCAGGTGCCGGGCGCGGCGACCTGTCTGGTGACGGCGGGCGAGGGCGTCCCGACCTCGGCCCTGCTCCTGCGGAACTGAGGTACCGAGGCACTGAGGCACTGAGGCACTGAGGCACTGAGGAGCCCACATGCTCACACCTGTGGTGGACGACGACGGCGTCCCCTTCTGGGAGTACACGGCCCGGCGCGAGCTGCGCGTCCAGGCCTGCGCCGGTCCGGACTGCGGCGAACTCCGCTTCCCGCCCCGCCCCTGCTGCCCGCGCTGCCACTCCTTCGACAGCGAGTGGCGCAGGATGACCGGCAGGGGCCGCATCTGGTCGTACGTGATCCCGCACCCCCCGCTCCTGCCGGACTACGCGGCGCTGGCCCCGTACAACGTGATCGTCGTCGAGCTGGTGGAGGCGCCGCGGATCCGGCTGGTGGGGAATCTCGTCAGCGGCCCGGACGCACCGCTCAACTCGGTGGCGGGGGAACGGATCCGGATCGGGGCGAGGGTGCAGGTGACGTTCGGCGATGACGGCGGGGACGGCCCCCGGCTGCCGCGCTGGATGCTGGAGCGGCCGTGACCGCCCTGCGCACCACCACCGACAAGGACACGGGCGTCGCGGTGGTGACACTGGACCGCCCGGACCGCCTGAACGCCATAGACCTCGCCACGGCGGCCCAGCTGACCGCGACCTGGGGGGAGTTCAGGTTCGACGACTCCGTACGGGCGATCGTGCTGACCGGTGCGGGCGACCGGGCCTTCTCGACGGGCCTCGACCGGGACGCGGAGGTTCCGCAGCCGGGGTCGCCGTACATGCTGGACGATCCGCTCGTCGCGATCGGCCCGAAGGCGGCGGGTCTGTGGAAGCCGGTGATCGCCGCCGTGAACGGGATGGCGTGCGGCGGGGCGTTCTACCTGCTCGGCGAGGCGGACTTCGTGATCGCGGACGAGACGGCCACGTTCTTCGACCCGCACACGACGTACGGCATGGTCAGCGCGTACGAGTCCGTCTACCTGGCCCAGCGGACGCCGTTCGGGGAGGTGGCCCGCATGGCCCTGATGGGAACGGCCGAACGGGTCTCCGCGCGGCGGGCGTACGAGGTGGGGCTGGTGTCGGAGGTGACGGCGCGGGGGGAGTCGGTGGCGGCGGCGGTCCGCTGCGCGACCGTCATCGCGTCCTATCCGCCGGCGGCGGTGCACGGCACGGTCCGGGCGCTCTGGTCGGCCCAGGAGGCCACGCGTTCGGCGGCACTGTCGCAGGCCCCGCACCTGATCGCCCTGGGCAACCTGCCCACCGAGTCCCAGGCGGCCCTGTTCGCCACCCGCCACCCGGACTTCCGAACGCGCTGAGCCAGCGCGCAGTTCCCCGCGTCCCTGGGGGGTGGGGGCCCCGGCCGGAGACTTGGCTGCGGGCCCGTCGTGGCTGGCCGCGCAGTTCCCCGCGCCCCTGAAAAGCGGGGCTGCGCCCCAGCTTTTCATCTCTGGGGGCGCGGGGAACTGCGCGAACAACCCCACCGACCCGCACCCGACAACCCGCCCGAACCCCCACCCACCCAGGGGCGCGGGGAACGGCGCGAGCAACCCCCACCGGCCCGCACACGCCACAAACCCCCAGACCCCTGTCGCCCTCCAGGGGCGCGGGGAACGGCGCAGGCATGCAGGCTGTGGGATTTGCGGGTCAGGAACGGGCCGTGCCCGTTCCCTTCTCCGCGTCCAGGGCGTACACGCACCGGTCCTTGCTGCAGGCGTACACCACCCCGTCCTTGACGACCGGAGACCCCGTGATCTCCCCACCGGTGGCGAGCTTCCACCGCAGACGGCCGTCGTCGGCCTTCAAGGTGTAGAGCAAGTGGTCCGTCGAGCCGAAGTGGATGCGGCCGTCGGCGACAGCCGGCGCCCCCACCAGGTCGCCGCCCGCCTGGAAGCGCCACTTCGGCGTACCGGTGACCGCGTCCAGCGTGTAGAGCCCCTTGCCGCTGCCCACATGGACATGCCCCGCCGAGACGAGCACCGGGTCGATGGAGGACCGGGCCTCGGTCGCGATGCGCCAGCGGTCACGCCCGTCGGTGGCGTCGAGCGCGTACACCGTTCCGAGGTAGTCGGCGAGGTACACCCCGCCCCCGGTGACGGCCGGCCCCGGCGCGAACGTGGGCGCGCTCAGGAACACGGCCGGCGCCTCGAAGTGCCAGCGCACATGCCCGCCGGCGATGTCGATGGCGAGGACGCGCGTCCCGGCCGACACGTACACGTATCCGTCGTCGGCATGGGTGATGCGGACAGGCACACCCCCGCAGGAGGCCGCGTCGCCGATCGGATACGACCAGCGCTCCTCCCCCGTACGCGCCTCCAGGGCGCGCAGCCGGGCGTCCTTCCAGACGTAGACCGTGCCGTCGTGGACGGCGGGACCCGCCTCCGGCGACTCGAAGTCGGTCTGGGCGCCGGTGACCTCCCACAGCTTCTGCCCGTTGGCGGCCTCCCAGGCCTGTACGCCACCGCCGCGGGTCCCGGTGACGACCGTGCCGCGGTCGGCCTTGAGGGAGTACACCCAGGCGTCGGTCGGCAACCGCCACAGGTCGGTGCCCTCGCGGGCGTCCAGGGCGAAGAGCGTGGGCCCGTCGGAGGCGTGCACGCGGCCGTCGGCGACCGCCATCGACCAGGCGACGTCCCGCGTCTTGAAGCGGCGCCGGCCGGTGGCCACGTCCAGCGCGTGCACCTCGAAGGAGGTGACGTAGACCAGGTCTCCGGCGACGGCGGGCGTCCCCCACACGTCGTTCGACATACGGAAGCGCCACGGCCGCCAGGAGGAGCCGCCGTCGGGGCCCGCGGGCGCGGGTACGGCCGCCACGGGCTCGGCGCCGTTCACGCCGGGGCGCGACCTGGACCAGGCAGCGGCGAGTCCGGCTTCCGGAGGAGGCGCCTTCACCGCCGCCGCGCGGGCGTCGGCGACACGCGGGCCGGGCCCGATCGGCACCTGCCCACCGGCGAGGCGTACGGGCCCGGCGTCGGGCGCGCCACCGGGGCGGCCGACACCCGCGCCGACCGGTACGGACGGGATGGGCGGGGGCACGGACGGCGGGATCGGCGGGTCGTGGGGCGGCGGGGGCGGCACCACGGCCACCCCGCGTCCGCCGCTGCGCCCGGACGGGGGCTTCGGGGCCGGCCGCCCGCCGCGCCGCGTCTCTATCAGGCTCACGGCCCGCTCGGGCAGCCACGCGGACGCGGTACCGCTGTCGTCGGAGCCGGAGCCGAAGAGGTGGGGTGCCAGCTGGGCCTGGAGGTCGGCCGGGTTGGGGCGGGCCGTCGCGTCCATCTGCATGCAGGACTCGATCAGCGGGCGCAGCTCGTCGGGGAGGCCTTCGAGGTCCGGGCCCTCCCTGAGCAGCATGAAGACGGTCTCCACAGGGTTCGCGCCATGGTAGGGCGCGTGCCCCGTGGCGGCGAAGACGAGCATCGAGCCGAGCGAGAAGACATCGCTCGCGCCGGTCACGCTGCGGGAGTCCTTGGCCTGCTCGGGTGACATGTACGCGGGTGTGCCGACGGCGACGTTCGTCATCGTCAAACGCGTGTTCGAGACGCCGGAGGCGATACCGAAGTCGATGACGCGCGGCCCGTCCTCGACGACGAGGACGTTCGACGGCTTCAGGTCGCGGTGGACGAGACCGGCGCCGTGGATGGACTGCAGCGCCTCGGCGACGCCCGCGGCGAGCCAGCGGACCGCCTGGGCCGGCATCGGGCCGCACTCGGTCACTATCTCTTCGAGGGAGGGCGCGGGTACGTACGCGGTGGCCAGCCACGGCACGGCCGCGCGCGCGTCGGCGTCGACCACGGCCGCCGTGTAGAAGCCGGAGACGGCACGGGCCGCCTCCACCTCGCGCGAGAAGCGGACGCGGAACAGCTGGTCCTCGGCGAGCTCGGTCCTGACCGTCTTGATCGCCACGCGCCGGCCCGAGGCCGAGCGCGCGAGATAGACCAGCCCCATGCCGCCGGCGCCCAGCCGTCCCAGCACCTCGAACGGTCCGATCCGCCGCGGATCGTGCTGTGTCAGCTGATCCACCACTTGCCTGCCACCTCCCCGTACGCGGCCGCGCTTCCAGCCACCGCTCCAGCCGCAGCTTCAGCCACTGCGCAGCGTCTCACCACCGAGCCTCTCCGGCGGCACGCACCCCGATTCTTCCTGTCCTGCGCTCCGGTTGCGAACCCGGGACCCATTCGGGATGTCTCCCGCCATTCCCGGGCAAATAACTCGGCTCTGCCTTGCTTTTCAACGTCGGCCGGGGCTTTTCGGTGCCTTTCGGAGCTTCCCGCACGGGTTTCAGCCCTGGAGCATCGCCCATTTCATCGGCACAGAAAGCTGAGATTCCGTGCTGGAGCACGACTCGTCCCCCATCGTGGACGCCTCATCCCCCGTCCCGGCGCTGCAGCACCGCGAAGGACGCCCCCTGATTGTCACTGACGACCGCCACCCTCCCGTACGAGGTGTCGAACGGCGGTGCCTGGACACGGCCGCCGAGCCTCGCCACCGCGCCGAGCGCGGCCTCGCAGTCCTGGACCCCGAAGTGCACGAGGAAGTGGGGCGGCATCTCGGCGGGATAGACGTCGGAGATATGGGCGCGGCCGAATTCCCGGGTGACGCCCGGCCCGAAGAGGGCGTCGCGGAAGAGGCCCGGGTAGAAGGCGTCGGCGGTGGCGGTGTCCCGTGAGTACAGCTCGACCCAGCTGAAGGTGCCCGTCCCGCGGCTGCCGCCGAAGCCGGGGTGCGTACCGGCCTCCCAGAGCCCGAAGACCGCGCCCTCCGGGTCGGCGGCCAGCGCCCCGACCCCGTACGGGCCCACCGGCACGGGGGCCGTGACGATCTGGCCGCCCCCTTTGCGGATGCGGTCGGCCATGTCCTGGGCGTCCGGGGTGGCGAAGTAGACCGCCCAGACGGTGGGCATCCGCCCGTCCCGCTTGGGCACGAGAGCGGCGACGGCTTCCCCGCCGAGCCGGGCCCGCACGGCCCCCGCGTACGGGCCGTCGGCCCACTGCCCGGCCCCGGAAGGGCCGGCGCCCTCCGAAGGGCCGACGGGGTCGGCGGAGTCGGCGGGGTCGGTGGGGTCGGAGAGGTCGGCGGGGTCGGCGGAGTCGAAGGTCCAGCCGAAGAGTCCGCCGTAGAAACGCTTGCCCGCCTCGACGTCCGGGAGCTGGGCGTCGATCCAGCAGGGGACGCCCTCGGCGAACGCGGCAGAGTCAGATCCAGCCATGCGGCCAAGCTAACGGCGTTCCGCTCATCCCGCAGAGCGGGCTGCTCCACCGCCCCGCAGGTCCGTGCACCCCATTTGCAGTCGGCCGAATCGCGCTCCGATCACCCCTCGGTAAGCTGACGGCATGACAGGACAAGTGCGTACCGTCGACGGCCGTGTGGCCGGTCGGCGCGGGCAGGCGACGCGGCAGAAGCTGCTCGACTGCCTCAGCGAGATGCTCAGCTCCTCGCCCTACCGCGACGTCAAAGTCATCGACGTCGCCCGGAAGGCGGGCACTTCACCGGCGACCTTCTACCAGTACTTCCCGGACGTCGAAGGCGCCGTCCTGGAGATCGCCGAGCAAATGGCGGCCGAGGGCGCCGGGTTGACCGAGCTCCTCGAAGGACGCTCCTGGGTCGGCAAGGCGGGCTGGCAGACCGCGCAGGAACTCGTGGACGGTTTCCTTGAGTTCTGGCGCAAAAACGATGCCATCCTCCGGGTCGTCGACCTGGGCGCCGCCGAGGGCGACAAACGCTTCTACAAGATCCGTATGAAGATCCTCAACTCCGTGAACAACTCCCTGACGGACACGGTCAAGGAGCTCCAGGCCAAGGGCAAGGTCGACAAGGACGTCAGCCCCGCGGCCATGGCGGGCTCCCTCGTGGCGATGCTCGCGGCGGTGGCCTCGCACCAGAAGGGCTTCCAGACGTGGGGCGTCAAGCAGGCTGAACTGAAGCCGAACCTGGCACTGCTGGTGCACCTGGGTGTGACGGGCAAGAAGCCGACCAAGTAGGCGACGACACGCGGTCCACGCGTTCCCGCTCGCCGTTTACGTTCGCCGTTCCCGTTCCCGTTCCCGTCCGCCGTTCCCGTTCACGGTATCCATTCGCCGTTTCCAGGCACACGTCCTGTCACACGGGCGGCAGTTCGCCCCGGTGGATTCGCCCCGGTGGACTGCCGCCTGTCGCGCTCCCGGTCCCGCGCCCGACGGCCCGCGCGCCCCTCATCTCCGTACGATCCGGAACAGCCGGATCTCCCGCTCCACCCGCGCCTGGTACGTCGCGTACGGCGGCCAGAACTCCAGCAGCGCCCGCCACACCGCGTCCCGTTCCGCACCGGCCAGCAGGCGGGCGGTCACCGGGAGGTCCCGGCCCTTCCAGTTGATCTCCGCGTCCGGGTGGGCCAGCAGATTGGCGGTCCAGGCGGGATGGTCCGTACGCCCGAAGTTGGACCCGATGAGGATCCAGCTCCCGGCCGCACCCTCGACGGCACACTCGTCCGCGCCCTTTCCGGTACGCCCCTCCGGCATGCAGGCGAGCGGCGTACGCCTGGGCAGTCCGCTCCTCGCGCCCCGCGCCGTGAGGATGACGCCGGGCAGCATCTGCGCGCTGAGCAGTACTCTTCCGCGCGTGAGCCGGTGCACCGCACGGTCCAGCGCCGGAACGACATGCGGCGCGACCTTCGCGAAACCCCGGGTCGAGGACACCTTCTGCACCAGCCGCACCCCGGTCCGCCGGGACGGAGTCGTGGTCATCGGACCGCCACCTCCCCGCCGCCGAAGAGCCGCGCCTCCTCCGCCGCGTACGCCCGCAGCCGGTGCACCGGCCCGAAGAGCAGCTCGTCGCCGGCCGCCCGCTTGAAGTACAGATGCGCCTCGTGCTCCCAGGTGAACCCGATCCCGCCGTGCAGCTGAACGGCCTCGGAGCCGCAGACGCGCAACGCCTCCAGAGCCTGCGCGAGCGCCAGACCGCCGACCCGCTCCCGGCCCTCGACGGTCGCCCAGGCCGCGTAGTAGGCGGCGGAACGCGCGCCCTGGACCTGTACGTACAGATCGGCCAGCCGGTGCTTCACCGCCTGGAACGACCCGATCGCCCGCCCGAACTGCTCACGCTGCTTGACGTACTCCACGGTCCGTTCCAGTACGCGGTCGGCGGCGCCGACGGCCTCCGCGGCCAGGACGGCGGCGGCCGAGTCCCCCACCCGCGCGAGGACACTGCCGACGTCCGCGCCTTCCTCGTCCCCCAGCAACTCGGCGTCCAAGTGCCTCAGTTGGATCCGGCTCTGCGACCGGGTCTCGTCGAGTGAGGTCTGCCGTACGCGGGTCGCCCCCTCCCGCACGAGGAAGAAGAGAGGGCGCGAGCCGGTGAAGCCCCCGGTGTGCGCGGCGACGACCAGCAGATCCGCGCTGTGCCCGTCGAGCACCTGGTCGGCCTGCCCGTACAGCCGCCACCCGCCGTCGGCCCGCCGCGCCTGTACCCCGCCGGCCCGTCCGCCGCCCGCCCAGTCGCCGCGGTTGCCGCCGGTCAGGCCGAGTGCGGTGGTCAGTGCCGCCCCCGGTACGACGAGGGCGGCGGTGAGTTCGCCGGAGGCGATACGGGGCAGCAGCGCGGCACGCTGGCTCGCGCTGCCGAGGGCGAGTACGAGGGGCGCGCCGAGTACGGCGGTGGCGAGGAGGGGGGACGGGGCGAGAGCGCGCCCCATCTCCTCGGCGGCCAGGGCGAGTTCGGTGGTCGTGCACCCCACTCCCCCGTACGCCTCGGGAAGCGCGAGGCCGGGCAGCCCGAGCTGCTGGGCGAGGGTCTCCCAGAGACCGGGGTCGTAACCGCCGGCGGTCCGTACGGCGGCCCTGACCTCCTCCGGGCCACAGCGCTTGAGGAGCAGCTCACGGAGGGTGCGGCGGATCTCGTCCTGTTCCGCGGTGAAGGTGGCGTCCATCGGCGGGCTCCTCCCCGGGCCGGGTGTCCGGCGTCCGGTTCCCTGATCTGACGGGCCGTCATGTTAGAGCGGAGACCGGCAGATGCCCAGGGTCACGACGTCACCGCACCTCCCGCACCGCGCCGTATCTGATGTACCGTCAGATTCCATGACTCCGGCAGGGAATCGCAAGGTGGCCGTCGTCGGCGTGGCCCTCTCCGACTGCGGCCGTGTGGACGAGGCGACGCCGTACGCGCTGCACGCCCAGGCCGCCCGCCGGGCGCTGGCCGACTCGGGCCTCGACCGGTCGGTGATCGACGGCTTCGCCTCGGCGGGCCTCGGCACGCTGGCGCCGGCCGAGGTGGCGGAGTACCTGGGCCTGCGGCCGACCTGGGTCGACTCCACCTCCGTCGGCGGATCGACGTGGGAGGTCATGGCGGCGCACGCGGCCGACGCGATCGCGGCGGGCCACGCGAACGTGGTCCTGCTGGCGTACGGGTCCACCGCCCGCGCGGACATCAGGGCGGGCCGCCGCACCGGCAACCTCTCCTTCGGCGCCCGGGGGCCGCTGCAGTTCGAGGTCCCGTACGGGCACACGCTGATCGCCAAGTACGCGATGGCCGCGCGGCGCCACATGCACGAACACGGCACCACGCTGGCGCAGTTGGCGTCGGTGGCGGTGCAGGCGCGGCAGAACGCGGCGCTCAATCCCGACGCGATGTTCCGCGAGCCGATCACGGTCGACGACGTCCTGTCCGGCCCGATGATCGCGGACCCCTTCACCAAGCTGCACTGCTGTCTGCGGTCGGACGGCGGGGCGGCGGTCCTGCTGGCGGCGGAGGAGTACGTACGGGACTGCCGTGCGGCTCCCGTCTGGGTCCTCGGCACCGGTGAGCACGTCTCGCACACGACGATGTCCGAGTGGCCGGACTTCACGGTGTCGCCGGCGGCGGTGAGCGGGCGCATCGCCTTCGAGCGGGCGGGAGTTCGCCCGGACGACATCGACCTGGCGCAGATCTACGACGCCTTCACGTACATGACGCTCGTGACCCTGGAGGATCTCGGCTTCTGTGAGAAGGGGGAGGGGGGCGCGTTCGTGGGGGAGGGGCGGTTGAGGGTGGCGGGCGGGGAGCTGCCCGTCAACACGGACGGGGGCGGTCTTTCGGGTCAGCATCCCGGGATGCGGGGGTTGTTCCTGCTGGTGGAGGCGGTGCGGCAGCTTCGGGGGGAGGCCGGGGGCCGGCAGGTCCGCCGCGGGGGCGGCGGGCTGCCTGAGCTGGGGGTGGTGTCGGGGACGGGAGGGTGGTTCTGCTCGTCGGGGACGGTGGTGCTGGGCCGCTAGGGGGTGCCGCCGACCGGGGGGGCCGGGTGCGGGGCGGTGGGGGTTGCTCGCGCAGTTCCCCGCGCCCCTAGGAGGTGGGGCCGTCGGCCGGGGTGCCGGGCGCGGGGCGGTGGGGCCGCCGGCCGGAGACTCGGCTGCGGGCCCGTCGTGGCTGGTCGCGCCGTTCCCCGCGCCCCTGAAAAGCGGGGCTGCGCCCCAGCTTTTCGTCTCTGCGCGCGCGGAGAACCACGCGAACAACCCCCACCGCCCCGCACCCAACAACCCGCCCGAACCCCCCACCCACCTAGGGGCGCGGGGAACTGCGCGCTCAGCCACGACGGGCCCGCACCCGACAACCGCCCAAACCCCCACCCACCCAGGGGCGCGGGGAACTGCGCGACCGGCCCCCACCGGCCTGCAGCCAAAACCAAGCCGGAACCCACCCCTCCCCAGGGGCGCGGGGAACTGCGCGCTCAACCCCCACCGGCCGCGGTCGACAATCGACCGGAGCCACCCCCGAAGGCATACGGCAGTAGAAAAGTTGCCTGCGTGGAGATTGACACGCGTGGGGATACAGGGGCCACCCGTACAAGGGGCGGTAGTGTGTTCGAGGGTTGAACGACCCACCGCTCAGACCGCGGTGGCGACTCCGACACACAAGCAGTCCGTCCGAGCAGCCCGCACGTGACCTCTGAAAGTGGAGCTGATGAACGTGTCGACCGGCGGCAGACGGCTCCGCAGTCGCGCCACCATAGCCACCCTCGCCCTCGCCATCTCCCTCATATCCGGCCCGAGTTACGCGGCCCCCGGCGAACCCGACCCCCAGGGTGACCAGTCCATCGAGGACATCCGCACCGAACTGGACGGCCTCTACCGCACGGCGGAAGTGGCCACCGAGGCGTACAACACCGCCGACGAGAAGGCGAAGAAGCAGGAGAAGCGGCTGAAGTCGCTCCGCAAGGGCCTGGCCCGCGCCGAGAGCCGGGTGGACGATCTGCACGACCTCGGGGGCGCCGCCGCCCGGTCGCAGTACCGCGGGGGCGATCTCGCCGCCACCGGCATCCAGTTGCTGCTCGGCGACCACCCCGAGCAGGCCCTGAACGAGGCGTCCCAGGCCCGTCAGGTCATGCGGGGCCTGGTCAACGTCTCCGAGTCCCAGAAGACCGCCCGCGCGGAGCTGAGCCGGCAGACCGACACCGCCACGAAGGAACTGCGGAAGCTGAAGAGCAGCCGCGCGGACAAGGCCGAGGCGAAGCAGAAGATCGAGGGGAAGATCGCCGAGGCCGAGCAGATCGAGGCGGGCCTCGAAAAGGAACAGACCCGCGAACTGGCCGCGTTGGAGAAGCAGCGGGCCAAGGAGGCCGAGTCCCGGTGGACGGGCTCGGGCTCGGGCTCCGGCGCGGGCGGCGGCACCTCGACCGGAAACGGCAACGGCAACGGGTCCGGTGGCGGAGGCGGGAACGGAGGCGGCTCGGTCGGCGGCGGGACGACGGCGACCGGAGCCGCCGCGAAGGCCGTCAACTTCGCGATGGCGCAGATCGGCAAGCCGTACGGGTGGGGTGCCGTCGGCCCCTCCGCGTACGACTGCTCGGGACTCACCTCCGTGGCATGGGCGCGGGCGGGCCACCCCATACCCCGTACGTCACAGGCGCAGTGGGCGGGGCTGACCCGCGTCAGCCTGGCGTCCGCGCGGCCCGGCGACCTGATCATCTACTTCAGCGACGCCACGCACGTGGGCATGTACATCGGGGGCGGGAAGATCGTCCACGCCCCGCGCCCAGGACGCACGATCACGACCGCCCCGGCCGCCTCCATGGCCATTCTCGGCGTCGTCCGACCGGGAGTATGAGCGGATGTCCCACTCGCTGACACCCCGTGACACGGGAAACCTGCCCGCGCTCGCCGCCCGGCCGCTGATCCGCCTCGACGCCTACGTCGCCGAGGACGGATCGACGGTGGTCAACGGCCATCTGCTGGAGATGGGCGGCAGGCGCAAACCCAACGAGGCGATCCTCGACGCCATCGCCATGTTCGCCCGCACCCTGGGCGCCCCGGTGGCGGCCACCGTCATCGACCGCTCCGTGATGCAGGTGGCACGCCTGCGGGTGCACCCCGACGGGTCGAGCCGGACCATCGCCGACGAGGACGATCTGCCGCCCGGTCTCGAACGCACCGCCGCGGAGGAGGAGGCGTTCCCGCCGCTGGCTCGCGTGGAGCGCATCATCCAGCACGCGCAACGCGAGGAGCTGCACGCGGCGTTCGTCCTCGCCAGCGCGTTGCGGGAGCACCTCACGCTGCGCCGGGGCGCGGAGGACGATCTCTCGCTGGAGGCGCGGGCGATAGAGGCGTACCTCGCGTATCTGCGCGCCGACTACACGCTGTCCATCACGCTCGCGCTGACCGTCGCACGCATCCGGTGCCGCATCGACCTGCACCGGGCGGCGCCCGATGTTGCTCGGGCCACCGCGGCGTGGCAGCGGCTGCTGGACGAGGGGCAGGTGGCCACGCGGGGGCAGGAGTTGCTGCACATGTGGGGGCGGTTGTCTGCGGAGGGCTTGTTGCTGGAGCCGGCCCATCAAGCCATGGCCCACACGGTCCGGACCCGGCTCGAACACGGCGGCCGGGCCGTGTCTGCGGCTCCGGCCTCGGCACCGGCCCTGCCGCCGGGCCATGCCCCCGAGTCCTCGGAGGCCCCCGAGGACAAGCCCCTCAAACCAACCCGCAGGGGCCTACGCCGCTTCACCCGCAAGGCGGGCAGGACCCCGACTCCGTAGGCAGGCATGCGGTGGGGCGGGGCGGGCGCGGGTTCGCCGGGTGCGGCCCGCCGGTGGCCGACCGCGCAGTTCCCCGCGCCCCCAGAAAAGGCAGACCCCCCTGCCTGCGCGGCAACCGCGGAACGGATACGTAGTCCGCCACATGCGGGCCGGTGGGGGCTGGCCGCGCAGTTCCCCGCGCCCCTGAAAAACGGGGCTACGCCCCAGCTTTTCGTCTCTGCGGTCGCGGAGAACCGCGCGAACACCCCCCACCGCCCCGCACCCAACAACCCACCCAAACCCCCACCCACCCAGGGACGCGGGGAACTGCGCGACCAGCCCCCACCAGCCCGCACCCAAAACCAAGCCGGAACCCACCCCTCCCCAGGGGCGCGGGGAACTGCGCACTCACCCCCCACCGACCCGCAGCCGGCAACCCGGCCGAACCCCCACCCACCCAGGGGCGCGGGGAACTGCGCGACCAGCCCTCACCGGCCCGCACCCGACAATCCCGGCCGAACCCCCACCCACCCAGGGGCGCGGGGAACTGCGCGACCGGCCCCCGCCGGCCCGCAGCCGACACCCCGGCCGGAGCCACCCCCTACCCGAGGGCGCGGGGGCCGGCGCCCTCACCCCCCGGCCCGTACACAAGACTCAGCACCCCCGTCCGAAACGTCTCCGCCGAGATCAGCGTCAGCGGAACCGCAGGCTCCCCCTCCTCGAACAACCGCATCCCCTTCCGCACCGCAATCGGATGCACCAGCAGATGCAGCTCGTCCAGGAGCCCCGCCGCCAGCAGCTGCCGTACGACCGACACGGACCCGCTGAGCGCGATGTCCCCGCCCTCCTCGTTCTTGAGCGCGGTCACGACCTCGACGAGGTCACCCTCCAGCTGCTCGGAGTTGCGCCACTCGAACTCAAGCCGCGTCCTCGACACAACGATCTTGCGCACGTCACCGAGCTGCTTGGCGAACCCCGCGTCCTCGCCTCCGGCGGCCTCCCGCTCCGGCCACGCCCCGGCGAAGCTGTCATAGGTCCTGCGGCCGAACAGCATGGTGTCCGCCGAATCGAAGGTCGCCCCGACAGCCGCGCCCATCTCGTCGTTGAAGTACGGAAAGTGCCACTGGTCGGGTGCCTCGACGACACCGTCGAGCGAGATGAACAGTCCGGCGCTGATCTTCCTCATGATGTTCCTCCAGGGTCCGAAAGTGCCGGTCGGTGAAAATCCGTGAACCGGTCACTCCTTGGACTGCGAGAACCGGAAGAAGTCATCGGTACTCCAGCCCATCACGTACTCCAGCCCATCACGCCCCGGCCACGAGAACCAGCGGAGAGAGGGAGACCGGAGCGACCGGCACCGACACCAGCATCGGCATCGGCATCGGCACCGCCAAGGCCCGCACCGCCAAGACCCGCACGGCAGCGACGTCCCCACCGCCCCCATGCCCCCGCCCACCTTCACCCGCCGCGAAGACGAACAGCCGCAGCACCAGGAACCGCCCCGTCCCCGCGAGCCCGGATGCCCCGAGGTAGACGATCTGCTCGGTGAGCACGCCGGGCGACGACTGCACCAGGTGCAGGACGAGCACCGCGAGGGAGGTCACCGCGTAGGCGGCCGTGGCCGACCCGGCGGACTGCCAGTGTCGGCGCCACCCGGCCCGCTTCCCGGTCCCGAAGGTGAACAGCGCGTGCAGCTCGGTGCACAGGACGGTCGACACGACCGTGATCACCGCGTTCGCCACCACCCACGGCACCGACCCGGCCAGCAGCGCCACCGCACCGCTGGAGAGAACCCCGACACCCCCACCGCACACCACGAACCGGACGAAGGAGACGAACGCCCCGGGAGCGGCCACGCCCACCGTCTCCGGCTCCGCCGCGAGCTGCGACTTCATGGGGGTTTTCCTTCCGGGGGAAGAGGCTGCGGCCCCTTCGATCAACTGGCTTCGACCAGGTTCAACAATGCCGTCGCCCGGCCGCCGCATCGAGACAGTCCGCACCCCGATCCATGGTGGTGCCAGCCCTACCACCGGCCTGCGCCCACCCCCCCCGGCCGGCGCCCTACCCCCGGCCTGCGCCCAACCCCCCGGCCGGCGGTGCATCCCGGCCGACCCGGGCCCGCGCCGGCCCGAATCTGCCCCCGCACACGCCCACTTGGCCCGCCCCGCCCTCCCGTACGACGTACCGAAGACGCGATACCGCCGTGGCGCTCCCGGAATACGCGGACGGGCGTATCACGCTGGAAGAGCTGAGAGCAGAAGGACCACTGAAGGACCGCTGAAGGCAGCACCCGAAAGCAGTACTGACGGAAGCACTCACGGAAGCACTTACGGAACCGCGGAAAAAGCCACCCCAGGCACCCCGACACTCCGGAGGAATCCCATGGCCCTGACCCGTGAAGAACGCGAGAAGTTCCTCGCCGAACCGCACATCGCCGCGCTCGCCGTGGACGCGGGGGCGGGCCGCGCCCCGCTCACCCTGCCGATCTGGTACCAGTACGAGCCCGGTGGCGACGTCTGGATCCTGACCGGGCTGAACTCCCGGAAGAACGAGCTGATCAGCGCCGCGGGCAGGTTCTCCCTGATGGTGGACCGGGTCGAACCCACCATCCGGTACGTGTCCCTCGAAGGGCCGGTCGTCGGATCGACCGCCGCCACCCGTGAACAGCTCCACGAGATCTCGGCCCGCTACCTTGCGGCGGACAAGGTCGACGGGTACGTCGACTTCTCCTGGAAGGAACACGGCGAGATGGTGGTCATCCGGATGCGCCCGGACCGGTGGCTGTCGTCCGACCTCGGTTCGGTCTGAGGCCGTCCACCGCGTGACAGCCGTCCACCGCGTGACAATCGGGGCATGAGCGCCGACGCCCCCACCCCGCCCACGAACGACTCCCCCACCCCCACCTCAGATCCCTCCAGTCCCGCCAGTCCCTCCAGTCTCTCCAGTCTCTCCAGTCCCGCCGAGTTCGTACGGCTGCTGAGGGCTCAGCGGGTCTGGGACACCGAGCTGCCGGACTTCGCCCCGGCCGCGGCCCCCGCCGATCCGCTGCCGCTCTTCGAGCAGTGGTTCGCCGAGGCCGTGGCCGCCGGGCAGGCCGAGCCGCACACGATGTCGCTGGCCACGGCGGACGCCGAGGGCCTGCCCGACGTACGGACCGTGATGCTGCACGGCGCCGACCAGGAGGGGTGGCACTTCGCCTCGCACGCGGGCAGCCGGAAGGGACGGCACCTGGCGGCCCGCCCGTACGCGGCACTCGGCTTCTACTGGCCCGCGCAGGGCCGGCAGATCCGGGTGCGCGGCCCGGTGACCGTCGCCCCGCCCGAGGTCGCGCGGGCCGACCTGCACGCCCGCTCGACCGGCGCGCTCGCCTCCGCCCTGGTGGGCAGGCAGAGCGAAGTGCTGGACTCGTACGAGGAGTTGCAGCGCGCCTCGGACGCGGCCTGGGACCGCGCCCACCGCGAACCGGACGCCCCGGCGCCGTCGTGGACGGTGTACGTCCTGGACCCGGACGAGGTGGAGTTCTTCCAGGGCGACGCGCGCCGCCGCCACGTACGCCTGACCTACCGTCGCGCGGACGGCACATGGCGCAAGGAACTGCTGTGGCCCTGACAGCCGCCGCCGACCACCGCCGGCCACCGTCGGCGGGGCGGGCCGGGCGGGCCGCTACGGCAGGACGGGCTCAAGATCCGTGGCGGGGTCCGTCGCCAGCCGGCCATGCAGGTGGACGTCCCGGAAGGCGTCCAGGCGCCCCGACTCGAACATCGCCCCGCGCAGGATCCCCTCGGCCGGGTACCCGCACCGCTCGGCGATCCGGCACGACGCCTCATGTCCCAGCGCGTGTCCCAACTCCAGCCGATGCAGGCCCAGTTCCTCGAAGGCCCAGCGTGAGGCCAGGGCGAGGGCGCGCGTGGCCACCTGGCGGCCCCGCGCGTCGGGGAGCACCCAGTAGCCGACGCGGGCGACCCGTATGACGTGGTCGATGTCGTTGATCCCGATGTGCCCGAGCGGTACGCCGCCGGTCACGTCGGTGACACAGAAGGAGGCGCCCACCCCCTCCTCGGCCGCCTTGACCCGCGTCGCCATCGACTCCTGCGCGTCGGCGCGGTCCTTCATCGGCCTGAGCGGTGTGTTCCACCGCTGGAACTCGGGGTCGAGGTATCCCCGCAGCCATGCCTGGACGTCCTCCTCGGTGTCCGCGTCCCAGGGGCGGAGCCGCAGTCCGTAACCGCGGATCTCGGGATGGGGGAGGGAGCCGGAGGACTCGTACAAGTCGGTCATCGAGCCATTCAACAACGGACCCCGAGCCGGAACGGTACGAGGGGGCACCCCGAAAGCCACGCAGGCCCGGGAGGCCCGAGAACCCGAGGACCCGAGAACCCGAGAGCCCGAGAGCCCGAACGCCCGAACGCCCGAACGCCCGAGAGCCCGGAGGCTCAGGCAGCGGGCCGGGGCCGAAACACCGGAACCGCGACGGTCCCCTCCGCCGCTCCCCCCTCCGCCGCTCCCCCCTCCGCCGCTCCCCCCTCCGCCGCTCCCCCTCCCGCCGCGCCCCCCTCCCTCTCCACCCGGAAGGCCACCTCCAACGCCATCCCCACCCGCAGGTCCCCCTCCCGGCAGTCCACCACCTCGGTCATCATCCGCGGCCCCTCCGCGAGGTCGACGACGGCGGCGACGTACGGCGTACGGGACCCGAAAGGAGGCAGGTCGTTGCGGTGGACGACGGACCAGGTGTAGAGCGTGGCCCGGCCGCTCGCCCGCTCCCAGGTCACGGCCTCGCTCCAGCAGTGCGGGCAGAACTCGCGCGGGTAGTGGTGGGCGCGCCCGCACGCGCCGCACCTGCGCAGCAGCAGATGCCCGTCGGCGGCGGCGTCCCAGTAGGGCCGGCTGAAGGCGTCGACCTCCGGCAGGTCGAAGCGGGCCGGTACGCCGAAGCCGGCCGCCATCAGAAGAGTCCCAGCGCGCTGTCCAGGGACCACGTCTGCCAGGACATGCCGAACAGGGCCACGAGGGAGATGAGGGCCATCATCGTGTTCTGCCCCTGCTCGGCCCAGTCGTGGATCATCAGCACGAGGTAGAGGAGATTGAGCAGCAGGCCGCCGACCAGGGCGATCGGGGTCAGGAAGCCCACGACGAGGCCCAGGCCGAGGGCGAGTTCCGCGTACACGACGACGTACGCCATCGTGCGCGGCCGGGGCGCGACCACCGTGGTGAAGCCGCTGCGCACCGGGTTCCACCGGTGCTTCGCGGCGACGTCGGCCGCCCACGCGATCCCGGTGCCCCGCTCGAACCAGCCCTTCTTGTCCTTGTGCCGCCAGCTCTCCAGCCACCACAGCCCGAGCCCGATCCGGAGCACGGCGACCCATTCCGCACCGGTGAGCCAGATGGTGTCCATGGCACCGAACCCCTTACGCAGCAGCAGATCTGACGGTATGTCAGTTCAGTCGATGTGAAGGCACTCGCGCAAGACCGCGTGCCGAAAGTTTCCGACGGCCACCCGGGCTCCACCCACCGGCGAAGGTCCATCAGGTCAGGACTCCTTCAGGGACCACCTTTCCGTACAACTCATCCAATCCGACCAGCAGTACGCCCTCCTGCCTGGCTTCGGCACGCAGCGCTTCACTGAAACCGGCGGCACTGAAGCACGCCAGGCCGCAATGCCCGGTGTCCATCCCTCGCACGGCGAGCAGCTCTCTGGCTCGGCGGAGGCGTTCCAGGTGACCGACTCCCATGACCGTGCCCCACTTCACCTCACCGAGCAGAGCGACCGACTGCGCACTGCCACCGGAGCCCGGTTCGACGACGGCCACGTCGATCTGAATCTGCCGACGTTCCTTCGGATCGGCCACCACGCCACTGCCGACAGTTCCGAGAGAAGTGCTGAGCAGGGATCTCCCCGGTCCCAGGACGTACTCGCGGCACACCGTCTCGAAGTGCGGCCCCGCCACCTGAGCGGCGAAGCGCTCTGCGGACTGCGCCCACACCTCCGCGGCCTGGCCGCTCTCCAGCCGCGCCCAGGACGGCCGCATGACGGCCTCGTAAAAGTTGATCAGCGGTTCGGTGATGCGGTACTGCGACTTGCCGGCCCGGAAGACATCTTCCTCTCGCGCGAGGAGATGGCTGTCCTCCAGCACATTGAGCGGATGGGAGATGTCGACGGACTTGCGACCGATGTAGCCGGCGATACCGCCCCGCGTCGTGTTGCCCTGCGCCACGGCCGCCAGCACCGAGTGATACAGGGCGGTGTCACGGATGTCCGCCTCCTCGGCGAGCAGATACCGCGCTTCCCGGAAGAGAGGGCTGAACGGCGAGAGGACGGTGCGGCAGAGCCAGTCGTCGAAGTCGGCCAGACCGCTGGGAACGTCGTCCGCGAGGAACTGGCGACGATACGCAGGGGTTCCGCCGACGACTGCGTGCAGCCTGGCGGCCAGCGCCGGATCGCCGCCGACACCCCAGAAGTCCGCCGCGGCCCGATATCCGAAAGGCCGTACGACGAGTTCGAGTTGAGCACGGCCACGCAGAGGTGCCGTGCTGGCCAGCAGCCCGCCCATGACGGACATGGCCGAACCGCACAGGAGCAGCCGCATCCGGCTCCCCTCCGCCTGGAAGCGGTCGGTCTCACGCTGGATGAGCGAGGGAAGTTCCGGAGCCACCTTCGCCAGGTACGGGAACTCGTCGATAACCACGAGAAGCGGCGCCTTCGGGTCGACACCCCCCGGGGCGTCTCCCTTTCGGGGGGCGGCGAGCCCGAAGAGATAGGAGATCGCGTCGTCCCACGTGGCGAAGGAGAAGGCTGCCGGAGAACCCGCATACTCGGCCAGGGCGGCACTGAACTGGCGAAGGGACTCCGCCTCGGTACCCGCCGTGGCACCGAAGTAGAACCCCCCGTACTGCTCGACAAGCGCACGCAGGAGGTAGGTCTTGCCCATCCGCCGCCTGCCGCTGAGGATCCCGAGCATGGCGTGCGGCAGAGGCCGGTCCACGAAGGCGGTGAGCGCGCGCCACTCGCTCCCGCGATCGAAGACGCGCGACGGCTTGCCCGGCTTGGCCTGCTGCTGCAAGTGAACTCCCGAGATTTGATTTGCAAGGGATACATCCCTAAGGAGTGTATCCCTTACGCTGCGGAGACGTCACTCGGCCACAAAGGTCCCGATCGCGATGCCGAGCGTGGCCAGCCCGAGGAAGGTCACACCGCCCGCCGCGAGCGCCACCTTCACCCTCCCTCCTGCCGGGCCACCGCTCGTCGCCAGCCAGAAAACACTGGCGGCTACACAGCCACACGGCAGGGCACCGATCAGGACGATCGCCACCCAAATCCACTTGAGCCACCCACCATCACCACCCATGAGCCACCCACCCCCTTCGTCGAGGACGTCCGGTCATCGCGACCGGCCGACACCAGGAAGCGTAGACCGTAATCACAACACTCTCCAAACTTTATGACACTCTCCCGATGATAAAGTGAGCTCGCACCACACGGAGATGACGGGAAGGGGCACACGCCCGTGGAGAACGGCCTGCTGGGCGACCTGCTGGGGCTCACGGCCCGCATCGAGTCGGATCTGTACACTCGCCTCACCGCCGACCCCGCCGTCGAGGAGTGGCGCGACGAATACGAGACCGCCAGGCGGGTCGGGCTGACGTCAGGGACATGGGCCGACTGGCTGGACGCCCGGCTCTCCCAGGTGGCGACCGCGTGGGTACTCGCGACTGTCATGGTCCGGTTCTGCGAGGACAACGAGTTGCTCGACATCCCCTTCGCCGCTCACCCGGCCGACCCCATGAACGAGGACTCCCACTCGCCCCGCACGCACGCGACGGCCGGCGAGTTCGTAGTACACGCCGTCGACCGGCTCCGCGCGCATCCCGTGATGGCCTCCGTGTTCGGCGGCTCCAGTGATCCCTTCCGTCAGCTGCGGCCCAGCGACGAGGTCGGCAGGGAGCTGCTGTCCGTCTGGCGCCGCCGGAACCCGGACGGCACTCTCCGGCACGACTTCACGGACGCCTCACGCTCCACAAGGTTCCTCGCCGATCTGCACTCGGCGCTCAACGGGCGCGCGCGGAAGTCGTACGGCCAGGTCTCCACTCCACGGTTCGTGGTCGACCTCATCCACGACCTCGTACTCGAACCGGCCCTCGCGGAATACGCGGCGGACCACACATCGCACACCGCGGGGCTGTCCGGATTCCGGGTCGTCGACCCCGCCTGCGGCTCGGGAGCGTTCCTGCTCGACGCGTACGAACGGCTCTTCCGGCGCTGGTCCGACACCAGGCCGGACATGAGCCCGTGGCAGCGGGCGGCACGGGCCCTACGGTCGGTGCACGGCTGCGACATCGACCCGGGCGCTGTGATCGTCACCCGGTTCCGACTGCTGCTGGCCGCCATGAACAGCACAGAGGAACGACGTCTCGACAAGGTCCCCGACCTGTCGCTGGTCGTCGCGACCGGTGACTCCCTCCTCTTCGGCCGTACAGTGCGTCCGGGTCGGACGACCGCGAGTCCGGGTCCGCCCTCCGAGGTCGACGAGTACGCCGCTCGGCACGGGCTTCTTCTCCCGGCCTCCTACCACGTGGTGGCGACCAATCCGCCCTACATCACCGTCGCGGACAAGGCACTGTCCGCGACCTACCGCGACCTCTACGAGAGCTGCAGTGGCGCCTACGCGCTGCCGGTTCCCTTCACGGAACTGGCCTTCGAACTCGCACGGCGGGGCGAAGCGGGCGGCCGGGTCGGTCTTTTCACGTCCAACTCCTTCATGAAGCGTGAGTTCGGGCGGAACCTCGTCGAGCACACCCTGCCCAGGGTGGAGATCACGCACGTCATCGACACGTCGGGGGCATACATCCCCGGCCACGGCACACCGACCGTCATCCTCGCCGGCCGCAACCATGAGGCCGATGCCGGTACGCCTGTCCATACGGTCGTGGGTCGCCGCAGTGAACCCTCGCAACCGACGGTCCCCGAACAGGGACACGTCTGGCAGTCTCTGCGGGCCTTGGCATTCACGACCGGGGCGGTGAGCGAGTGGGCGGAGTCCTACGAGCAGGACCGCAAGCAGTTGAGCGTCTTCCCTTGGAGTCTCACACCGTTGGCGGCCCGCGACGTGTTGCGCCGCATGGAGACCGGAGAGCGGCTCGGCGACCGGGCCTTGCGCATCGGATACGCCGCCAACACCGGAGCCGACGACCTTTTCTGCGCCACCGGCCGTACCTTCCGGCGTCAGGGGGCCGAGGAGTCCGCCACCGTCCCGGTGCTGACCGGTTCCGAGGTGCGGGACTGGTCGGCGCCCCCAGCGCTCAAGGCGTTCTTCCCCCGCACGCATCAGCGCTTCGACCCTGTCATCGACCTGCACAGCCTTCCCGGACACCACCGACGGCTGTGGCCGTACCGAACCGTGTTGAAGGAGCGGAAGGGCGCGAAGAAGTCGTCCCCCTGGTACGACTGGCACCACATCGCGTCCACCGGAGACGTGCATCCGTGGTCCCTCGTCTTCCCCTGGGTGGCCACCCACCCCCACTTCAGCCTGCTCCGGGGTTCTGCCGTTCCCCTCAACTCGGCACCGGTGATCAAGCTGCCGAAGAGCGCCTCGGCGGAGTCCCATCTCGGGCTGCTGGGCACCCTCAACAGCTCGGCCGTGAGTTTCTGGCTCAAGCAGATGAGCCAGAGCAAGGGCCAGTCACGCGTGGACCAGCTGCGTGGCTCCGAAACAGGCGGTGACGCGTGGGCGAAGATCTACGAGTTCACCTCGACCCGGCTTCTCGACCTTCCGCTCCCCGCCGAATTCCCTGTCGCGGAGGCGGCCGAGCTGGACCGGCTCGCGGCCGAGTCGCAGCACGTCCTGCGGGACATCGCAGCCCCTGACACCCGCGTCACCGCAGAGTTCCTCGACTCGGCCGAAGCCCGGTCCTCGTCACTCAGAGCACGGATGATCGCCCTTCAGGAAGAACTCGACTGGAAGGTGTACGCCCACTACGGCCTGATCTCCGACGCCGGGGAACTGACCGGCCCGGTGGAGGACGTACCCGCCCTCGCCATCGGGGAACGAGCCTTCGAGATCGCGCTCGCCCGGCGCGTCGCGACGGGTGAGGCAACGACGCGGTGGTTCACGCACCACTCGGCGATACCGCTGACCGACGTTCCTCAGCACTGGCCCCCGGCGTACCGAGATCTGGTACGACGCCGGGTGGACGCCATCCAGCGGAACACCTCCCTGGGGCTGCTGGAGCAGCCGGAGTACAAGCGCCGCTGGACGGTCGAACCCTGGGAAACAAGGATCCATGCCGTGCTCCGGCAACGCCTGCTGGACCACTGCGAAGCGTCCCACCTGTGGTACGAGATGTCCCCGACGGGACGCCGGCCTGTTCCACGAACGGTCCGCCGACTGGCCGAACTACTGGGCGGGAACGAGGACTTCACCAGGCTGGCGGGCCTCTACGCTCCTGCTGCCGGGGTGTCCGAAGTGCTGCTAGACCTGCTCGCCGACGAACACGTACCCCAGGCGGCGCCTCTTCGGTACAAGGCATCCGGTCTCGCCAAGCGTCGCGCCTGGGAAGAGATGTGGGAAGCACAACGCCGAGAGGACCAGCAGGGGCTCGCCGACGACGTGTACCACTCGACCCCGGCCCCACCGCGCTTCACGGCCGTGGACTTCATGAAACCCTCCTACTGGCGACACCGCGGCAAGTTCGACATCCCTGATGAGCGGTTCGTCTCGTTGGCGTCGTCCGCCTCGCCGCTTTCTCCCACCACGCCGATCGGCTGGGCTGGCTGGTCCGCCGACGAGCGAGCCGCGGTGGTGTGCCGCCTCCTCGAAGCCGATTCCCACGCCCACGCACATCATCCGGAGTCGGCCGTGCCCTTGCTCAGGGCGTTCGCCGAGCTGCTCCCGTGGACCGCTGCGGTCACTCCCGACACCGCCCCGTCCCCCCCCTTGGAGGACAGCGAGTCCCTTCGTCACACCTACGCGCAGCACCTCACCCGCCTGGGCCTCTCGGCCGAAGACGTGGACACGTGGCGCCCTCCGGCCCCGAAGCGGGGCAGGCCACGCAGAGGCGCACAGCCCTGACAGCGAAAGAGCACAAGCCCGTCTCCTGGTCAGCACGCGCGTCGCAGTCTCCGCGCAATCCAAGGCACCTACGCCACCGGACCCACACACCCCTCCTACAGCCGTGATCAATTCGCAACCGATTCCGGGCTTGACCGAGACCCAACAAATGCCGACATGCATACGCTCGGCATATGGCCGACTCTCCCGACCCGACACCACAGGCATCCCCGGCACCCGCGCCTGAGCCGACGGCGGCCGTGCCTCAGCTGGACCGGCCCGTGTACGTCATCGGCGGCGGGCCGGGAGGCCTCGCGGTGGCGCACGCGCTGCGCACCCAGGGCGTACGGGCTGTCGTGCTGGAGAAGTCCGAGCGGGTCGGGGCCTCCTGGCGGCGGCACTACGACCGGCTGCGGCTGCACACGACGCGGCGGCTCTCCGGGCTGCCGGGGCTGCCGATGCCGCGCTCGTTCGGGCGGTGGGTGTCGCGCGACAACGTGGTGCGCTATCTGGAGAAGTACGCCGAGCACCACGGGCTGGAGATCGTCACGGGCGTCGAGGTCTCCCGCGTGGAGCCCACGGCCGACGGCACCGGCTGGCTGCTGCACGCCACCGGCGGACGTGAGCTGACCGGCAGCGCGGTGGTCGTCGCCACCGGCCACAACCACACGCCGTACGTGCCCGACTGGCCGGGCCTCGACGGGTACACCGGCGAGTTCCTGCACGCGGGCGAGTACCGCAACCCCGCCCCCTACGCCGGACAGGACGTCCTCGTGGTCGGCGTGGGCAACACCGGCGCCGAGATCGCCGTCGACCTCGTCGAGGGCGGCGCGTCGCGCGTACGCCTCGCCGTACGGACCGCGCCGCACATCGTGCGCCGGTCGACGGCCGGGTGGGCGGCCCAGTACACCGGGGTGCTCTGCCGGCGGCTGCCGGTCGCGCTGGTGGACCGGCTGGCCGGGCCGATGGCCAGACTCAGCGTGCCGGACCTCGCCGCCAAGGGGCTGCCACGGCCAGACACGGGGCTGTACTCGCGGGTGAACGAGGGGTCCATCCCCGTGCAGGACGTCGGCCTGATCGACGCGGTCCGCAAGGGCCGGGTCGAGGTCGTGACGGCGGTCGAGGGCTTCGAGGACGGCAAGGTCGTCCTCGCGAACGGCGACCGCGTCGGTCCGGACGCCGTGATCGCCGCGACCGGCTACCGGCGTGCCCTGGAGAACGTCGTCGGCCACCTCGGCGTGCTCGACGGACGTGGCCGTCCGGTCGTCCACGGCGCCCGCGCGCCGAAGAACGCGCCCGGCCTGTACTTCACCGGCTTCACCAACCCCATCAGCGGCATGTTCCGCGAACTGGCCATCGACGCCGAGAAGATAGCGAAGGCGATCACACGGGACGCCGACCACAGAAACCCGTCCCGCATCCCGCACTGACGTCCGCCCTCGGTGGCCATGACCGCCGGGGGGCACGGCCCCAGAAACCGGTCCCGCACCGCGCGCTGACGCCCGCCCCGGCGGCCACCCCCGGGGACCACAGTCCCAGGCACCCGTCCCGCCGCACGTGCTGACGCCTGTGCTGACGCCTGTGCCGCCTGTGGGTGCCTCCGACCGGTGACGGTCAGGGCCGCCGCGGGAAACGGTCGCCGGGCGGCACGTTTGGCCCCGCCGCCCTACTTCTCCGTGAAGTGCGCGAGCGTGGTGATGAGCCGTTGCGCGATGTCCGGCGGCCAGGGGAACGACGGGGCGACCGCCCGCTGGTGGGCCAGCCCGTGCAGACCGAGCCAGAGCACGACCACGTCGGCCGCCACGTCGCTGCTGGCCGAGGAGCCGGCGGAGACGCACTCCTGGAGGGCCTCGCCGAGCCGTCGCAGACTCGCCTCGCCGAGCGCCCCGAGCTCCTCCGCCGTCACGGAACTCGCTTTCGGGTCGGGCATCCAGAACCCGCCGAACATCGTGCGGTAGCGCCCCGGGTGGGCCTCGGCGAACTCCAGATAGCCCTCGCACAGGGCCGTGAGCCGCGCGCGGGGCGTGTCGTCGGCCGCGTCCACGGCCGCGCGCAACTGCTCGTCCAGTTCGGCGAAGGCGTTGCGGACCACGGCCAGCATGATGGCGGGCTGATCGGAGAAGTGCCGGTAGATCGAAGGGGCGGCGATACCGACCCTGCGCGCCACCGAGCGCAGGGTGATGGCGCTCTCGTCGCCGGTCTCGTCGAGCAGCTCGACCGCCGCCGTCACGATCTCCTGGCGCAGCCGGTCCCCCTCCCCCCGACGGTTGCGGACGCGGACGGGTGTCGCTGCGGTGCCGCCTGTGTCGTCTCCCATACCTGTTCCCATACCCGTCACCTTACAGCGCGAAGCTTATGAGTGTTTCCTCTTGCCATACGTGAGCTAACAGGCATAGCCTTACAACCGTAAGCACATGCCAGCAACCGGCAGCAGCCGGCGGCAACTGCAAGGGGTACGCCATGACCAGCACCGCCACCAGCGCGACCGAGAGCGCCTCCACCACCCCCACCGCGACCTCCACCGCGACCTCCACCACCTTCGCGACCGAGATCGTTCTGCCCGGCCTGGTCGAGCCGGACGGTCTGCAACTCCGGCGCCGCGAGCTCCCGGCGCCGGCCAAGGGCCAGGTCATCCTGCGGATGGACGCGACGGGCGTGTCGTTCGCCGAGCAGCAGATGCGTCGCGGGAAGTACTACGACCAGCCGTCGTTCCCCTTCGTGCCCGGCTACGACGTGGTCGGCACCGTGACGGCGGCCGGTCCGGAGGTGGACACCGCGCTCGTCGGACGCCGGTTCGCCGCGGTCACCAAGACGGGCGCGTGGGCCAGCCACCTCCTGGTCGACGCCGTGGACCTGATGCCCGTACCGGACGAGGTGGCCGCGGCCGACGCGGAGACCGTGGTCGTCAACGGCATCACCGCCTGGCAGATGCTGCACCGCGTCGCCAAGGTCCCGGCCGGCGGGACGATCGTGGTCCTGGGCGCCAACGGCGGCGTCGGCTCCACGCTCGTACAACTGGCCCGCCACGCCGGGATCACCGTGATCGGCACGGCGTCGGCCCGCCACCACGCGACCGTACGGGAACTGGGCGCGACCCCGGTCGACTACCGCGACCCCGACCTGTACGCCCGGATCCGCGAGCTCGCCCCGGACGGTGTGGACGCGGTGTTCGACCACGTCGGCGGCGCCGGGGTGGAGCAGTCGTGGCAGTTGCTGCGCCGGGGCGGCACGCTGGTCTCGTACGGCACCGCCGCCACCAAGGACGACGAGGGCAACTCCCAGCTGCCGGTCCTGAAACTGTTCGCGCGCCTCGCCGCGTGGAACTCCCTGCCCAACGGCAGGAGCGCGCACTTCTACAACTTCTGGGCCGGCAAGCGCCGTTGCCGGGCGTCCTGGCAGCAGCGGATGACCGAGGACCTGGCCCAGGTACTGCGCCTGGTCGCCGACGACGTCCTCACCCCGCGGATCGCCGCGCGGATCCCGCTGTCGGACGCCGCCGCGGCCCTGACGCTCGCCGAGTCCCACACGGTCGCCGGAAAGATCGTCATCGTTCCCGAGGCGTGACGCGTCGAGCGCCGCCGTCACGCCGTCACGCCGACCCGCGCGCGCCGCCGCCGATGCGGCGCCACAGTGAGCGCCTGCGCCCGCGCCCGCGCCAATTCCCCACCTTCGCGCACGCCCTCCCCAACACCCCGCCCTGCCCCCCCGCCCCGCAGCCCGCAGCCCGCAGCCCGCAGCCCGCAGCCCGCAGCCCGGAGGTATCCGCCATGTCCGTCACCACCACCACCGCCGCCGCATCGGCCGCCACTGTCACCCCTGCCACTCCTGTCACCAGCCACCCGGCCGCAGCAGACCGCTCGGCCGCAGTACGCGTCCCGGGCGACGTCGACAATCGTGCGACCTACATCAGCTTCGGGCTCGCCTATCTGCTGGGCCACGGCTCCGCCGCGGTCTCCGAGGGTGCGACCCCGCTGCTCGACCTGCCCGGCTGGCTGCCCATGGCCCTGCTCGGTACCGGGCTCGCCGTCGGCACCGTCCAGGCCACCGTCGCCGCCCTGCGCGCCCAGCGAGCCGCCGCCGAGCCGGACGACGTCCTCTCCGGCAAGCTCCTCGGCATCGCCTGGGTCACCGCCTTCGCCGCCCTGTTCCTCGCCATCACGGGCCTGACGGCCACCCTCGACCTGCCTGACGTGCAGTCCCTGCTCTGGCCCACCGGCTCCGGCTTCGTCGTCGGCCTGCTCTACATCGCCGAAGGCGCCCAGCGCCGCAACCTGCTCCACTACAGCCTCGGCACCTGGCTAGCCCTGACCTCCACCGCGGCCCTCCTCCTCGGCAGCCCAGGCCTCTACTGGGTCCTCACCCTCGCGGGCGGCGGCGCCTACGCCCTCGCGGCGATCCTCGAACGCCGCCGTCTCGCCGCCCCGGCAGCCCCGCAAACCTCATAGGACACAACCGCCGAAGCCCTCTCCCTCCCCCTCAGCATCACCAGAATCCCGCACCGGCGGACCATGCGCCTGACGGACGGTTCCCCGCCCACCCCGGCGGACAGTTCCCCGCCCAACCGGCGGGTGATACGCGGGCAACACGCGCAGCACACCTCGCCCGGTTGCGGACTCCGGGCTCCGGGCTCCAGGCTCCGGCGACACCACACGCCGGGCCCCACACCTGTGGCCGCCACAAGTTCTTTGCTTCCCGACCCATTCCTGACGCAGCGTCAGTTCAGTAATCTGACCTGATCTGACACTGCGTCAGCTATTGGCAGCCACACAGGAGCGGGCGGACCGATGCTTGGATCAACCCACGGCACTCTCACCACCGACTCCCGCCGGGCCCGGGTCATCGCCTGCGGCGAGCAACCGGCCCCTGCCGTGCACGGCAGGCCGGCCGCCACCGACGACCTCGACGTCAGCGGCCGGCCGCTGTACGCCGGCGTACCCGATCTGGACCGCTTCTTCCGCCCCGAGTCGGTGGCCGTCGTCGGCGCCTCGGACGCCGAAGGACGACCGAACACCGGCATCACCCGCCAACTGCTGGCCTGGGCGGAGCGGGTGGGCGCGCGCCTCCACCCGGTGCACCCCACCCGCGACTCCGTGTTCGGTCTGCCCTGCGTCCCGTCGGTCGCGGAGCTGCCCGAACAGGTCGACCTGGCCGTGCTGTTGGTCTCCGACCCGCTTCCCGTGATCGAGCAACTGACCGAGACCAAGGTGCGGTTCGCGGTCGCCTTCGCCTCGGGGTTCGCCGAGACGGGCCCCGTGGGCGCCGCCGCGCAGACCCGGCTCGCCGACGCCGTACAGCGCTCCGGGATCCGCTCCGGTCTACGGCTGCTCGGCCCGAACACCAACCTCAACGCCTTCGAGAAGTTCCGCGACGACCTCGACGGCCCGGCGATCGCGCTGATCACCCAGTCGGGCCACCAGGGCCGCCCGGTCTTCACCCTGCAGGAACTGGGCATCCGCGTCTCCCACTGGGCCCCCACCGGCAACGAGGCAGACCTGGAGAGCGCCGACTTCATCTCCTACTTCTCCGAGCAGCCCGAGGTGGGCGCCATCGCCTGCTACGTCGAGGGCCTCAAGGACGGCCGCTCCTTCCTCCTCGCCGCCGACCGGGCCGCCCGGCGCGGAGTCCCCGTGGTCGCGGTCAAGGTCGGCCGCACGGAGACGGGCGCGCGTACGGCCGCCTCCCACACCGGCAAACTGACAGGCGCGGACGCGGTGGTGGACGCCGCGATGCGCCAGTACGGGGTCGTACGCGTCGACGGTCTCGACGAACTGCAGGACACGGCGGCCCTGCTGGCCCGAGCCAGGCCGCCGTCCGCCGACGGGGTGGCCGTGTACTCGATCTCCGGCGGTACGGGCGCCCACTTCTCGGACCTGGCCACCGAGGCGGGCCTGCGCCTGCCTCCCCTCTCCCCCTCCAAACAGGCCGAACTGCACCAGTGGATACCCGAGTACCTGGACGTCACGAACCCGATCGACAACGGCGGCCACCCGGTCGGCGACTGGCGAGGCCGCAGGATCATCGACGCGATCCTCGCCGATCCGGCCGTCGGGGTACTGATCTGTCCGATCACGGGCCCCTTCCCACCCATGAGCGACAGGCTCGCGCAGGACCTGGTGGACGCGGCGGAGCAGACGGACAAACTGGTGTGCGTGGTCTGGGGGTCCCCGGTCGGCACGGAGGCCGCGTACCGCGACACCCTCCTCGGCTCGTCCCGCGTGGCGACCTTCCGCACGTTCGCGAACTGCATCACGGCGGTACGCGCCCACCTGGAGCACGCCCGCTTCACCGCCTCGTACCGCTCCCCCTTCGACGAGGCCCCGCGCACCCCGTCCCCCTCCTGCCGCAAGGCCCAGGCGCTGATGCGGCCGGGCAGCAGGCTGAGCGAACACGCGGCGAAACAACTGCTGCGGGCGTACGGGATCCGGGTGCCGCGCGAGCAGTTGGTGACCAGCGCGGCGGCCTCCGTACGGGCGGCCGGGCTGGTCGGGTACCCGGTCGTCATGAAGGCGTCCGGTGCGCGGCTCGCCCACAAGACGGAACTCGGACTGGTGAAGATCGGCCTCACCTCCGCCAGCCAAGTACGGGACGCCTACCGCGAGTTGACCGACATCGCGCGCTACGAGGACGTGTCGCTCGACGGGGTCCTGGTGTGCCAGATGGTGGAGCCGGGGGTCGAGATGGTCGTCGGTGTGACGCACGACGAACTCTTCGGTCCGACGGTGACGGTCGGGCTGGGCGGCGTACTCGTGGAAGTCCTCCAGGACACGGCCGTACGGGTGCCGCCGTTCGGGGAGGACCAGGCGCGGTCGATGCTCGACGAGTTGCGGGGGCGGGCCCTGCTCGACGGCGTCCGCGGGCGGCCTCCGGCGGACCTCGACGCGCTGGTGGAGGTTGTTCTGCGGGTCCAGCGCATGGCGCTTGAGCTGGACACCGAGCTGTCCGAACTGGACATCAACCCGTTGATGGTCCTGCCCCGCGGCCAGGGGGCGGTGGCCCTGGACGCCCTGGCAATCTGCCGCTGACCCACGGCGTGGGCCACGACAAAAACGACCGCGTCCCCAACCAAGGACCGGCGGGGAAGGGGGGCGCGTTTTCGACTGCGGGCCCGTGGGGGCTGGCCGCGCAGTTCCCCGCGCCCCTAAAAGATTGCGCCGTTCCCCGCGCCCCCAAAACCGCGAAGGCACAGCCAAGCCCCCAGGCGCACGGGGAACCGCACGACCAACCCCCACCACCCAAGGGACGCGAGGAACGGCGCGCCCAACCCCCACCGGCCCGCACCCACAAACCCACCTCACCCCCCCCCCCCCCAAGGGGCGCGGGGAACTGCGCGCCCAACCCCCACCGGCCCGCACCCACAAACCCACCCCAGCCCATCCATCCAATCCCCATCCAACCCCCACCCACCCCCGGAGCCCCCATGACAGTCCACACCCTCGACAACCACGTCTCCTGGATCACCCTCGACCGACCCGAGGTCATGAACGCCATCACCCCCGACCAACGAGAAGAGCTCATCCACCTCCTGGAGACCGCGTCCGCAGACGCGAACACCCGCGTGGTCGTCCTCACAGCCACCGGCCGAGGTTTCTGCACAGGCGCAGACCTCCGCACAGGCCCGCCCCTCAAGGACCGCCTCCCCGGAGACGTGACCCGCGTCATCCGAAACGGCGCCCAACGCCTCATCACCGCGGTCCTCGACTGCGAGAAACCGGTGATCGCCGCAGTGAACGGCACCGCGGCCGGCCTGGGCGCCCACCTCGCCTACGCCTGCGACCTGATCCTCGCCGCGGAATCGGCCAGGTTCATCGAGGTGTTCGCCCGCCGCGGCCTGGTCCCCGACGGCGGCGGCGCCTACCTCCTCCCCCGTCTGATCGGCCCGCAACGCGCGAAGGAGCTGATGTTCTTCGGCGACGCCCTCACCGCCGCGGACGCCCACCGCCTCGGCCTGGTCAACCGCGTGGTCCCGGACGAGGAACTGGAGAAGACGGCCCGCGCATGGGCCGAACGCCTCGCCACCGGCCCCACCCGCGCCCTCTCCCTCACCAAGCAACTGGTGAACGCCTCCCTGGACTCCGACCGCGCCACCGCGTTCAGCGCCGAGGCCACCGCCCAGGAGATCAACATGACGACGTCGGACGCCACGGAAGGCGTAACGGCGTTCGTGGAGCGCCGCACACCGGCCTTCACGGGCCGCTGAACCCCTTCCCATCTGACGCCCCGTCACCTTCAATGGACGGTGTGATGGGACACGCAGGAATGGCCGCGGCAGCCGTCCGCTACCTGAGGTCGGCCGGAGAACCGAGGACCGCGGGACCGGTCGAACCACTCCCGCGCCCGGACCTGCGCGCGGTCGGCGACGACGAACGCGCACCGATCGACCCGGCCGAATTCCGCCGCGTACTCGGAAACTTCGCGACGGGCGTCACCGTCATCACAGCCCCGGCCCAGGCCCAGGCCCCGACCCCGGCCACCGACCCGGGCGCCACCCCCGCCACCGCCATCACCCCCGCCGGCTTCGCCTGTCAGTCCTTCGCCGCGCTCTCCCTCGACCCGCCCCTGATCGCGTTCATGGTCGCGCGTACGTCCACGACCTGGCCGCGTATCGCCCGCGCGGGCGTCTTCTGCGTGAACGTCCTCGGCGCGCACCAGGGCGACCTGTGCCGCCGCTTCGCGGTGAGCGGCTCGGACAAGTTCGCGGGGGTCGCCCACGAACCGTCGCCGGTCTCCGGTTCGCCCCGCCTGACCGGCGCCACCGCCTGGATCGACTGCGCCGTCCACGCGGTCCACACGGGCGGCGACCACCTGATCGTGGTGGGCAGGGTGAACGCCCTGGGCACACCCGACGCCGCCCCCGACGGCAACGGCGACGCCCCTCTCCTCTTCCACCGCGGCCGTTTCGGTGGCTTCACGACCTGACCTGACGGCCGCCCAGGACTTTCGAAACACCCCTAGCCGACGGCCATCGCCCCCGGCACCTCCCTGCGCCGAATCACCAGCGCCATCAGCGCCGCCACCGCGCACAGCGCCCCGGAGGCGTACCACATCACGTTGTACGAGCCGAAGGCGTCGCGGGCCACGCCACCCAGGAAGGCGACCAGTGCCGCCCCGACCTGGTGGGAGGCGAGGACCCAGCCGAAGACGATGGCGCTGTCGTCGCCGAACCGGTCGCGGCACAGGGCGATGGTGGGCGGGACGGTGGCGACCCAGTCGAGTCCGTAGAAGACGATGAAGAAGACCATCGGCGGGTGGACCGAGGGGCCCAGCAGCAGGGGCAGGAAGAGGAGCGAGACGCCGCGCAGGGCGTAGTAGACCGCCAGCAGCCGGCGCGGGTCGAAGCGGTCCGTGAACCAGCCGGAGGCGATCGTGCCGACGACGTCGAAGATGCCGATCACCGCGAGGAGCGAGGCGGCGGCCGTGATGGGCATGCCGTGGTCGTGGGCGGCGGGCACGAAGTGGGTCTGGATCAGGCCGTTCGTCGAGGCACCGCAGATCGCGAAGGTCCCCGCGAGCAGCCAGAAGGGCCCGGTGCGCGCAGCGGAGAAGAGGACCTTCATCGCGCGGCGGGCGGCCCCCGGCACGGGCGGCGGCTTCTCGACGAACTCCGTCGCCCCGTACGGCTTGAGGCCCACGTCCGCCGGATGGTCGCGCAGCAGCAGCCAGACGAACGGCACGACCGCGAGCGCCGCCAGGGCCACGGTCACGGCGGCCGGGCGCCAACTGTGCTCCGAGACGATCCACGACAGTACGGGCAGGAAGATCAGCTGGCCGGAGGCCGAGGCGGCGGTGAGGATGCCGGTGACCAGGCCGCGCTTCTCGGTGAACCAGCGGTTGGTGACGGTGGCGGCGAAGGCGAGGGCCATCGAGCCGGAGCCCAGGCCCACGAGCAGCCCCCAGCACAGCAGCAGCTGCCAGGCCGCGGTCATCCACACCGTGGCGCCGGAGCCGACCGCGATTACGACCAGGGCGAGCGCGACGACCCGCCGGATGCCGAACCGGTCCATCAGCGCGGCGGCGAACGGCGCCGTCAGCCCGTACAGCGCGAGATTGACGGAGACCGCGAGGCCGATCGTGCCGCGCGACCAGTCGAACTCCTCGTGCAACGGGTCGATCAGCAGGCCCGGCAGGGACCGGAAGGCCGCCGCGCCGATGATCGTCACGAAGGTGACGGCGGCGACGAACCACGCCCGGTGCACCCGCACCCGCGTACGCCGCCGACGCCCGATCGCGTCGGTCGCGGTGGCCTGCGCCTCGATCGCGGGATCCTGCGCGTCGGTTCCAGGGCCCTGCCCAGGTCCCTGCCCAGATCGCTGTCCAGGTCCCTGTGCGGCTGCCGCCTCGCCCGCGGTGTCGGTTGTCTGGGTCACGTCACCGAGCTTCCGTCCTCGGGCCTCCCCGAACGAGTGGCCCGAAGGACAGCATTCGCTAGGATCGGGCCATGGGCACGAACAAGCCGATCCCGGCGAACACGCCGGGCACCCCGCCTGAGCCCCTTCGACACCGCGTCGTCGTCCTCGCCCTGGACGGCCTCCTCCCCTTCGAGCTGGGCATCCCGCAGCGCATCTTCGGACGCGCCAAGGACACCCGGGGCCGCAAGCTGTACGAGATCGTCACCTGCTCCGTCCGGCCGCCTGGCCCGGTCGAGACGGACGCCGACTTCTCCGTACTGGTCGAGAACGGCCCGGAGGCCCTGGCCACCGCCGACACCGTCGTCATCCCGGCCTCGTACGAGCTGGGTCCGGTCCACGACGAGGGCGTGCTCACCGACGAGCTGGCCGCGGCCCTCGCCCTGATCCGGCCGGGCACCCGGCTCGTCTCGATCTGCACGGGCGGGTACGTCCTCGCCGCCGCCGGGCTGCTCGACGGGCGCCCGGCGACCACGCACTGGGCGTCCGCCGAACACTTCCAGCGCCTCTTCCCCAAGGTGCGGGTCGACGCCGACGTGCTGTTCATCGACGACGGGGACGTGCTGACCTCCGCAGGTGTCGCGGCGGGCATCGACCTGTGCATCCACATCGTGCGCCGCGACCACGGGACCGCCGTCGCCAACGAGGTGGCGCGCCGTACGATCGTGCCTCCGCACCGGGACGGCGGGCAGGCGCAGTACATCGAACGGCCGGTGCCCGAGCCGCTGTTGGCGACCACGGTCGGGGCGCGCGCCTGGGCGCTGAGCCGGTTGCACGAGCCGATCCAGTTGCGGGACTTGGCCGCGCAGGAGGCGATGTCGGTGCGGACGTTCACGCGGCGGTTCCGGGAGGAGGCGGGGGTCAGTCCCGGTCAGTGGCTCACCCAGCAGCGGGTCGAGCGGGCTCGGCATCTCCTGGAGTCCACGGACCTGTCGATGGACCAGGTAGCGGCGGCCTCGGGCTTCGGCACGGCCCAGTCGATGCGCCAGCATCTCCAGTCGACCCTGGGAGTCACCCCGACGTCCTACCGCCGCACGTTCCGCTGAGCAGCCCTTTCCCCACCTTTACGGCCGCGCGATCAGGCCGCCGAGGCACGGACAAGCATGGTGCCCACGGCCCTGCCCTCCGGCGGCTCGATCAGGGACACGCACACGTCGGAGAAGCCGTGCCCGGTCAGGACGCGCCCCCACTCATCCGGGGTGTGGTCATACCGCAGCCCGGCTTCGGCGGCCTTGGGCCCCTGACCGCCTGGAGGCAGATGCGAGAAGGCCAGGATGCCGCCCGGCGCCATACGCGAGCGGATCAGCGGTAGCAGGGAGTCCGGATCGACGAACCACACGGCACCGAAGATCGAGAGCACGACATCGAACGTCTCGTCCGTCTCGTTCAGGAACGCCGCCGCGTCCACCGTACGGAACTCAAGGCCCGGCAGCTCGCCCCAGCGCTCCCGCGCGACCCTCTCCCGGGCGGGGGCGACGTCCACCCCTTGACCGGTCGCGCCGAGCGTCACAAGGTGCGCGAGGTTACTGCCGCTCCCCGAGCCGAGTTCCAGCACCCGGCGTCTGGCCACAGGACCCAGAACGCTCTCGTTCGGCCCGTGATCGGCGTACTGAGTCCAGTTCAGCCAGGTCGTCTCACCCTTGGCGTTCACGGTCCTGCGTGGCTTGCTCCCGACCGCGTACCTGTCCCAGGACTCAGCCAATGACATGCGGTAGTCCTTTCCGGCATGAGGGGCCCACCCCCAACGTACGGCGGTGGGCCCCAACTCATTCGCTGCTCAATGCGACTTGGGCGAGTCGTGACACCCGGCGTGGCACTGGTTGCAGTTGGCCGCGTCCTCCATGCCCCACAGGCCGGGGTCGATCTCGAACCCGGCCGCCTTGATGGCCTTGATCGTCTGCTCCAGGACGAGCGGGCCGCCGGTCTTGGCATCATGCCTGTCCCGCGTCGCCTCGTCGTCGGAGACGCACAGGACGCCCACCGCCCTCGGAAGCTCCGGGACGTGGTGGATGTACCGGCCGCAGTGCCGGCTGGTGAAGTGGTGGTACGGGATCGAGTCGAGCATGAACGAGTGCCATGCTTCGTCCACCTGCCCGGACGGACCCATGAGGAGGTCCGGGTTCTCGCCGCACGTGACCAGATAGGCGATGGCCTGTCCGAACTTGGCCTCCGCCAGTTCGCGCGTGTTCTCCGGGTCGCGGAGGAGGAGGGCCACCTCCCGCTCCCACACGTCCGGGGTGACGTACGCCTTCGGGTCGCGGATCACTACTGCCGTGCTCATGCTGGCTTGCCTCCAAGTAATCGAGGGTCCGTGGTGTTCCGGTCATTTCGCCCACCCCTGCACCTGGGGCACAGGCACGGCGGCATCAGGCCGGTAGCGAGGGGTTCCCCGCCCCCGCCCTCGTACAGGGTTCGTGGCTTGCTCTGAGTGCCGTCGGCTCTCACCGTGTAAGCGCTGATGCGGATGGACATGACGACTATGTTCCGGATCGGCCGTGGCCATTGCGGCGACGTTCAAGGCGTCTCTCGGACGTCATGTCGGCGTCAGCCCGAGGGCGACAAACCGGTGTCATTGGGAGCGGGACGTGGCTACCCTCGGGTCATGACGACTACGGGCGACGGCGAGCGAATCCCCAACGACGTGCTGACCTCCGTACGCAAGTCGATGAACCTCAGCCAGGACGAGTTCGCCCGGGGCTTACGTGGCGCAGGCAAGGAGCTGGGGGAGTCGAATGACGCCTCCAAGCGACTCGTGCAACGCTGGGAGTCCGGGCAGACCAGGACATGCCGCCCGCTGTATGCGCGGGCACTGAAGCGGTTCACCGGCCGTACCCCCGAGTCCCTGGGGTTCGCGATCCCGATGGCACGCGTCCACTCGGACGGGGCAGGAGGCCACGACATGGAGGCTGGGGAAGTCGGCACGGCTGACGCTGCTACAAGCCCGGAGCCGGAGCCGCAGAGCGAGTACGCGGGCATCTGGCTGTCCCGGTACGAGTTCTACTCGTCCAGCCGTGACGAGACGTTCGACTGCGAGCATCACGTCGTGATCGTCCAGCACGGCAACCGTCTGACGGCTCAGAGCCTGCCCGGAGCGTCGACCAACCCAGACAGCCCGTTGTCTCTGGATCTCACCGTTGACCGGAACGTCGTCACGGGTACGTGGACCGAGCAGACGGCGGCCAACGGGTATTACCAGGGCGCCCGGTACCACGGTGCGATTCAGCTGCTCATCGAGCCGACGGGCCGACGCATGGCGGGCAAGTGGGCCGGGTTCGGCAAAGACTTCGACGTGAACACGGGCCCGTGGGAACTGCGCCTACTCGACCGATCGACAGGCCGCGCGAGCATCGAGCGGTACTCGACCACACCTCAGTGAGGATGGTGTCCCGCCGAGCGACACTCGGCGGGACACCATCACGGCGGCGGCCACAGGTATTTCTCCGGCACCGCACGGCACAACGGGCCGCTCACAGAGTGCCGGTCAACGTGAGGCGCCCTCCGGCCACAGCACCCGGACGGGGACGCCGGTCCGCTCGGCGTACGCCACGACGTCCGCCGTGCCGCCGTACCCCCATGCCGGTTTCCCGTCCCATACGGCGACCAGCTCGTCAGCGAGCCCGACGAGAATTTCAGAGCCTGTCATGTGCGCCTCCGAGTCGGAGGCGGTCATGCCGGTCCCGTGCACGTCGCTCGCGCGGGACATCAGCTCGTCGTACGTGGAGTGATGCCGCTCCGGCAAGCTGTCGCGGTACTCGGTGGCCGGAACGACGACCTCAAGGCGTCCGCCGGCGGACAGCACTGCTTCGGCGAACCATGCATCGGGGCCGTCCGCGATGCACGAGACCGCCACCAGCTCCGCCGTGTACCCACTCACCGCATCAGCCAGGAGCGCCCGCACGCGCTCCTCAACCTCTGTGCTCAGTCCGCGGTGACCAGTGATCCCCACCCGCATGCCTGTCCTCCTACAGATAGACGCCGTGCAACCTCTCGTCGAACTCGCGCACCGCCTTGGGCGGTGAGCTGGTGTTCAGCGACCGGCGCACGCCGCGCGCCCTCTCCACGATCCGGCCGGAACGGTAGCGGAACCCGGTTTCCAGCGCGCGGGCAGCGAGCGCGAACGCGGCATCAACGCGCCCGGCGGCGAGGTGACCGGCCGCGATGTCGAGCACCAGGAGCGCGCGTTGTTTGTCGTGGCCGGTCGCGAGGGCTTCGGTGTCCTCGGACAGGACCCAATCCGCGAGGCCGAGACGGGCCCCGCAGGTTACCCGCGCAACGGCGACCTTGGCCGGGGTGAAGGTGAACACCCACGGCCACGGCGGCACCTCCTCGGGCAGGTTCTCGGCGCCCGCGCGGGCCGCCGTCAACGCCTTGTCTGCGGAGCGCCGGTCACCGGCCACCGCGTGCGCGAGAGCTTCGACGGACGCCAACCACGCATCCGCGACGGCCGGGCGGGAGGACCCGAGTACGCGCCGGGCCCGACGGGTGAGGTTCAATGCCTCCACCCCGTTCCCGGCGTGCGCCTCGAACTGGGCGAGGCTCCCGGCCTGGTAGGCGGTCAACAGCGGATCACCGGCCGACCGTGCCGCCTTGACCGCCGCCCCATACCAGGAGCGGGCCGACCCGTTGTCACCCGTGTCCCACGCGAGCCATCCGGCGAAGCTCGCGGCCTCACTGCCGACGGCGGCCAGACGGCCCCGCTCCCCGTCCCCGATCGCGGTGTGTGTGATGGTCTGGATCAGCCGCATGTGCGCGCGTACGGCCTCCGACAGGTCCCGGCTGGGCGTGGTGCCGTCGAGTCTGCGATACGCCGTGGTGGATAGCCGGAGGGCTGCGGCCTGCCCGCCGGTCGCGTCTGCGGTATCAGGGAGGGCGGCCAGGGTGGGGGCTGCGGCTGCGGCCACCGCTCCGCCGAGGAATCGTCGTCGGTTCACGTCATCACCGTCGTTCTGTGACCCCGACGGTCGGCTGTCGGCAAGTCCCACCAGGACCGGTGGAATCTCCAGGTGCGCCGCTGCCGCCGCCAGGGTGTTCGTGTTGTATGCGCTCGTGCCCTTCTTCTCCAGACGGGACACTGCGGACTGGCTCATGCCGAGGGCCTGGCCCAAGGCGGTCTGCGTTATCCGCCGGTTGTTGCGGACGAGTTCGATCACTTGCCCGTAATTCCCGGTCCGGGATGCCTCCCGGACCGGCCCTGTCTGGAAATCCACGGCGCACCCCCACGCTAAGAGTCCCTGCGGCGTCGAGCTCCTACCCGTACCCGCTCAGCGCATATCTGTATGCGGGTGCCGCATGAGCGATGGTCGCATGACTGCGGGTGATCGTTAACTAACTGTCAGTGCAACGTCCACCCTCACTCGGGGAGTTCGGACGCTTGCGCGGTGACGGTCCGCCCCTCGTCCCCGTAGGTGTGCGGCCCACTTCCCTCCACCCCCGGAACAAGGCGTGATCCATGACGATGACGGCAAACAGAGCCCGCGCGACGGGATACCAGGGCTACAGCGAGACCCACCCACGCACGAGAGAGACGGCGTCCGTGGCACGCGGCCTGGTCCGCACGGCGTGCGCCACGTGGCGCCTCGGCGACGAGACGGCGGAAACCGCCGCGCTGGCGATGTCCGAACTCGTCACCAACGCCGTGAACCACGCCCGGGGGCACAGCCTGCGCGTGATCGTGGACCGCCCGGCGGATGACCAGTTGTACCTGGCGGTCGTGGACATGGACCCGTCCCGGGTGCCGATGCTGCGCGCCCCCGGCGGCGACGACACTGGCGGGCGGGGCCTGATCCTGGTCGACGTTCTTGCCGACCGGTGGGGCTACGACCTGTTGGGCCCCGCGCGGATGCCGAACCGCAAGCGCTGCTGGGCCGAGATGAAGGTGGTCTCGTGACGCCGCTCGACGGCTTGGACGAGGCGGTGAAGGAGGTCGCCCGGCCCGCTACGTCGGCACAGGCGCCGGTATGAGTTCCGCATATCCGTGAGCGGCACGCGTCAGACGTATGTCATTGAGGCGCTACCCGTTGCACCACAGAATCCCATCCCGCACGCCTCTGTTCTCCCAGAGACCGCGCGCGATGGGGCAGAAGCTCCGGGGAGGTGCCCCCCGTAAATCCCGCGAGCCTCCGCACGCGCCCAGGCGTGTACCCACTTGGGCACGTGCGTCAGCAATGCCCCGTCCAGCGCTGCAAGCCGGAACGGGGCCAATGTCCGCAGCCAGCAAGGAGCTACGAACAGTGAGTCACTCTATCCGTACGGCGCTTGCCCTTACAGGCGCCGTTCTCGCCGCACTGGTGCTTTGGCGCCTGTGCCGCCCTGGCCCTGGTCGACGACGCGCGCCGGCAGTGACCAGCGCGCACGTCCCCCAACCGCCCCTCAAGTGGCCGGACGCACCGGACCCATATCGGGCGCGCCGGGTTCGCTGGTCCAGGCGCGTGAGGGTCAAGCCTGTGCCGCCCCTCGCGCCGGAGGTCGACGTGTGGTCGGCAGGCACGTCCTCGACCGGCAAGGCGGTATGGCGCAGATGGGAAGCGCTGCAGGCCCTCGACGAACCAGGCGGGTTGGTACGGCCGTACGTGAGGGACTACCTGGCGAGCGGGGAGCCCGTATGAACCCGGACCTTGCGGCGGCACTGAGAACCCCCCAGTGGCTTGCCTGGGAAAGGTGGATCGAGCACGCTGCCCCCTTCCGCGGCGAACAGTGCCTGTTCTGTTGCTCCGCCACTGGCCCCTCTGAGACCTGCCTGGAGGGGCGGCGCCTCCACGGTGACTACCGCCTGTCGGTAGTCAAGTCCCCCCAGGCGCACGGCAAGACCGAGTAACACGCCCCGATGACTGCCGCTTCCGGAGGCGCCGCAGTAGTCAGGCGGAGTCGCGTTCCCCTTGACGCCGGGCAGTGAACCATCCCCATGGGAATCACAGGTGCTCGCCCCCTCCGAGTTCCCCCGGAGGGGGCGGGTCACGTAACGCGGGAGACACCATGGACGACGCGCGCAAGGCAGCACCCGGGCAAGGTGTATGCGTGTTCCACCTGTTGGCCGGTCGAGTGATCGAGCTGCGGGATGATGACCGTTGCTCACTGTGCGAGTTGGCGCCCAGTGGCGGTGAACGGGTCTACGGACAGGAAAGGGCGGCCGAGGCGGCGGCCTCAGAACTTCAGCACAGCCCCCTCCCCCCCCCCAGACCCGCACCCGCAATCCGCCCGCCTGCTCACCTGCTCACCTGACCGGATGTTCCTAGAACGTCAGGACAGCCCGGGCCGCAAGCCCACCCCGCGCATCAGCTACGGCCTTCTCGAAGTCCTCCATCACATACGTCTCCGTCACCAGCTCATCCAGCAGCAACCGCCCCTCCCGGTACATCTGCGCGTACAGCGCGACATCCCGCTGCGGTCGCGAAGACCCGTACCGGCACCCGAGGATCGACTTGTCCAGGTACATCGACGAGACGAGGAAGGACGCCTCGGCGCCGGCGGGCGGCACGCCCAGCAGTACCGCCTGCCCCTGCCGGTCGAGCAGATCGACGGCCTGCCGTACCAGCTCCACCCGCCCCACGCACTCGAAGACATGATCCGCCCCCGTCGGCAGGATGCCCTTCACCCCCTCCACGGACGTGAGGAAGTGCCCGGCCCCGAACCGCCGGGCCACCTCCTCCTTCGCCGGATTCGAGTCCACCGCGACCACCGTCAGCGCCCCGGCGATCCGCGCGCCCTGGATCACGTTGAGCCCGATCCCGCCCGTCCCGATGACGACCACGCTGTCCCCGTGGTCCACCCGCGCCCGGTTCAGCACGGCCCCGACCCCGGTCAGCACCCCGCACCCGATCAGGGCGGCCGAAGCCATCGGGATGTCCTTCGGGATCCGTACCGCCTGCACGGCCTTCACCAACGTCCGTTCGGCGAAGGCGGAGTTGGACGCGAACTGGTACAGAGGTTGACCGTCCCGCAGAAACGGCCGCTGCGGCATCCCGATGGCCTTGCGGCACATGGTCGGCCGCCCCCGGTCGCACGCGGCGCACGCACCGCAGTTCGCGAGCGTGGACAGGGAGACATGGTCGCCGGGCTGCACATGGGTGACGCCCGCGCCCACCTCCTCCACGACACCCGCACCCTCGTGCCCGAGCACCGCGGGTACGGGGAAGGGGATGGTCCCGTCCAGCACGGAGAGGTCGCTGTGGCACAGACCGGCCGCCGCTGTCGCGACCAGTACCTCACCCGGCCCCGGGTCCCGTATCTCCAGGTCGTCCACCACCTGGGCCTGCCTGCCGTCGAAGACAACGCCTCTCATGCCGTGCCCCTCGTCGCACTCATCTCAGCCCTTCGCTTCCCTGGGAAGGCCGAGCACGCGCTCGGCGATGATCGTGCGCTGGATCTCGTCCGAGCCGCCGTAAATGGTGTCGGCGCGGCTGAAGAGGAACAGGTGCTGGAGAGCGTCCAGTTCGTAGGGCGACTCGGCCGACCAGTCCCCGGGACCGACCGCCGCCCCGGCCCCCCGCACCCGCATCGCCAGTTCGCCGAGCCGCTGATGCCACCGGCCCCACAGCAGCTTGGCCACGCTGGGCGCGCCGCGGTCCGCCGAACTCCCCAGCGTCCGCAGGGCGTTCCACCGCATGGTGCGCAGCTCGGCCCACTGGCGTACGAGCAGGTCGCGGACGATCGGGTCCTCGGCCGCCCCCGAGGCGACGGCTGCTTCCACCACCTGCGCCAACTCCTGGGCGAAACCGACCTGCTGGGCCAGTGTGGAGACTCCGCGCTCGAAGCCGAGCAGGCTCATCGCGACCTGCCAGCCGTTGCCCTCGCCCCCGACGAGATGCTCCGCGCGCGCGTGCGCCCCGTCGAAGAAGACCTCGTTGAACTCGCTGGTCCCGGTCATCTGCCGGATCGGCCGCACGTCGATCCGCCCGGGCTGGTCCATGGGTACGAGCAGAAAGCTCAGCCCGCGGTGCCGCCGCGACCCGGCCTCCGTACGCGCCAGCACGAAGCACCAGTCCGCCTCGTGCGCCAGCGAGGTCCAGATCTTCTGCCCGCTGATCCGGTACCCGTCCGCCTCCCGCACGGCCTCCGTACGGATCCCGGCGAGATCGGAGCCGGCGCCGGGCTCGCTGTACCCCTGGCACCACAGCTCGTCACCGGAGGCGATGGGCGGCAGAAAGCGGTCCTTCTGCTCCTCGCTCCCATGGGCGATGAGGGTCGGAGCCAGCAGCTTCTCCCCGATGTGCCCACTGCGCGCGGGCGCCCGGGCCCGCGCGTACTCCTCGGCCCACACGACCTGCCGCCCCAGTCCGACCGCGCGATTCCCGTACCCCTCCACCCCCCACCCGATCCCGATCCACCCGGCAGCACCGAGAACCCGCTCCCAGTCCCGCCGCCCCCCGCCCCAAGGCACATGGCCGTCCAACCACCCCCGCGCCTCAGCACGAAAGGCTTCATTCTCCGAGGTGACCCCAAACTCCATGAACCCCTCCACCACCCGTCGACCAACCCACCCAGGGGCGCGGGGAACGGCGCAACAAGCCACAACGCACCTGCACCCACGTCTTTCAGGGGCGCGGGGAACTGCGCGACCAGCCACAGCGGACCCGCACCCGCCCACGACCGCCCCCTACGTCGCCGCCCCCTTCGCCGCACGCGCAGTCCGAGCCGCCCGCTCCATCTCCTCCACCCGCACCAGCAACGGCATGGGATCCACCCCCACGCTCCCCGGCAGGAAGTCGGCAATACGCTCAGGCGTCCAACCCCCCTCCGCATACCCGGCACGGAGTTCCCTCGGCTGCGCCCACACAGCGATCTTCGGCCCGGCGACGGTGTAGACCTGCCCGGTGATCCCCTCCTCCCGCGCCCGCTCGGACAGCAGGTAGACCACGAGTGCGGCCACATCCTCCGGCTCCCCGATCTCCTTCAGCTCCATCGGCACGTTCGCGGACATCCGCGTACGGGCGACCGGCGCGACCGCGTTCGCCGTCACCCCGTACTTGTGGAGCCCGAGCGCCGCGCTGCGGACGAGCGAGATGATCCCGCCCTTCGCCGCGCTGTAGTTGGCCTGCGAGACGGACCCCTGGTGGTTGCCGCTGGTGAACCCGATCAGCGTCCCCGCCCCCTGCCCGCGCATGACGGCGGACGCCGCGCGGAACACGGTGAAGGTGCCCTTCAGATGCGTGGCGATCACCGGGTCCCACTCGTCCTCGGACATGTTGAAGAGCATCCGTTCGCGCAGGATGCCGGCCACGCAGACGACCCCGTCGAGCCGCCCGTACGCCTCCAGGGCCGTATCGACGATCCGCCGGCCGCCCGCCATGGTGGAGATGTCGTCGGCCACCGCGACCGCGTCCCCGCCGGCCGCGCCGATCTCCTCGACGACGGCGTCGGCGACCGAACTGCTCGGCTCCGAGCCCTCGACCGAGACGCCGTAGTCGTTGACGACGACGCGGGCGCCCTCGGCCGCGGCGGCCAGGGCCACCGCGCGTCCGATGCCCCGGCCCGCCCCGGTCACGGCGACGACCCTGCCTTCCAGGAAGTTCCCCACGCCCCGGCCCCTTCCCGCAGTTTCTGACGGTCCGTTAGATTTGCTCAGGGTCAGATTCTACGACCCGTCAGATACCTGGAGACAAGCCCCGGGGAGGACTCATGTCACTACCGGCCGAGTTCCACGAGATCGCCAAGCGCGTGAACAACTGGGGGCGTTGGGGTGCCGACGACGAACTCGGCACCCTGAACCTGATCACCGACGAGGTCGTGCGCGAGGCCGCCGCGAGCGTCCGGACCGGCCGTCGCGTACCGCTGGCGCTCCCCCTCCGCCAGGACGGCGTACAGACGGGGATGATCCCGGGCCGGGTCGATCCGCTGCACACGATGGTGCAGATCAACCAGGAGTTGTTCGGCCCCGGCACGATCGCGTGCAGCGACGACGCCGTGACGATGGGCCTCCAGGCGGCCACCCACTGGGACGCGCTCAGTCATGTCTCGCACTCGGGCAGGCTCTACAACAACCGTCCCGCCGAGACGATCACCGCCCACGGGGGCGCCGAGTTCAACGGCATCGACAAGGCCCGGCACATCGTCTCGCGCGGCGTCCTGCTGGACGTGGCCCGCGCACGCGGCGTGGAACGTCTGGACACCGGGCACGCGGTGACCCCGGAGGACCTCGACGCGGCCGAGGAGTTGAGCGGCACGAAGGTCGGCGCGGGCGACATCGTCCTCGTACGCACCGGTCAGATCCAGCTCCTCCTGGCGGGCGACAGGCAGGGGTACGCCTTCCCCTCACCCGGTCTCTCCGTGCGCACCCCCGAGTGGTTCCACGCCCGCGATGTCGCGGCGGTCGCGAACGACACCCTCACCTTTGAGATATTTCCACCTGAAATAGAGGACTTGTGGCTGCCCGTCCACGGGCTCCACCTGGTCGAAATGGGCATGCTCCAGGGCCAGAACTGGAATCTCGAAGAGTTGTCCACAGCCTGTGGAGAAGTCGGCGGCTTCACGTTCCTGCTGTCGGCGATGCCCGAACCGTTCACCGGCGGCACGGGAACCCCCGTCGCACCGGTCGCGATCCTCTGACCGACCCGGACCCGGACCGCGCCACCGGCCCCCCGAGGGCCGACTGGCGGCGCGTCTCCCCCACGTACGGCCACGCCCGGGCGAGAGGTGCCCCCACCCCGTCCCGAGCGCGGCATCGCGCGCCGCCATCCGGCTCTCCGGCGCGCCTGCCCCTGGCCCCGCAGGAGCCGACGCCGAATCGCGATCCGCGCTCGCCAAGGGCTTCCGTCACCGAAGACCTCGACGTCCCCTCACGGCGAATCACTGAACGCAAGCGTGACGAAACGGACACGCGCCGTCAACACCCGTTCGGGGATTCATGCCATTGGCGCCCTTTGTGACGCTCGCGGACGGAAGCACGGCCCGGCGCACTCGACAGCACCGGACGCCCGGGCCCCGGACTCCGTGCCACCCGTGCGCCAGTGGGCGCATCCGTGCCCGAGCGCCCGCTCCCGCGTGACGAGCCCCGGCAGGGGAGCCGGCCCCTACACGGCCTCGTACGCCAGATCCCCGTACACCACGGGGGATGCCACCGAGGACACCACCGGGGCCGCGTCGCATCCCGTGACGAGGGCGGTTGCCGACGAACACCGGTCCACCTCGCACCAGATGCGCTTCCCGGCACCCTCGGCGCTCCAGCCCCACCGGTCGGCGAGGCCGTCGACGAGTGCGAGGCCACGGCCGTTGGTGTCGTCGCCCTCCGCGCAGCGCGGGCGCGGGGCCCGGGTACTGGCGTCGACGACCTCCAGGCGGACGGTCGCGACGGCCTCCCCGACGGCCCGCTCACCGGCTGTCGGCGCACTCGCCGCGTCCGGCATGAACAGCCGTAGGACGGCGGGGCGGCCGGTGTGCACCACGGCATTGGTGACCAGCTCCGAGACGAGCAGGATCAGCGTCTCCGCGAGCGGCTCATCGGCCTCTATCCCGGATCCCGCGAGCCGCGAACGCGCCCACCTCCGGGCTCGCCCCACCTCTGCGGGGTCGGGCCGGATCTCCAGCTGCACTTGAAGCACCTGCACCGCTCACACCATCCGAACCGGCGGACACATCGCCTCGCGCCTCGCAAGGGCCACGATCGTGGTCAGAAAAGGGCTCACGGAACGTGATTCCCTCAGGAGACAGCATGGTTGACGTACAGTCACCGCAACAAGCGCTTCAGGCATATTCCAGCGCGAAGGAGTACGCGTGCGGCATACTGTGCGACGCTCGCCACGGGGAGTCGAACAGGCAGGAACGGTCCTGCTTCCTGCCCCGCGAGCGGCACGCATCGCCGGATCCGGGGCTGCCCCGGGGGCAACACCGTGATGGCCCGGCCTCAGAACCACTCGCATCCCACACAAGGTACCGGAGCAGGCCGCCGACTCCAGGCCGTGACGAGTCACGCGTAGGACACAACCCGATATCAACGCTCGGTAATTCCGGTATGCCACGTTCCGCGACTTCTGTCCCCTTGACCCGGCACCGACGTGCCACGATCGGCGGCATTCAGCGGCGCCCAGCTCCCGCGGCTCACGGCCCCGGCCGCGCCGCCGACGCCAGCAGATCCTCCGCGAGCGCCTCCTCCGCCGCCGCGGCGCCGTCCCCGCGACGGGCCCGCGACCAGGCCCGTTTGAGGTGGAGGTGCACATCGGACTCCCAGGTGAAACCCATGCCCCCGTGCACCTGGAGGCAGTCGCGGGCCCCGCGTTCGGCGGCCTCGTCGGCCAGCAGCCGGGCCGCCGCGATGTCGAGCGGATCGCCGGTGACAGCCGCCGCGTACACCGCCGCGCGGGCCACTTCCACCCGCACCAGCATCTCCGAGCACAGGTGTTTCACCGCCTGGAAGGCCCCGATCGGCTGCCCGAACTGCTCACGGGTCCGGGCGTGTTGCACGGCCAGCGCACAGGTCCACGCGGCCGAACCGAGTTGCTCGGCGGCGGTCAGCAGGGCGGCGACCGGGTCGCAGGGCGCGGCCCGGGGCACCCGGTGCAGCGGTGTCAGCGGGTCGACGGAGCGCATGGCGACGGCTGCGGTCACATCGCCCCGTACGACGTCCGCCTCCTCCAGCCATTCGACGAGCGCGCCGTCGACGCCCGCGACGACACACGCGCCGGTGGCCGCGCCGGGCACTTCGCCGGCCGCGAGGTGGGTGGCCACGAGCGGTCCGGGCAGCAGCGCCCGGCCGGCCTCCTCGAAGGCGAGCACCGCCTCGGGCAGCCCGAGCCCGACCCCGCCCCGCTCCTCGGGCAGCCGCAGCGCGAAGAACCCGGCCTCACCCAACTCACGCCAGAGCGCACGATCGAGGCCACCGGCCCCTCCCCGCCCCCCGGAGCCCGAGCCTTCCCCTCCTCCCGGGTCCACGGCGGCCCGCAACCGCTCCCGCCCGAACCGCCGCACCAGCAACTCGCGCACCCCGGCCCGTAACGCCCGTTGGTCTTCGGTGAGTTGGAAATCCACCGCTCACCGTCCCTTCGGGAGGCCCAGGATCCGCTCGGCCACGATGTTCCGCTGGATCTGCGAGGTCCCGGCCGCGATGGTGTACGAGAGCGACGACAGCCGGTCGACCGTCCACTCCCGGTCCAGATCGAGCCCCTCGGGACCCAGCACCTCGGCCGCCGCGTCGTACAGCTCCTGCCGGGCCTGCGAGTACCGCAGTTTGAAGACCGAGCCGCCCACCCCCGGCACCCCGCCACCGCGCTCGGACTCGCTCACGTTCCACTGCGTCAGCCGCCACAGCGCCCGGAACTCGGCGTTGAGCCTGCCGAGCCTGCGCCGCAGCGGCACGTCGTCCCACCGGCCGTTCTTCCTCGCCTCCCGCGCGAGCTCACCCAGCACCCGCCGACAGGCGACCACCTCACCCACGAAAGCGGTGCCGCGCTCGAAGGACAACGTCACCATGGTCACGCGCCACCCGTCGTTCTCCTCACCGACCCGGTTGGCCACGGGCACCCGCACCTCGTCGAGGAAGACCTCCGCGAACTCCGCCGACCCGGCGAGCGTTCGCAGCGGCCGCACGGTGATCCCCGGAGCGTCCATCGGCATCGCCAGCCAAGTGATCCCCCGATGCTTCGGCGCCCGCGCGTCGGTGCGCACCAACAGCTCGCACCAGTCGGCGACTTCGGCGTGCGAGGTCCAGATCTTGGAGCCGCTGACCACGTAGTCGTCGCCGTCCCGCCACGCGCGCGTGCGCAGCGACGCGAGGTCGGACCCGGCGTCCGGCTCGCTGAACCCCTGGCACCACACCTCCTCGCCCCGCAGCACGGGCGGCAGCCAGCGCGCCCGCTGCCGGGCGCTTCCCTCGGCGGCGATGGTCGGCCCGGCATGCAGCAGCCCGACGAAATTGGCCCCTACGTAGGGGGCACCCGCCTTCTCGGTCTCCTCCAGGAAGATCAGATGCCGGGTGGGCGTGGCACCACGACCCCCGGCGTCCGTGGGCCAGTGCAGCCCCGCGTACCCGGCGTCGTACAACAACCGCTGCCACCCGAGGTCGTACGCACGCCGCCCCGGCCAGTCGTCGGCCGACGGCTTGGCCGGCAGTCCCGGAAGCACCTTCCCCAGCCACTCCCGCAGCCGCGCCCGGAACTCCTCGTCCTGCACCGAGTACGACAGATCCATCGCCTATCGGGCCTTGTCGAGGTCCAGGTCCAGCATGCGGATGGCGTTGCCGCGCATCAGCTTGTAGACGGTCTCGTCGTCGAGACCCTTCACATGGTCGAGGGCGACCTCCTTGGTGTGCGGGAAGGTCGAGTCGACGTGCGGATAGTCGGTCTCGAACGTGGCGTTGTCCCGTCCCACCACATCCAGCGAGGCGACCCCGTGCTTGTCGCGGAAGAAGCAGCAGAAGATCTGCCGGTAGTAGTACGTAGAAGGCGGCTCGGGGATGAGATCCCGCACCCCGCCCCAGGCCCGATGCTCCTCCCACACGTCATCGGCGCGTTCCAGCGCGTAGGGGATCCACCCCATCTGCCCTTCGCTGTACGCCAGTTTGAGCCGCGGGAACCTGACGAGCACACCCGAGAACAGAAAGTCCATCATCGAGGCCATGGCGTTGTTGAAACTGAGGGACGCCTGAACGGCGGGGGGAGCATCCGGCGACGCGGCAGGCATCTGACTGCTGCTGCCGATATGCATGTTGACGACCGTGCCGGTCTCCTGGCAGACCGCGAAGAACGGATCCCAGTAACCGCAGTGGATGGACGGCAGCCCCAGATGGGTCGGGATCTCCGAGAACGTCACCGCCTTCACGCCCCGGCCCGCGTTGCGCCGGATCTCGGCGACGGCGAGGTCGATGTCCCAGAGCGGAATGATGCACAGCGGAATCAGCCGCCCCCCGCTGCCCCCGCACCACTCCTCGACCATGAAGTCGTTGTAGGCGCGCACGCAGGCCAGCGCGACCTCCTTGTCGTGCGCCTCGGCGAAGGTCTGCCCGCAGAACCGCGGAAAGGTGGGGAAGCACAGCGAACCTTCGACATGATTCGCGTCCATGTCCCTGAGCCGCTCGACCGGATCCCAGCATCCGGGCCGCATCTCCTCGCGCGTGATGCCCTCAAGCGTCATCTCGTCCCTGTCGAAGCCGACGGCGGCGATGTTGCGCTTGTACGGGAACTTCAGGTCCTCGTAGATCCACCAGTCGGTCGGCGGCCCGTCCGGGTCCATCGTGATCCGGTACTTGCCGGCCACGTAGGCCAGCTCGCCGATGCCCGCGGTCAGCGGCTTGGGTCCGCGTTCCCGGTATTTCCTCGGCAGCCAGGTCTCGAAGAGGTGGGCGGGCTCGATCACATGGTCGTCGACGCTGATGATCCGAGGCAGTTCGGTCATGAGTCCAGCCCTCTCCCGCGGCAAATCTGATGACCCGTCAGAAGGCAGGCTAGCCCCGCACCCCTGGACCGACAAGGCGCAGACGCCTACGCTCTCCACTCGACCTGACTACCCGTCAGTTACCTTCGCCCCGGCGGTGAGGAGCACGGGCATGCCCACGGACACCGCGCACGCACTCGACACCTCCCGCACCTTCTGGGAACTGGTCGAACGCCGCGCCGCACTCACCCCCGACCGCCCAGTCCTCCTCCAGGACGACCGCGCCCTGACCTTCGAGGAACTGCGCGCCGGCGCCGAGCGGACGGCGGCGGGCCTGCACGACATGGGCGTACGCCCCAGATCAGTGGTCGCCTGGCAGTTGCCCACCCGCATCGAAACCGTCGTCCTCGCCATGGCCCTGACGCGGCTCGGCGCGATCCAGTCCCCGATCATCCCCTTCTACCGCGACCGAGAGGTGTCCTTCGCGCTCCACGCCTCACAGGCGGAGTTCTTCGCCGTCCCGGGCACCTGGCGCGACTTCGACCACACCGCCATGGCCGAACGCATCGCCGCCCGCGGCACCTTCGAGGCGTACGAGGCACTCCCCACCGGCGACCCCGCGTCGCTCCCCGCCCCACCCACCACCGGGACGGACGTGCGCTGGATCTACTGGACGTCCGGCACGACCTCGGACCCCAAGGGCGTACTGCACACGGACCGTTCACTGATGGCCGGCGGCAGCTGCCTCGCCCACGCCCTGCACCTGTCCGAAGCCGATACGGGCTCGATCGCCTTCCCCTTCGCCCACATAGGCGGCCCCGACTACCTGGTCATGCTGCTGCTGTACGGCTTCCCGGCGGTCCTCTTCGAGAAGTTCGCGCTGCCGGACGCACTGGAGGGCTACCGCAAGCACGGGGTGACGGTGGCGGGCGGTTCGACGGCGTTCTACTCCATGTTCCTGGCGGAACAACGCAAGCAGCCGGACACCCGACTCGTCCCCACCCTGCGCCTCCTGGCCGGCGGCGGCGCGCCCAAGCCCCCCGAGATCCACCACGCGGTCGTACGCGAGATGGGGGTCCAGCTCACCCACGGGTACGGCATGACAGAGGTCCCGATGATCACCATGGGCTCCCCGGACGACACCGAGGAGAACCTGGCGACGACGGAGGGCAGACCCCCGCCAGGCATGGAGATCCGCATCACGGACAACGAGGTACGCCTGCGCGGCGAAGCCGTGTGCGCGGGCTACCTGGACCCGTCCCAGACAGCCGAGGCCTTCGACGAGGACGGCTTCCTGATCACGGGGGACCTCGGCCACCTCACCCCCACCGGCCACCTGGTCCTGACGGGCCGCCTCAAGGACGTGATCATCCGCAAGGGCGAGAACATCAGCGCCAAAGAGCTGGAGGACCTGCTGCACACCCATCCGGCCGTGGCCGATGTCGCCGTGATAGGCCTCCCCGACGCGAAGCGAGGAGAAAGGGTCTGCGCGGTGATCGAGCAGGTCGCCGGAACCACACCCCTCACCCTCCCCGGCGTGGCGGCGCATCTGCGCGCGGAAGGACTGTCCCCCCACAAGCTGCCGGAGCAACTGGAGGTGGTGGACGCCCTTCCGCGCAACGAGACACTGCGCAAGGTGCTGAAGTACCGGCTCAGGGAGCGTTACTCGGGCACCGTGAAGTAGCGGGCGAAGGCACTCACGATGTCGGGCTCGGTGACCACTCCGTCGGCGTCCGAGTCGAGAGCGCCGGCCGCGGTGGCAGCCGTCTCCCCGGGCACACCGAGCGCCTTGAGGATCCGCGCGGTCTCGTCGACGGTCACGGAGCCGTCCCCGTCGCCGTCCGCGACGGCGAGCGCCGCGTCCAGGAAGGGGCGGGCGATCTCGGCGAAGCGGTCGGGGTTGTCCCGCAGCCGCTTCACGGCCCCGTTCACGAACTCCTCGCGGGTGATCCGCTGATCGCCGTCCCGGTCCGCTATGCCCGCCATGCCCTGCCAGAAGGCCTCCGCGCCGATGTACAGGGCCTGGCCCTTGTCGCAGCGGGCCGTCGTGCCGAACTCGGCGAGCAGCGCCTTCGTCGCCGTGTTGAAGTCCTCGCGGTCGATATAGCCGTTGCCGTCCTGGTCGAAGCCGGCGAACCGGGCGGCGATCTTCCGCTCGTACTCGGTACTGACCATGTCTTTCGGGCCGCCTTACCTCACGTGGGTGCGTCTGGCAGGAGCGTACGACGACCAGCGCCCTCGGGGAGCCGGAAAACGGCGCTTGCGCCAAGACCGGGGAAAATCCGCGACAACGCCGTCACGAACACACCCAACGATCTTCCCCCTGCGTGACGGGAATCACGCCGAAAGTGAACTCGCCTCGTCGTCCACGGCGGCGTCGACATCGGCGTAGGCGTCGAAGAGCCGACGCACACCGAGCGCGTCCAGCACCCGGTTGACGTGGGACCCGTCCTCCGCTCCCTGCGCGGGCAGAATCACGCGCAGACGCCCCTGACACGACCGGATCAGCCGCCGCGAGGCGATCAGCACACTCACGCCACTGGAGTCGCAGAAGAGCACCCCGGACAGATCCAGCACGACATCGCGCCGCCCGTCGGCCACGGCCTCGTGCACCCGCTGCCGCAGCACGGGCGAGGTCACCAGATCCATTTCACCCGAGACCCGCACGACGGTCCAGCCGCGCTGCTCGCCTTCGGTCACCCTGAGCGTCACGCGTCTGTCCCTCGCTCGACGATGTCGGACCCGCATACGGCCGGACCCGGAAACGGAAGCCACAACTACGCTTCACTGCTGCGTGGCTGCCCCACCCCCGGCGCCGCGAAACACGGAATATCGAATCGAAACGCACCCCACACGACCGGTTCCGATCGAGCCCACTCCGACCCGACCACCCCCGATCGGGACAATTCACCTGCCCTCCAACCCAAAGTAATAAGAGGCACACACGCCGCAACCACCGCCCTACCACCCCACCCCCTCCCCGGGGCGCGCATTGCCACAAAGGGGCGTGCGTCACCACAGGTGCCGACTACATTCGTGAGGAGACCGGAGAGGAGAATCCGGTGGACACGGGCACAGGCGCACGGCACGAAACAGGGGCGAGGGGGCCGCATGGCCAGGAGGGACACGCCACCCCGCTGGGACCGCAAGATGCAACAGCGGCTCGCACGGGGGGAGGCTGCCGCGCTCGGCGAGCTCTATGACCGATTCGCTTCACTCGTGCACGGTCTCGCCCATCGCGTACTCGGAGACGAGCACGCGGCCGACGGCATCACCCGCGAGGTCTTCGCCCACGTCTGGGAGAACCCCGAGTCGTACGACCCCAAGCAGGGCCCCCTGCGCTCCTGGGTCGCCACCCTGACGCACCGCCTCGCCGTGCAGCGCCTGCGCACCACGGAGACCGCCGCGCTCGCCCACGACGGCACGGACGACACCGACGAGCTGGAGCGCAAGGTCCGCCGCGCCTCGGTGGCGGCCCGCGCCGACTACATCGTCACGTCCATGCCGACCCCGCTGCGCACCGCCCTGGAACTCGCCTACTTCCAGCGCCGCGACTACCGCCAGACCGCGGCGGACCTGGGCGTCACCGCGGACGAGGCCCGCCGCCGCCTGCGCCTGGGCCTCCAACTCCTCTCCACGGCCCACGACGCGCCCGGAACACCCCCTGATCGAGGGGGCACAAGGTGAACAGCGCAAACCCTTTCGGCGAGTACAACGACGACCAGAACCCCCGAACGCCCCCGCGCATACCGATCCCCCGCACCTCCATGGAGGACACGGGCCTCCCCCTCCCCGCCCCTGCCCTCATCCTCGAACACCGGGTGTTGAAGGCGCTGCTCGGCGCATGGGCGCTGGCGGCCTGCTCGCCCGAGGAGACGGCGGCGGTGGAGGACCATCTCGGCGGCTGCGGCGCCTGCGCGGACGAGGCACTGCGACTGCGTGAAGCAGTGGGTCTCCTGCACCCGCCGGAGACCCTCGACCTGGACCCGGCCCTGCGCACCCGAGTCCTGCAGGCCTGCCTGAGCCGCCGCCCGCCCCGGATCCCGGTCCCCTCCTGGGCCACCCCGTACGACGCGGAGACCGCCCGCCTGGACGCCCTGCTCCAGGACATCGGCGACGCCGAATGGCACGCCCCGGTGCGACTGCGCTGGTTCGACGGCAAGGAACCCACCAGCCGGCGCACCACCGTCGCCGGAGTGATCGCCCACCTGCTGACCGTGGACGGCCTCGTCGCCGTCACACTCGGCCTGGACGACCCCCTGGAATCCCCGGCCGGCACCCCCACACCCGCGGCCCGCACCGAGGCCTTCTGGGGCGCCACCCACGTCCCGCCCACCCGTTCCGTACGCGGTCCCTGGCGCGAGCAGTCCCACAACCTCGTCCGCACGGTGGCCTTCGCGGGCGGAGGCTCCGGCCGCCTCCCCGTCCCGTACGGCGACTTCGAACTCCCGCTCCGGGACTCCATGCTGGACCGGGCCTTCGAGACCTGGGTCCACGCGGGAGACATCGCCGACGCGGTCGACTACCCCTACGAGCCGCCCTCGCCCCGCCATCTGCACGCGATGATCGACCTGGGCGCACGCATGCTCCCCTCGGCCCTGGCGGCCCGACGCCAGGCAGGCCTAGCGGCCCCCCGCGAGACCCCCCACCTGGTCCCGGCCGGCGCCCCCGGCCGCAGCCTCCGCCTGGAGATCGAGGGCCTGGGCGGCGGCGAGTGGCTCATCCCGCTCGACTCTCCCGGCGCCCAGGCCTCCCCCGACCGTGAGGTGGCCCACGTGGCCCTGGACGGCGTGGAGTTCTGCCAACTGGCAGCGGGCCACGTCTCCCCCGAAGAAGCAGCGGCGGGCCAATCGGGCGACCGAGAGGCGATCAGAGACGTCCTGTTCGCAGCGGCGTCACTGAGCCGCATGTAGCGACACGCGCACCCGCAAGAGGCCGGAGGGGGCCGGGGCGACGTGTCCGCCCGCAGCGGCCGGCGCGTCCGCCCGGGGCCCCTCAAAATCCAACTCAATCGCGCCGGACCGAGGACGGACACGTCGCCCCGGCGCCCGCCACCCCCACCGCGGGCGTCGCGCCACAAGCCGTCAGTCAAAGACGACGGTCCGACGCCCGTTCAACAGAATCCGCCGCTCCGCATGCCACTTCACGGCCCGGGCCAGCGCCTGGCACTCCACATCCCGCCCCACAGCCACCAGCTGCTCCGGCGTGACCTGGTGCCCCACCCGCTCGACCTCCTGCTCGATGATCGGCCCCTCGTCGAGGTCGGCCGTCACATAGTGCGCGGTGGCACCGATCAGCTTCACTCCCCGCACATGCGCCTGGTGATAGGGCTTGGCACCCTTGAAGCTAGGCAGGAACGAATGGTGAATATTAATAATCTTCCCACTCAACTGCTTGCACAGATCATCCGAGAGCACCTGCATGTACCGAGCCAGCACGACCAGCTCGACACCCTGCTCCCGCACCAACTCCAGCACCTGCGCCTCGGCCTGCGGCTTGTTTTCCTTGGTGACCGGAATATGCCGAAACGGCACATGGTACGAATCCACGAGTTCGGCGAAGTCCGTGTGATTGGACACCACAGCCGCGATCTCGACGGGGAGCGCCCCGATGCGCGCCCGGAACAGCAGATCGTTCAGGCAGTGCCCGAACCTGCTGACCATCAGCACGACCCGCATCTTCTCGTCGGCCCGGTGGATCTGCCAGTCCATCTGGAAGGAGTCACCGATCGCCGCGAAGCTGGCGCGCAGCTTGTCCACGGTCACCGGCGGCTCCGCCGAGAAGTGGACGCGCATGAAGAACAGCCCCGTGTCGTGGTCACCGAACTGCTGGCTGTCCTCGATGTTGCAGCCGGTCATGAAGAGGTAGCTCGACACGGCGTGCACGATGCCCTGCTTGTCGGGGCAGGAGAGCGTCAGGACGTACTGGTCGTTCATGCACGCCAGGGTCCCATAAACGCCCCGCCCCCAGGCACCCGCCCACCTCTCCGGGCCCGGTGGGAGCGGGCCACGCAGTTCCCCGCGCCCCCACCGGAGCCGCACGCACGACGAAACCTCAGGCAGACCGAGTCATGATCTGCAACACCTCAAGCGTGCGAGGCGGAACGTCCGGATCCTCCCCGTCACTCACAGCCATCCGCACATGCGCGTCCCGCGCAGCCCGGACCGCGTCGGCCCACCCCGCGTGTTCCAGATAGACGGAGACAGCCGCATCAGGCCCCACCTGATGCATGATCCGCAGCACCCGCAACACCGCGGAGTCGACGAGCGCCGCCTCCTGCGAGTCCCGGAATATCGTGCCGACGTATTTCTCGGCGGACCAGTTGTCCAGCCAGGTGTCCTCGACAAGGCGATAGACGGCGTCGGTCACATCCCCGTACCCGTCCACCCCCGCGAGCCATATCCCCCGCTGGAACTCGGTGTCGGAAAGCATGTGCAGCGCGGAGCGCACATTGCTGCGCCAGCGCCACCACGGCATATCGTTCAGTGGCATGCCGCCCATGGTGGATGAGCGACGCCCGCGACGGGAAGAGTTCTCCGAACCTTGCACGGTCACCGATCGTACGTTCCCGCCGGACCGGCCCGCCCCGCACCCCGGTGTTCACCCGGCCGTCACCATGCGTTGACCAAGGGTCACACCGGCCGTAGCGGTGTGACGGAATCGTGCGTACCCATGACCGGCCGGCGACGCACCCGCAGCTTCCTCAGCGCCCTGCACCTCCCCTCCCGCCCGCGCCTCCCAGTCGCCAGGGCGAGAGCGCTGTCGGCGGGCGCGTTGGCGGTGTGTCTGTCGACGGCCGTCGGGTGTGGTGTCGTCCCCGGTGTCACAGGGGGTTCCGGGGACGACACGATCACCGTCATGACGTGGGCCCCGGAAAAAACGAAGACGACCAACAAGCCGGGAATGCCCGCCCTGGCCAAGGCGTACGCACGCTGGGTCAACTCCCAAGGCGGCATCAACGGCCGCAAGCTCAAGGTCCTCACCTGCAACGACCACAACGACACGGTGGCCGCCGCGAGCTGCGCCCGCCGCGCCGCCGCGGAGAACGTCGTCGCGGTCGTCGGTTCGTACAGCCAGCACGCCCGCTCCTTCCTCGCTCCGCTGGAAACGGTCGGCATCCCGTACCTCGGCGGCTACGGCGTCACCGACGACGAGTTCACGAGCCCGCTCTCGTACCCGGTGAACGGCGGCCAGCCGTCCCTGTTGGTCGGCCTCGGCCAGCAGCTGGCCAGGTCCTGCGGCCCGGTCACACTCATCCGTCCCGACACGATCGCGGGCGACGAACTGCCCGTGCTCCTGGACTCCGGACTGACCGCGGGCGGCCACCGGGCCTCCGTCGACCAGCGGGCCGCCGAGGACGCCACGGAGTTCTCGGGGCACGCCCAGCGGGCCCTGCAACGGGTCACGAACGACTCGCGGGAGGAGGGCTGCGTGGTGCCCGCGCTCGGCGATCGCACCGACACCTTCATGGACTCGTTCCGGCGGACCCGCGAGGACTACCCGACGGTACGGACGGCCTCCGTGCTGGGCAGCATCGACCAGTCGATGATCGACGCGACGGGCAGCATGTACGAGGGCTCGTACGTCACCGGCTGGTACCCGGCGTCCAGCGACGCGCGGTGGGGTCCGATGCGCGAGGTCATCCGGAAGGAGGCGTTCGGCGACAACCGGATCGACGCCGCCGATCCCGGCGTGCAGACGACCTGGATCGCGTACACCGTCCTGAAGAAGGCCATCGAGTCGCTGGGCGACGGCGACGTGACCGCGCGGTCGGTGCGGCGCACGCTCGACGACGGGCTGAAGGTCGACACGGGCGGGCTCACACCGACCCTGAACTGGAGCTTCCAGGACCTGATCGCGACGAGCGGCTTCGCGCGCCTGGTCAACGCGGACGTGACCTTCCAGGTGGTGCGCAAGGGCAAGCTGGTCACGGAACGCAAGGGCTTCGTGGACGTCTCGAAGACCCTGGAGACGACCCAGACGTCCTGACCGGACCGGCCCGCAGCTCAGGACGCTCCGGCCGGCTGGTCGTGCGGATCAAAGCTGCCCGGGCTGCCGCTCCGTAAGTCCGTAGGTCTGCGCGATGGAGTTCCAGAGCTTCGCGGCCTTGGCCTTCTGCGTGGTCGCGGTACCGCTCTCCCGGTTGCCCGCGGCGGTCTGCCCCGTGGACCGGGCCTGCCCCTTGTTGCAGCCCTTCTTGCCCGCGGCCTGGTCCGCCCACGCGGCGTAGTGGGTGTCCGCGGCGGCGGAGGCCTTCCAGGCGCTCTTGAGCGCGGCGGTCAGCTGCGCGTGGTTCTCCAGCTTGTCGACGGAGAGGCCCGCGAGACGCGTGACGAGCCCGTCGCGCTGCTCGGCGGCGTTGCGCAGATCGGAGGCCGCCTGGCCGAGGTTCGTGCACTTGCGTACGTTGTCGACGGCCTTGACGACCGAGTCACGGCTGTTGCCGCTGTCCGCCAGGAGTTTGTCCAGGGCCACGGCCTGCTCCTCCTGCGGCCCCGCCGAGGACGAGCCCGAGTCGTCGGTGGCCGGCGCGGTCGCCGCGACCGTCGTGTTCTCGTCGCCCTTGTCCTCCTCGCCCCCGCCACCGCTGAGCAGGGCGCCCGCGCCGATGCCGAGCACGGCGATGCCCACGCCGACGGCGGCGATGAGCGGAACGCGGGAACGGGAACGGCCGCCGCGGCCGTGGTCGCCGTCCGCCGCGGCCCGGCGTGCGCCACGCCCGCCGGGGCCCTCGGGGCCCGCAGGCGCACCGGCGCCGCCGGAGGCGCCGAAGCCACCGGGCGTACCGAAACCGGCCGGAGCACCGAACTCGGGCGAGGCACCGCCCGGTTGCCTTCCCCGTCGCGCCCGCGGCTGGTCCACGGGGGGCAGCTGCTGGGTGGCGCCTCCGCCGTCGGCCCGAAAGAGATTGTCGAACTCGGCCGGCGGTTGCTGCCGGTCCTCCGGCCCCTGCCCCGATCCCGGCGCACCCGGCCGCCCCCCGAATCCGGCCGTACCGGACTGCGGGGGCACCGGCGCGATGAACTGCGTGGGCTGGGCGTCGGGATTTACGGCGGCGGGCAAAGGCCCGGGACCGTCCGACGGGACCCGCCCGAGGTACCGCGTGGAGTCACCGGAAGCCGTACCCGTACCCGCACCCGCACCCGTGGCCCCCGCGGCGGGCATCTCCGGAGGCAACGCCCCGGGCCCCACCGGCGGAAGGAACTGCGTGGCGCCCTCGTCCATGGGCGCGGCGCCGGTGACGGGGGGCAGGAACTGGGTCGCGCCCTCGTCCATGGGGGCGGCGGGCGGCAACGCACCGGCACCGGCACCCGCTCCCGCTCCGGAGACGTCCGGGTAGCCGTAGCCGCCCTGTCCGTGCGCCGCGGCGGGGTTCTGCGTCCGCGAGACGCCGTACCCGTTACCGGTCCGGCCGTCGTACTGCTGCGAAGGCTGCTGTTGTTGCTGCGACTGCTGCTGCTGCTGCGACTGGGGCTGGGGTATCGCGCCGCCGGGCGCCTGCGGGGCGGCTCCCCACTGACCGCCGCCCGAATCCTGCGCCCCGTAAGGACCGGCGGGGGGCTCGGTGTACTGCGAGACCTGCCCGCCACCGGCGGACGCACCCCAGCCCGAGCTCGGCGCACCCTGGCCGCCGGCACCCTGCTGGCCGGCACTCCAGCTGGATATCTGCGTGTCCGGAGCCTGAGCGGCACCGTCGGTGCCACCGGTACCACCCGCGCCGCCCGCACTGCCCCACTCGTCGGCCTGCGGAGCGGACCGCGGACCCCACGGCTGGTCCCAGGCCTGACCGCCCGCCGGGACCGCGCGGTCGCCGGTCTGGCCCGGCAGGAGGGGCTCGCCGCCGTCGGACGGCAGCACGATGCCTTCGCGCGCGGGTCGCGCCGAGGGCTCGTCGCCCTGTCCGTTGTGCGTCACCGGGACTCCTACGAATGGGGGACCTTCGGAATCGTCGGTTCACGCTACCGGGTCCCCAGGAGCCGGTGCCACGCAGCACGGGACGGGACACCAGCCACCGGGGACAGTGAGTGACAAACCGCCCCCGGAAAGCTGTTCGAGCCCCCTTTTCGCGCCTACTTTCCTCACGCGTGCTTCTTTTCTCACACGTGCACGCCCGTACGGACCGAGGGGCCGGGGTCGGGCTCAACTCCCCCTCGCCGGCGCGCTTAGCCCCTGTCGACCTAGGCCGCCGCCTGAAGCTCCATCCGCGCCCCGAACTCCCGCACCACGGGCTCGTCCCGGTACGGCTCCAGGCGCTGCTGGAAGTCGTCCAGGTACTCGGCTCCGCGGTTGGAGCGCAGCGTGCCCAGCAGTTCGACCGCTCGCAGACCCGTGTGGCAGGCCTCCTCCACCTCGCGCTTCTGCACCTGCGCGCTGGCCAGGAGCACGTACCCGATCGCGCGGCGCCGGGCCCGCGACTCGGGGTGCCCGTCGAGGGACTCCTGCGCGCGCCGCGCGGCTGCCTCGGCCTGCCCCAGGTCACGGTGACAATGCGCCAATTCGTCGGCGAGATAGGCCTCGTCGAAGTGCGCGATCCAGCGCGGGTCGTCCCCGGCCTCCGGATCGGCCTGCTCCAGCGCCGCCACGGCCCGGCCGGACGCCGACTGTGCCGAGCGCGCGTCGCCCAGCAGGGCATGGCCCCGCGCCTCCGCGGCGTGGAACATCGACTCCGCGCGCGGTGTGACCCGCCCGCGCGCCCCCTCCTGCGCCGCCCGCGCCAACTGGGCGATCTCCCGGGGGTTTCCGAGCTGTGCGGCCAGGTGGCTCATGGACGCGGCGAGCACGTACCCGCCGTATCCGCGGTCGCCCGCCGCCTGTGCGAGCCGCAGCGCCTGGATGTAGTAGCGCTGCGCGAGGCCCGGTTGCCCGGTGTCGATCGCCATGTAGCCGGCCAGCTCCGTCAACCGGGCGACCGCCGCGAAGAGTTCGCGCCCGACCGCTTCCCGGTACGAGCCCGCCAGCAGCCCGGAGACGACGCTGTTCAGGTAGTGCACGACGACCGGGCGCACATGCCCGCTGCCGTACTGGTGGTCGAGGTCGACGAGCGCCTGGGTCATCGCGGTCACCGCCGCCACGTCGGACTGCCCGACCCGTGGCCCGGCCGAGCGCGAGACCTGCGCGTCCGGCGACGAGATCAGCCAGTCCCGGCTCGGCTCGACGAGCGCGGAGGCCGCGACGGACGAACCGGACAGGAAGTCCCGGCGCCCCACGTCGCTGCGCCACAGCTCGCAGACCTGCTCGATCGCGCCGAGGACCGTCGGCGAGAACTGCAGACCCACGCCGGAGGCGAGGTTCTTGCCGTTCGCCATGCCGATCTCGTCGATCGTGACGGTCCGGCCCAGCTTGCGGCCCAGCGCCTCGGCGATGATCGCGGGTGCCCGGCCGCGCGGCTGCTGTCCGCGCAGCCAGCGGGCCACGGACGTCTTGTCGTAGCGCAGGTCGAGACCGTGTTCCGCGCCGCACATGTTGACGCGGCGGGCCAGACCGGCGTTGGAACAGCCGGCTTCCTGAATGAGCGCCTGCAGTCGTTCGTTCGGCTGCCGCGCGACGAGAGGCCTTGCGGCCATTGGCGTACCCCCTGTGGCTGCGGTGCCTGCCCACGCGCACCGAGTTGATGAGCCCTCAGTGACCGGGCCCTCCCGCCCCTGATGAGAGAAACGAAAAGTCCGGCCTCGAAGATCAATGCCCCGCGGACATACCGAAGATGCGAGACATGCGAGGATTGCCGGGTAAAGGCTGCTGCCCGCCCCACACAGGGCTACCCACCGCCCGCTGCCGCCTCCCATGCGCGCCCCCACAGATGCATCCATGCGCCCCACGCGTGGGATCGGTGCTCCTCCCCCGCGCGCGCAAGGCCCGTAACCCCTGATGGGTGCGGGAGTTGAGTTGAGCGTGGAAGAGACGATCGCAGGCACCGAGACCGCCCAGATCCCGAAGCAGCGTGGCGAGTCGCTGCAGGACACAGCCGTGCGCTATGCCGAGGAGCGCCATTGGGACGTGTTCCCCGGCACCTGGCTGGAGGCCGTCGAGGGCGTGCAGTGCTGCTCCTGCGGCGACCCGTCGTGCGCGCTACCCGGCGCGCACCCGGCGCGTGACGACTGGGCGACGCTGGCCACGGGCAGTGCGACCGTCGCGCGCCGGCTGTGGGCGAAGCAGCCTGTGGCGTCGATCCTGCTGCCGACGGGGCGTACGTTCGACGCGATCGACGTGCCCGAGACCGCGGGGTTTCTCGCGCTCGCGCGCATGCGGCGGATGGAGCTGACGCTCGGTCCTGTGACGTGTACGCCGGACCGGCGCATGCAGTTCTTCGTGCTTCCCGGGGCCGCGGCGAAGGTGCCCGACCTCGTCCGGAAGCTGGGGTGGCCGCTCGCGTCCCTCGATCTGGAGGTGCTCGGGGAGGGCACGTATGTGGCTGCGCCGCCGACGCGGTTCGGGGCGCGGGGGGCTGTGCAGTGGGCCTGCCGGCCTACGCCCGCGAATCGGTGGTTGCCCGATGCGGAGGAACTGATCTCGCCGCTGGCCTACGCGTGCGGGCGCGACGCCCGTCGGTGACCGCGGCGCGCACGGCGGCCCCGCGCCCCTGAAGGGGCCGAAGCCCACGTGCATTCGCATGTGCGGGCCCGGTGGGGGCCGAGCGCGCAGTTCCCCGCGCCCCTAAAAAACGGGGCTACGCCCCGGCCCCCCAAGGGGCGCGGGGAACGGCGCGGCCAACCCCCACCGAACCCGCACGCACTCCTCTAGGGGCGCGAGGAACTGCGCGGCCAACCCCCACCGAACCCGCACGCACTCCTCTAGGGGCGCGAGGAACTGCGCGGCCAACCCCCGCCGGACCCGCACGCACAAACCACGCACAGCACCACCCCCTAGGGGCGCGGGGAACTGCGCGGCCAACCCCCGCCGGGTCCGCGCGTACGAACCACGCACAGCCCCGCCCGGCCAGGGCACCCGTGGCCACGACGAACCCCCGTGTCGACCCGTATCGTGCCTCGCATGACGGTCGCGGTGCGGGTACACGGGCTCTGGAAGCGGTTCGGGGAGCAGATCGCCGTCGCGGGGATCGATCTCGAACTGCCCGCGGGCCAGTTCATCGGCCTCGTCGGGCCCAACGGGGCCGGCAAGACCACCACCCTGTCCATGGTGACCGGCCTGCTGCGCCCGGATCACGGCACCGTCGAGGTCGTAGGGCACGACGTATGGCGCGACCCCACCGAGGTCAAGGCCCGCATCGGCGTGCTCCCGGAGGGACTGCGGCTCTTCGAGCGCCTCTCGGGCCGGGAACTGCTCGCGTACACGGGCCGTCTGCGCGGCCTCCCCGGCACGGAGGTCGACAAGCGGGCCACCCAGCTCCTCGACGTACTCGACCTCGCCGGAGCCCAGCACAAACTGGTCGTCGACTACTCCACCGGCATGCGCAAGAAGATCGGCCTGGCCGCGGCCCTGCTGCACAACCCGGAAGTGCTGTTCCTCGACGAGCCGTTCGAGGGCGTCGACCCGATCTCCGCCCAGACCATCCGCGGAGTCCTGGAGCGCTACACCGCCTCCGGGGCGACCGTCGTCTTCTCCTCCCACGTCATGGAGCTCGTCGAGTCGCTCTGCGACTGGGTCGCCGTGATGGCGGCGGGCCGCATCCGCGCCCATGGCCCGCTCGCCGACGTACGCGGCGCCGCGCCCTCCCTCCAGCAGGCCTTCCTGGAACTCGTCGGCGCCAACGGCCGCACCACCGGTTCCGACCTCGACTGGCTGGGCGGCGGCGCCCGGTGAAGGCCGACTCCGTCACCCCCGTCGTCGTACGGCTGAAACTGGCCCTGCTGCGCAACGGTCTACGGCAGTCGTCCGGGCGCAGAGCCGCGTACGTGGCCTCGCTCGTCGTCGTACTCCTCTTCGCCGCGCTCCAGCTCCTCGGTCTGATCGCGCTGCGCGGCCACCCCCACGCACTGAACGTCACCGTGCTGCTGACAGCCGTCCTGGCACTCGGCTGGGCCGTGATGCCGCTCTTCTTCCCCGGCGGCGACGAAACCCTCGACCCCACCCGCCTGGTGATGCTCCCGCTGCGTCCGCGCCCCCTCGTGCGGGCGCTCCTGGCGGCGTCGCTCGTCGGCACAGGCCCGCTGTTCACGCTCTGCCTGCTCGTCGGCTCGGTCGTCGCGACGGCCCACGGAGCGGCGGCGTACGTCACCGGCGTCGTCGCGATCGTCCTCGCGCTGCTGGTCTGCGTGGCCCTCGCACGGGCCGTCGCGACCGCCAACCTCCGCCTGCTGACCAGCCGCAAGGGCCGTGACCTGGCGCTACTGAGCGGCCTGGTGATCGCGGTGGGCGCCCAGGTCGTCAACTTCGGTGTGCAGAGGCTCGGTTCGTCGGGCCTGTCCACGCTGGACCCGGCGGTGGACGTACTGCGCTGGGTGCCGCCCGCGTCCGCGCTCGGCGCCGTCGACTCCGTCAGCGAGGGCTCGTACGCCGTCGCCCTCGCCCAGCTCGCCGTGAGCGGCCTGGCCCTTGCGGCGCTGCTGAGCTACTGGCAGCGGGCCCTCACCCGGCTGATGACCTCGCCGGACGGCTCGACCCTGCAGGCCGCCGGGCCCGCACGGGACAAGGCGGGGCGTTCCTCCGGGCTCGGCCGGCTGCTGCCCGCGGGGCGCACGGGCACGGTCATGGAACGCAGCCTGCGGTATGTGTGGCGGGATCCGAAGACGAAGGCGGCGTGGGTGACGTCGCTCGTGATCGGCCTGATCGTGCCGGTGTTCAACGCGTTGCAGGGGACCGGCTCGATCTACTTCGCGTGCTTCGCGGCGGGGATGCTCGGCATCCAGATGTACAACCAGTTCGGGCAGGACACGTCCGCGTTCTGGATGGTCGCGATGACGATCTCCTCGACCAGGGACGCGTACGTCGAGTTGCGGGGCCGGGCGCTGGCCCTCCTCCTGATCACCCTCCCGTACACCGCGCTCGTCACCGTCCTGACGACGGCACTGCTGGGCGACTGGGCCGCCCTGCCCGAGGTGCTCGGCCTCTCCTTCGCGCTGCTCGGCGCGATGCTGGCGACCGGCGCCTGGTCCTCGGCGCGTTTCCCGTACTCGATCCCGCAGGAGGGCTACAAGAACGTCGCTCCCGGGCAGGCGGGGCTGGCCTGGATCGCGATCTTCGGCGGCATGGTCGCGGCCGCGCTGCTGTGCGCGCCCGTCATCGCCCTCACCATCTGGCTGAACGTCTCGTCCACCGGCGAGAACTGGACCTGGCTCCTGCTCCCCCTCGGCACGGCGTACGGCACCCTCCTCACCCTGTCGGGCCTCCGCCTCGCCGCCCCCCGAACCGCCCACCACCTCCCAGAAATCCTGACAGCAGTAAGCAAGGGCTGACCCCCACTGCCGTCAGGGGCGCGGGGAACGGCGCAGTCCTTTGCCTTTAGGGGCGCGGGGAACTGCGCGAACAGCCCCCACCGGGCCCGCAGCCGGACGACACCCCACCCCGCCCCTACCGAAGCACCTCGTCCAAGAACGGCTCAACCGCCACCCGCCACGCCTCCGGCTGGTCGTAGTGGACAAGATGCCCCGCATCGACCACCTCCGCATACCGCCCATCAGGCAGCACCCGAACCATCTCCTGGGCCTCGGCCCGCCCCAACTCCCCGTCGAGCCCCCGGACGACCAGCGTGGGACACCGCACCTGCGCCAGTTCCTCCCAGTGCGCGTCGTACACCCACGTCTCCCGCGACTTGAGCATCTGCTCGGGCTCGAAGACCGGCCGCCACCCGTCCTCGTGCTCGGCCATGACCTCGGCGTAGAACTCACCGCGCGAGGTGTTCGGCCGCTCCACCCAGGGATCGTCCTCGCCGAACCACTTCCGTACATCCGCGAGCGTGGCGAACGGAACCGGCCAGGACTTGAACCACTCCTCCCACTCGCGCTGCGAGGCCGCCCCGAGCGCCGAGGCCCGCATGTCGCAGATGACCAGGCCCCGCACCAGGTCGGGCCGTCTGGCGGCGAGCTGCCAGGCCGTCAGGGCCCCCATGGCGTGCCCGATGAGGACGGCCGGGGCGAGGCCCAGCTCTTCGAGAGCGGCCTCCGCGTCCTCGACGTACGCCCCGCGCGTGTACTCCGTCTCCGGCAACTTCGCGCTCTGTCCGTGGCCCCGCTGGTCGAGCGCCACGGCCCGGTGCCGCTCGGCGAGCCAGCGGGCGGTGGACGCCCAGTGCGAGGCGCGGCCCATGAGCCCGTGAAGTAAGAGCACGCCGGGCGTCTGCTCGCTCCCGCCCGCCCTGGCCCCGCCCGAACCGCCGCCACCCGCAGCGCCGCTGTCCGCGCCGCTCCTGTCCGCGCCGCCCCTGCCCGGATCGGTCTTGGGAGGATCGGCGAACTCCCAGGCAGCGAGGCGTATTCCACTCGCACCGGTCACGTCGATGCGCCGCACCATACGCTGGCACCCCCCTTGATCCGCTCGGCCGACTCGTCCCGCACGAGCCGGCCGGTCCACTCGTGCCGTTCGCCGTGCCGCTGCTCCTGCTGGTTGTTCCTGCGTAATCAGTGGTCGATCCGTCACCCATACGCTATCGAATGCGTATTCGAAAGTGGGCTTCTCGGCGGTAACACCCCTCCTTCGAGTGACCTCGCCCGAGGATTGACCGCCGCCGCCGAGGGGAGATCTCCAACGGGAGGCGGGCCGCTCGGGGAAAACGGTCCGAAGGGGATGACCCTGGGAGCTCGGGGCTCCGGGTCAGCACAGGGGAGGACAGGCCTCGGCGCCTCATCAGGGCGCCGAGGCTCTCCTCACGTCCGCGGCACATCCTTACGCCCCCTCCCCGACCGCGCGTCGGCGCCGCTGCCGTCCCGGTCCAGAGCCCTCAGGTCATATGCCTCTCGCGACAGCCTTGCATGGGAACGGCCCGTTCGCTGCGATTCCGCGCACTGAATCTCTGTTTCTGCGGGAACCCCCAGGTGGGGCAACTGAGGTCCCCGTTAAGGGAGTTGACACCGTGTTTCGGGGCGGGGAGAGACAGCCGTGAGAGGCCCTGGTCAAGGGGGCGCCGCCAGGCACGCCCCGGGGTACGCCGATGCGCGCGACAGCGCCCGGACAGGCGTACGGAGGACCGCACGACCGGCCCGGGAGGGGCCCGTGGACGGCCCCGTCCCCCGGGCGGGCCTGTGCGCACAGCGCACAGCGGGAAACAGCCGGTAGTTCCCCCGGCTGCTACCTCTTCGCCACGAACACGTGGGACGCCACGTCCGACTCCAGCTCCGCGGCCTCTCCGCCACTGCCCACGAGCACCCCGCCCGCGGACTCCGTCACGCTCACGACCGAACCGGGCTGAACGCCCGCCCGGCGCAGCGTGTACATCAGCTGCGCGTCCGTCTGGATCGGCTCGCCGATACGGCGGACGACGACCGTCTTGCCGTCGAGGCCGGGGTCGAGGTCGGCCAGCGAGACCATGCCCGCGTCCAGGAAGGGGTCCGCCACGTCCTTCTCGCCCAGCTCCTCCAGGCCCGGAATCGGGTTCCCATACGGCGACTCGGTCGGGTGGCGCAGCAGTTCGAGCACGCGGCGCTCGACCGCCTCGCTCATCACGTGCTCCCAGCGACAGGCCTCCGCGTGCACCTGCTCCCACTCCAGACCGATCACGTCGACGAGCAGGCACTCGGCGAGGCGGTGCTTGCGCATCACGCGCGTGGCCAGCCGGCGGCCCTCCTCCGTGAACTCCAGGTGACGGTCGCTCGCGACAGCCACGAGACCGTCGCGCTCCATGCGCGCCACGGTCTGGCTGACGGTCGGCCCGCTCTGGTCGAGCCGCTCGGCGATCCGGGCGCGCATGGGGACCACACCTTCCTCCTCCAGCTCAAGGATGGTGCGGAGGTACATCTCCGTGGTGTCGATCAGTCCGGACATACGTGCCCCTCGATTAGCTCTGCCGGAGGCTGGGTGGCTCACCGGCGTGTGCGCTGGCCCTGGCAACAATTCTGACGCATCCCACTGACAACCGTGCCGCGCCGTCGGAACCACGTGGCGACGAGTGCCTGCGCGATGCGGCCGGGCCCGGCACCCGGCCGGGTGGAAAGGGGCCCTCGTAACCCAGTGTCGCCCCTGTGGAGCGTATTGACACAGCAGTGGTCCAGACCGCAACGTGATCCGCGACACGACAGCGGAAGGGGCTTCGCCGATGAGCCACAGCAAGCTGGCCGGGCAGTTCTTCGACGCCGCGATCGGCCTGCTGCAGCGGGTGCGGGACGAGGAGGCCGCGTCGATCGAGGCCGCCGGGACGTTGATCGCCGACACGGTCGCCGAGGGCGGGCGGCTCTTCGCCTTCGGTGCCGGGCACTCGTCGCTGGCCGCGCAGGACCTCGTCTACCGCGCGGGCAGTCTCGCGCTGATGAACCTGCTCGCCGTGCCGGGCGCGGTCGGTGTCGACGTCATGCCGGCGACGCTGGGCTCCGCGCTGGAACGGGTCGACGGCCTCGCGAGCGCGGTCCTCGGCTCCAGCCCGGCCCGCTCCGGCGACCTCCTCGTGGTCATCTCGCTCTCCGGGCGCAACGCGCTCCCCGTCGAGATGGCGATGAGCGCCCGCGCGCTCGGGCTCAAGGTCATCGGGGTCACGTCGGTCGTGTACGCCTCCGAGACGGCGTCCCGGCACTCCTCGGGGACGTACTTGAAGGACCACTGCGACGTCGTCCTCGACTCGAAGATCGCGATCGGGGACGCGGAACTCAGCCTCGACACCATTGCGGCGCCCTTCGCGTCCGCGTCCACGGTCGTGACCTCGGCGCTTCTCCAGTCGGTCATGGCGACGGCGGCGGGTGTCCTCGCGGACCGCGGGGTCGAACCTCCGCTTCTGCGGTCGGGGAACGTGGACGGCGGGCTGGAGTGGAACGACCGGGTCTTCGAGGAGTACGGGGACCGGATCTTCTACTGGCAGCGGTAGCCTGCCGGCGGGTGGCCGTTGAGTGCGGGGCTTCGCCCCTGCACCCGGTTGCGTTGTCGGGCGCGGGCCGCCTGTGGCTGGTCGCGCCGTTCCCCGCGCCCCTTAAGACGGGGCTGCCGCCCCTGCCCCGGTGCGTTTTCGGGTGCGGGCCGCCTGTGGCTGGTCGCGCCGTTCCCCGCGCCTCTTGAGACGGGGCTGCCGCCCCTGCCCCGGTGTGTTTTCGGGTGCGGGTCGGCCGTGGCTGGGCGCGCCGTTCCCCGCGACCCTTGAGAGCCGGCTTCGCCGTGCTTTGAGGGCGAGGCCGTTCGGGCCGGTGGGGGGTCAGGGGTGGGTGGGCAAGGTTGCCGCCAGGTCCAGCGCCGCCGCGATCCGGACGGCGACATCCTCCGCGTACGTCGCGTCGAACCTCTCGAACTGCGTGCGGCTGGCGCCGCGCAGGAACGTGACGACGCCCAGCGTCCGCCCACGGCTGCGCAGGACGACGCACAAGGCGTGCACCGAGTCGGCGGGCCACTGCCGGGCCACGGCCCAGTCGCGTGTGCGGTCGGGCTCGGTCGACCCCGCACTGGCGCGTACGGAACCGATCCGTTCGACGCACTGCAGCGCCGGATGCCCCTCGGAGTACCGCACGGGCAGCCCGGCCCGGCCCGCGGGCAGGCTCGGGCCCGGCGCTCCGGAGGGCGTGGCGGGACCCCGTACGAGCCGGACCGGACCCTCGCCGTCCGCCACCGAACCGCCGGCCACCCGGTCGATCAGCGCGTGGTCGGCGAATCCGGCCAGCGCGAAGTCGAGATGGACGGACGCACCCTCCGCGGGGTCCTCGCACTCGGCGGCGGCCCGCGCGGCCCGGTGCAGCTGGTTCGTCCTGAAGCGCAACAACGCCGCTTCCTGCTCCGTCTGCTTGCTCTCGGTCACATCCTGGAACAGCCAGCCCACACCGAGCGGAACCGGTTCCTCCGTGAGCGGTGACGCGAGCCGCAGGAAGCCGCTGCGCCAGCAACGGCGCTGCTCACCCTCCGCGGTCCGCAGGGTCACCCACATCTCGGCGGGCGCCGGCGGCGCACCCTCCGCGAGAACGTGCGTGAGCGCGCTCTCCAGCTCCTCCACGCCCTGCGCGATCAACTCGCCCAGGGGGCGGCCCAGTACGGCCGTGCGCCCCGTGCCGAGCGCTCGCGCGGCGTGTCCGTTGACGACGGCGGGCCGCAGGTCGGCGTCGACGAGGACGACACCCCAGGAGGCGTCGTCGAACAGCGCCTCGCTCAGGGCGATCGACCGCTCCAGGTCGATCTGCGCGTGCACCTCGCTGAAGGCGCAGTACACCCCGGCCGGCTTCCCGTCGGGACCCGGCACGGCGGCCGACTGCGTCCGTACGAGCACCCGGCCGCCCTCCTTGGTGAGCAGCGCGAACTCGTGGACCTGCCGTCCCGGGGCCTGCATCGCGGACAGCAGCCGGCTCTCGACCTCCTCGGCGTCCGCGGTCCGCACGGCCCAGCCGGCGAACCCGTGCCGCCCGACCGCCTCGGCCGCGGTCCAGCCGAGGATCCGCTCGGCCTCCCGGTTCCAGTGCGTCACCACTCCGTCGGCGTCGAACGCGCACAGCGCCGCGTCCATCCCGTCGAGCAGAGCGGCCAGCAGATCGGACCCGTCCCGCTCCGGCTCGTCCGGCCCGAGCTCGTCCGTGGTCCCGCTACGCCGCGAAGCACTCACCTGGCACCCCCTGCAGGCCGTGTCGGCGTGTCCTGCGCGGTGTGCCCGCGCGTCTGTTCACTCACTACGAATCACTCACTAGGAATCATTCAACTCGAACGTGACGCAGCCCACATCTGGTTCCCGCAAGATTGCGGAAATCGTTGTGCGCGGGCACTTCACCCCCGGTCGGCCGGATCTCCGTCGTCCCGGCCCCCTCCACAAGATCGCTTCCCTCGTCGGCGCCGTCAACGCGTCGGCGCCCGGAAAACCGCCGTCCCGGAAAATCACTTGAGCGAAGCCGTGACGCTTCCTAGTGTGTGTCGCACGCCGAAAGGAGGTGATCGGGTACATGTCTGAAACCCGGACCAGCGAGGTGGCTGCGGGCTAGCGGCCCGTCACCACACACAGTGCGGTGCCGGACCAGCGCGTGAGACGAGCGTGCGGCCGGCCCAATCTCAGCAGTCACCCGACCCGCGTGCTCGCCGGTGAGTCCGGCCGGCCCCCTCCTCGGAGGGGACCCGAGCACGCGGGTCGTCTGCGTTGCGCTCGCGGGGTTGCGTTCTCGGGGTTGCGCTCGCGGGGTTGCGTTCTCGGGGTTGCGGTCTCGGGGCGGCTTGGACGCGGGGGCCACGTCGGCCGACCGTCGGTAATGTGGCGCCCGATGCCGAAAGACCGCCAGGCCCCGACGACGCCCGCCGAACCGGAGCCGGAGCCGGAGCAAGAACCGGAGCCGGAGTCGGAGCAGCAGCCGGAGCCGGAGCCGGAGCCGGAAGAGGCTGCCTTTCGAGGAGCCGCGTGGCTTCCGCACGGGTACCGGCTCGATCCCCACTCGCACACCCAGGGGCAGCTCGTGTACGCCGCCGCCGGTGCGCTCGCCACGGCGACCGAGCGCGGGACCTGGGTCGCCCCGGCCAACCGTGTCACCTGGACGCCGCCGCGTTTCGCCCACTCCCATCGCTTCTACGGCGAGACCGACGTCCGCCTCCTCTCCGTGCCGGTCGAGCTGTGCGGGGGACTCGTCGACCACCCCAGCGTCTTCGCGGTGAGCCCGCTGCTGCGCGAGGCGCTCCTGGCGCTGACCGACAGGCCGGAGCGAAGGCCGGGCGCGTACCGGAGGCTGCTCACCGTGGTCGTGGACGAGCTCGCCGATGCCGCCGAACAGTCCCTGCACCTGCCCGAACCCCGTGACGACCGGCTGCGCTCGGCCACCGATCTCCTGCACGAGGATCCCGCCCGGCCGATCACTCTGGCCGGCCTGGGGCGCACGGTCGGGGCGAGCGAGCGCACCCTGAGCCGCCTGTTCCACACGGAACTCGGCATGAGCTTCCACCGCTGGCGCACCACCCTGCGCATCCATCACGCCCTGGGCCGTCTCACCGACGGCCTGTCCGTCACCGACACCGCGATGGCGTGCGGCTGGTCCAACCCCTCCAGCTTCATCGACGCCTTCACCGAGGTCGTCGGCCAGACCCCCGGCCGCTATCGGGCGGACCTGCGCAGACCCGCGCCCGCACGGCAGCAGTCGGCCGAACGCTGAATGCCGCCGCAAGGTTGGCGGCTTTTCGGTATTCGCTGTCCCCTCACCGGTGGTTCGCAGCCTCGGCGACTTCCACAGTGGGTCCCATGACTGGAACACGCGAGAACACGACCGTCGTCGTCATCGGGGCAGGGGTCGCCGGACTGACGCTCGGCAACTTTCTCCTGCGCAAGGGCATCGGCTGCGTCGTACTGGAGAAGCACTCCCGCGCCTACGTCGAACAGCGTCAGCGCGCCGGGACGATCGACACCTTCGGGGTGCGCATGTTCCGCGCGTGGGGCCTCGAAGAGGTACTGGAGGGCGACCCCGTCCCCCACAGCGAGGGCGGCTTCCACATCGACGGGGAGGCGATGCCGATCGACGTGGACGACGACAACGGCGAAAGCCTCTACTGCCCCCAGCAGGTCCTCGTCCGCAACCTCACGGACCGCTTCCTGCGCGACGGCGGGGATCTCCGTTTCGAAGCCGCCGACGTCTCCCTGGAGGACATCACGGGCGAGCGTCCCGTCGTCCGCTACCGGGGGGCCGACGGCTCGTCCGGGGCCGTCGCCTGCGACTTCGTCGCCGGCTGCGACGGTTTCCACGGAGTGAGCCGGCGTACGATCCCGGCCGCCGCGCTGACCGAGTACTCCCACGCGTACGGGTACAACTGGCTCAGCGTCCTGGCCGCGGTCCCGGCGAACCCCTCCGGCATGGCGATCCATTCACGCGGCCTCGCCGGCATGATCCCGCGGGGCCCGCACGCCAGCCGCGTCTACCTTCAGTGCCGGGTCGACGACACCGTCGAGCAGTGGCCGGACGAACGCGTCTGGAGCGAGCTGGAGGCCCGCTTCGGCACGCCCGTGCCGAGCGGCGAGATCGTCGACAAGCGGATCGTGCCGCTGCGCAGCGTGGTGTTCGACCCCATGAGCTACGGCAGCCTGTATCTCCTCGGGGACGCGGCGCACATCGTCCCGCCGATGAGCGCCAAGGGCATCCACCTCGCCCTGCACGACGCCGAGGTCTTCGCCCGCGCCGTGATCCGGCAGGTGGAGGAAGGCGACGCAAGCCTCCTCGACAGCTACTCGGAGACCTGTCTGCCCCACATCTGGAACTACCAGGCGTTCGCCACCTGGATCACCGACACCATGCACAACGCCGGTTTCACCGGCTACGAGGGGGAGTTCCGCAAGCAGGTGGCCCGGGCCGAGCTGCGGCGCCAGTTCGCCTCGGACGCGGCGAACAAGCTCTTCAGCGAACTCGCCGCCGGGACCAACTAGTACGTCGTTCGTACGCCATATGTGCGCCCCGCGTGGCACACGTGTGGCGGCGCCCCCCAGTCGCCTGGAGAACGCCGCCACATGTGCCGTGCACACAGGCCGTGCACCCCTACGAGATCAGTGGGCGATGTCTCCGTAGCCCTCGATGGCGGCCGGGTTGCGGGTGCCGGGGCCGATGTAGCGCGCGGAGGGGCGCACGAGGCGTCCGGTGCGCTTCTGCTCCAGGATGTGCGCCGACCAGCCGGCGGTACGGGCGCACGTGAACATCGAGGTGAACATGTGGGCCGGGACCTCGGCGAAGTCCAGGACGATGGCGGCCCAGAACTCGACGTTCGTCGCCAGGACGCGGTCCGGGCGGCGGGCGTGCAGTTCGGCGAGGGCGGCCTTCTCCAGGGCCTCGGCGATCTCGAAGCGGGGGGCTCCGAGTTCACGGGCGGTGCGGCGGAGCACTCGCGCGCGCGGGTCCTCGGCGCGGTACACCCGGTGGCCGAAGCCCATCAGCCGCTCGCCCTTGTCCAGGGCCTGCTTGACGAACGCCTCGGCGTCGCCCGTGCGTTCGATCTCCTCGATCATGCCGAGGACGCGCGAGGGGGCGCCGCCGTGCAGCGGTCCTGACATGGCGCCGACGGCGCCGGAGAGGGCCGCCGACACGTCCGCGCCGGTGGAGGCGATGACGCGGGCGGTGAACGTGGACGCGTTCATGCCGTGCTCGGCGGCGCTGGTCCAGTAGGCGTCGACCGCCGCCACGTGCTTGGGGTCGGGCTCGCCGCGCCAGCGGATCATGAAGCGTTCGACGACGGACCGCGCCTTGTCGATCTCCCGCTGCGGGACCATCGGCAGGCCCTGGCCGCGGGCGGACTGGGCGACGTACGACAGGGCCATGACCGCGGCGCGGGCGAGGTCCGCGCGGGCCTGCTTCTCGTCGATGTCGAGGAGCGGTTTCAGGCCCCAGACGGGGGCGAGCATGGCGAGCGCGGACTGGACGTCCACACGGATGTCACCGGAGTGGACGGGGATCGGGAACGGCTCGGCGGGCGGCAGGCCGGGGTTGAACGCCCCGTCCACGAGCAGCCCCCAGACGTTGCCGAAGGAGACGTGGCCGACCAGATCCTCGATGTCGACGCCCCGGTACCGCAGGGCGCCGCCCTCCTTGTCCGGTTCGGCGATCTCCGTCTCGAAAGCGACGACTCCCTCAAGTCCGGGTACGAAGTCGGACATCAGGCGGCTCCTCATGATGTGGGCGACAGACGATGTGTGGGATGTGCGCTGTGCGGGATGAGCTGTGCGGGGTGAGCTGTGCGAGGGGTGGGTGGTGCGGTGTCCTTGGTGGGTGCGAGCGTGCGGTTACGCGGTCGCCTCGTGGACTCGCGGTCCGTACGTCACTGCGGTCATGCCCCGTGCGGTCGGCGGTCACCCAACCTCTTGGCAGCAGGACGATATCCCTTGGTGTCACCTTTGGGGAGAGTACGCGGCACTCAGTGCCAGTCAGTGATGAAGCCCACGCCCGGCGGCGAGTACGGCAGGATGTCCGGGTGACCGACAGTGCCCCCCTTACCGGCCCCTCGCTCGACCCCGCGTCGATGCGCAAGCAGTACCGGGCCGCGGGACTCGACGAGACCGAGCTGGCCGACCACCCCATGGAGCAGTTCGCGCGCTGGTTCGTACAGGCCGCGGCGCAGGGCGAGGCGCGGGGAGGGTTGTACGAGCCGAACGCGATGATCGTGTCCACGGCGGACGCGGAGGGGCGGCCCAGTTCCCGCACGGTGCTTCTGAAGCAGTACGACGAGCGGGGTTTCGTCTTCTTCACCAACTACGAGTCCCGCAAGGCGCGCGAGCTGGCCGAGAATCCGTACGTGTCGTTGCTCTTCCCGTGGCATCCGGTGGCGCGGCAGGTCGTCGTCACAGGGACCGCGCGGCGTACGGGGCGGGACGAGACGGCGGCGTACTTCCGTACGCGGCCTCACGGGTCGCAGCTCGGGGCGTGGGCCAGTGCGCAGTCCTCGGTGGTCGGTTCGCGGGACGAGCTGGACGCGTCGTACGCGGAGTTGGTCTCTCGGTATCCCGAGGGGGCGCAGGTGCCTGTGCCCACCGGGTGGGGCGGGTTTCGGGTTTCGCCCCGGGCGGTGGAGTTCTGGCAGGGGCGGGAGAATCGGCTTCATGACCGGCTGCGGTATGTGGCGGTGGCCGACGGGGGGTGGCGGGTGGAGAGGCTCAGTCCTTGAGGGGCTGTGCCCCTCTGGCGCCCCCTCGCCTCAGGGGGTGCCCCTTGGCCCCGGATTGCGGCTGCGGGTTCGTCGTGGCTGGTCGCGCCGTTCCCCGCGCCCCTGAAAAGCCGAAAGATTGCGCCGTTCCCCGCGCCCCCGGGCGGCTTTCAGTCCAGGGCGTTGTCCAGGATCTGGGCCCACTGGGTGGCCACCCCGGATCGGCGGGTCGTGTCGTCCGTGAGGAGGTTGGCCAGGCCGAGGCCTCGGGACATGTCCAGGAAGCCCTGGACCGTTTCGCGTACGCCGGGGCGGGTCTCGTCGGCGTTGAGGAGGTCCACGGCTATGCGATGGGTCTCGCGGCCGACGCGGCCTTCCAGTTCGGTGACGCGCGGGCGCAGCTGCGCCTCGTTCGACGCGGCGACCCAGAGGTGGAGCGCGGCGCGGAACAGCGGGCCCGTGTAGAGGTCGACCAGGGCGGCGACGACGGCACGGCGGTCGGCCGCGCCCTCGGGGAAGAGGGCGCGCAGCGCGGTGGAGCGTTCCTCGGCGACGTACTCCACGGCCGCCGTGAAGAGGTCCTCGCGGGTCGGGAAGTGGTGCTGGGCGGCGCCCCGCGACACCCCGGCGTGTTCGGCGACGACAGAGACCGTGGAGCCCGCCCAGCCGCGTTCGGCGAGGCAGGCGACCGCGGCTTCGAGAAGGCGTTGCCGGGTGGCGCGGCTGCGGTCCTGTTTGGGGACGCGCTCCACCGGCGCCTGTGCCGCGCCGTTCACCACACCCATGAGGGATCCCGTCGTTCGAGGAAGGCCGTCATTCCCTCGCGGGCCTGCGCGGAGGAGAACAGCCGGGCCGAGAGCACGGTCAGGGCGGCCGCGTCCCGGTCGAAGGTGTCCAGCACCTTAGCCGTGAGCAGCCGCTTCGTCTCGGCCAGCCCCTGGGGGGAAGCGCGGCGCAGTCCGTCCAGCACCGGCGCGAGTACGGCGTCCACGGTCTCCCCCGCCGCTCCCGCCACCGTGACGAGCCCGATCCGGGCGGCCTCGGCCGCGTCGAACCTCTCGCCGGTGAGGTAGTAGCGGGCCACCGCGCGCGGGTCGAGGCGCGGCAGGAGGGGCAGTGAGATCACGGCGGGGGCCACCCCGATGCGTACCTCCGTGAAGGCGAACGTGGCCTCCTGGGAGGCCGCCGCGAGGTCGCAGGCGCCGAGCAGTCCGAGGCCGCCCGCGCGGACGTGTCCGGTGACGCGGGCGACGACGGGTTTGGGCAGTTCGACGATCTGCCGCAGCAGGGCGACCAGGACGTCCGGGTGCGGGGGGTCGTTCAGGTCCGCGCCCGCGCTGAAGGTGTTGCCGGTGTGGGTGAGGACGACGGCGCGTACGTCACCGTCCTTGCCGGCTTCCCGGAGCGCGTCCGCCAGGTCCGCCACCAGCCGGGCGGAGAGGGCGTTGCGCCGCTCGGGCGCGTCGAGCGCGAGGGTGGTGATCCCGCGCTCGTACGACCGCCGCACCGTGGTCATGCGCGCTCCCGCAGTTCTCGTCGCAGGATCTTTCCGGAGGCCGCCCTGGGCACCGCGCCGAGGAACGTGACGTGCCGGACCTTCTTGTACGGGGCGACGCGCTCGGCGACGTACTCCATGACGTCGTTCCCGGTGAGGTCGGGCGCGGCCGGCTGGCGTACGACGTACGCGTGCGGCCTCTCGTTGTTGTCGGTGTCGTAGACGCCGATGACGGCCGCGTCGGCGATGCCGGGGTGTGTCAGCAGGAGGGCTTCGAGTTCGGCGGGGGCCACCTGGAAGCCCTTGTACTTGATGAGTTCCTTGACCCGGTCGACGACGTACAGCCAGCCGTTCGCGTCGACGTGGCCGACGTCCCCGGTGGAGAGCCAGCCGTCGTCGTCGATCATCGCGGCTGTCTCGTCGGGGCGCCCCAGGTAGCCCTTCATGACCTGTGGGCCGCGGATGACGATCTCGCCGCGCTCGTCGACGCCGAGGTCCTTTCCGGGGTCGTCCAGGGAGACGATGCGCATCTCCGTGCCGGCGATGAGTTTGCCGACGCTCCCAGGGGGCGGGTCCGTCTCCTCCAGGGGGACTACATGGGTACCGGGCGAGAGTTCCGTCATGCCGTACGCCTGTCCGACCGGCGGCAGGCCGAGCCGGCGCGAGCACGCTTCGGCGAGTTCGGCGTCCAGGGGCGCCGCCGCGCTGATGACGTACTTCAGGGACGACAGGTCGTAGCCCTCGACGGCCGGGTGCTTGGCGAGGGCGAGGACGATCGGCGGGGCCACGTAGAGGCCGGTGATGCGGTGTTTCTCGATGGCCGCGAGGAAGGTGTCGAGGTCGAAGCGGGGCAGCACGACGACGGTGGCGCCCTGTCTGAGGGGTGCGTTCATGAGGGCCGTCAGCCCGTAGATGTGGAAGAACGGCAGCACGGCGAGGATGCGGTCGCCGGGGCCCATCGGCATGGTGGGCGTCAGCTGCGCGAGGTTGGTGGCGATGTTCCGGTGGGTGAGCATGACGCCCTTGGGGGTGCCGGTCGTCCCGGATGAGTACGGCAGGGCCGCCACGTCCGTCACCGGGTCGATGTCGATCTGCGGCTCGGGGGCGGTGGAGCCCAGCATGTCGAGCAGCGAGCGGTGTCCGGGTGCCTGGTCGCAGACGAGGATCTCCTCGATGTCACCCGCGAGTTCGGCCGCCGCGCGGGCCGTCTCCAGGAGGGGCGACACGGTGACGATCCACCGGGCGGCGCAGTCCCGCAGCTGTTTGGCGAACTCCTCGGGCGTGGCGAGGGGGTGCACGGTGGTGACCGACGCCCCCGCGCGCGTGGCGGCGTAGAACGCCGGGGGGAAGGCGACGGTGTTGGGACTGTGCAGGGCCAGTACGTCGCCCTTGCGGACGCCGAGTTCGGTGAGCGCGGCGGCGATCCGGCGGTGGAACGTGTCGAGTTGGGCGTAGGTGAGCGTCATGCCGTTCACGCCGTCGATCAGCGCGGGTGCGTCGCCCCGGGAGGCGGCGCGGCCCAGCACCGCCTCGTGGATGGGTTCTTCGACGGCGGGAACGTCCTCGTACTCGCTGCGGAACACCATGGCGGGCCCTTTCCAGGAGCCGGAAGTTGCACGGAAGCCGGAGGCTGTACGGACGATGGAGGCTGTACGGGAGATGGAGGCTGTACCGACGATGGTGCCTAATAGGACTTGGGCAGGCCCAGGGTCTGGTGCGAGACGTAGTTGAGGATCATCTCGCGGCTGACGGGTGCGATACGGGCCACCCGGGACGCGGTGATGAGCGACGCGAGGCCGAACTCGGCGGTCAGGCCGTTGCCGCCGAGCGTGTGCACGGACTGATCGACGGCCTTCACACAGGCCTCCGCCGCCGCGTACTTGGCCATGTTGGCGGCCTCCCCCGCGCCCACGTCGTCCCCGGAGTCGTACAGGAGGGCGGCCTTCTGCATCATCAGTCGCGCCAGTTCGAGGTCGATGTGGGCCTGGGCGAGGGGGTGCGCGATGGCCTGGTGGGCGCCGATGGGCTCCCGCCAGACGGTGCGCTCGCGGGCGTAGGCGAGGGCCTTGGACAGCGCGTAGCGGCCCATGCCGATCGCGAACGCGGCGGTCATGATGCGCTCGGGGTTGAGGCCCGCGAAGAGCTGGAGCAGACCCGCGTCCTCGTCGCCGACGAGCGCGTCGGCGGGCAGCCGTACGTCGTCGAGGGTCAGCTCGAACTGCTTCTCCGCGCCGTGCAGTTCCATGTCGATCTGCCGTCGCCCGAAGCCGGGGGCGTCCCGGGGGACGATGAACAGACAGGGCTTGAGGTTGCCCGTGCGGGCGTCCGCCGTGCGGCCCACGATGAGGGTGGCGTCGGCGATGTCGACGCCCGAGATGAACACCTTGCGGCCGGTGAGGATGTAGTCGGTGCCGTCCTCCGCGCGGCGGGCGGTGGTCGTGATGCGGTGGCTGTTGGAGCCGGCGTCGGGTTCGGTGATGCCGAAGGCCATGGTGCGGGTGCCGTCGGCGAGGGCCGGGAGCCACTCCTGTTTCTGCTCCTCTGTACCGAAGCGGGCGATCACCGTGCCGCAGATGGCCGGTGAGACCACCATCATGAGGAGGGGGCAGCCCGCTGCGCCGAGTTCTTCGAGGACTATGGAGAGTTCGGCTATGCCGCCGCCTCCGCCACCGTATTCCTCCGGAAGGTTGACGCCCAGGTAGCCGAGTTTGGCGGCTTCCGCCCACAGTTCGGTGGGGTGGGACTTCTCCGCGATGACCTTGGCGAGGTAGGTGCGGCCGTAGCGGTTGCCGAGGGCCGATACCGCTGCGCGGAGGGCTTTGTGCTCGTCTGTTTCGAGGACCGTTGCCATGAGGGCTCCTCAGGGGGAGGGGGCTGGTGTCGGGTGGAGGGTGCGGGTGCGGGTGCGGGTGCGGGTGCGTCGTGGCTTGTCGCGCAGTTCCCCGCGCCCCTGAAAGACAAAGGCAGAAGACTGCGCCGTTCCCCGCGCCCCTAAAAGCGAAAAGCGGAAGATTGCGCCGTTCCCCGTGCCCCTATGTGGGCTCTACCACCGCCAACAAGGTGCCCACCTCCACCTGTTGGCCGGGGGCGGTGTGCAGGGCCGTCAGGGTTCCGGATGCCGGGGCCGTGATCTTGTGTTCCATCTTCATCGCCTCCAGCCAGATCAGGGGCTGGCCCGATTGCACCTGGGTTCCTTCCGCGAGGCCTTCCGCCAGGCGGACCACCGTGCCGGGCATGGGGGCCAGGAGGGAGCCGGGGGCGTGGTCGGGCTCGGGGGCGGGGAAGCGGGGCAGGGCTGTGAGCGTGGTGTCGTTCACGTGGACCCGGGCGCCGTACCGGGCCACCGCGAACTTCCGGCGTACGCCCTCTATTTCGAGTACGACGAGGTCCGCGCCGGCCTGGAGCACGTGGACGCCGTCGGCGGCCGGGCCCTGCCGGGTGTGCCGGTAGTGGACCTCGTGCTCCTCCCCCGCCACGAGGTAGCGCCTGCTCTGCGGCTGCGAGGGCAGGTTCCGCCAGCCGCCGAAGCGGGAGCGGCCATGCGCGTCGGCGAGTGCGGCGGCCAAGGGGGCGTGCGGGTCCGGGGCGGCCTTGGTGAGGTCGGCGAGGTGGTGTGCGTAGAAGGCCGTGTTCATCCGGGCCGCCCTGAACTCCTCGTGGCGCAGGGAGCGTACGAGGAGGTCGCGGTTGGTGACCGGGCCGTGGACGGCTCCCCGCTCCAGGGCTCCGGCGAGCCTGCGGATCGCCTCCGCGCGGGTGGGCGCGTGGGCGACGGCCTTGGCGAGCATGGCGTCGTAGTGGACGCCGATCGTGTCGCCGTCGCCGTAGCCGGTGTCCAGGCGGACGCCGGGTACGGACAGCCGGTGCAGGGTGCCGGTCTGGGGGGCCCAATCCTGGGCGGGGTCCTCGGCGTAGAGGCGGGCCTCGACCGCGTGGCCGGAGGGGGTCGGCGGGTCGCCGTCCAGGGTGCCCCCTTCGGCGACGCGCAGTTGCAGGGCGACCAGGTCGGTCCCGAACACGGCCTCCGTCACGGGGTGTTCGACCTGGAGGCGGGTGTTCATCTCCAGGAAGTGGACGCGGTCCTCGGAGTCGCCGTCCTGGGAGACCAGGAACTCCACCGTGCCGGCGCCCGTGTAGGCGATCGTGCGGGCGGCGGCCGTCGCCGCCGAGAGCAGGCGCTGTTCCACCTGGGGGCCGAGGCCCGGTGCGGGGGCCTCCTCGATGACCTTCTGGTGGCGGCGCTGGAGGGAGCAGTCGCGGGTGCCGAGGGCCCAGACCGTGCCGTGGCCGTCGGCGACGATCTGCACCTCGACGTGCCGCGCGTGCTCGACGTACGGCTCGACGAAGACCGTGCCGTCCCCGAAGGCGCTCTCCGCCTCGGCCGACGCGGCCCTCAACTCACCGGTCAGGTCGGCGAGTTCGCGGACGACGCGCATACCGCGTCCGCCGCCGCCCGCCGACGCCTTCACCAGGACTGGCAGGTCCTTCTCGGTCACGGCGTCCGGGTCCAGGGGCGCGAGCAACGGCACCCCGGCGGCGGCCATCAGCTCCTTGGCGCGGGTCTTGGAGGCCATCGACTCGATCGCCTCGGGGGGCGGGCCGACCCAGACGAGGCCCGCGTCGAGGACGGCCCGCGCGAAGTCGGCGTTCTCGGAGAGGAAGCCGTATCCGGGGTGCACGGCGTCGGCGCCCGCCGCGACGGCGGCCTGCACGATCAGGTCGCCGCGCAGGTACGTGTCGGCGGGCGCTGTGCCCGGCAGGCGTACGGCGGAGTCGGCCACGCGCGCGTGGAGGGCGTTCGCGTCGGCGTCCGCGTACACGGCGACGGTACGGATGCCCAGTTCCTGGCAGGTGCGGAAGACCCGGCAGGCGATCTCACCACGGTTGGCGACCAGCAGACTCGAAATCGTCATCATGGGACCTCTCACATCCGGAAGACGCCGAAGCCGCCGCGCGCGCCCTCGTACGGAGTCGTGTGGATGGCGGACAGGCACAGGCCGAGGACGGTCCGGGTGTCGCGCGGGTCGATGACGCCGTCGTCGTAGAGCCGCCCGGACAGGAACATCGGCAGGGACTCGGACTCGATCTGCTGCTCCACCATGGCGCGCAGGGCCGTGTCGGCGTCGTCGTCGTACGGCTGCCCCTTCGCCGTAGCCGACTGCCGGGCGACGATCGACAGGACTCCGGCGAGCTGCTGCGGGCCCATGACGGCGGACTTGGCGCTGGGCCAGGCGAAGAGGAAGCGCGGGTCGTACGCGCGACCGCACATCCCGTAGTGGCCCGCTCCGTAGGAGGCGCCCATGAGCACGGACAGGTGCGGGACGCGGCTGTTGCTCACCGCGTTGATCATCATCGCGCCGTGTTTGATGATGCCGCCCTGCTCGTACTCCTTGCCGACCATGTAGCCGGTGGTGTTGTGCAGGAAGAGCAGCGGGATGTCGCGCTGGTTGGCGAGCTGGATGAACTGGGCGGCCTTCTGCGACTCCTCGCTGAAGAGCACGCCGCGCGCGTTGGCGAGGATGCCGACGGGATAGCCGTGCAGGCTCGCCCAGCCGGTCGTCAGGCTCGTCCCGTAGAGGGGCTTGAACTCGTCGAAGTCGGAACCGTCGACGATCCGGGCGACGACCTCGCGCGGGTCGAAGGGGTGCTTGAGGTCGCCGGGGACGATGCCCAGCAGCTCCTCCGGGTCGTACTCGGGCGGCTCGGCCGGTGCGGGATCCGCGTACGCCTTGCGGTGGTTGAGGCGGGCGACCACGCGCCGCGCCTGCCGCAGGGCGTCCCGCTCGTCGACGGCGAAGTAGTCGGCGAGACCCGACACGCGCGCGTGCATCTCGGCGCCGCCCAGGGACTCGTCGTCGCTCTCCTCGCCGGTGGCCATCTTCACCAGCGGCGGGCCGCCGAGGAAGACCTTCGCGCGCTCCTTGACCATGATCACGTGGTCGGACATGCCGGGGATGTACGCGCCCCCGGCGGTCGAGTTGCCGAAGACGACGGCGACGGTCGGGATACCGGCCGCCGACAGCCGGGTGATGTCCCGGAAGATGGCGCCCCCGGGGATGAAGATCTCCTTCTGGGAGGGCAGATCGGCGCCGCCCGACTCGACGAGGCTGATGCTCGGGAGACGGTTCGCGTACGCGATGTCGTTGGCCCGCAAGGCCTTCTTCAGGCTCCAGGGGTTGCTGGCTCCGCCGCGTACGGTCGGGTCGTTGGCCGTGATCAGGCACTCGACGCCCTCGACGACACCGATGCCTGTGACGAGCGAGGCGCCGACGGCGTAGTCACTCCCCCAGGCGGCGAGCGGCGACAGTTCGAGGAACGGCGTGTCGGGGTCCAGGAGCAGTTCGATGCGTTCGCGGGCGAGCAGTTTGCCGCGCTTGCGGTGCCGGGCCACGTACTTCTCGCCGCCGCCCGCGAGGGCCTTGGCGTGCTCGGTGGTGAGGTCGGCGAGCTTGCCGAGCATCGTCTCGCGGTGGTCCGCGTAGTCGGCGGAGGAGGTGTCCAGCGCGGACGCCAGGACCGTCACAGCAGTACCTCCGGTATGTCGAGGTGGCGGGAGCGCAGCCATTCGCCGAGGGCCTTGGCCTGCGGGTCGAACCGGTGCTGCGCGGCGACGCCCTCGCCGAGGATCCCCTCGACGACGAAGTTCAGGGCGCGCAGGTTGGGCAGGACGTGGCGTACGACGGTCAGGCCGGCCGTCTCCGGGAGGAGTTCGCGCAGCCGGTCGGTGGTGAGGGTGTGGGCGAGCCAGCGCCAGGCGTCGTCCGTGCGCACCCAGACGCCGACGTTCGCGTTGCCGCCCTTGTCACCGCTGCGGGCCCCGGCGACGAGACCGAGGGGCGCGCGGCGCACGGCGGACCCGGCGGGGAGGGGTTCGGGCAGGGGCGGTTCCTGAGAGGGCGCGAGCGGCTGGAGTACGAGGGTGTCGTGGGCCGGCGACACAGGGATCCGGCGCCCGTCGTGGAGGACCGCCACATGGTCCACGTCCACATGGGGGACGTACACATCCTCGAAGACCCCATAGGGGGCGCCCTTTCCGGGTGGGGCCATCACATGGAATCCGGGGTAGCTGCCCAGGGCCAGTTCGATGGCGGCTCCGCTGAGGGTGCGGCCCACGGCGTCCTGGTCGGGGTCGCGCACGACGAGCCGGAGCAGGGCGCTCGCGGTCTCCTCGGTGGGCGCGTCGGGGCGGTCGGTGCGGACGAGTTCCCAGCGGACCTCGGCGGGCCGGGACTTCGCCCCCCTGAGCGCGGCCTCCAGCTGGGCCCGCACGAAAGCGGCCTTGGCCTCGATGTCGAGCCCGGTCAGCACGAAGACGACCTCGTTGCGGAAACCGCCGAGCCGGTTGAGCCCGACCTTCAGCGTGGGTGGCGGCGCCTCTCCGCGCACGCCCTCGCCCCCCGTCCCGTCGATGCGTACGCGGTCGGGCCCCTCCTGGGTGAGGCGGACCGAGTCGAGACGGGCGGTGACGTCGGGCCCCGCGTACCGGGCGCCCGCCGTCTCGTACAGGAGCTGGGCGGTGACCGTGCCGAGGTCCACGACGCCGCCGGTGCCGTCGTGCTTGGTGATGACGCTCGTGCCGTCCTCGTGGAGTTCGGCGACCGGGAAGCCCGGGTGGCGCAGCCGGGCCGGGTCGTGCTCGGCGAAGAAGGCGTAGTTGCCGCCGGTGGCCTGGGTGCCGCACTCCAGTACGTGCCCGGCGACGACGGCTCCCGCGAGGCGGTCGTAGGCGTCCGGCGCCCAGCCGAAGTGGGCGACCGCGGGCCCGGTGACCAGGGCGGCGTCGGTGACCCGGCCGGTGACGACGATGTCCGCGCCCTCGCGCAGACAGGCGGCGACGCCTCCGCCGCCGAGGTAGGCGTGCGCGGCCAGTGCCTGCCGCGGCACCAGGTTCCCGGGGCCGGGGTGGCGGGCGGTGAGGTCGTCGCCCTCGACATGGGCGACCCGCGCCGGAACACCGAGCCGGGCCGCCAACTCCCTTACGGCGTCGGCCAGTCCGGCCGGGTTGAGGCCGCCCGCGTTGGCCACGATCCGCACGCCCCGCTCGTGTGCGAGTCCGAGGCACTCCTCCAACTGGCGCAGGAAGGTGCGCGCGTAACCGCCGGCCGGGTTCTTGAGGCGGTCGCGGCCGAGGATGAGCATGGTCAGTTCGGCGAGGTAGTCGCCGGTCAGGACGTCCAGCGGACCGCCGGTGAGCATCTCGCGCATGGCGTCGAAACGGTCGCCGTAGAAGCCGGAGGCGTTGCCTATGCGCAGGGGGCGGGTGACGGGGCCGCCGGTGGTGGGATCGCCGGTGGAGCCGCCGGTCATTCCGCGGTCCCCTTCGGTGCGCGGCCCGTGCCGGGTGGGCCCGCGAAGGCCTGGGCGATGTCCAGCCAGCGGTCGGCGTCGAGGCCTTCCGCCCGTACCGCGAGGTCGACGCGGTTCGCCCGCTGGGTGACGAGGAGGCAGAAGTCGAGCGCGGGGCCGGTGACGCGCTGGGCGGCGCCCTCGGGACCGTACGACCACAACTCTCCCGAGGGTGCGGTGAGTTCGACGCGGAACTCCTCCTCGGGCGGGGTGAGCCCTCGTACCCCGAAGGCGAAGTTCCGGGCCCGCACACCGATGCGCACCACATGCCGGAGGCGGTCGGTGGGTGGCCTCGTCACCTGCAAGGTGTCCGCGATGTCCTGGCCGTGGGCCCAGGTCTCCATGAGACGGCCCGTCGCCATGGAGGCGACCGACATGGGCGGCCCGTACCAGGGGAAGCGCGTTCCGGCGGGTGCCGCGCGCAGGGCCTTCTCCAGCGCCTGCCGTCCGGCGCGCCACTGGGCGAGGAGCCGGTCCGGGGGCAGCGCGGCCCCCTGTTCCGCGCCCTCGTCCACGAAGCCATCGGGCGAGGCCAGCGCCTTCTCGACCTCCTGCGCGAAGGCCGCGGCGTCGGTCACGGCGAGCAGGGCGGACCGGTCGGTCCAGGCGAGGTGCGCGATCTGGTGGGCGACGGTCCACCTCGGGGCCGGGGTGGCGAGCGCCCAGCGCTCCTCCGCCAACTCCCCTACCAGGGCGTCGAGTTGCTCGCTCTCCCGGCTCAGATCGTCGATCACGGACGACGGATCGGACACGATGGCGCTCCCCTCGGGGCACGACGGTGTGCGGTGCGTTGTGGAGCATGGCAGCGGGCAGAGAAACAATCAAGCGTGCTTGCATTGATTGATGCGCGCACCGGGAATTCACGCACGCGGGTTGTCGCGACCCCATGGGCCGGGCTCGTCAAGGACGCCGGCGGAACGGCACTGCCCGACGGAGCGGTGGCGCGGGCGGCGGTCGGTGCCCACCCCCTGGGTCAAACGATCAGGGGAATGACGACGCCGGTCCGGCTGTCGCTCCGCCCTCTTCGGCGTGCTCCGAGCGCACCTCGTCCAGCAGGTCGCCGATCTGCTCGAAGGCGGCCGTCGTCTCGGCGGGCGGTGCCAGGGTGGTCAGTCGCAGATGCGCGTCGAGAGCGTCGGCGGTGCCGAAGTGACCGCCCGGCACCACCAGTACGGACCTCTCCCGCAGCAGCCGACGGGCGAAGTCGTCGGCGGTGACGCCCGCCGGGAGGTCGAGCCGTGGGAAGGCGTAGAAAGCGCCCTCCTGCGGGCTGCACCGCAGGCCCGGTTGCCGGGCCATGGCCGTACGGGCCGCCGTGCGTGCCTCGTGGAGTGCGCCGCCCGGTGCGGTGAGCGCGGCGGCGTTTCGCAGCGCGGGCGCGGACAGGGCGGCCGGGATAGCGTACTGGCCCGCGGTGTTGGGGCTGAGCCGCAGCGCGGCCAGGGAGGTCAGCGCGTCCAGGTAGGCGCGCGCGACGCCGGGCGGACGGCAGGCGACCACCCATCCGGCGCGCAGGCCCGGCACACGACAGAACTTCGACAGCCCGCCGAAAGTGAGGCACAGCAGATCCGGCGCCAGGGCGGCGAGCGGTACGTGCGGGCCGGGGACGTACCGGATCCCGTCGTAGATCTCGTCGGAGAACAGCACCAGGCCGTGCGCGCGCGCCACCCCCGCCAGTTCACCGAGGGTCTCCGGCGGCCAGACCGCGCCGGTCGGGTTGACCGGGTTGATGACGACCAGGGCCCGGGTCCGCGGGCCCGCCAGCCGGGTCAGGACGTCGAGATCCGGGCGCCAGCCGTCGGCCTCGGTGCATGGGTAGGGCACCGCGATGCCGCCGCACAGGCCGGTGTACGCGGACCACATCGGGTAACCGGGGTCGGGGACCAGCACCTCGTCACCGGGGTCCAGCAGCGCCTGGAGGGTCAGCAGGGCCAGTTCCGAGACGCCGTTGCCCAGCCACACGTCCGACGGGCCGATGCCCGGCAGCCCGCGACGGGTGCGGAAGTGCTCGGCGACGGCGGCCCGGACCGAGAGATGCCCGGCCTCGTCGCTGTAGCCGCGTGTGTCGTCGAGTCGTTGCCGCAGCGCGGCCTCCACGGTCGGGGGCGCGGAGATCCCGTGTGCCGCCGGGTCGCCCAGGCCGAGATCGATGATCCGGCGGCCCCTGGCGCGCAGTTCGCGGGCCTCGCCGGTCAGCGTCCCGCGCAGCCCGTGCTCGCCGGCCGCCACCCGCCTGGCCGGGCGTACCGGGTCCGGTTTCGGCCGCGGTAAGGAGGTCACGACACCGCCTCCGCGCCCTGCAGGGCGGCGCGCAGCCGGACCGGCCCGGACGCGGACGCGTCGATCTCCTGCGCCGCGTGCAGTGCCGAACGGACCGCCGACTCCTGGCTGTCGATGTCGTACGCGTAACTGCCCGCCAGTTGCAGATGGGGGCTGAGCCGTAGTTCGCGCAGTGCGCGCCGGGTGCTCAGGGCGTCCGCGGTGAGTACCGGCTGCCAGAACCGTTCGACGCGCAGGACACCGGCCGGCTCCTCGCGGTGGGTTATCCAGCTCTTGAAGACGTCGGGTCCGCCGGCCGCGCCGAACCAGTACGTCGCCTCGCCACGGTCGCCGTGCGCGTGGACGTTGACGGCCGACCAGTGACGGCGCCGCTGCGGCAGGTACCGCGGGTCGCGGTGCAGCGCGACGGTCACCGGCTCGTACGGCAGGCGGTCCAGTAGGACGGCTCGTTCGGCGAGCGTGGGGTCCGCGGTCAGCATCCGGGCGGCGGACCGGGCGGGGACGGCGACGATCACCCGGTCGTGGACGGAGGTGGTCCCGGCCGCGGTGTGCACGGTCAGCGGGGCCGAACCGCCGGGACCGCCCGCGCTGACTCCGGTGACCGGGGCGGACAGCCGCAGCCGGTCGCCGAGTGAGTCCGCCAGCCGGGATATCAGGGTGCCCAGGCTCCCCGATAGGTTGGTCCACAGTGCCGCGTCGCCGGGGCCGGCGGGCGGGGTGCGCAGGGCCCAGGCGGCGGCATGACGGGCCGGCATCGCGGCCGCGTCCGCGAGTCGGCAGCCGGAGTACGAGGCGAGCCACGGCAGCAGGACACGGTCGCGGACCTCCTCACCGACCCCGGCCGCGTCCGCCGCCTCGGCGACCGTGGCGTCCGGCCCGGGGAGGACGGCGGACGCGTCGCCGATGCCGGCGCGCGGTTCTCCGGAGCCGTCGTGCGGGCCGGTGGTGCCGTCGCGCGGGCCGGTGTTGGCGGCCGGCGGTCGTCCCGCTGCCGTGGCGAGGAACGCGCCGACCTGCGCCCAGGCCGGTCCGGTCATCGGGGTGCGCCCGCGCCGGGCATCGTGGGCGTCGTCCGGTGTGACCAGGAGCGGTGCCGCGGCGTCCGCGGCGGTGACGGTCAGGGTGAGGGGCACGCTCGTCTCGTCGTCCTCGCCGATGCCCACCATCCGGCGCAGGGCCCGGTGGGCGACGAAGTCGGCGGGGGACAGGTGCTGGGCGCCGAGGTCCAGCGGCACGGGCCCCTCATCGGTGTCGAGCAGATGGGTGCGGACCGCGCCCCCGGGGACGGGTTCGGCCTCGTAGACGGTGACGTCGTGGTCGGGAGCGAGGAGCCAGGCCGCTGCCAGTCCGGCGGTTCCGGCGCCGATGACGGCGATGTGCATGGGAGGGTCAGCCTTTCCGCGTGGGTCGTGCGGGGAGGGAGAAGGGGGGCGGTACGGTCACGCCGTGGGCGGCGCGGGGAGGTAGCCGCTCTCCCGCAGATACCGCAGATTGAGATCGAGGATCGTGTCGTCCACCGGCGGGCACTCCAGGCCGCTGCCCTCCAGGGCCTGTTCGACGTGGGAGCGGTCGAACGCGGGGAAGGTGCCCTCGCAGTACATCTGCTTGACCGAAGCCCCCCAGTCCTGCGCCGGTTCCAGGAACATCGGCAGGTAGGGCGCCATCGGGTGCTCCGGGTCGTCGGCGGCCAGCCGGTCGACGGACGCCACCCAGTCGTCGTACGGCAGGTCCTCCACCGGGTAGCCCATCGCGCGCAGTCGCCGCACGGCCAGGTCCAGCAGGGCGGGGCGCGGGTTGGTGACGTGGTAGACCCGGCCGTCGGGCTTCTCGTGGGTGATGATCCGGGTGATGACGGCGGCGGTGTGGTCCACCGGTACGAAGTCCAGGGGCAGCGCCATCCGCGGCGCGGTGCCGGTCTCGGCGATGGTGCGGAACAGGGCGCACATCATCGTGTCGGTGTTCCACACCCCGCGGTCGCCGGTGCCGACGATCTCGTAGGGGCGGTGGATGGAGACCGGCAGCCCGCGCTCGGCGGCCTGGCTGATCAGTCGTTCGGCGACCCACTTGGTCTCGGGGTAGCCGAGGGAGATGCGGTCGGCGTACTCCAGCGGGGTGTCCTCGCGCACCTGCCGCACCCCCGCCGTGCCGAAGCCCACGATGACGGCGATGGTCGAGATGTAGTGCACCGGCTTGGTGCGTTCCGCGGCGGCCAGTTCCAGGACGGTACGGGTGCCGCCCACGTTCTGGGGTGCCAGCGCGGCGTACGGGTAGGCGAAGTTCACGTGCGAGCCCGCGTGCACGATGGTGTCGGTCTCCCGGGCCAGCCGCTGCCAGGTGGCGTCGTCCAGTCCCAGGTGGGGGTCGGCGAGGTCGCCCGGGACCGCGGTCAGCCGGTCCTCGTACCGTGCCGGGTCCAGGCCGTAGCGGCGCATCCGCGCGGTGATCCGGCCCAGTGCCTCGTCCGGCGTGTGGGCCTTCCTGGCCAGGCAGAACACCCTCCGCACGCCGTTGCCCAGGAGCTGGGCGATCAGGTGCACCCCGAGGAACCCGGTGGCGCCCGTCAGCAGGACGGTGCGCGGATGGAGCGGGTCGCCGGCCGCGGGCGCGTCGAAACTCAGCCCCTCCGACCAGGCCGCCTCCGCGCCGAAGTCCACCGGTGCGCGGCCGTTGCCGTCGGCGGGGACGGTACCGGTCCCGCCCTCCGTCTGCGGCTCCCGGCTGAGCTGTTCGGCGCGCTGGGTGAAGCCCTTGAGGTCGGGGTTGGAGAGCAGCGACTCGACCAGGTCGGCGCCGTGGGCGGGGTCGATGTCGAAGGTGCGGCGGGTGGCTCCGGCCACCTGGGTCGCGCGCAGCGAGGTACCGCCGATGGCGAAGAAGTCGTCGTCGCGGTCGATCCGGTCCACACCGAGCGCGTCGCGCCACACGTGGTCGACCTTCTCCTCGGCCTCACCGCACAGGGCCCCCGCTTCGTCGCCCGGTGCCGGCCGGCGCTGCTCGACCAGCCGTATCAACCGGGCCCGGTCGGTCTTTCCGCTGGTGGTCAGCGGCAGTTCGTCCACCACGACGACACGGGCCGGCACCATGTGCGCGGGCAGCCGGTCGCGGGTGTGTTCGCGCAGCCGCCGCACCAGGCCGTCCGGCTCGCCGCCGGTGCCGGCGATCACGGCGGCGGCCAGCCGCTGCCCGGCGTCCTCGCCCACGACGTCCACGGCGACGTCGGTGACCTCGGCGTGCGCCTTCATCACCGTCTCGATCTCGTCGAGTTCCACGCGGTATCCGCGGATCTTGACCTGCCGGTCGCTGCGCCCGTCGAACTCCAGCACCCCGTCCGCACGGCAGCGGGCGAGGTCCCCGGTGCGGTACAGCCGTCCCGTGCCGGTGCCGAAGCGGTCGGGGACGAAGTGGCGGGCGGTCTTCTCCTCGTCGCCCAGGTACTCCAGGGCCACTCCGTCGCCGCCGACCCACAGTTCGCCCTGCTCGTCGGCGTCCGCGAGATCGCCGTCCGGGCGCAGGACATAGGCCGTCGAGGCGGTGACCGGACGGCCTATCGGTACGGAGTCGGCGTGCGGCGGGAGGCTCTCGACGCGGTGGACGGTGGAGAGCACCGAATTCTCGGTGGGGCCGTAGCCGTTGAGGAACATCCCGGGCCTGCCGCGGGTCAGGACGGCCCGTACGGCGGCGGGGTTCAGTACGTCGCCGCCGGCGATCAGGCAGCGCAGGCCGGCGAACATCTCCGGCCGGCCCCGGGCGTGCTGGTGGAACAGTCCGGCGCTCAGCCACATCACGGTGATCCTCTCGCGGCGCAGCAACTCGGCGAGGGCGTCGGTACTCAGCAGCGTCTCGGGTGCGGGCAGTACCAGACAGGCGCCGTTGAGCAGTGGCGCGAACAGTTCGTAGCAGGAGACGTCGAACGTGGCGTTGGTGGTGGCCAGCAGCCGGTCGTCGGACTTCAGCCTCAGGTCACCGGTGCCGAGCGCGAGCCGTAAGGGCCCGCGATGGTCGCACACCACGCCCTTGGGGGTGCCGCTGGAGCCGGAGGTGAAGATGACGTAGGCGGGGTCGTCGGCGCCGCGCCGGGGAGCCTCGTCGCAGGAGTGGGCGGCGGTGCTGTCCGGGGCGGGACCTTCGTCCGTGGGGCGCGAGTCCGTGCCGGGACGGCCGGTGGGCGCGGGGGCGGTGAGCTCGTCGGTGCTCAGGCAGATCCGGCCCTCGACGGCCGCCGACGGACTGTCCGCGCCGGTCACGAGGTGCCGGACGCCGGCCGCGTCGAGGATGCCGCGTAACCGGCTCCCGGGGTGGGCGGGGTCCAGGGGCAGATGGACGGCCCCGGCGGTCAGGACACCCAGGGCCGCGACGACCCACTCCGGCGAGCGGGGCAGCAGGACGCCCACGGGGTCGCCGTCCTCGACGCCGCGTTCACGCAGCAGCGCTGCGGTCCGCCGGACCCGCCGGAACAGTTCCTCGTACGTCCATCCGCCACCGTCCCACGCGACGGCCCCCGCTTCCGGAGTACGGGCTGCCTGGGTGGCGAACCGTTGGCTCAACGTGTCGTCCCGGGGGTAGTCCCCGTCGACATCGTTGCAGGCGAGGACATGACGGGGCAGGCGGGCTCCGGGCCTGTCGTGCTGTGCGGTGCTCATGGGTTCCTCTCGGTCTGGGGGTGGAGCGGGTGAGGGGGCGAAAGGGGTGGAGAAAGGTGTCGGGCCGTGGACTCCGTGGAGGTGCGGGCGGAGGGCGACTTGAGCAGCGGCGTACGTCTCAGTCGGCGGCGTACGTCTCAGTGGGCGGCGGGCTCCGCCGCGGCACGCCAGAAGTCGCTGAGGCTCCGCTCCAGCAGCCACGCGGCGAGTACAGCCGTCGCGGGATCGTCACCGCGGCGTAGTCCGTCGTCCGTGGCCTTGACGGCCAGGGCGAGGAGTTCGGGCGCGGAGGCGGTCCCGTAGTGCCTCAGGAACTCGTCCGGCACGCGGATGTCCGCCTCGCGGATCGCGCGCACCAGTTCCGCACAACCGCTCAGGTAGACGGTGAGGTCGGTGTGCAGGGCCAGGGCGGTGGCCGCCTGGCTGCCCTGGAGGGCGATCCACGAGAGCATGCCGCCGAACGCGTAGCTCCGGTAGGTCCGGGGTCCGTGCCGGAAGTCGTGCTCGGACATGCCGAGGGCCTTCGCGCAGTCGGCCAGGGACGGCTGCGCGGCGCGCACCAGTCCGGCCATCTCGTCGTAGAGGTCGGCGGCCGGGCGGTGCGGGAAACGCGAGGCCATCAGGGCGAAGGCGGCCAGCTCGGTGTGCTGGCACTGCGCCTCGACGCCGACCATCCGCCGAAGGTGCTCGGTGGTCAGTCCGCCACTGTGGGCCAGGTCCAGCAGGGCATTGTCCTGCCCACCCGGGGAGTCCTGGGGGTCGTCCGAGAAGCCGGAGCCCTGGGCGGCCCGTCCTGCCTCGGCCTCTGTCGCCGCATGCCTCGTGTTCCGCGTGCGCCGCTTGTCGAGGTCCGCGATCAATCGGTCTGCTGTGGTCCCGGTTCCCTGCTGTGTCACGGGCTATTCCTCATTCCTCTTCGTCGCGGAAATCACCGTCCGCGCTTCGGCTAACCCTGTGACTTCACGCCAAACGGCCGGGAGCATGGTCCCTTCGGGCAGGTACCGGTTACTTTGGGGCCAGCCGACAGCCTTCTGTCCCGACCCGTTGAAACCGTCTACGTGCAGGTAGAAATGGGTTCGCGGACACAGTGGCGGGAAACGCTCTCCCCGCTATTCACACGACGAGAATTCGTCGCGCCGCGTCGAAGCCGATCGAGGGGTGATTTTCGGACGACGAGGCCGAGAAAGAGAAAAGAATTGCTGCGGGCCCTCCCCGGTTCGGCGTACCGGGGAGGGGTACATCACTGAGGCCACCCCCGGCGTACCGCCATCCCCTCGCCGAGGAGGCTGTGCGCTGCCGCTTCCCACCTTCAACCAGGGCGTTCCGGAGGAGAACCCGTGCCATGATCACGCCCCGCGGCCTCGACGGAGGCGAGCCGCGGCACGTCGACGAGGACCAGATCGTCACCGCGCTCAAGGAGATAGCCGACTTGCTCCGCTGGATGGCCGAGCATTGTCCATGCCACCCCGCGACGCCCGAGGAATCCAACTCCGTCCCGAAACCGAAGGCCCACGTGATGCCGGGGGGAGAGCGGACTCCGGCGCCCGTCCCACGATTGACCCGACGGGAAGAACAGGTGCTGGATGTATTGATCACCGGTGCGTCGAACCGAGTGATCTCCCGTCGATTAGGGATCGCCGAACGGACCGTCAAGAATAATCTGCAGGCGATATACCGGAAGCTCGGCGTCAGTGGACGCTCCGAGGCGATCGCCCGGACACTCGGGGACCAGAATTCCAGGCCCCGGCGGCCCCGTCCGCCACGGTCGGAGTAGGACACTCGACCGCCCCGCCCGCTACTGGTGGAGCGCGGGGCCAGGTGAGCGTCGGCAAAGCCACCGGTGTGCGGCCTCGGCCGGGGGCTCACCCTGCGGACGGACCAACGACCGACCGATCAGACCGATCCGACCGATCCCGAAAACGATCCGAACGATCCGAACGATCCGAACGATCCGAACGATCCGAACGATCCGAACGACAGGTCCTAACCCACGCTCTTGGCCCTGCCCCGGCCCACCTGGGTGCGTACGGCCCCCATGCTCGCCGCGATGACCAGGCCGATCGCGAGCCCCTCCGTGACGGTCAGCGTCTGGCTCAGCACGAGGAAGCCGGCGATGGAGGCGACGGCAGGCTCCAGGCTCATCAGGACCGCGAAGGTGGAGGCGGGCATCCGCCGCAGGGCGAGCAGTTCCAGGGTGTACGGGAGGACGGAGGAGAGGATCGCGACGGCTGAGCCCAGGGCGATCGTGGTCGGGTTCAGGAGCTTGTCGCCCGACGCGACGAGACCCAGGGGCAGGAAGGCCACGGCCGCGACCACCATCGCCAGCGCCAGCCCGTCGGCCTGCGGGAAGCGACGCCCCGTACGCGCGCTGAAGACGATGTACGCGGCCCACATGGCGCCTGCCGACAGGGCGAAGGCGACGCCGGCCGGGTCGAGGGTGCTGAAGCCTCCGCCGCCCAGCAGGAAGACACCGCCGAGGGCTAGGCCGGCCCAGACGAGGTTGACGGCCCGGCGCGAGGCGACCACCGAGAGGATCAGCGGGCCGAGCACTTCCAGGGTGACGGCGGGGCCCAGCGGGATACGGGCCACCGACTGGTAGAAGAGGCCGTTCATCGCGGCCATCGTGATGCCGAAGACGAGGACCGTGCCCCAGTCGGCGCGCGAGTGCCCGCGCAGTTTGGGCCGGCAGATCACCATCAGCACGATCGCGGCGACCGCGAGGCGGAGGGCGACCACGCCCAGCGCTCCGGCGCGCGGCATGAGGCTCACGGCGAGGGCGCCGCCGAACTGGACGCTGATACCTCCGGCCAGTACCAGGCCCACCGGGCCCAGGGCGCGTATGCCTCGGGGGGCCGCTGCGGGGGGTTCGGACGTGGGGTCCGGGTTCGCCGCGGTGGTGGCGGGGTCGGCGACCTGGAGGGGTTGGTCGGCGCGGGGGATGGTCACGGGGCGTCCAGGAAGCTCGGGTGGTGCACGTCTCGTACATCGTGATGGACTCGGCCAGTCCAGGGTAATGGACTTGCCAGTCCAGGATAATGGACTCGGTCAGGATTGTGAAGCGGGTTTGCAGCTTACTTGTGCGCGGCGGTGTGCGTGCGGGCTGCCCCGGGGGGGGGCCACTGGGATGGGGGGCCGCTGGGGGTGGGGGGCGAGGTTGTGGCGGGAGTGCGGGCTCGTTGTGGCTGGCCGCGCCGTTCCCCGCGCCCCTTAGGGGTGGGGGTGAGGGTCGTGGGGAAGTGCGGGTTCGTCGTGGCTGGGCGCGCCGTTCCCCGCGCCCCTTGGGGGCGGGGGCAGTCAGGAGGTCTGTAGGGCTTCTGCCAGTACCTCTGCCAAGTGGTGGGACCGGGTCTTTGCCGTCTGGTGCAGTTGGGTGCGGCAGGAGAAGCCGTCGGCCAGGACGACCGTGTCGTCGGGGGCCTCGCGGACCGCCGGGAGCAGCTGTTCCTCCGCGCACGCCGTCGACACCTCGAAGTGGCCCTTCTCGAAGCCGAAGTTGCCCGCGAGACCGCAGCAGCCGCCCGCCAGGGTGCCGGTCAGGCCCGCCGCCTCGCGCAGGCGGCGGTCCGCCGCGTCTCCCAGGACCGCGTGCTGGTGGCAGTGGGTCTGGCCCACGACCGGGCGGTCCAGACGCGGGGGCGTCCAGTGCGGGGCGTGGCGTTCCAGCGCCTCCGCGAACGTCACCACCGCCGCCGCCAGGCGCCGCGCGCGCGGATCGTCGGGCAGCAGCTCCGGCAGATCCGTACGCAGGGCTGCCGCGCAGCTCGGTTCGAGGACGACGACGGGCGGGACGGGCGCGGGCTCCGAAGCGGACGCCGGATCCAGGAGCGGGTCCAGGAGCGGGTCCAGGAGCGGGTCCAGGAGGTCGAGGGTGCGGCGCAGCACCGTACGGGCGCGGTCCAGTTGTCCCGTCGAGACGTAGGTCAGGCCGCAGCAGACCCCCGGGCCCGGACCGCGGGAGGACGGTCGCCCGCCGGCGGTCACGGGCGTCACGTTCAGGCCCGCCGCCTCCAGGACCCGTACGGCCGCCTTGCCGACGGACGGGGAGAGGTGCTCCGTGAAGGTGTCCGGCCACAGGACGACCGTCGGGCGGGGCGGACCGCCGGCATCCAGCTGCCCGGCGGACCCCGTGCGCGTCACGCCGTCGCGGGCCCACCACCGGCTGAACGTCTCCCCCGCCACCCGCGGGATCTCCCGCTCCGGCGCGATGCCGCCCAGCCGTTTGGCGAGCGCCGCCAACGGCCGTACCGAAGCGAGGAAGTTGAGCGGCCGTGCCGTACGGGTGCGGTCCACCAGCCGTAGCCACAACGGCAGCCAGCCCATCGCGTAGTGCGCCGCCGGCCGCCTGCGGCCTTCGTAGTGGTGGTGCAGGAACTCCGCCTTGTACGTGGCCATGTCGACGCCGACCGGGCAGTCCGAGCGGCAGCCCTTGCAGGACAGGCAGAGGTCCAGCGCGTCGCGTACCTCCGTGGAGCGCCAGCCGTCCGTGATCACCTCACCGGCCAGCATCTCGTGCAGCAGCCGCGCGCGCCCTCGCGTGGAGTGCTCCTCCTCACCGGTGACGCGGAAGGACGGGCACATGACCGACGAACCCCCTGCTGTCGCGGTGCGGCACTTGGCGACCCCCACACATCGGCGTACCGCCGCCGAGAAGTCCCCGCCGTCGGCCGGGTAGCCGAACTCGACGTCCACCGGTTCGCGCGGGAGGACCGCGAACCGCAGGTTCTCGTCCAGCCGGTGCGGCCTGACCAGCATGCCGGGGTTGAGCAGGCCGTCCGGGTCCCAGAGGTCCTTCACCCGCTCGAAGAGGCCGACGACCCGGGACCCGTACATCTTCGGCAGCAGTTCGGCCCGTGCCTGTCCGTCCCCGTGCTCCCCCGACAGCGAGCCGCCGTGCGAGACGACCAGTTCGGCCAGTTCCTCCGAGAAGCGGCGGAAGCGGCCCACGCCCGCGGGTGTCAGCAGGTCGAAGTCGATGCGTACGTGGATGCAGCCGTCCCCGAAGTGGCCGTAGGGCGCCCCGCGCAGCCCGTGGGACGTCAACAGGCCCCGGAAGTCCCGCAGATACGCGCCCAGCCGGGCCGGCGGCACCGCGCAGTCCTCCCAGCCGGGCCACGCCTCGGTGCCGTCCGGCATCCGGGTCGCCGTGCCGCTGGCGTCCTCGCGGATGCGCCACAGGGTGCGCTGCGCGGCGGGGTCGGTGACGACCAGGGGGTCCGTCACGTCCGCCGCGCGGGCGATCGCCCCGGCACGCGCGCGTGCCTGCGCCGCCGTGTCGCCGCCCGTCTCCACGAACAGCCAGGCGCCGCCCCGGGGCAGCCCCGCGTCCGGCGGTACGAGGTCGGCCGCCATCCCCTCCACCGTCAGCGGCCCGTGCGGCAGCAGGCCTGCCGCCGCTTCCGCCGCCGCGCTCTCGTCCGGGTAGGCGAGGACGGCGAGCGCACGCGCGCGGGGTGCCTCGACGAGGCGTACGACCGCCTCCGTGAGGATGCCGAGGGTGCCCTCCGAGCCGCAGAGGAGGCGCGCCACGTCCGCGCCACGTTCGGGGAGGAGCGCGTCGAGTGCGTAGCCGGAGATGCGGCGCGGGAGGGTGGGGAAGCCGGTGCGGAGGGTTTGCAACTCGGCTTCCACCAGGGCCCGCAGGCCGTCGGGAGCGCCTGCCCAGCCGGGGCCGGGGCGGAGCCTTTCGCCGTGTGCGGTGAGCACGGAGAGTTCGCGGACGTTGTCCGCCGTGGTGCCCCAGGCCACCGAGTGCGAGCCGCAGGAGTTGTTGCCGATCATTCCGCCGAGCGTGCAGCGGCCGTGTGTCGAGGGGTCGGGTCCGAAGCGCAGTCCGTGCGGTGCGGCGGCCTCCTGGAGACGGTCCAGGACGACTCCCGGCTGGACCACGGCCGTGCGGGTCTCGGCGTCCAGCGACTCGACGCGGTTCATGTGGCGGGTGAAGTCGAGGACCACGCCCGTGCCGGTCGCCTGTCCTGCGATCGACGTGCCGGCGCCGCGGGCCACGACCGGTACGCCGAGTCCGGCGCACACGGAGAGGGCCGCCGCCACGTCGTCGGCGTCTCTCGGGGCGACCACGCCCAGGGGGACGCGCCTGTAGTTGGACGCGTCCATGGTGTGGAGCGCTCGGGCGGTCGCGTCGAAGGTGACTTCGCCGCGGACGGTCTTGGCCAGTGCCGCGCTCAGCTCGCGCCGCAGTTGCGGCTCCGGCTCCGGCCTGCGCTCCGGTTGCGCTTGCGGCTTCGGCTTCCCGGGATCCGTTTCCGTCATGCGCCCAAGCATGCATGCCGAGGCCGGGGCTGAGGGCGCACGTCGGTACGCGGCGGTCGCCTCCCGCGGGGGGGGCGGGACGGGGCCCGTCGATCGGCCTTCGGCTGCCGGTGCGTCGTGGCTGGGCGCGCCGTTCCCCGCGCCCCTGACGGGGCTGCCGGGGCCTCCCGTCCCTACTTCGGCTGACCGTCCGTCGTGGCTGGGCGCGCCGTTCCCCGCGCCCCTCGCGGGGCGGGGCGGGGCGGTGGTTGTGGGTGGGCTGCGGCCGCTCCGTTTCGTGCGCCCCATTGCGCGCCGGGGCGGCTCCTCAGCGATTCGCGGACGAATTGTGAGAGTGCGCCGGAACATGCCCGTTCCGATCACGAAGTCCCATATAGTGACCGCCAGTTGAGCACCAGGTGTCGCATCCCGACCAGGACACGACCGAGGACACGATTCATGAACGCGCCCACTTCGCAAGCGCGCCCCACAAAAGATCGGCCGTCCCTCGCACAACTCGGCAGCGCACGCCCCCGTCTGCGTGCCGCCGCGGTCGCTCCGCTCCTGACCGCCGTACCGGCCGGTTTCGCCGTCGGAGCCGCGGTCGCCCTGGCTCCCGCTCAGGCCCGCGTGCCCCTCGGCTGGGGCCTGGGCGCGGCACTCCTCCTGCTGTGCGCCGCCGTTGCAGTGGCCGCTCATACCGCACAGACCTCACGATTACTCCTCCGCCGTCTCGAAGCGGTCTCCCAGGACGCCGGCCGATTACTCCAGGAAAAGGCCGCCCTCACGGAGGAATCCGCCAGGGAACACGCGCGGCTCACCGACGAGTTCACCCGGGAACGCGCGCGACTCGCCGAGCAGAACGCCCACCAGAAGGTGCGGCTCGCCGCCGAACTCGGCCGGGAGCGCACCCGGCTCGGCGCCGAGAACGCGCGCGTGACGGACGAGTTGCGGCAGGCGAGAACCGACCGGGCCACCGCGATCTCGGCCTCCGCCAACACGGCCGGCCGCCTCCAGGCCCTCGCCACGAGCATGCTGGCCGACCTGCGCGCCATGGAGGACAGACACTCCGACGAGGACGTACTCGCCGACCTCCTCCACCTCGACCACCTGACCGCCCAGGCGGGCCGTCTCGCCGACTCCGTCGCCGTCCTTACGGGCGCGCGCTCCGGCCGCCGCTGGGCACGCCCCATCGTCATGGAGTCGATCCTGCGCGGCGCGATGGGCCGCATCGGCGGCTATCAGCGCGTACGTGTCCACTCGGCGAGCGAGGCGGCGGTCGCCGGGCACGCCGCCGAGGCCGTGATGCACGCGCTCGCCGAGATCCTCGACAACGCCGCGAACTGCTCACCGCCGACGGCCGAGGTGCACGTCTACGTGGAAGAGGTGCCGGCCGGAGTCATCGTCTCCGTGGAGGACAGCGGCCTGGTGATGGGCGAAGCCCAGTTGCGGCGCGCCGAACTCGCCGTCTCCGGTGCGCAGACGGGGCTCGGCGCCCTCACCGGCGCCCGGCTCGGCCTCACGGTCGTCGGCCGGCTCGCCCGCAAGTACGGCCTGACGATCTCCTTCCGCCCTTCGGCGCGCGGCGGCACGGGCGTCCTGGTCCGCATCCCGCAGGACATCCTCGCCACCCCGGCATCGGATCCGGCCCCTTCCCCTTCTTCCCCTTCCTCTTCCTCTTCCTCTTCCTCTTCCTCTGCTTCTGCTTTCGCGCGGGCAACTGCGACAACCTCCGTACAGCCCCCAGTACCGCCCTTCGCACCGCCCTCCGCGCCGGTTTCAACACCGCCGCCGTTCCGAACACCTTTCTCGCCCCCGCCCCCGCCCCGGCCTTCCGTCCAGACCCCGTCCCCGATTCCCGGGACACCTGACCCGACGGACCCGGAGGACACAGCGGGCCCGGCGGACCCGGTCGTACGGGGGTCCTCGTCGCCCTTCCCCGGCCCGCGCCCCGGGCCCTGGTCCGACCCGGAGGACCCGGGGGAGTTCCCCTGGTCCGGCTCGCACGGGTCGTACGCCGCTTCCCACGCGGTCCCCGACCTGGACCCGGAGCCGGTTCCGGCCCACGGTTTCCGGCCCCGGCCCGCCGACCATCCCGACCACTCCAATCACTCCGACCACGTCAATCACGCCAATCACGCCGACCACGCCGAGCTGCTCCCCAGGCGTCACCGGGGCCGCACCCTCGCCGAGGCCGAGGCCGCGGTCGAAGCCACCGTGGACCCCGCGGCGGAGACCGGGTTGGACGGCGCCGACCGCACCGGTACGCCCGGATCCCGAGCGGCCTCACGGGAGACCTCCCCCCTCACCCCCGACGACGTGATGAACCGCGCCACCCGCTTCAACAGCTTCCGCCAAGCCGTGCGCCGCCCTCCGGCGGACGAGCCCGTACAGGCCCGTACGAGCCCTGCCACCTCTCACCCGGAAGGCGACCCCACGTCATGACCGTCCACACCGGCACCACCTCGGCGACCGACATCACCCCGGCCACCTCCACCACGTCGACGACCGAGGAGAAGCTCGGCTGGCTCGTGCAGGGGCTGCTGGCGCGCACCCCGGGTGCCCGGCACGCGCTCGTGCTCTCCCGGGACGGCCTCAAGCTGTGCAGTACGCCGGAACTCTCCGTCGACCAGGCCGACCACCTCGCCGCCATCGCCGCCGGGATCCAGGCGCTGTCCCACGGGGCCTCCCTCCAGTTCGGGGACGGCACCGGGAACGTACGGTCGGCGATGACCGAGTTCTACGGCGGGATCCTGTTCATCGTCGAGGCGGGCGAGGGCGCGCACCTGGCCCTGGTCACGGCCGAGGAGGCCGACGCCGGGCTCGTCGGACACAACATGGGCCAGCTCGTGGAACAGCTCGACGGACATCTGAGCGCGCCACCACGCCTGCCATGAGCCGCCCGGGCAGGGACGACGCGCCCGACCGGCTCTACACCCTCACCCAGGGGCGCACCCGGTCCGCGCCCGGCACCCCCTTCGACCTGTTGACGCTGGTCGTCGCCGAGTGCGATCCGGTGCCCTGCATGCAGTCGGAGCACGCGGCGATCCTGCGCCTCACCGGGCGGCCCACCGCCGTCGCCGAGGTCGCCGCTGAGCTTCGGCTGCCGGTCACCATCACGAAGATCCTGCTCTGCGACCTGCTCGCCGAGGGCCGCGTCAGCGCCCGCCACCCCCGCAGGGCCGAACTCGGTGGCCGTCCCGATCCCCACATCCTGGAACAGGTGCTCGTTGGACTCCGCAACCTCTGACGCCTCCCGCGCACGCTCCGACGCTTCCCGGCCACGTCCCCACGGCTCCCGGGCACGTTCCGGCGGCTCCCGGGCACGTTCCGACGCTTCCCGGACACGTTGCGACCGGGAGGCCGCCCGGTGAGCCCGGCCCCTGGCCGGGGCGCCGCCCCCGCCCCTGGCCCCGACCCCGCTCCCGTACGCCTCGACGGTCTTCGGTTCCGGTCCGAACCCGCGGCCCTGTACCGGGAGTTGCGGCGCGAGTTCGGCGCGGTGGCTCCGGTGCTGCTCGACGCGGACATCCCGGCGTGGCTCGTCCTCGGCTACCGCGAGCTGCACCAGGTCACCGGGGATCCCGTGCTGTTCAGCCGTGACTCCGGCCTCTGGAACCAGTGGGAACGCGTCCCCCACGGCTGGCCGCTGCTGCCGATGATCGGGCGCGGGCACTCCTCCGTCCTGCACACCGTCGGCGAACGCCATCGCGCGCGCGTGGCGGTGATCGGGGGCGCCCTCGAAGCCGTCGACCCCTTCGAGCTGCGCGCCCACGCCGAACGGCTCGCCGACGAGCTGATCGACGCGGTGTGCGCCGACGGCACGACGGACCTCGTCGCGCGCTACGCGGACCTGCTCCCGATACGCGTCCTCGCGACCCTCTACGGATTCGCCGACGAGCAGGGGCCGGGCCTCGTCGCCGCCCTGAACGACATGGTCGACGGGCGCGAGGACGCCGTCGCGGGGCAGTTGCACGTGGCCGCCTCCATGGCGCGGCTGGTGGCCGACCGGGCGGTACGGCCCGCGGACGACGTGGTCAGCCGCATGCTCGCCTCCGGGCGTACGGCGGCGGGCCCCGCCCTCACGAACGAGGAGATCGCCAAGGATCTGATCGTCATGCTGACCGCGGGCCAGCAGCCGACCGCGGGCTGGATCGGCAACTCGCTGCGGCTGATGCTGACGGACGCGCGGTTCGCCGCCTCGCTGTTCGGCGGGCGGCGCAGTGTCGCCGAGGCCATGAACGAGGTCCTGTGGGAGGACACCCCCAGCCAGAACGTGGCCGGCCGCTGGGCGTCCCGCGACGCCTGGCTCGGCGGTCGCGCCGTCCGCGCCGGGGATCTGCTGCTCCTCGGCATCCAGGCCGCGAACCACGACCCCCAGGTCCGAACCCACGGCACGGCCCTGCCCGGCGGCAACAGCGCGCACTTCTCCTTCGGACACGGGGAGCACCGGTGTCCGTTCCCGGCGCAGGAGATCGCGGAGGTGGTCGCGCGTACGGCGATCGAGGTGGTCCTGGACCGCCTCCCCGACATCGACCTCGCGGTCCCCGCCGCCGCCCTCACCCGCCGCCCCTCCCCTTGGCTGGGCAGCCTGACCACCCTCCCGGTCCACTTCACCCCCACCGCGCCACGGGGCTGACGGCGTCTGCCGCCCCCGCCGCCCCTACCCGTCCCATCACCGCATGGGGCTCCGCCCCCACCCCCCGTTGCGCAGTTCCCCGCGCCCCTAGGTACCTAGGCGCGCGGGGAACTGCGCAATCCTTTGGGCCCGCCCCCACCGAACCCGCAGCCGAAAACGTTCCAGGGGTGTCTCATCCGACGGACGACGTTTCACCCACGTTTCCCCAACCGGCTACGCTCCCGTTGTGGCTGATATCCAGATCCCCGCAGACCTCAAGCCCGCCGACGGCCGTTTCGGCGCGGGCCCCTCCAAGGTGCGAACGGAGTCGCTCAGCGCGCTCGCCGCAACCGGCACGTCCCTGATGGGCACATCCCACCGCCAGGCGCCGGTCAAGAACCTCGTGGGCAAGGTCCGAGAGGGTGTGAGTAGCCTCTTCTCGCTCCCCGAGGGCTACGAGGTCGTCCTCGGCAACGGCGGCTCCACCGCCTTCTGGGACGTGGCGACCCACGGACTGATCGAGAACAAGTCGCAGCACCTGACGTTCGGCGAGTTCTCGTCGAAGTTCGCGAAGGCGTCCAAGCTGGCGCCCTGGCTGGCCGACCCGGACGTCATCACCTCCGAGCCGGGTACGCACCCTGAGCCGGTGGCCCAGTCCGGCGTGGACGTCTACGCCCTCACCCACAACGAGACCTCCACCGGTGTCGCCGCCCCCATCAAGCGGGTCGCGAACGCCGACGAGGGCTCCCTCGTCCTCGTGGACGCCACCTCCGGCGCGGGCGGCCTGCCCGTCGACATCGCGGAGACGGACGTCTACTACTTCGCCCCGCAGAAGTCGTTCGCAGCGGACGGCGGCCTGTGGATCGGCATCTTCTCCCCGGCCGCGATCGAGCGCGCCGAGCGTATCCACGCGAGCGGCCGGCACGTGCCGGAGTTCTTCTCGCTCCCCACGGCGATCGACAACTCCCGCAAGAACCAGACGTACAACACCCCGGCCCTCGCGACCCTCTTCCTGCTGAACGACCAGCTGGAGTGGATCAACGGCCAGGGCGGCCTGGACTGGTCGGTCCGCCGCACGGCGACCTCCTCGCGCACGCTCTACGGCTGGGCCGAGGACGTCAAGTACGCGAACCCGTTCGTCACCGACCCGGCCAAGCGCTCGCAGGTCATCGGCACGATCGACTTCTCGGACGACGTGGACGCCGCCGCCGTCGCCAAGGTCCTGCGCGCCAACGGCATCGTCGACACCGAGCCCTACCGCAAGCTCGGCCGCAACCAGCTGCGCGTCGCGATGTTCCCGGCGATCGACCCGGCGGACGTCGAGGCGCTCACGAAGTGCATCGACTACGTGATCGAGAAGCTCTGACTTCACCGCGCACAACTTCTCGTACGACGATGGGGGCGCCCGGAGAACACCGGGCGCCCCCATCGGCATATCGGTGTCAACGTACCGATACGGCCGGGCTCCGGCGTCATCTCTGAACGAGGGTGACGTCATCATGCGGCGCACTACGCTGCTGGGGCAGAAGTCTCCGGAGCACGGGAAGCACGATGGACGACGAGTCACTGTCGAACTGGGCGGAGCGCCGCGACGCGAAGATCGGGCGCCTGCGGGCGGTACCACTCGTGTCCGGCGACGGCCTCAAAGGCTCACACCTCAACCCGGACGCGCCCCGCGCCATCCAACGGTGGAACGGGTACGCCTGGGAACCGTACGGGTTCGCGGCCAACCTCGCCGAGACGCGACGCATCCTGCACCCGTCGACGAAGGAACCGCCGACCGCGTCGGCACCTCAGCCCCAGCCGCTCAAGGCCGGCCGGGGCAGACACAGAAAGCCCCGCCCTGGTGAATGAACCGCCGCTGTGCTTCCGCGGACCTCTGCCACAGGTCAGAGTTGTGGGCGACGAGCTGGCGAAACGCACCCGGTGACTCCAGGACGCTCCGGCCATGCAGTGGGTGTCGCACCCGCTCGGGTGATCGCTGCGCAAGGAACGAAGCTGAGGTGCGAAGCAGCGCCCGCAGGTGCTCGGATGGTGCTGCCTAGCCGAACTGCCGGAGAAACGCCTGCCAACCCTCGCGCGAGACGGTGAGCAGCGGGCCGGTGTCCGACTGCTTGCTGTCTCGGACGGCCCGGCCGCCGACCGCCGTGTCGGCGACCTCGACGCAGGCGTTCTCCGCCCCCGAGTACGAGGACTTCCAGAAGGGGCCTATGACCTCGGTCACGATGTGTCTTCCTTCAAGCTCCGCAGCACGCCCCGGATGAGCTTCGCGCTCGCGTCCGGTGCCAGTGCCAGTGCCAGTGCCGATGATCGTAGTAGGGGGTACCCATTGGCGTAAGCGGCGAGGGCTGATGCGCAAGCGACGAAGCTGAGGTGAGAAATGGCGCCCGCAGGTGCTCAGCTGGCCCCCTGGCCGAACTGCCGGAGAAACGCCTGCCAGCCCTCGCGCGAGACGGTGAGCAGCGGGCCGGTGTCCGACTGCTTGCTGTCTCGGACGGCCCGGCCGCCGACCGCCGTGTCGGCGACCTCGACGCAGTCACCCTGCTGTGCGGAGTACGACGACTTTCGAAAGGTGCCCACGATCTCGGTCACGATCATTCTTCCTTCATGCTCCGCAGTACTTCCCGGATGAGTCGCGCGCTCACCTCCGGTGCCAGTGCCGCCGATCGTAGTAGGTCGAACGCGTTGCCGTAAGCCGCGAGATCATCCGGTGCTTCGAGTACCGACGTACCACGCAAGTTCTCCATGGCCACGGCTTCGACAGCAGGCTCGGCATCGAAGCTGAATGACGAGAACGCGGGGATCGAGCCCACCAGCGCTCCCGCGCTGAGCGGCAGAATCTGAACGGTGACGTTCTGCCTCTCTATGGCGGCAAGGATCGCGGACAGTTGTTGCCGGTGGGTGTCCACGCTCACCAACGGGTGTACGACAGCGACCTCCCAAAAAATGGCGGTGTACGACGCCCCGCCCTCCTCGATCTTCGCCTGACGCCCTTCCCTGACCGCCACCAACTGCTCAAGCACCTCTGGAGCAACATAGTCCGGCCCCGCCGCGATAATTGCTTTCGCGTAGGCCGAAGTCTGCAAAAGCCCAGGCACCAGTGCCGGTTGCCACTGCCGGATATACGTTGCGTCGTCCTCCAGCGCGATGTGATCGAGATAGTCCGGCCGCAGATGTGCGGCATGTTCGAGCCACCAGCCCCGCTTCTTGGAGTGCTTCGCCAACTCCTCCAATTTGTCCCGGACTTCTGGGTCCGTGATGCCGTACGCGTCAAGCAGCAGCCGCACCTCAATAACGCGCGGCGTCGAATGCCCGCTCTCAACACGACTGATCTTGGCCTGGCTTGACGCGATGATCTCGGCAGCCTGCGGCTGGTCCAGCTTGGAAGCCTGACGGTACTGCCGAAGTGCCGTACCCAAGCGCCTGCTACGCACGGTCGGCCGTCCACCTGCGGGCATGTGTGCCTCCCCCTCTGCCTCGCGAAACGATGCCACACAGGCAACAAACTCACGAGTACATCACTCGATCGGGGGACATGCATGCATGTATACGCAGATCGAGATTGCACGAGTGCCGAATCGGACCCTACGTTCGTGACATCGCCACCGAACAGAGGTGACGGCACGTCAGGAGGTACGGCACCCCATGCCCATGTCCGAGACCTTTCGCATCCCCAAGCGCAGAAGTCACGTCCCCGCCGCCCGCCAACGCGTCCGCAAGACGCTCTCGGGCTGGGGCGTCACCGGCGAACTCGCCGACGCGGTCACCCTGTCGGCGAACGAGCTCACCACCAACGCAGTGACGCACTGCCGGGTGTCCTGCGCCCGCATCCGGATCACGCTCACGCTCGACGGCCCGGAGTTGGTCCTGGAGGTCTCCGACCCGGACAGGGACGGACTCCCCCGGCCTCACGACTCGGCCCCGGACGAGGAGAGCGGGCGCGGCCTCGCGCTCGTGGCGGCGTCGGCCGACTCCTGGGGGCATCGGCAAGGCCCGTACGCGAAGTGCGTATGGGCCCGGTTCACGCTCGCGGGGAAGCTCACGGAGAAGCCGGCAGGGGCCCGTGTTCCGGTTCCTTCATGACGTGGTCGCCCGCGTGCTCGGCCGACCGCGTTCCCGGCGCCCCGAGGCCGACAACTGGGACCTCGCGCGCGAGGTGAGAGCGCCGGACCCCTACGTATGGCGACTCCCCAGCCCCCACGACGCCCGCTGGCGCCGCTGGTCCAGACGCCATCGCCTGACCGGCTGCTATCCGCCGTTGCTGCCCGATGAAGCCTGCTGGAAGCCTCCGCCCCGCCTCCGGACTCAACTCCGGCAGGCCGAGGACGACATGGTTCGGCTGTACGTGCTCAGAAGCCGAGATCCGGAGACGGTTCGGACAGAGTCCGTGCCCGGGTCAACGCAGCGCTTCGATGGCCTTCACTATCAGGGCGCGGGCGTCCCCTCCGTACACGGCCATGCCCCGGAGTTGCTCGAACGCCTTCAGGTAGAGGGCGATCTCGGAGGGCTGGGTCACGCGAACTCGGGCCGACAGCAGTTCCACTGAGACGAGCGCGTCGTCGTACACGTGGAACAACTCCTGGGGCCACAGGCCCCGTTCACGGGTCGAGTCGGGGATGATGCCCAGCGATACCGACGGAAGAGCGCCGACCGTGAGCAGATAGCCGAGTTGCGCCGCCACCGCGTCGGCGTCGCCCAACTGGTAGCGCAGAACGCCTTCTTCGATCAGTATGACGAAGCGGTGCCCCGGCTCGTGGATGACCTTCGAGCGCTCGACACGTGCCGCCGCTGCCGCGTCGGAGTCGTCGGGGATGCCGAGCAGCCGGGCATTGGCAGAGAGCACGGCCCGTGCGTACCCCTCCGTCTGGAGAAGGCCGGGGACCAGAGTGGGCGAGTAGATCCGGAACAGCTCGGTGGAACGGTAGAACTCCACGTAACTGTCCTGGAGACGCTTCAGGCCGCCGCGAGCTTTGCGCCGCCATTCGCTGTACTGGGACTCGGCGTCCCGGGACTCGGCAATGATGTCCGCGGCCTGGTCGTCGGCACCGCACGCGGCGCACCAGCGGCGGATGTCGTCGGGCGTGGGCGGTGTACGGGCGTTCTCCAGGCGAGAGGTCTTCGGGTGGGTCCAACCGCAACGCTCGGCCAGCTCGCTCCCCGTGACACCCGCATCCGCGCGCAGATCCCGCAGACGCCGGGCAATCCGTTCACGCGCGGCCTGGGCCGATGAGGACGGGGAGTTGGACATGAGCCGACCGTGCGCCTTTCACGCTAGGTGATCTTGTAGTTCTCGTGCGGGGTCGCTCGCGTCCACACTGCCTCGAAAGCCTTGGCGCACAGTCGCACCGCGGCCTCATTCTCGCTGATCTCCCCACCCTCGGACGCACCGGCCCCGGAGAAGTGGTTCCAGCAGATCAGCCGTTCGTCCATGAGCCAGAAGTCGTTGCCCGGCAGTGCGATATCGGAGGCCTGCCGCCTCGGAAGCCACCGGACCTGCTCGCCGGCCGCGACGTTGACGACGGTGCCCGCGTGCTCGTAGCGGATGTAGTCGGTGACGGGTTCGGAGACGATACGGGCACGCCGTACGACAACGCCGCGAGCCACCGTACGGCGGACGAGGCTCGTCCATTCGCTCCAGTACGGAGACTCGGGGTCGGTGTCTCGTTCGCCCGTCCTCTGCCAACAGCTGAAGTCGTCGGCCTCGCCGGCGACTCCGTACGCGTCCCGCATCTCCAGGTGGACAGCGGACCGCAGCACGCTGTCCATGAGTTCAGCGAAGCGCGACACGCTCTGCGGCATCGCACGCCTCCCTCAGGATCGGCACCATGCGGGCCGGGACACGGACGACTGCCTCGTGGTCGGGGACACCCACCGCGTGGCCGGGCGCCTCGAACGCAGCACATTGCGCTTCGAGTTCCCGATCCGGTTTCCATCCCTGGATGACCAATTCGCACTTACTCTCGTCGACCCACACGGTGGGGCTCTCCACCGTGCCTGTGTTGGGGTCGATCCCGATGAACCGCAGCGCCATCGCCGCCTCCAGCATGTCGGGCGTTCGTAGATGTTCACCACTCTGAATGAAGGAGGACATCAAGGTAAGAGGGAAAAGTGGCGGCTAGCTGGCTCAACACATTGACGTGAACATTCGTGAACATCACTGGATCGGGCCGTTGCCAGGTCCTTAACGTCGCCACCACGAGCCAGAGCCGCAGGACAACTATCGGTCCCGCGTCCCCCTCCCCTCAGGAAGGCACACCCATGCTGAACGGAAGCGACCTCTACGCGCTCGACATCACCTCGGCCTCGTTCGTGCAGGCCTGCGGCGGCCCCTGTACCGAGGGGTGCGTCACCCTGGCCCGGATCGGAGCGGACGCTTGGGCCCTCGGCGACAGCAAGCGGCCCAGCAACGAGCCGCTGCGGTTCACCACCGAGGAACTCAGCGTGGCCGGGATCGATCCGACGCGCTTCGGACTGTCCCTGTGACTCTCTGAGGCGGCCCTTCCCCCCAGCCGGTCCTGACGCGCCCCTGGTCGAGTAACGAGCCAGGGCCGGCTGACTTCACGTGGCCTGCGTAGGAGTACGTACGCCGACACCGCCGACGCCACCACGATTGCCACCGAACTGAACGCCCGTGCACCACCACAGCTATCTGTGGACCGGCCCGAAAGCCCGGTTCGACCAAGAGGCACTGCGACGACCGCCCCATCCCGAGCCTCCGCCCGCCGGATGCAGACCGGAACTGGTGCAGCGGTACCGAGAGGTGGCCGCGGAGTTTCCCGCGTCGGATCTACCGCCGCTGGAAACGGCGTACTGGCTCGTCAAGCCCCGTTCATCGGTGCGGGGCACGTGGCCGGATCCGGAGGCAGCGGCGGCGTGGCTGAGTGACCGCTTGACCGAGTACGCACCCCGGTTCGCATCCGGGGCCCAGCGCGACGGCAGTCGTCTGGCCACCCTCCCCGCCTCCGCCCGTGAGCGGCTGCTGTCGGGCGATGACGTGTCGCTCGGTTTCTACCTCGAACGTCCCTCCTACCTGTCCCTGGCCCTGGTCACCTGTTCCCCGAATCGCCGGCGTCGCGGACTCCCGTGCCCACTGGCCCCGTAGGGTGACGCCCGCGATCCGAACAGAACACATCGCGGGCGTCGTCGAAGGCCGCTCCAGTACCGTTCATCGCTCTGGGGCCACTGCCGGTCCGGGGTCGAAGAACTCAGGTCGCCGTGCAGCTCACCGCAGGCGCGCCCCCGCCCCCGGGCGCTCCCCCGAAGCCGAACGTCGCCGAACCGCCCGTCGCCACAACCCCGTTGTGGTCGGCGTTCGTGGTCGTCACGGTCGTGCCGGTCTGGGTGTACGACGCGTTCCACATGCTGGTGACCTTCTGGGCGCCGGGCCAGGTCCAGGTCGTCTTCCAGGACTTGAGCGCGGTCGTGCCGGAGTTGGTCACCTTCACCTCGGCGTTGAAGCCGCCGCCCCAGTCGCTGCTGACGGTGTACGCGGCGGTGCAGGCGGCCGTGCCGCCTCCCGGGTCACCGGGATCGCCGGGATCGCCGGGATCGCTTCCGCCGCCCTCCGACGGGAAGCCCGGCGCCTTCACGCTCGCCAGGTAGCCGTCCTTCACCGTGTCCACGGTCGTCCAGTCGTCCTTCAGGATGCCGCCCGTGTCACCGGAGTTGGGGTTCCACGACCAGAAGGTCCAGGAGATGCTGTCGGCGCCGTACGTGCCCGTGGGCCGGAGGTAGCTCACCAGCGCCGCCAGCCACTTCTGGTCGACGGACGACTGAAGGGTCGTACCGAACTCGCCGACCCACACCGGTGCGATGTTCTGCTTGAAGATGTAGCCCCAGTACTTGTCCCAGACGCCCGGCATGTTGGCGGGGAAGGTCGGATCGCTGAACCAGCTCTGCTGGGCCACGCTGGTGGCGTAGTCGTGGGCGGAGTAGACCACCCGGTTCGCGACATTCAGCTGTACGGGGTACTGCGCGACCCCCATCAGGTTGCCGCCCCACCAGCCGGACACGCCGTCGACCGTCTGCACGCCCTCCACGAAGATCAGCAGCTCGGAGTTGGCGGCCAGGACCGCGTTCCCGGCGCGCTGGGCGGCGAGCCGCCAGTCCCTCGTCGTGTCGCCGCAGCCCCAGCAGGCCGGATCGTGCGGCTCGTTGTGCAGGTCGATGCCGATCACCGTCGGGTTGCCCTTGTAACGGGTGGCGAGGGACTTGAGGTTGGCGATCCAGGTCGTCTCGGGGACCGCCGCGGTGTACCAGAGCGCCGACTGGCCCGCCGCGTCCGGCCGGTGCCGGTCCAGGATGACCTTGAGGCCGTCCTGACCCGCGTACGCCACGAGCTTGTCGATGATCTGGAGGGGCGAGAGCCCCTGGAGGTCGGCGTTCTTGCCGCCGGAGAAGTCGATGCTGTTGGCCACGGCACCGCTCTTGAGGATGTCGTCGCTGTACGGCAGCCGGATGGCGTTGTAGCCGAGCGACTTCATCTGGTCGATCATGCTCTTGTAGTCGCGGGCCCAGAGTCCGTGGACGACGTTGTTGGACGTCTCGAACCCGAACCAGTTGATGCCGGCGATCCGTACCGGCTGTCCTGCGGCGTCCAGGATCTGCCGGCCACTGGTGTGCCAGTAGCCGGCTCCGGGGGCCGCGGCCTTCGCGGCGGGTTTCACGACGGCTGCCGTGTCCGCGTGTGCGGCCTGGGCACCGGCCTGGACTCCGGCCAGCGGTAACAGGAGCGCCGCGGCGGCAGCACCCAGCGCTCTTCGCAAGCTGCGGAACATGTCGCTGCTTCCTCTCGGGGAGATCCGGGGAGATCCGGGGGGGGGATCGGGAGATCGGGCAGATCGGGGGACGAGAGAGCCGCGGGGCCGGAACTTGGTGGGAGCGCTCCCACCGCACCACGCACCCCTATGGAAGGGATCCTTCGTGGACACGTCAAGACGTCGTGCGGCATTCGGGACACTTGAGCCCCCGAATGCCGCATGACGCGAAGGGCGGGGACGGGACGGAACGCGGCGGGACGCGGCGCCGGGCCCCGCCCCGCCGCGCCCCGCTTACCGCTTCACTTGCTGAGCTTCTGGAACCTCCGTACCGCCAGCGGAACGAAGACCAGCGTCAGGACCAGCGGCCACACGCCCGCCATCAGCAGCGCGTGCCGCTCGATCCAGGTGTCTCCGCCGCCCACCGGCGTACCGAACAGTTCGCGGGTGGCGGCGGCCGTCGACGAGATCGGGTTCCAGGCGGCCACGTGGCCCAGCCAGTCGGGCATCAGCTGCGGTGCGACGAAGATGCTGGAGATCATCGTCAGCGGGAACGCGACCGCGAACAGGCCGCCCGCCGCCTCCGGGTTGGGCACGAGCAGACCGAGCCACACCCCCAGCCAGATCAGCGCGAACCTCAGCCACAGCAGCAGCCCGAACGCCCCCAGGAAGGCGAAGCCGCCGTCCGGCCGCCAGCCCATGGCCAGCGCGGTGAGCATCAGGATCGTCAGCTCCGCGCAGGCGACGATGAGATCGGTGACCCCGCGTCCGGCGACGAGGGCGGACGGCGACATCGGCATGGAGCGGAACCGGTCGATGACGCCCTTCGTGGAGTCGTACACGACGAGTGTCGCCGTGTTGATGAACCCGAAGGCCATGGTCATCACGAACATGCCCGGCATCAGGAAGTCCCGGTAGTCGCCGCCGCCCGGGACCGTCATCGCGCTGCCGAAGACGTATCCGTACAGCAGCACGGACAGGATCGGGAAGCCCAACTGCCAGACGATGTTGATGGGTTGGCGCTGGTAGTGGGTGAGCCCGCGCCGGACCACGTTCCAGCAGTCGGCGAGCACCCAGTACGCACGGCCGCGGTCCCGGACCTGCGCCCCGACCGCCCCGGTCGCCCCGGTCGCCCCAGTCGTCCCGGTCACCTCCGTCACCCCCGTCGCCTCCGTCACCTCGTTCACGCGGCTCATGCCGCGACCTCCTTCGTTGCGACGGCGACGGCGACGGCGGCGTCTGCGTGTGCGTCCGCGTCGGCATCGGCGTCGGCATCGGCGTCCGCGTCCGTGCGGTGGCCGGTCAGGCGCAGGAAGACGTCGTCGAGGCTGGGCCTGCGCAACCCGATGTCCTCCACGCGCACTCCCTCGTCCTGGAGCGTCCGCGCCACCTCGGTGAGCGCGGCGACCCGGTCGGTGACGGGCGCGTGCACCCTCAACTCGGTGTCGTCGGACTCCGGTTCGCCGTCCGAGACACGGGCGACGACCTTCACCGCCCGCGCGATGTCGGCGCGCTCGGCGACGACGACCTCGATGCGGTCGCCGCCCACCCTGTCCTTCAGCCCGTCCGGGGTGTCGTCCGCGATGGCCCGTCCCTGGTCGATCACGGTGATGTGCGAGGCGAGCCTGTCGGCCTCCTCCAGGTACTGCGTGGTCAGCAGCACGGTGGTGCCGCCGGAGACCAACGCCCGTACGGATTCCCACACTTCGCCCCGCCCCCGGGGGTCGAGCCCGGTCGTGGGCTCGTCCAGGAACAGCACGGCCGGCGTGAGGATCATCGAGGCGGCGAGGTCGAGGCGGCGCCGCATGCCGCCGCTGTACTGCCCGACTCCCTTGCCCGCGGCGTCGGTGAGGTCGAACTGCTCCAGCAGTTCCGTCGCGCGGGTCCGGGCCCGGCGCCCGCCCAGGTGGAACAGCCGCCCGAACATCTCCAGGTTCTGCCGGCCGGTGAGCACCTCGTCCAGTGCCGCGTACTGGCCGGTGAGCCCGATCCGCGCCCGCACCTCCCTCGGCCGCGCGGCCACGTCGAGACCGGCGACCCGCGCGCTTCCCCCGTCCAGCGCGACCAGCGTGGAGAGGATGCGGACGGCGGTGGTCTTGCCCGCGCCGTTCGGCCCGAGCAGGCCGTGCACCGTGCCCTCCCGCACGGCGAGGTCGAAGCCGTCGAGGGCGCGCTTCTCCCCGTACCTCTTTTCGAGCCCTTCGGCCCGGACCGCGTACTCACTCACACTCGTACCCACAGCACTCCTCCACCCGTGACGTTCGCCGGAGTTCGCCAAACTGAGTACACCGTACCCTTTTCAGAGTACGGCGTACTCAGTTTTGTTACGTGGGCCTATCCTGAGGCGTATGACAAGCGGCGCGGGCGGAATGGACACCAGCGGCAGCGGAGACATCGTCCGCACGCTCCACCTGCTGTGGGACACGGGCCCGCGTCCCAGCCGCGGCCCCAAGCCCGGCCTCAGCCTCGACCGGATCGTGGAGGCGGCCGTCCGGGTCGCGGACGCGGAGGGGCTGGAGGCGGTGTCGATGCGCCGGCTCTCCACGGAGCTGGGCACCGGCACGATGTCGCTGTACCGGTACGTCCCCGGCAAGGGCGAGCTGCTCGACCTGATGCTGGACCGTGTCCAGCGCACGGACGACGACCCGTCCGTCTTCGGCGACGACTGGCGCTCGGCGCTGGAGACCCTGGGCCGCGAGAACCTCGCGCTCTACCGGCGCCACCCCTGGCTGCTGAAGGCCAACCAGTCCCGTCCGGTGCTCGGGCCCAGCGCCGTCGGGGGCATGGAGAAGGTGATCTCCCGCATCAAGCCCATGGGCCTGAGCGACCCGGAGCTGGTCTCGGCGGTCGTCATGATCGACTCGTACGTCACCGGGGCCGCCCGCACCCAGCTGTACGCCCAGGAGGCCGAGCGCAGGACCGGCCTGACGGACACGGAGTTCTGGGCCGCCCAGTACCCGGTCCTGGAGAAGGCCATGGCCAGCGGCCGCTACCCCGTGATGGCCGCACTCTCCGAGGACTCCTTCGGCTCGGACTTCGACCACTTCGAATTCGGCCTCCAACGAATCCTGGACGGCCTGGCGGCCCTGGTCACCCACCGCCAGGAGTCAGCCCGCAACACCCCATGACCCTCCGGGGCCCCGCCCCGAAAGGGGCGCGGGGAACTGCGCCCCCAGCCCCCACCGCCCGGCACCCGGCACCCGGCACCCGCCGTAAACCGAACCGCGACACCCCACGAGCCGACCCCCCGGGGGCCCCGCCCCCAAAGGGGCGCGGGGAACTGCGCGCTCAGCCCCCACCGGCCCGCACCCGACCCCCCGCGCCCTCGGTCTCAGGCCCCTGAAACCCCCCTGAAACCCCGCTGAATGCGCCCTCCCGCAACCTCTGCGGCATGACGACGACCACACCTCACCCTCGCCCCCATCACCACCCCCACTCCCACCCCTTGGCCATCGCGGCCAAGGGACTCCGTAAGGCCTACGGGGACAAGACCGTCCTCGACGGCATCGATCTCACCGTGCCGACCGGCACCGTCTTCTCCCTGCTCGGTCCGAACGGCGCCGGCAAGACCACCGCCGTGAAGATCCTCTCCACCCTCGTCACCGCCGACGCCGGCGATCTGCGGGTCGGCGGCCACGACCTGGCCACGGACCCGCAGGCGGTCCGCGCCGCGATCGGCGTCACCGGCCAGTTCTCCGCCGTCGACGGCCTGATCACCGGCGAGGAGAACATGCTCCTCATGGCGGACCTGCACCACCTGCCCAAGCAGGAAGGACGCCGGACCTCCGCCGAACTCCTCGCACGCTTCGACCTCACCGACGCCGCGACGAGACCCGCCTCCACCTACTCCGGTGGCATGAAACGCCGCCTCGACATCGCCATGACCCTGGTCGGCAGCCCGCGGATCATCTTCCTCGACGAGCCGACCACCGGCCTCGACCCCCGCTCCCGCCACAACATGTGGCAGATCATCCGCGAACTGGTCACGAGCGGCGTCACCGTCTTCCTCACCACCCAGTACCTCGAAGAGGCCGACCAGCTCGCCGACCGCATCGCCGTCCTCAACAACGGCCGCATCGCCGCCGAGGGAAGCGCCGAGGAGCTGAAACGGCTCATCCCCGGCGGACACGTCCGGCTGCGGTTCACCGACCCGGACGCCTACCGGTCCGCCGCCTCCGCGCTCCGCGAAGCCGCCCGCGACGACGAAGCACTCGCCCTGCAGATCCCCAGCGACGGCAGCCAGCGCGAACTGCGTTCCGTCCTCGACTGGCTGGACTCCGCCGGCGTCGAAGCCGACGAGCTCACCGTGCACACCCCCGACCTCGACGACGTCTTCTTCGCCCTCACCGGCGACACCACCCTCACCGACCAGACCAAGGAGTCCGTCCGATGAGCGCCAGTACCCTCTCCCTCGCAGTACGCGATTCGAAGACCATGCTGTGGCGCAACCTTCGGCACGTACGCCGCTATCCCTCCATGACCCTCAACCTGCTGCTCACGCCGATCATGCTGCTGCTCCTCTTCGTCTACGTCTTCGGCGGCGCGATGAGCGCGGGTATCGGCGCCGGCGCCGACCGCTCCGACTACATCGCCTATGTCGTCCCCGGCCTCCTGCTGATGACCGTCGGCAGCACCGTGATCGGGGCCGCGATCTCCGTGTCCATGGACATGACCGAGGGACTCATCGCCCGCTTCCGCACGATGGCGGTCTACCGCGGCTCCGTGCTCATCGGGCACGTCGCCGGCAGCGTGCTGCAGGTGCTCGCCAGTCTGGTCCTCGTCAGTGCCGTCGCCGTGGCCATCGGCTTCCGCTCCACGGACGCCACGGCCCTGGAGTGGCTGGCGGCGTTCGGGCTGATCACGCTGTTCGCCCTGGCCCTCACCTGGATCGCGGTCGGCATGGGCATGGCCAGCCCGAACCCCGAGGCCGCCAGCAACATGGCGACGCCGCTGATCCTCCTGCCCCTCGTCTCCAGCGCCTTCATCCCGGCCGACACGATGCCCGGCTGGTTCCAGCCGATCGCCGAGTACCAGCCCTTCACCCCGGCCATCGAGACCCTGCGCGGGCTGCTGCTCGGCACCGGGATCGGCAACAACGGGTGGATCGCGGTCGCCTGGTGCGTGGGCCTGACCGTGCTCGGCTACCGCTGGTCGACAGCGCGGTTCAACCGCGACCCCGAGTAACCGCCATGACCGCGCGGGCCGCCTCCCGCAACTCGTCCCGCCCCAGGGCGGCGTACTCCGACACCGCGTCGGCGTACGCCGCCCCGTCGGCTTCCCCGGCCGCCCGCCGGGCGCGCTCCGCCGACATCGTCGGCTGGTAGTCGCGCAGCACCCGCAGCCGTTCGGCCAGCGCCACCATCCGTACGGCCGAGGCGTCACCGGAGGCGATCCCCGCCACGCCGAGGGCGTGCAGCACCGTCCCGAACACGGGGAGGTCCATGGGCGAACCGGCCGGCGCGGACAGCATGGTCCGCAGACCCCGCCGAAGCCGGGCGACGGGTTCCGCGACGAGTTCGAGGCGGCCGGCGTACGCGTGCGCCGTCACCGCCGCCGACTGCATCTGCAGCACCCACCGGTCCAGGAAGGGATCGCCGCCGTGCATCGGGCCGGCTCCGATCAGCCCGTCCACGGCGCCGCGCCACAGGCCGAGCCCGACCTCCGTCAGTCCGCGGGCGAGCGCGATCTCGGCGCGGGCACCGTAATCGGCGTTGTACGTGTCGTCGTTCCGTGTGATGCCGACGGCCTCCGCCTGCCGCAGCCAGTGCTCGGCCTCGTCGGGGTCGCCGCGCTGCAGACAGGCGAGGACCAGGCCTCCGCGTACGCCGATGGAGTCGTGCTCGTCGCCGAGTCGGGGCAGCGCCTCCAGCGCCGCCCTGAGATGCCCGTACGCGGCGTCCCCGCACTCCGACTGCAGGTACAGCTCGCTCAGCCGGGCGTGGCCCAGGACCTGGAGGAACGGGTTGTCGACCGGCGCCAGTGCTTCGATGATCCGGCGGGCCGAGGCGAGCGCGCGGCCGATGTCGTGCTCGTACTCCCAGACGTAGGTGGCGGCGCACTCGGCGGCACCGGCGAGCAGCGGCTGCTCGCTCGCGCAGAGTTCCCGCAGTACGTCGTAGTCGGGAGGCCGCATCGCCGGGACCGCGCTCAGCACCACCGCGATGGCCCGGAGCAGTGTGTCCGGCGGTGCCGCGGGGAGCCGGCGGAGGGTGACGAGCTGGCGTACGGCGACCGGGCCGTACCCCATGAACACGCTCACCGTGCACAACACCGCCGCCGCGCGCGCGACTTCGACGTACTCGGGCTCGGGGTGGTAGTGCGACAGGGGCGGGCCGGTGTCCGCGGCGAGGGCGGCGAGGCGCGGATAGTCGGAGCCGGTGGACCACAGGGCGGTCAGGACGGCGGTGAGGGCGGCGGTGGTGGGGCCGTCGTCACGGGCCAGGGCGTACCGCAGGGCGGCCACGAGGTTGTCCTGCTCGGTCCTGATCCGCTCCCAGGCGGTACGTGGCTCAGGCCCGAAGATCCAGTCGTGGTACGTGACTCCGAAGTCCCGTGCCCAGGCGAGGAACCGGCCGACGGCCTGCTCCTCCTCGTCCGCCTCGGCGCGCCGGGCCGCGCTGAACTCCCGTACGGTCTCCAGCATCCCGAACCGCACGCCGGCCGGGGTGTCGGTGACGGTGAGCAGCGACTGCCCGGCCAGCTGCTCCAGCAGGAACAGCGGGTCCTCGCCGAGGACCCGTTCCACCGCTTCGCCCGAGAACCCGCCGGGGAAGACGGACAGCGTGCGCAGCGCGGCCCTGGCCTCCTCGTCGAGCAGGTTCCAGCTCCAGTCGACGACGGCGTGCAGGGTGCGGTGGCGTTCGGGCACGTTCCGTGTCCCGCCGCGCAGCAGCGCGAAGCGGTCGCCGAGGCGGCGGGCTATCTCCTCGACCGAGAGGACCCGTACCCGTGCCGCGGCCAGTTCCACGGCGAGGGGCAGCCCGTCGAGGTGGCGGCACAGCCCGGCCACCGCGTCCGGCGGCAGGTGCACTCCGGGCCGGGCGGCCCGCGCCCGCTGTGTGAACAGTTCGGCCGAGGTCTCGGGCCCGAGTTCCGGCAGCGCGTACACCGCTTCCGACGTGAGGCCCAGCGGGGCCCGGCTGGTGACGAGCACCCGCAGGTCCTTCGAGGACGAGACCAGGGCCTGTACGAGGTCGGCGGCGCCCCGGACGACCTGCTCGCAGTTGTCGAGGACGAGCAGGGCGGGCCCGGAGCCGAGCACACCGAGGACGCCGGAGACCGGGTCGGCCGTGGCGCGGGCGGCCATGGCGGCGGGCCGCCCCTCTCCGGCGCCGAGCGCGGAGGCGACCTCCGTGGTCACGTCCTCGTCCGCGGTGACGCCGGCGAGCGGTACGAAGTACACGACGCGCTGCTCTGCCCGGCGGCTGACGGCGTGCGCGAGCCGGGTCTTGCCGAGGCCGCCGGGGCCGACGACGCTGACGGCGCGGGAGGTCTCCAGCAGCCGCCCCACCGCGGCGATGTCCTCGTCCCGCCCCAGCAGCTGGTTGGGCTCGTGCGGCACGCCGTGCCGTACCACGGGGGCCTCGCCGCGCAGCAACTCCCGCTGTACGGACGTGAGTCCGGCGCCCGGTTCCGTACCCAGCCGATCGCGCAGGTCGCGGCGGTAGGCCTCGTAGCGGGTCAGCGCGGCGGAGGGGCCCGCCGTCGCCGCTTCGCCGCGGAGCAGTTCGGCGAGCACCTCCTCGTCGCGCGGATGCTCGGCGGCGACCGCGGCCAGTGGCCCGGCCGCCTCCGCGTGCCGTCCGAGGCGGGCGAGCGCGAGGGCCCGTGCGCGGACGAGCGTGCCGTGGACGGGGGCGCGCTCGGCGCGCAGCGCGGCCACGGGGTCGTCGGGGTCGCCGTCCTGGTCAGGGGTGCCCGGCCACAGCGCGAGCCCGGCCCCGGCTGCGGCCAGTGACGCCGCGTGGTTCCCGGCCCTGGCCCGGTCCGCGCTCGCGGCGGCGTGCAGCAGCAGGGCGGAGCTGTCGACCTGGTCCTCGGCGAGGCCGAGCCGGTAGCCGGTCGGCGAGCTGACGACGAGGTCGGCGCCCAGCAGCGTCCGGGCTCTGGACACGAGGACCTGGAGCGCTTTTCCCGGCCGTTCCGGCAGTTCGTCCGGCTGCCACAGTCCGGCCACCAGCCGCTCGGTGCTGCGGCCCGTGCGCAGGTCGCCCGCGAGGAGCGCGAGGAGGGCGCGGAGCCTCGGCGCGGTGACCTCCTGCCCGCGACAGGCGACACGCGGCAGCAGGATCAGGTCGATGGTCACGCGTGCACAGTAGCCAAGGCCGGGCCGCCGGCTCCCCCGGCCTCGGCCCCTCGCCCGTGCGCACGGGCTAGTCGCGGCGCCGGAACAGCCGCTTCAGCCCGTAGACGACGGCGAAGGCGACGGCGAGGGCGATGGCGCCCATCTTGAAGTTGCCGTTCGCCCCGTCGTCGCCGCCGTCCGCGGAACTGCCGCCGCCGGAGGAGGACTTGCCGTCCGAACCGCCCCCTCCCGGCACACTCCCCGCCTCGACGGAACTCCCGCTCCCCTCACTCCCGTACAGCAGGGTGGATCCGTCGGGCGTGTACGTCACCGACTCGCCCTGCCGCTGCAACGGCACGTTCAACTGCCCCTGGCGTTTGGGCTTTCCGTTGTTCCACTTGTACGCGATACCGCCGAAGTAGCCGCGTACGGCGAGCTGTTTCCCGTCGGGCGAGAAGGCGCCGTCGGTGACCCAGAGGCCGATGTCGGCGGTGCGCTCGAAGGTGTTGGTGCCGGAGGCGGACAGCTCGGCGGGCCCCTCGTACAGCCCGCCGCCGTCCTCGTTCTTCGAGACGATGTAGACCCGCCCGGTCTTGGGATGCACCATCAGCGCCTCGGCGTCCCGGGCCCCGTCCGCGTATTTCACGTCGTACTGCGTGGCGCGGACGGTCTGGTCCTTCAGCTCCTTCGGCTCGGGCAGCTCGTAGATCCACACGTGGTCCCACGTACCACCGAGGTTGTCGCCGATGTCACCGACGTACAGATGGCCGTTCGGCCCCATGGAGACGGCCTCGACGTCCCGGGGCCGCCCGACGCCCGTCATGGTGACGGTCGCGACGGTCTTGCCGGTCCTGCTGTCGACGGCGTAGAGGAAGGCGCCGTCGTCGCTGTCGTTGTGGGTCCAGTAGACGCCGGGGTGGGCCCGGGAGGCGACGAGCCCGCTGGACTCGGTGATCCGGGGGTCCTCGATGGTGAACCCTGCCGAGCCGTCGCCGTCGGCGGCGACGGCGGGTGCGAGTGCGGCGGGCACGGCGAGCACCCCGGTGAGAAGGGCCCCGGCAAGGAGAACGAACGAGCGACGCATGCCCCCAGCCTGCCACCCCGTCGCGGGTTCGGCGGGCGCGTGTCCAGCTTCACATCCCGTCGAACCCCGCCTCCGCCGGTGATCGTCCATCATGAGCGGATGCTCAGGTTCATGCCCGTCGGCGATTCCATGACGATCGGAAGCGCCGGCGAACACACGTGGCGCTACCGGATGTGGCAGCACCTGCGCGCGACGCACGGGGGCCCGTTCCAACTGGTCGGCCCCCGGGAGACGCTGTACGACAAGGCCACGGGCGCCGCCGACTCGTACGAGTACGCCGACCCGGACTTCCCCCGTGCCCACCTCGCCGGGTGGGGCGAGGGCTGGCACCACCTGAGCCCGCTGATAGCCGACGCGGTGCGGGCGTCCCGCGCTGACGTGCTCCTGGTCTCCCTCGGCCTGATAGACCTCGGCTTCTACACGAACGCGGCGCAGACATCCGAGAACGTCCGCGCCTTCATAGGCCGGGCCCGGTCGGTGAACCCCCGCGTCTCACTGGCCCTGCTTCCCGTGATCCCGAACATCAGGGCGGAGTCGGACGCCCCCTTCGCCCGGGAGGTCGCCCTCTTCAACGACCTCCTGGCGAAGACGGCGGCGGACCTGGACGAACCGAACTCCCCCCTCCTCCTGGCCTCACTCCCCCGCGGATACGACATCCACACGGACACGTACGACGGCACCCACCCCAACGCCTCGGGCGAACACAAACTGGCGGCGGCGTTCGCGGAGGCGCTGCACCAGGGGTGGGGCGTGGGCGCCCGTTACGAGTCCCACCTGGCCGAAAGCGCCTGACCGGATCCGCGAGTCTCCTGGTCACCGTGCGTGTCATTGAGGTGCGTACCGGCATTCGCCCGAGGGTGCCGGTGGAGGAGCACAACGATGAGCAGTCTCAACGACCGGATGCTGGACGACCTGTTCGACAAGGTGCCCGTCCCCGAGGGGTACAAGGGCGAAATCGTGGAGGGCGCCTTCTACATCGCACCGCACCGCGACATTCACTGGCAGACCACTTCCACCATCCTCGACACGCTGACAGCCAGGTTCGACAACGACCTACAGGTCCTCTCCGACGTCCGCATCGACTTCCCCGGCGACCTGAACGGCTTCGCACCGGACGTGGCCAAGCTGCGCGACGGTTCGGTGGCGGACGCCGAGGGTCGTTGGCTTCACCAGGACGTCGAGTTCATCGCAGAGGTCATCGACCCCCACAGGGCGAAGAACGACTACGGCCCCAAGAGGACCGCGTACGCCGTCGCCGAGGTTCCCGTCTACCTCATCGCCGACCCCTACCAGGCCAAGTGCCACCTCTTCACCCGGCCCCGGGGCGGGGAGTACCTGAGCAGACTCTCGGTCACCTACGGCGCCGACATCGACATGACGAACACGATCCTCGGTCTCACGCTCAAGACGGACGAGTTCCCCCGGGACTCATGAGGTCTTGCCTCTCAGCATGTCCTCGACCTCTGCCTGCGTAAGTGTTCCGCCGCCGGCCGACTTCGCTCGCAGCGCGGTCGCGAGGTCGGCGAAGTCGATCGCGACGGCCTGGGCGTCGACGTCCGTGGCGGCGTCGACGAGCGCCTGCGTCCACCAGTGGTCGAGAAACGCGTCGAAGGCCGAACCTTCGGAGAGGGTCGCCAGTTCGGCGTCGAGGTCAGGCAGGCGATCGGGGCGGAGTGCGGCGCGGATCCCCTCAAGGTTGCGCGGAACCGCATGCCCGGTGAAGCCCACGGCCTCTCGCGCCTCCTGAAGGATGTCGCTCCATGCCGCCATGTCCCTGCTCCTCTCCGAGCCCGCCTTCTCCGCTGCGGGGCAGCAGCGTATGACGCGCTAGCCACCGGAGACACACTCCTGTACGCGCGTCCGCCACTGGACGGAGAGCGGCTGGAGCGTCGCCTCGTACGCGGCGGCGGTACGGCAGCGGAGGCAGTGTGTCTCGTCGTCGCGGGGTCGGAAGACGTGCTCGTCGCCCGGCCCCGGGCAGGTCACCAGGCCCCGCCGGGCCGGGGCCGCGCTCCACTCGGGCGGCGGGGCGGGGGTGTTGACCTGGACCTGAACCTGGAGCCGGGCCCTCGCCGCGGGGAGTTTCTGCACCAGCCGGTGGCGCAGGAAGCCGACCGCCGAACGGATGCCGTCCGTCGGCAGGCCTGTCGTCAGGGCGCGGCGGAGGTCGGCCGCCGAGACGCCTCTGCGCAGCCACTCCGCTGCCGCTCCGGCCAGCAGCCGGGCCTCGCGCACGCCCAGGAGCAGGTCACGGTTCACGTGCCGGAGGGACAGCAACACGCCTTCCGCCTCGGCGAGATCGGGCGCGTGGTCTTCGGCATGGTTCTCGGTGTGGTCCTCGGTGTGGTCTTCGGGTGGTGGGTGGGGAAGGTTCTTCTCTTCCAGTTCTTCTTTCGGGGGACAGTGACCGACCGACCGTTCCCCCGGTCCGCCGACCGTCGGTGGGCGCTCACCCGGTGGCGCGGCCACGGCCGCCTCCCCTTCGCGGGCCCCGGCCGCCTCCTCACGCGTGAGGGTGACGTTGGCGAGGAGCTGCTCCGTGACCCAGCGGCCCCGCGCGCCCTGCTCACGCCACTCGTGCAAGTAACCGCAGCCGGCGAGAAGTTGCTTGGCCCTCTGATACGCCCGGCCCTTCAACCCCAGCCTGCCCGCGTGCTCGCTGAGCGGCTTGGGGGCGGCGTCCTCCGGCAGTCCCTGCACATACAGCAGCAGGACCTTCGCGTCGCTGTTCAGTTGTGGGTGCCGTACGACGTCGTGTGACGCCTTCGTATAGCGCCGGACGGGCGCGATAGCATGGCGAAGCATTTCTGGTGGGACCGTGTCTTCCACTGGTAGTGAAGGTCCTCGGGTGGTGTTGGTAGCACCTCCGGGGACCGCTCCGTACACGAATGCGTACGGAGTGTGATGTCGCGATCACGGTACATGACTGATCACGCGGCTCACGACCTCCGCCAGCAACCCCGCCTCCACGAACGGCACTTCGGGCGTCGGCTCCGACCGCCAGTCCAACGGCCAGGTCAGCCCGTCCAACGCGGGTACCCCCACGTAGGCCCAGCCCCGCGCGTCCCGGCCCAGCGCCCGCACGCCGGTGGGCCAGCGGTGGCCGGTGGCACTTCGCGGGGGCAACAGGAAGTACATGTACCGGCATCCCGTCGCCCCCCGGACGATCGGGCCCGCCTGGAAGTCCGTGAACTGGATCAGTTCGTACGCCACTTGTTCCGCGAGTACGCCCGCGATGCGTACGGCGTCGAAGTGGATACCGGCGTGGCGGAGGCCGTGGCCGGAGGCCGGGATCCAGGGGTGCACCCTGCCGGGTGCGGTTTCCGAGTTCATGGAGCACATGCTTACGGCCGCTCACATACTGTGACCAGGGTTACGCAGGGTCCGTGCACGCCTGTGCACTTGGGGAGGTCGTTGTGCACTCGGGTGAACAGAGTTCCAGCAACCTGGAGATGTTCGGCTCGTTGCTGCGGTTCTTCCGCGAACGGGCCGGGATGACGCAGGAGGGGTTGGGTGGGTACGCCGGCTACTCCAAGTCGCAAGTCGCCATGGTGGAACGGGGCGAGCGTGCCCCCAAGGGGAAACTTGTCGAGATCGCGGACGAGACGCTGAGTGCACAAGGTGCACTTCTTGCGGCGGGCCGGAAGTTGAAGATCAACCCGCTCCCGGCTTGGACCGCGACGTACGCGGAGATGGAAGCCGAGGCCACGGCGTTGCACACGTACGCGAACCACGTGGTGCCCGGCTTGCTGCAAACGGAGGCGTACGCCCAGGTGGCGATCAGTTGCAACTACCCACCGCTGGAGGACGAGGAAATCGAAGAGAAGGTCGCGGCGCGGTTGCTGCGCCAACAACTTTTCCAGCGCAGACCTACCCCCGCACTCAGCTTCGTCCTGGAGGAGATCGCACTCACGCGCCCGATCGGAGGCCGCCAGGTCCTCGAAAGGCAGCTCCGCCACATTCTTGAGGTCGGGCGCAGACGCAACGTCGAGATCCAGGTCATGCCGTCGGATCGCGAGACACACTCCGGGCTGAACGGACCGATGATCCTGCTGGAAACCGGCGACCGGCGCCAACTCGCTTATGTCGACGGCCAGAACGGCGGCTACTTCGTCAGCGACCAGCCATCTCTGGGCAACTTGTTCGGCAGGTATGGCACTCTGCGAGCTCAGGCACTCACCCCAGAAGCGTCCGCCAAGCTGATCGAACAGGTGGCACACGAGCTATGACCACAGACCTGCACTGGTTCAAGAGCAGCTACAGCGGCAACGACGGCGAATGCGTAGAGGTCGCCATGCAGTGGACCAAGAGCAGCTACAGCGGTAGCCAAGGCGGTGAATGCCTGGAGATAGCCATACCCCACGCCACCAGCGCCGGCACCACCCTCACCACCATCCACGTCCGCGACTCCAAAGCCCTCCGCTCCCGCACCCTCCGCGTCGCCCCGGCGACATGGGCTGCCTTCCTCCCGTATGCGGTCGCGGTCGGAAGCGGTCAGCCCAACCCGCACTGATCGAGTGCGGTACGAACCCGGTCGAGCCCCTCCGACCTCCAGTGGTCCCGGTCGGGCATCTGGTCGTCGCGGCGCCAGCGCCAGGCCGAGAACATCGCCCAGTTCAGGGCGCGACACCGATGAATCAGGTCGGGGTCGGCCCCCGCATAAAGCCTCCCCACTTCCTCAGGAGCATGGGCGAGGTCGAACTCGACCGGTCCCCGGCAGCACGTGCCGAGGTCCACGAAAAGCGGCCCCCTCCGCGTGTTCAGGAGGTTGCCCGGATGCGGCTCGCCGTGCAGCAACTGGTCGCCGGCTCCCGCTCCGCCGACGCCGATCGCGGCACTCAGTTCACCGAGTGTGGTGCTGAGGAGTTTCCGGTGGGCGTCGGACAGTTCGGGGGACCGACTCCGGTCGTCCACCTCTTTCAACGCCACGGCGACTCGATCGGTGAAATGCGGTGCGGCGGCCAGATCGACCCGGCGCAGGGCGGCATGGTGTCGCGTGAACGCGTCCGCGTAGTCGGCCGGTGCGATCTCCGATCCCACGGGTTCGTAGTAGGTCCAGAGCGAGATGGCGAAGTCGTCACGCACCTGGACCCGGGGTTCGACACGGGGGTCGAGCTCGGCCAACGGAGCGTCGACGTCGGCGAGGCGGCGTGCGACCTCCACCTCGAACTCGGAATCGGCCAGATGCGCCAGGGGCGCGACCCGGGCCAGCACATCGCAGGGCGTCAGGCGCAGTGCGACGCGGTCCGAGTTGTGGACGACGATCACCTCGTCGACCCGTAAGCCCAGCTCCGAAGCGGTCGCCCGCCCTGCCGCGATGGCGCGACGCAGTTCCCATGGATCCATACCGTTCTCCCTGCTTGTCGAGCACACACTGCACCCGGCAGGCGCCTTGAGACAGCCATACCCCGGACGACCAAGCCGACCCCCAAGGCCACAGGACGCGTTTTGATATCAACTTAAGCGACACTTGATATCATCCCGGCAGGAAAGTCCGACGGCCCCGGGAGGGGACATGGCACGCACCGTGATCGACATCGACGACGAAAAACTGGCCGAGGCCGCGGAGATCTTCGGCACGACCACGAAGGTCGCCACGGTGAACGCCGCACTTGAGGACGCGATCAAGCGTCGCAAGCGGGCCTCCTTCCTGGGCTGGCTGGCGGAGGGCGGGCTGCCTGATCTCACCGGCCCGGTGGAGCAGCCTGTCGACAAGCAGGGCGCCGCGTGACCGACCGGTACCTGATCGACAAGTCGGCGCTGGCTCGTTACCCGAAGCCTGCCGTTCGTGCCGTCATCGATCCCCTGCACAACGCCGGACTGCTCGCAGTCTGCGGTGCGGTCGAACTGGAAGTGCTGCACAGCGCCCGGTCAAAGGCCGACGCCGAGCGCATCCGGGAGGAGATCCGCGGTTTCGACTGGCTGGCAACACCGGACGAGGCCTGGGACCGCGCGGTGGAGGTACGGACGCTCCTCATCGACAGAGGCAACTGGAAAGCCCTGTCGGTGGCGGACCTCATCATCGCCGCGACCGCCGAGCGTCACGGCGCCACGGTCCTGCACTACGACGGCGACTACGACATGATCGCCGCGGTCACGAGCCAGCCGACTTCCTGGGTCGTCCCTGCCGGCACGGCGGGCTGAGGCGCTCACTGCCGACGCGTGAGATCCGACATCACGGCAACCGGCAGGGACGGATTCGCCGCTGCCGCCTCCGCCACCCGCCAGTCCGCGTCGGCCAGCATTTCCACGACGACCGATGGCGGGAGGGCCGGGTGTCCGGCGGCTGTCGGTCTCGCCTGTGCGTCCGCCAGGCAGGCGAGCAGTGCCGAGGCCGGCGCCGCGTGATGCCTGGCGATCTCACGGAACGCCTTCTGCACCGCCGGATCGTGCCTGGTCAGATCCTCCAGCAGGGCCGGGGTCGCGTCCGGGTTGGTCGCCACCTTGGCCAGGACCCGGACGCCGTGGCGTTCGACCATGGCGCGCAACCGCGCCTCGGTGAGGCCGGGGTGGGGGGCGACGGCCTTGGCCACCTTCGCGTCGGGGTCGTCGGCCAGCCGGTCGCGTATCCCGGGCGGCAGATCCCGTCGGTGGGCCACGAGCATGCGGGCCGCCGGGTCCGGTGACCGCGCGAGGTCCTCGATCTCGGCCTGTGAGGCGGCGGCGACGCGGGGCAGCAGAGCGGCACCGATCCTGGCGGTTTCGGCCAGGCCGGTGAGTACGTCGAGCGGTACGCGCGGGTGGTGTGCGAGCGCGCGGCGCACGGCGGGGTCACGATCGTCGGCCATCGCCCGGATCAGGGCCTCGTTGATCGCGGGATTCCCGGCGAGGTCCGCGCGGATACCGGGAGCGAGGTCCGAGGCCAGGCGTGCGCACGCCTGCCGGGGCAGGTCCTGGCGGGTGGCGAGCGCCCAGCGCAACAGCATCGACGGGTGCTCCACGAAGCCGACGACGGCTTCGACCGGGGTGGCGGGGTTGCGGAGCGCCGCCTCCCGCGTGCGGTGGACGGTGGACTCGTGGGAGCCGTCGCAGGAAGCCCCCGCCAACAGATCGCAGTCGGGGCGCGAGCACTGCGGTTCGTGGACGAACGGAATGTCCTCGCGGTCGCAGACCAGGCACTGCCGCGCGGCCCGCAGTCCCTCTCCGGTCAGCAGCGCCGCCAGCGTGGCAGGGGCTGTCGCCTCGTTGGCCGCGACCGCCCGGCGCACCTCGGCGTGCGGATGCGCCGCGAGCCTCGCGGTGACGTCCGGGTCCGCCGTCCACAGGGCCAGCTCGGCGACCACCCGTACGTCCGGGTCCGCCGCGAGTGTGTCCACCACGTCGGACGGGAGGCCGGGGCAGGCCGCCAATTTCTCCCTGCGCTCATGGGCCGGGTCCGCCGCGAGGAGACGCGCCCACTCGGGATGGCTGACGCCGACACCCCGGCCGAGCAGAGTGAGAGCGACATCCGGCCGGACGGAGGGATCCACGTCGGCCGCGGTCAACCGGCCCTCGTAGGCGAGTCGCACCGCGCCCTCCTCGACCCGCTCGGCCAGCGCGAGCACCTGTGCGCGGCTGAGGTCCGGGCGGCAGGCGAGGTCGTCGGCGAGGTCGTCGTCCGCGAGGGATATCAGCCGGTCGACCAGCTCGGACGGCAGGGCCGGATTGGCGGCGAGCCCGCACAGGATGTGATGCACAGAGGAATCCTGCCCGACGCGCGCCTCCCAGCCCCCCGGCTGTCGGACCCCGTTGTCCGAGGCCGTTCTCGGACCCCGTTGTCAGACCCGCCCCCTACGCTTCGGATCACCGCCAACGCCGCCCCTGACGCCGCCTGTTGAAAAGAGTGCCGATCCGTGCGAGTGCTGCCGAAGACCGACGCCGACTACCCGCCCCTCCCGGCGGTCGCCGCGGAGCGAGGTGTTGCCTAGAGCGCACTCGACCGCGTTGGCTATGAGCCATGAAGTACACGCAGCTGGGACGCACAGGACTCAAGGTCAGCCGACTCGTCCTCGGCACCATGAACTTCGGTCCGCAGACGGACGAGGCCGACAGTCACGCGATAATGGACGCGGCACTGGCCGCCGGCATCAACTACTTCGACACCGCCAACGTGTACGGCTGGGGCGCGAACAAGGGCCGTACCGAGGAGATCGTCGGGAGCTGGTTCGCCAAGGGCGGGGAGCGGCGCGACAAGGTCGTGCTCGCCACCAAGGTGTACGGCAACATGGCCGCGGAGGGCGACGCCTGGCCCAACCACGACAAGCTCTCCGCGCTCAACATCCGACGGTCGGTGGACGCCAGCCTGAAGCGGCTGGGAACCGACTACATAGACGTCTACCAGTTCCACCACATCGACCGCGGCACCCCGTTCGAGGAGATCTGGCAGGCCGTCGACGTCCTGGTCCAGCAGGGCAAGATCCTCTACGCCGGGTCCTCCAACTTCCCCGGCTACAAGATCGCCCAGGCCAACGAGATCGCCGCCCGCCGCGGCGGCACCATCGGCCTCGTCAGCGAGCAGTGCCTCTACAACCTCGCCGAGCGCCGCGCCGAGATGGAGGTCATCCCGGCCGCGCGGGAGTACGGGCTCGGCGTCATCCCGTGGTCACCGCTGAACGGCGGTCTGCTGGGCGGGGTCCTCAAGAAGGAGATCGAGGGCGGGCGCCGGGCGAGCGGCCGGGCCGCCGACACCCTCGCCGACCCGGCCGGCCGCGCGCGGATCCAGTCGTACGAGGACCTGCTCGACAAGCACGGCATCGAGCCCGGCGAGGCGGCGCTGGCCTGGCTGCTGACCCGCCCCGGCGTCACCGGCCCGATCGTCGGCCCGCGCACCGCCGAACAGCTGGAGTCCGCGCTGCGAGCCGTCGACCTGGAGCTGAGCGACGAGGTCCTGACCGGCCTGGACGAGATCTTCCCGGGCACGGGCCCGTCCCCGGAGGCCTTCGCCTGGTAGCAACACCTGGGCGTCCGGCACCTCGATGGGCCGCCCCGACAGGGGCGCCCTGAAGGGGCGCGGGGCTGTGACATATGCGGCTCCGCCGCGTGGGCGCGGCCGGCCACGACGCATCCGCAGCCGCGCGCCACGGAACGCACCGCGGCGAGGCGGCGGCCGTCACCCGCCGACGGCCGTCACCCGCCGAGTGCCGCCGCCAGAGCCACCACGACGAACATCAGCACAAGCACCCCGGCCATGATCCGGTTCCGCGTCTTCGGGTCCACGCACCGAGCGTAACCGCCCGCCCTCAGTCACCCCCGCCTCGGGGTCCGCCGAGGGGCAAAGGCATGGGCGCAACCCCGTCTCTGAGGGGCGCGGGGAACTGCGCGGCCGGCCCCACCGGGCCGCACTGCACCCGCGGACCTGGGGCCTGCCAGACCGGCGGACCGGCCCGGAGGGCTACGCCGCCGTGGCCAGCTCCCGCTCCCGCGGGACGAAGCGGACCTGCGGATGGCCGTGGTGCCAGCCCACCGACAGGCGCAGGCCGCCCACCCGGGCGAGGGCCAGACCGACCGTGGCCGCCGCCAGCGCCGAGACGACTCCGCCCATGGCGAAGCCCACCCGGGGCCCGTACGCGTCCGTGATCCAGCCGACCACGGGCGCGCCCAGCGGCGTACCGCCCATGAAGACCATCATGAACAGCGCCATGACACGGCCGCGCATGGCGGGGTCGGTGCCCATCTGGACGGCGGTGTTGGCCGTGACGTTCACGGTCAGGCCGGCCATCCCGATGGGGACCATGAGAGCGGCGAAGAGCCAGTACGACGGGGCCAGCGAGGCCACGATCTCCAGGACTCCGAAGGCGACGGCGGCGGCGATCAGCACGCGCAGCCGGGCCGTGCCGCGCCGGGCGGCGAGCAGCGCGCCCGCGACCGATCCCACGGCCATCAGGGTGTTGAAGAGGCTGTACGCGCCCGCGCCGCCGTGGAAGACGTCGTCCGCGTAGGCCGACAGCCAGACGGGGAAGTTGAAGCCGAAGGTGCCGATGAAGCCGACGAGGACGATCGGCCAGATCAGTTCGGGACGGCCGGCGACATAGCGCAGGCCCTCACGGAGCTGGCCCTTGCCGCGCGGGGCGCGCTCGACCTGGTTCAGCTCGCCGGCGCGCATCAGGAGCAGGCCCGCGATGGGCGCGACGAACGACAGTCCGTTGAGCAGGAACGCCCAGCCCGTGCCCACGCCGGTGATCAGCAGGCCCGCGACGGCGGGGCCGATCAGACGGGCGGACTGGAAGTTGGCGGAGTTGAGGCTGACCGCGTTCTGCAGCTGGCCGGGGCCGACCATCTCGGCGACGAAGGACTGCCGTGCCGGGTTGTCGATCACCGTGGCGAGGCCGACGGCGAAGGCGGCGACGTAGACGTGCCAGACCTGGACGTGTCCGGTGAGGGTCAGGAAGGCGAGTGCGATGCCGGTGAGGCCCATCGCGCTCTGCGTGGCGAGCAGCGTCGGGCGCTTCGGCAGGCGGTCGACGAGGACTCCGCCGTAGAGGCCGAAGAGCAGCATCGGCAGGAACTGCAGGGCCGTGGTGAAACCGACGGCGGCGGACGAGCCGGTGAGGCTCAGTACCAGCCAGTCCTGGGCGATCCGCTGCATCCAGGTGCCGGTGTTCGAGACGACCTGGCCGGTGAAGAACAGCCGGTAGTTCCTGATCTTCAGCGAGCTGAACATCGAGGAGCGGGGCTTGGGGGCGTGCGGGGTGTCGTGGGCGGCAGGTGCGGGGGCGGAGTCTGCTCCGGGTCCCGTACTCAACGGCGTTCGCCTCCTTGCGTGGTGCGTGCGGTGCGGGTGGTGCTGATGGTGCGGGTGGTGCGTGCGCGGCCTCACAGGTGTCCGCGGGGCCTGCGGCTGCCGGCACCTGCTGACTACAAGCAGCCGACAGGTGCCTCCAGGCGTCTACAGATGCGCGAGCTTCTCCAGTACGGGGGCGGCTTCGCGGAGCTTGGCCCACTCGTCCTCGTCCAGGCTGTCGACGAGGGAGGCCAGCCACGCGTTCCGCTTCTTGCGGCTCTCCGCAAGCATGGCCTCCGCGCGCTCGGTCTGCGTGACGACCTTCTGGCGGCGGTCGTCCGGGTGCGCTTCGAGGCGGACCAGGCCCTTCGCCTCCAGCAGCGCCACGATGCGGGTCATCGAGGGCGGCTGCACGTGCTCCTTGCGGGCGAGTTCGCCCGGCGTGGCCGTGCCGCAGCGGGCGAGGGTGCCCAGGACCGACATCTCGGTCGGGCTCAGCGACTCGTCGACCCGCTGGTGCTTGAGTCGGCGCGACAGACGCATCACGGCGGAGCGCAGGGAGTTCACGGCGGCAACGTCGTCGCCATGGGTGAGGTCAGGCATGTTCTTTAGAATAACTCATTACTCTACCTAAAGACCACAGGGGCACCCCACGAACGGCCGTGAGTCCGGCCACGCCCGCCCGCGTCAACCCTTACTTCACCCATACGAGTGAGACAGGCGCGGAAAGTGACACAGGACACGCCCCGGCCGCGACCCTCGTACCCATGGGGACCACTGTGCTCAGCCTTCGGATAGACGAGGAGCTGCTCGACCGGCTCCGGCAGCACGCGGCGAAAAGAGGAATGAGCGTCCAGGACTATGTCGTCCGGACGCTCATTCGCGATGACTTCGACGAGCGGTTCCGGACCGCGGTCGAGGAGACGGAAAAGTTCTACGGGGTTCCGTGAGCCCCGGGGCCATCGGCTCGGGGCTCACGGAACCCCGGGCCCATCGGCTCGGCCGGGTCAGGTCAGGCAGATTAGGTCAGGCAGGTCAGGTCAGGTCAGGTCAGGCCCAGCGCCGGCATCAGGTAGTAGAAGGCGAAGACCGCCGACACCACGTACATCGCGACCGGCACGTCCCGGCCGCGCCCGGCCGCCAGCCGCAGCACGACGAACGTGATGAAGCCCATGCCGATGCCGTTCGTGATCGAGTACGTGAACGGCATCATCAGCATCGTCACGAACGCCGGGATCGCGATCGTGTGGTCGGCCCAGTCGATCTGCCGGATGGAGCCGGACAGGATCAGGAAGCCGACCGCGAGCAGCGCCGGGGTGGCGGCCTGCGACGGGACCATCGTGGCGACCGGGGTCAGGAAGAGGGCGACGGCGAAGAGCGCGCCGGTGACCACGTTCGCGAAGCCGGTGCGCGCGCCCTCGCCGACGCCCGCCGTGGACTCCACGAAGCAGGTGGTGGCGGACGAGGAGGTCGCGCCGCCCGCGGCGACCGCGATGCCGTCGACGAAGAGCACCTTGCTGATGCCCGGCATGTTGCCGTCCTTGTCGGTCAGCTTCGCCTCGTCGCCGATGCCCATGATCGTGCCCATCGCGTCGAAGAAGCACGACAGCAGGACCGTGAAGACGAACAGCACGCCGGTCAGTACGCCGACCTTGCCGAAGCCGCCGAAGAGGCTGACCTGGCCGACGAGGCCGAAGTCGGGGCTCGCGACCGGGTTGCCGGGCCACTTCGGGGTGGTCAGGCCCCAGGAGGGCACCTCGGCGACCGCGTTGATGACCACGGCGACGACCGTCATCGTGACGATCGAGATGAGGATCGCGCCCGGCACCTTGCGCACGATCAGCGCGAGGGTGAGGAGCGTGCCGAGGACGAAGACCAGGACGGGCCAGCCGTTCAGGTGCCCGGTCGCGCCGAGCTGCAGCGGCACGGTCGTCTGGGCGACGTCCGGGATACGGGAGACGAAGCCCGAGTCGACCAGGCCGATCAGCATGATGAAGAGGCCGATGCCGATCGCGATGCCCTTGCGCAGGCCGAGCGGTACGGCGTTCATGACGCGTTCGCGCAGACCGGTGGCGACGAGCAGCATGACCACGAGACCCGCGAGCACCACCATGCCCATCGCGTCCGGCCAGGACATCCGGGGCGCCAGCTGCAGCGCGACGACGGTGTTCACGCCGAGGCCGGCCGCGAGGGCGATCGGTACGTTGCCGATGACGCCCATCAGGAGCGTGGTGAAGGCGGCGGTCAGCGCGGTCGCGGTGACCAGTTGGCCGTTGTCGAGCTGGTGCCCGTACATGTCCTTCGCGCTGCCCAGGATGATCGGGTTCAGCACGATGATGTAGGCCATCGCGAAGAAGGTGGCGAGACCGCCGCGGATCTCGCGCGGCAGGGTGCTGCCGCGCTCGGAGATCTTGAAATAGCGGTCGAGGGCGCTGTGGGCGGACGCGGGGTCCGGCTCGTCGGGCGCGGAAGCCTTGGCGGGGGCCGAGGTGGGCATCGAGGACCTTTTTGGAGTTTCGTACGAGCAAAAGTGGCCATGGTCAGGCAGATTCAGTATGAACATATGACGGCTTTGGCGCTATCTCCGCGCGTAGACCGCTGGGGCGGGTGTACTCCTCTGCCCGCCTCGTAAGCTGTCCCCATGGCGAAGTGGACACCGACACACGAGGCACCGGAACCGCTGGAGGGGCCCGTGGTGGCCACCGTCACGGGCGGCGCGATCCTCTGGTTCGTCCTCTTCCTGGTCCAGCTGCCGTTCTACGGCTGGCTCGACGACCACGGGCACCTGTGGTGGCTGTGGACGTGCCTGGCGGGGGCGGGGCTGGGCCTGATCGGCATCTGGTACGTGCGGGGTCGTGAGGCGGCGCTCAAACGGGCCTCCGCACCGTAGGGGTTGGCGGGGCCGGCTGGGTTGGCGGGGCCGGTTGTGCGTCGGGTGCGGGCGGGTGGGGGTGACCCGCGCAGTTCCCCGCGCCCCTGAAAAGCAACGCCGCTTCAGCCCCGGTGTTTCTAGGGGCGCGAGGAACTGCGCGACCAACCACGACGCGCCCGCACACGACATCGAACGCCACGGCCCCACCCCCCAGGGGCGCCAGGAACTGCGCGACCAGCCACGACGTGCCCGCAGACGGCGTACGACCCGCTCCGGCCCCGGTGTCTTCAGGGGCGCGGGGAACTGCGCGAAAGGCCACGACGCGCCCGCAGGCGACGTACGACCCGCTTCGGTCCAGGCAACCCCGGTGTACTACCACAGCAGCATCACCGCTCCTCCGCTGGTCGGATCTTGCCGCACTCACCGGGTGGAGCCGCACGTCCCCCCGTACCGTCGAAGACATGACGCACATCGACGCGGGCGCCGAACTCGACCCCGTGCACCCCGTCCCCCTGCCCGCGAGCGCGAGCGGAAACGCGAAGGGGCTGACCGCCGCCGAGGTCGCCGAGCGCGTCGCCCGGGGCGAGGTCAACGACGTCCCCGTGCGCAGCAGCCGCTCCACCGCCGACATCGTCCGGGCCAACGTCTTCACCCGGTTCAACGCCATCATCGGCGTGCTCTGGCTGATCATGCTGTTCGTCGCCCCGTTCCAGGACAGCCTGTTCGGCTATGTGATCCTCGCGAACACCGGCATCGGCATCATCCAGGAACTGCGCGCGAAGAAGACCCTGGACTCCCTCGCGGTCATCGGCGAGTCCCGCCCCACCGTCCGCAGGGACGGCACCGCCACCCCCGTCGGTACCTCCGAGATCGTGCTGGGCGACCTGATCGAGATCGGGCCGGGCGACAAGATCGTCGTGGACGGCGAGTGCGTCGAGGCCGACGGCCTGGAGATCGACGAGTCCCTGCTCACCGGCGAGGCCGACCCGGTCGTCAAACAGCCCGGCGACCAGGTCATGTCGGGCAGCTTCGTGGTCGCGGGCGGCGGCGCGTTCAGCGCGACGAAGGTCGGTCGCGAGGCGTACGCGGCACAACTCGCCGAGGAGGCGAGCCGTTTCACCCTCGTCCACTCCGAACTGCGTACCGGCATCTCCACGATCCTCAAGTACGTGACCTGGATGCTGATCCCGGCCGCCGTTGGCCTCGCCATCACGCAACTCGTCAGCAAGGACAACGACTTCAAGGACTCCGTCGCACGCGCCGTCGGCGGCATCGTGCCCATGGTCCCCGAAGGCCTGGTCCTGCTCACCTCGGTCGCCTTCGCCATAGGCGTCGTCCGGCTCGGCCGCAAACAGTGCCTCGTGCAGGAACTCCCGGCCATCGAGGGCCTCGCCCGCGTCGACACGGTCTGCCTCGACAAGACGGGCACGCTCACCGAGGGCGGCATGGACGTCACCGAACTGCGGCCGCTCGGCGACGACGGTGACGGTGACGACAGTGACGGTGACGGTGACGAGTCGTACGTGCGCGCCGTCCTGGGCGCCTTCGGCGCGTCCGACCCCCGCCCGAACGCCTCACTCCAGGCCGTCATCGACGCCTACCCGGACAGCGGGAACTGGCGCCACGAGGGTGCGTTGCCCTTCTCCTCCGCGCGCAAGTACAGCGGGGCGTCCTTCGCCGAGGGCGGGGACGAGGGCCGGGTGACCACCTGGCTGCTGGGCGCCCCCGACGTGCTCCTCGCCGACGACGACCCCGTACTCGCCGAGACGGAACAACTCAACGAGCAGGGGCTACGGGTCCTGCTGCTCGCCCGTGCCGACCGGGAACTCGACGACCCGCGGGTGCGGGAGGGCGCACAGCCCACCGCGCTCGTCGTCCTGGAGCAGCGGCTGCGGCCCGACGCGGCCGACACCCTGCGGTACTTCGACGAGCAGGACGTACGCGCCAAGGTGATCTCCGGCGACAACGCCGTGTCCGTCGGCGCGGTCGCCGCCAAACTCGGTCTGCCCGGTGCCTCCGCCACGGTCGACGCGCGCCGGCTGCCCGCCGACCGGGAGGAGATGGCCGAGGCGCTGGACCAGGGCTCGGTGTTCGGGCGGGTCACCCCGCAGCAGAAGCGCGACATGGTGGGCGCGCTGCAGTCGCGCGGCCACACGGTGGCGATGACCGGCGACGGCGTGAACGACGTGCTCGCCCTCAAGGACGCCGACATCGGTGTCGCGATGGGCTCGGGGTCCGAGGCCACCAAGGCGGTCGCCCAGATCGTGCTGCTCAACAACAGCTTCGCGACGCTGCCGTCGGTGGTCGCGGAGGGGCGCCGGGTCATCGGGAACATCACGCGGGTGGCGACGCTGTTCCTGGTGAAGACGGTGTACTCGGTGCTGCTCGCGGTGCTGGTGGTGTGCTGCCAGGTGGAGTACCCGTTCCTGCCGCGGCACCTGACGCTGCTGTCCACGCTGACGATCGGGGTGCCGGCGTTCTTCCTGGCACTGGCGCCCAACAAGGAACGGGCGAGGCCCCACTTCGTCCGCCGGGTGATGCGGTACTCGATCCCGGGCGGGGTGGTGGCGGGCCTGGCCACGTTCACCACGTACCTGCTCGCCCGGCACCACTACAGCGGGCCGGAGGCGCTGGACGCGGAGACCAGTGCCGCGACACTGACGCTGTTCCTGATCTCGCTCTGGGTGCTGGCCATCGTCGCCCGCCCCTACACCTGGTGGCGGATCGGCCTGGTCGCCACGATGGGCGCGGGGTTCCTGCTGGTCCTGACCGTGCCGTGGCTCCAGGACTTCTTCGCGCTGCGGCTGGTCGGCACGGTGCTGCCGTGGACGGCGGTGGGCGTCGCGGCGGTGGCGGCGGCCGTCCTGGAGTTCGTGTGGCGATGGGTGGACCGCCGCGTTCCCGCCTGAGCGGGAACGGGCGGGTTCCCCGCGCCCCTGGCAGAGGCGCGGGGAGAGAGATCAGTTGACGTCGATGGCGTCGCCCGTGGAGTTGACGGCCGGCGTGGTCGAGGTGCCCGCGAACGCGTAGCGGTAGGTGCCGTCGACGGAGGCCGTGACGGTGGTCTTCAGCTTGCCCGCGGAGCTGCCGGTACCCGACGTCACGGTCTTGACGTTCGCGTAGGTGGACGTGCCCTTCTTCTTGAACTGGAGCTTCACGGACTGCTGCGTGTAGCCCGCGTACTTGTTCGTCTCCCAGTTGGCGCGCGTCAGGGCCCCGGTGACCGTGATGGTCTTGCCCTTCTTCACGGGCTCCGGGGAGGCGTTGACGGTGAGCCGGGAGTTGCGCTGGACCTTGGTGGTGGCGAGGTCGCCCTGGTCGGCGTAGGAGCCGGTGACGTAGTTGAGCAGCAGGGCGCCGCCCTTCCAGCTGCCGGCGTCGCTGTTGAGCAGCTCGCCCTCGCCCGGGAGGATGTCGACGTAGCCGGTGCAGTTGGCGACGGTCGCCGAGACCTCGGTGCAGATCGCCGCGTCGAAGCCGAAGATGACGTTGTCCGGGGTGGCGAACGAGCCCTTGTAGATGTACGGGCCGGTGGCGAAGTCCGCGGAGGCGAGGTCCACGTCGGCGCCGTGGGTCAGCTTGTAGGTCACCTTGGTGGAGACCTGGTTGGTGGTGCCGACCTTGTGCACCGAGGCGATCTTGAAGTTGGAGAAGGAGGCGTCCAGGTCGCCGTCGACGACCGCGGCCGCCGCGCTGCGCTGTGCCTTGGAGGCGCCGCTGTGGGCACCCTCGAAAGCGGCGGCGGCGGTCTCGCGGTACGAGGGGTCGTCGGCCTGCGCGACCGGGACGGCGAACGCGGAGAGGGCCAGGGCGCCGGTGACAGCGGCCACGGTGGCACGTATGCGCATATGTTTCCCCCGGTGGAGAAAGGGGCCCCACGGTCGTTTTCACGTGGGCCCGGGTGATCTTGGAGCCTGTTGGCTCGCATGATCAGATACACCTCGCGGGCCGATGGTTGTACGCCGAGTGAATATTTTGTGACCATGTGACGCAGAACACTTTCACGGCCCGCCGGGGCGCTCGGCGTACGGCCGCGCCCCGGCGGGCGGGGCTCAGTCGAACCAGCGGTCCCGCTCCAGTTCCTCCGTCCTGGACGGGTCCTCCAGCAGGGCCGCGACCTCGAAACGGCGGGGCCACTGACCGGCCGCCCACGCGAGGCCCGCGGCGACGCCCTCCAGCGTGGACGCGTGCAGCACCCCGTCACGGCTGCGGCGCCAGTCGAGTTCGGTGCCGTCGACGACCAGTTCCTCGTGCTCGACATAGGTCGCGGGGGTCGAGGGGCCCAGCAGAACCCGTACGGACTCCGGTACGTCGTGTTCCGAGCCCTCGCTGGTCACCTCGCCGGTGACGGACTCGCTCAGCCGCCGGACCTGGAACAGCTCAGCGAGGTCGGCGGCCCGCGCGGGCCGTACCGGGAGCAGGGGCGTGCCCGCGGTGAAGGGCAGCAGGTCGGGCGAGTCGACGACCACGGCGTCGGCCGCGTCCACGACCCGCACCTCGCCGTCCACCACGGCCCGCAACTCGTCCGGCAGGGTCACCTGGTCGGGGTCGAGGTCCGCCAGCGCGCCGTACAGGGCGTGCAGTTGGGACGCCGAGACCTCGCGGTCGGGGTCGGCGAGCCGGTCGAGCAGTTCGGCGCCGCCGCCCGGTTCGGCGAGCAGCGCGGCCACGGACGTCCGGACGCCGAGGGCCCGCAGCACCTGCTCGTCGTCGAAACCGGCCGCGTCGGCGGCGTCGTACAGGCCGTGCAGGAGCGGATCCCCGCCCTCGGCGCGCAGGCCGGCCGGGCGGCGGCCGTCGAGGACGGGATGACCGCGCAGCCACCAGGCGGTGTACGACCGGATGATCTCGTGCGTGCCGTCCGGCAGCAGGACGCGGACCGGCTGGGTGAGGGCGTCCCGCAGCGGCGGGCGGGAGAGCAGCGCGAGGGCCTCGGGCCAGCGGTCGTCGTCCACGAGGTCGAGGTCGCGCACGGCGACGATCTCGGTCGCGACGGGCGGCACGGGTGAGTCGGGCAGGCCGTCGAGGGCGTCCTCGCACCACACGTCCACGGCGTCGAGCAGTCCGGCGTCGTCGGGCTCGGCGAAGTCGCTGTCCCTCGGCTCCAGTTCGTCGGGGTCTAGGACGACGTCCGTGGCGCGTACGAGCTGGAAGTTCGCCAGGACGCCGCAGGCGGCGAGTGGCTGCTCGCCCCAGCGTTCGGCCAGTTCGGGGTCGACGGAGGCGAGTTCGTCCTCGCGCATCACCTGGGCGAAGGGGCTGCCGGGCAGGACGAGTTCGCCGGCCGGGACGAGTTCGCCCTCGTCGTCGGGGAGCGCGAGGGCGCCGAGCCAGGGTTCGTCGCCGGGTTCGAGGTCGGCGTCGCGGACGAGCGCGAGGACGGTGTCGGCCAGTTCCTCGGCGTCCGGGGTGGTGTCGTCGTCCCAGGCGCCGCGGTCGTCGTCGAGCGAGCCGGCGACGGCGGCGCGGACCTGCGGGGTGGTCAGGACGGCCCGCGCGGTGGCGGGCAGGGCGCCCAGCTTCTCCAGGAGCGGATGGACGGCGTCCGGATGGGCGACCTTGAGACCGAGCCGGGCGAGGGCGTCGGGTGCGGCCTGAGCGTTCTCGGGGGTGGGCAGCAGGACCTGCCGGGGGCCGATCGTCGTACGCCCGTCGGCCAGCGGCACAGGCAACCCGGAGAGCCGGTCCGGGTCGACCCCGGCCAGGCTGTCGTACAGGCGCCGCCACCACTCGGGGGCCTTCTCCAGGCCCGCGAGCCGGTCGACCGCCTCGGCCAGCGGTACCCGCGCGACACCCAGGGTGCGCAGCTCCGCCCGCCGTTCGAGCCCGGCGGGCAGAAGGCTGGGCAGCACCTCCGCGAGCACCCGTACGGTGTCGGCGCCCGCGCCCTCCACCACCTCGGCGTCGCGGGGGCGCAGGGCTTCGGGCAGATCGGAGTCGGCGTCGTCGTCATCGGCCCCGCGGGCCGGTTCGACCGCGGGCGGCAGGAAGGCGGTGCGCGGCAGCCGTTCGAGGATCGCCTGCCGCAGGGCCCCGTCCAGTTCGCCCTTGCCGAGCGGGCCCGGCACCAGGCCGATGATCCCGGCGGTCACGGGCCGCCAGGCGGCGAGCAGTTCGACGTACGCCTCCGCGGCGCGCTGCACGAGGAAGTCGGTCAGCGGGCCGGGGGCCGCGTGGCGGCGGGTGGTGTCGAGCGGCAGCGAGGCGATGAGCAGCGCGGGCACGCCGAGGGGTTCGTCGCTGGGGGTGGGCGCGTGCACGACGGGGCCGGTGCGGGGGCGGCCCGGGGTGCCGTCGGCGTCGACCGGGACGGCCCAGGTGACCGACCAGTGGGGGCGCAGGCGCTCCTCGACGGGCCGGTCGGCGAGCAGGGCGGGCTCCAGGGAGCCGTGCGCGGAGACGGTACGCCAGCGGGTCGTACCGTCGCGGGAGTCCTCGACGACCACGCCGCCGCCGTCGTCCTCGGTGCGCCGCCGCACGGTCCGTACGCCGCCGTCGCCGCTCTCGACGACGACCTCCGCCAGGCCGGGCAGGGCGAGCAGCAGGGCGTCGTCGACACCGTCGAGGAGCCGTTCCGCGAGCGCCTCGGCGGCTTGGTCCCGAAGCGGCAGGACGACGACACTGTCGTACGGGTCCGGCGCGGAGCCCTCGGCCGCGAACGGCAGCCGGAGCAGGGGTACGTGGCCGTCGCGGCGGCGCAGTTCGTCCCCGAGTCCGGGGCTGTGGCGGGCGATGTCGACGGCGAGGTCGCGGGCCTCGGTGAGGGACCAGCGGACGCCGCCGTGCCTGCCCAGCAGGGCGGGTTCGTCGGTCACGGCGAGGACGGCCGCGAAGCCGACGCCGAAGCGGCCGACCGCGCTGTCGCTGTCGTCGCGCTTGGCGGAGGCGCGCAGGGTGGAGAGGGATTCGACACCGGTGGCGTCCAGGGGGGCGCCGGTGTTGGCGGCGGCGAGGACTCCGTCGCGGAGGGTGAGGCGCAGGCGGCCGGGGACGCCGGCGCGGGAGGCCGCGTCGGCGGCGTTCTGGGCGAGCTCCACGACGAGGCGGTCGCGGTAGCCGCCGAGTACGAGGTCCTCCTCGGAGTTGGCGTCCTCACGGAACCGTGCCGGGCTCGTCGCCCAGGCGTCCAGCACCCCGCGTCGCAGCCGGGCCGTCCCGAACGGATCCGCGCCCTCGGCAGCCGGCCGCACGAAGTTGCTCACGCTTGACACTCCTCATCGTCGTACGCCCGCGCGCATCGGCCGGTCGCCGCAAGAAGGTACCGCGCGGGTCCCTCGGCAGGGGGCCAGAGCCGGAAGGGCCGCCTCCGCCGACTCGTCGGGCGGGGGCGGACGGGGGCGGGCCACGCGGTTCCCCCCACCCCGTCAAAGCCAAAAAGATTGCGCAGTTCCCCGCGCCCCTAAAGATGCTGGGGCGCAGCCCCGCTCTAAGGGGCGCGGGGAACTGCGCGAGCAACCACGACGCACCCGCACACGGCGGACAACCGGGGGCTGTGCCCCCAGGGGCGCGGGGAACTGCGCAGTCTTTTGGCTTTGAGGGGAGTGGGTGCCGCGCGATCAGACACCAGCGACCGCCGGCCGCAGGCTAACTGTGGCCGTACTCCGACGCCGACCCGTCCGGCCCCACCGGCACCGACCCGGAATCCGGCGAAGGCCGGAGCGGGAACGGATCCACCCGCGTCTCGTCGATCACCGGCGGCGCGGGCCGGGCAGGCGCAGGCATGACCGCCGCCTCGGAATGCCCCCCGCAGCCGTAGGACAGCGCGACCACACGACCGTCCGCAGGCGAGAACTCATTCGCACAGAGACCGAACGCCTGTCCGAGCGACCCCCCGATGGGGTTGAGGAACCCACAGCTCACACACGTCGCCGGAGCGGCCTGCGCCATCGCGGTCTTCGCCCCGTACGACTCCTCCCACCGGTCCGCCGCGACATGCAGCCCGTACCGGGACAGCACCCGCGCCCGCCGCATCCCCAGCTCCTCGGCCACGGACGCGATCGACCCGCGGGACGGCACGAGCGGCAGCGCGGCGGGGGCCTGCGCCGTGATCTCGGCGTCCTCCGCCTCGGCCAACTGGGCCATCTCCTCGGAGATCGGCGCGTTCGGAGCGGGCTCGTCCTCGCCGGAGTAGCCGGGCTCCAGACGCAGATCCTCCGCGTCCGTGGGCAGCAGGTCCCCGGGACCCATGTCCCCCGGCCGGAGCCGCTCGCTCCACGGCACCCACTCGGGTGCCAGCAGGGCATCCGAGCCGGGCAGCAGCACGGTCTCGTCGAGGGTGACGACCTTCGCCCGTGAGGCCCGGGCCACCGTCACGGCCCAGCGCCACCCGCGGTAGCCCATCTCCTTGCACTCGAAGAAGTGCGTGACGACGCGGTCCCCTTCGCTGACCAGTCCCGCGTGCTCCCCCACCACGCCGGGAGCGGCGGCCTCCTCGGCGGCTGCCCGGGCGAGGTCCACGGCCTCGGCACACAGACGGTCGGGGGTTCGGCTTCGCGTTGTCGCGCTCACAGGTATCGCTTCTCTCCTACGCCGTCTCACGAGTGCGCCATCCCTCGACGGGGGTGCGGACGGAGCGGACCGGAGGGCCGCGTCGACGTCCGCGCCCGATCGCACTCGGGCGCACCTACGTCATCCATTCTGCGGGATGACCGAGAGGCGCGCGGCCGAGAACAACTGCCGCGGGCGCGTTACGCACGCTACCGTCTCGTCGGCGCTGGGCCTACACCGGCGTTGCCTTCATGCTGTCGCGGCGTTTCCCCGACCGGACGTGCGGGGCGCTCCCGACGGGGTCCACGGCACACTGCCGACCGGGTGTGCGGGGCGCTCATGGCCGGTGCGCAGGGCGCCCTTCGCGCATGTCGGGCACCCGATCCACCCCGCCCACTCAGCCGCTATACGGGCGGTATCTGCGCTACTTCCGCCAATCTCGGGGCACTATTGCGGAGTGGCAGCCGCAAGGACGCCCCAAGGCGCCACCGGAATCGGTGAGGCCGGGGCAGGAAGCAGGAGCGGATCGGGCCCGGTGCGCGGGGCCGTCCGTTCCGTCGGGCATGCCCTGCGCCTGCCGTTCAGCGGTACGGCACGCGGCATCAGAAAAGCGACACACGCGCACGGCGCGGGCGAGTCGGGCCTCGGCAAACTGATCGAACTCCACGGAGTGAACGGCGCCGGCGACATGCTGATCACCGTCGCACTCGCCTCGACGGTCTTCTTCTCGGTCCCGACGGACGAGGCCCGCGGCCGGGTGGCGCTCTACCTGGCGATCACCATGGCCCCGTTCACCCTGCTCGCGCCGGTCATCGGTCCCCTCCTGGACCGTCTCCCGCACGGCAGGCGGGCCGCGATGGCGGGCGCCTTCATGGCACGCGCCTTCATGGCCCTGCTGCTGTCGGGCGCGGTCGTCACGGGCAGCATCGAGCTGTATCCGGCGGCCCTCGGCGTCCTGGTGGCCTCGAAGGCGTACGGCGTGGTCAGAAGCGCCGTGGTGCCCCGGCTCCTGCCACCCGCGTTCTCCCTGGTCAAGGCGAACTCGCGGGTCACGCTCGGCGGCCTGCTGGCGACGGGCGTGGCGGCCCCGATCGGCGCGGGCCTCCAGGCCCTCGGCCCCCGCTACCCGCTCTACGGCGCCTTCCTGATCTTCGTGGCGGGTACGTTCCTGTCGTTCTCCCTGCCGCACAAGGTCGACTCGGCCAAGGGCGAGGACAAGGCCCTGCTCGCCGCGGACGAGCAGCATCTGCACGGGCCGCACCTCAAACAGTCCAAGCGCCCGGGGCTGCGCACGGTCGGCACGGCGGTCACGCACGCGCTCGCCGCGAACGCCGCGCTGCGCGGCCTCTCCGGGTTCCTGATCTTCTTCCTGGCGTTCCTGCTGCGCGAACACCCCCTCGCGGGCGCCAGCGCGGCGGTCTCGCTGACCGTCGTGGGCGTGTCGGCGGGCGTGGGCAACGCGCTGGGCACGGCGGTCGGGGCCGCCCTCCGATCCCGGGCGCCGGAGCTGATCATCGTCACCGTGGTCGCGGTGGTGCTCGGCGTGGCGATCACGGCTGCGGTGTTCTTCGGGGTGCTCCTGGTGGCGGTGCTCGCCGCCTTCGCCGGGTTCGCCCAGGCACTGTCCAAGCTGTCCCTGGACGCGCTGATCCAGCGGGACGTACCGGAACTGGTGCGGACGTCGGCGTTCGCGCGCTCGGAGACGCTCCTTCAGATGGCCTGGGTGGTCGGCGGAGCGATCGGTATCGCCCTGCCGCTCAACGGCACGCTCGGCATGGCGGTGGCCTCCGGGATCATCGCGCTCGGCTGGCTCACCACGGTCCGCGGGCTGCTGAGCGCGGCCCGGCACGGCGGCCGGCACCACGCGACCCTGGCCTGAACCGTCCGGCCACCACCCGCTCGCCGGAGTGATCCGGGACCGCGGCACGCCGCGTAGCCCACCCACATAGCCGGGCCGCGCGACCCGCCCGATAACCTTCGCCCATGAGCTCCCAGCGTCCCCTTGCGCGCCGTCGCCGCGCCGTCGCCGCCGCAAGTGCCGTTTCCGCCGGACTTCTCGTGCTGTCAGCCTGTGACAAGCCGACGCCGATGGCCACCGTCACGGTCGGCAAGAACTCGGTCAGCGTCGAGGCCGAGTGCTACGAGGACGGCAAGACCATCGGCAAGGAGGAGGCGACCAAGTGCGCCCTCAAGAAGTCCTCCGACACGATCAGCGTCTCGCAGGGTGAGACGCTGCGCATCGGTGTCGACCCGGAGATCGCCGACGAGGGCTGGGCCCTGTGGCTCAACGGCCAGCAGGTCACTTCCCCCTACAAGAAGACGTACTACGCCTTCGAGGGCGTCGACCTCTTCGCCGAGCAGTCGGGCCAGGCCGCCCCGAAGACGATCTACATCAGCGTCGTCCAGCAGAACAAGGCCGGTACGCAGGTCAAGGGTGTCTGGAACTTCAAGCTTGAGAACGCGGACGCCTGAGCCGCCGCTGAGCCGCCCGATCCTCCTGGAGCGCCGCTCATGCGTGTCCTCGTAACCACCGCGGTCCCCGCCGAACGGGACGCGGTGGCCGCGGCGTTCACAGCACTGGCGTCGGCACCGGCGTCGGCGCACGCGGTTCCGGGAGCGGCCCTGAGCCGGGTGGCGTTCCCGGCGCCCCTGGATTCCGGTGGCCGCCTCGTGCTCGATCTCCTCGCCGGTGGTGTGGGACCGGCCGCGGCCGCCGCGTCGACCGCCGCCGCGCTCACCGCCGCCGCGCTGGGCGGTGAGCCGTATGCCGTGGTCGTCTCCGCCGGTATCGGCGGCGGGTTTCAGCCCGACGCGCCCGTCGGCTCGCTCGTCCTCGCCGACGAGATCACGGTCGCGGACCTCGGCGCCGAGGCCCCTGAGACCTCTGAGGTCACAGAGCCCCCTGGGACCGCCCATGGGTTCATCCCGGTCACCGAACTGGGGTTCGGGACTATCACGCACCGGCCGCCGAATTCACTCGTACGAGATATCGCGGCCGTCACAGGAGCACGTCAGGGGTCCGTCCTGACCGTCAGCACGGTGACCGGCAGCGCCGCGCGCGCGGTGGAACTGCGCCGGCGCCACCCGCGGGCGCTCGCCGAGGCCATGGAGGGCTTCGGGGTGGCGGAGGCGGCTGCGGCGCACGGCCTCCCCGTCCTGGAGATCCGTGCCGTGTCCAATCCCGTGGGCCCCCGGGACCGTGCCGCGTGGCGGATCGGCGAGGCCCTCGCGGCACTCACCGCGGCTTTCGGGAAGCTCGCGCCCGTACTGGAGAGTTGGAACCCACATGACGTCACCCACTGAGCCCTCGCGGAACTCGCAGAACTCGCAGAACTCGCAGTCCTCGCAGTCCTCGCAGTCCTCGCAGTCCTCGCAGACCCAGCCGCTGAAGATCGCGTACTCGCCCTGTCCGAACGACACCTTCGTCTTCGACGCCTGGGCGCACGGCCGGATCCCGGGGGCGCCCGCGCTGGACGTGACCTTCGCGGACATCGACATCACCAACGGCATGGCCGAGCGCGGCGAGTTCGACGTCCTGAAGGTGTCGTACGCCGTCCTGCCGTACGTCCTGGACGAATGGGCCCTGCTGCCCTGCGGGGGCGCCCTGGGGCGCGGCTGCGGGCCGCTGGTCCTCACCCGGGAGCCGGGCGTGGACCTCACCGGCCGCACGGTCGCCGTGCCGAGCGAGCGGTCGACCGCGTACATGCTGTTCCGCCTGTGGGCCGCGGACACGGTTCCCGGCGGGGTCGGCGAGATCGTGGTCATGCCGTTCCACGAGATCATGCCCGCGGTACGGGACGGGAAGGTGGACGCCGGACTGGTCATCCACGAGGCCCGCTTCACGTACCAGAACTACGGCCTGCACAAGCTCGCGGACATGGGCGAGCACTGGGAGCGGACGACGGGCCTGCCGATCCCGCTGGGCGCGATCATCGCCAGGCGGTCGCTGGGCGAGGCCGCGCTGGAGCTGCTCGCCGAGTCCGCCCGCGCCTCCGTGCGCGCGGCCTGGGACGATCCCGAGGCCTCGCGGGCGTATGTGCTGGAGCACGCGCAGGAGATGGACGCGGCGGTCGCCGATCAGCACATCGGGCTGTACGTCAACGAGTTCACGGCGAACCTCGGTGAGGACGGGTACGCGGCGGTCCGCGGCCTCCTCACGCGGGCGGCGGCCGAGGGGCTGGTGCCTGCGCTCGCGCCGGGGGCGCTGGCGTTTCCCCAGCGTGATGGGGCGTAAGGGGCGCGAAGTAGGAGCGCGGGTCCGGTGGGGCCGGTCGCGCAGTTCCCCGCGCCCCTGAACGGGGCGCTACACGTCCAACTGGTCCGCCACCGCGCGCAGCAGACCCGCGATCTTCTTGCCCGATGCCTTCTCGGGATAGCGGCCCCTCTCCAGCATCGGGGTGATGTTTTCCAGGAGGGTCGTCAAATCCTGGACGATGGAGGCCAGTTCGTCGGGCTTGCGGCGTTGGGCTGCCGCGACCGAGGGTGTGGGGTCCAGGAGCGTCACCGAGAGTGCCTGGTCACCGCGCTGTCCGGCGACCACACCGAACTCCACCCGCTGACCCGGCTTGAGAACATCGACTCCGGCGGGCAGGACCGAGGAATGGACGAAGACGTCGCCGCCGTCGTCGCGGGAGAGAAAGCCGAAGCCCTTCTCACTGTTGAACCACTTGACCTTGCCAGTCGGCAAAGCACACGCTCCCTCGATCGGTCCCGGACGGGGCCGGACGCTTGTCAGACTGCCGCTGAACAGCCTACCGAGGCTCTCCCCAACGACACACAGGCTTAATCACGCCTGGAAACAAGACTGAACCCCCACCCAGCGAGGGCAGGGGCTCAGAGTGCCTACAGGGGCTCAGCCCTCCTTGGCTTCAGCCTTGATCCGGAAGACAGTTGCACAACCGATCCCATGCTTTGCAGCAACCTTGATGACACTCCGAACAGCGGTCCCAGTTGACGCATGGTCAGGTTCGTCCGGTAGGACACCGCGACCAGCAGCACCGCTCGGCCGGCGGCGGACTCCACGGCCGACCCTGCATCGTGCCGTTGCCACCGCGCTCCCGCACCGCCTTGAGCAACCTCGAACATGCCTCACGTCTCATTCCGGCCGGAGTTCTCGTAGAACCGAGGGAACCGGGCTCAGCTTCAGACCAGGAAGATCTCTCAGTTCCGGATCAGTCCAGTGCGCCGGTACATTATGGCTCACGAAAAGCCGGTCCATTCCGTCTTCCTTATTAAGCCTCAGCTCTTGCGCCATGGCCTGAATATCCCCCAGGTCCATGACCATTCCCAGGTCCGTTGCCACATCTCCGTTCCTCCAAGCCCAGAGCCTTACACCATGGGCGCGGAGGAATTCCCTGCGGTCCTCCTGGTCCTTGGCTTGCCAGACTTCACCGTACTTCTTACCCGTCGACTTCAATGCAGGGTCAGCCCTCTCCGCTTCCTGCTTGGCCAGGAGAGCCACCTTTGCCGACAGACCCTTGTGGATACGCTTGTAGGAGACTTCCTGCCCCTCTCCGTCGTAATCACCTGCGATGTACTCGGCTTCCAGTTTTTCCAGGCGTGCCTTTGCGCCTTGGAGTTCCCTTGCCTGAGACGGCCCCGTACCGGCGCGCTCGTACACGTCCCATGCACCGACGCTGTCACGGATTGCCCTGTCAACAAGTGCGTCCAGAGCGTCAGCACGGATGTACAGACCATCCGTACAGGCTCCGCCCTTGAACTTGTTGGAGCAGCGGTAGTACCTGTGTCCGGGGACTCGCTCCCCGTCCTTCCTGGTGTGTCCGGAATTCAGGAGAGAAGTAACCGGCGCTCCGCAGTTGCCGCACCGGGCAATACTTGAGAGCAGGCTTTTAGCACTTACCCTCGTACCGTCCGTATAGGCTTTGGGGGCCGGTTTGATCCTGTCGACCAGCTCCACCCATTCATCCATCGTCGCCAAAGGCTGCACAGGAAGAATCACAGGGTCTCCCTGGCCGTCCAATACAGCCTCACCTTTATAGGCGTAGATGCCGGGGACCCAGGATGAGCGGATGAATTTGTTGATGATGGTGGATTGCCACTGAGTTCCCTTGGCTTCCTCCCCCTTCAACTTCCTGAGATGGTCTCCCCACGTGAGTACGCCACGACCGTTGAAGTCCCGTGCGATTCTGTGTGTCGACTGCCCCTCACGGACACGGGAGAAAATCTCTTCTACGTACGGGTGGAAGTCCTGGTCAATCTCCAGGACCTTCCTTTTTCCTCCCTCTACGGCTTTGATGCGGTAGCCGGTAGGAGGAGCGCCCGTGAGCCATGAACGGTTCTCCAGACGGCTCTGTACGCCGTTGAGGATGCGTGCCTGAATGGTGTCCCACTCGGCCTCAGCGAATACGGCGGTCATACGGGCCATCATCTTGCCTTGAGGAGTGGAAAGGTCGAACCCTTCCTCTACACAGATGACGAACTTCCCGTTCCCCTGCGCCCACTCCAAGAGTTCGTTGAAGTGCGTCGAGTGACGCGTGAGCCTGTCCATCCTGGCCGCAATGATCACGTCGAACTCATCGGCTCGCTTCATGAGCCACTTCCCCAACCTGTGGCGCTTGAAGGGGGAGATGGAGCCTGAGACGTCTGTGTCCTCTGCTTCGCCCACGAGGACGCCGGACAGATGCGGAGCGGCCACGTGGTGGCTGATCACACCACGCTGCCACTCGATGGAGGAGGAGCCGTCCGAGTCGGCGGAGAAGCGTAGGCAGGCGAGGTAGCGCAGACCAGGCGTCATGAGGGGAGGCTAGCGAAGGTTGTGTGCCTAGGTAACCGACTCGTCCCTGACGGTAGGCACGCCTGCCTCAAGACGTCGCCGGCTTGTTCCTCCGGGCAGGGAACTACCCTGGTCGGGTGCGTGACAAAACCCAACCGAATTCCGCCGCGGCCGGAGAACGACTCATCCGTGCCGGTGCCCTCGTGTTCTTCGTCGGAGCTCTGGCCACTCTGGTCACCGTGGCCCCGCTGCTGCTCGACACGACGCCCTTTCCTACGTACATGTTCGGTCTGAGCATGCTGATGGGTGTCGGGTTCCTCATCGCGGGGGCGGGGGTGTTCCGGTCGATCGCCGACGGCCGCCGACAGGCACGCGGAAGTTCGTGACCGCTCGGAATTCCCGCCGGTCGCCTACTGGTGGGCGGCCAGCCAACTCGGGAACTCCAGCAGGTCCTTGAGGACCACGTCGGCGCCGGCCGCGCGCAGTTCCTCCGCGTCGCAGGGGCCGGTGGCCACCGCGACGGACAGCGCTCCGGCGGTACGCGCGCCGCGTACGTCGCCGGTGTGGTCGCCGACGTAGACGCCCGCGTCGTACTCGCGCAGGGCCTCCGCCTTGCGCTCGGCCCACAGGTCGCCGATGACCGCGTCGGCGTCGATGCCGAGATGGCTGAGATGCAGCTTGGCGTTCGGCTCGTACTTGGCGGTGACGACGATCGCCCGGCCCCCGGCCGCCCGCACCGCCGCCATCGCCTCACGCGCGCCGGCCATCGCGGGCGTCGGGGCGATGGCATGGGTGGGATACATCTCCCGGTAGACGTCCGCCATGGCCGCGACCTCCTCGGCCGGGAACCAGTTGACCAACTCCTCCGCGAGCGGCGGTCCGAGCCGGGTGACGGCCAGATCGGCGTCGATGAAGGTTCCCGTCCGTACGGAAAGCTCCTGATAGCAGGCCCGGATCCCGGGCCGGGAGTCAATAAGGGTCATGTCGAGGTCGAACCCGACGGTCAGCACACGAGAAGTCATATAAGCCATTGTGCCCACCACGCGGCAGCGCCCACCCGTGACATGTACGCCCCCGCCGACCGCCTTCAGGGGCGCGGGGAACCGCGCGACCGGCCCTCACCGAACCCAACCGCACCCGCACCCGACAACCAACCCGCCCGGGCGGCACCGTCACCTCCGGCGCTGCGACCGCCACACCAGATACAGCGCCGAAGCGACAGCCGCGCTCCGCAGGACCCACGGCCAGGTCTCGGCGATCGCGTCGCTCATCTGGTCCTGTGCGATGGGCGCGCCCCAGCGCCCCTCCCCACGGCCCCAGATCCAGACGATGCCTCCCGAGGCGACGAGGCCGGGCACGACGAGGACGGCCCACTTCGCCTCGGTGGGGCTCAGGCGGCGCGAGAGGTAGGCGATGAGCCAGCCGAGGCCCAGCATGACGAGGTTGCCGATGACCGCGCCGGCGACCAGGAGGGCGGCGGCGAGCAGCAGCAGGGGGTTGGACCAGCCCCCGCCGGCGCCGCCGCCGAGCGGGCGCAGGCGGGGCACGAAGCGACGGCGTACGCGCCCGGCCGGTACGGGCTCCCCGACGACCTCCGCCGCCGGCGCCGCCGCGGACTTCGGCCCGGGCTCGCCAACCTTGTCTGCCTTGCCTGCCTTATCGGGCCCATCAGGCTTGTCGGGGTCGTCGATCGGCGGTGGCTTGAACAGTTCCGGGATCTCCACGCCACCCGTGAACCCCGGCACGCTGTCCGTCGCCCCGAACGGGCCGCTCTCCACCCGCCACCAGTCGGGCTGGGGCCCGGTGCCCAGCTCGTCCGTGCTGGCGAGATGCGGCGGGGTGGGCGTGGAGCCGACCATCCCGGTCGATTTTGTCCCGGCAGGCCCGGGGTCGGCGGAACGCGGCCGGGGCACCGCGCGGCGCAGGCGCTTGGGACGGGCCCCCGGCTCCCGGTCGCGCTGGGCGGGGACGGCGGACCGCTTCGGCGGGGACGGGTCCGTACCGGCGCCCTTGTCCGTGCCGGCACCTGTGCCCGCGCTGCCGTCGGTCCGGGAGTTGGCCGCCGCGACCACCGATTCGGGGGTGCCGATGCGGTCGAGGATGCGGCGGACCGCGGCCGGGCTGTCGAGGGCCGCCTTGGTCCGGCGCCGGTCGATCTCGCCGCGCAGCTCGGACACGAGCCGCATACGCGTCCCCGACGGCAGCTGCCTCTGCTGGGCCAGGTCGCCCACCCGGCTCAGATAGTCGAATACGAGCTGGTCGCTCTCGATCCCCACGAAGTCCCCTCCGGGACGCCCACGTTGCGATTTCCCGCGCGACCGACGGTACCGCGCCCGCCGCCGGTGGCGGGCCCCGGCACGGCCGTGGCACGGCCGTGGCGCACGTCAACGGGAACGGCGGCGGGGGCCCACCCGCTACCGTGGATCGGATGAGCGTCCAGGAGCAGTCGTCAGAGGAGCCCGGCGGGGCGTCCACAGAGGAGCCCGCCCCCGCCGGGGCACACCCTCGTTCCCTCGCGGAGGACCTGCGGGCCCGCGACGACTCCTCCCTGTCCGCGCTGCTGCGGGCCCGCCCGGACCTCATCACTCCCGTACCGACCGACCTGACCCAGCTGGCCACCCGGGCCGGTACGCGCGCCTCCGTGATCCGCGCCCTGGAGCGCCTGGACCGGTTCGCCCTGCAGACCGCGGAGGCCCTGGCCGTGGCCCCGGAACCGGCGCCGTACGGCACGCTCCAGGACCTGCTGGCGGGCGACGCGCGCGACCCGGTGGTCGTCGAGGCGCTCCCGCGCGCCGTGGCCGTCCTGCGTGAGCAGGCACTGGTGTGGGGCTCGGACGACCGGCTCCGGCTGGTGCGCACGGCCCGCGAACTGCTCGCGCCCTCGCCGCAACACCCCTCCCCGACGGGTCTCGGCCCGACGGTCGCCGAGGCCACCGCGGGCATGTCCCCGGGCCGGATCCAGGAACTCCTCACGACGGCCGGACTGCCCACGACGCACGACGCGGTGTCCGCGGTGGAGTCGCTCACGGGGCTCTTCACCGACCGCGCCCGGATGGCCGCCCTGCTCGACTCGGCCCCGCCGGACTCCCTGGAGGTCCTTTCGCGGCTGGTCTGGGGGCCGCCGTACGGTCAGGTGACCGCCGATCCGGCGTCCCGGCTGCGCTGGCTCCTCGACCGCGGACTGCTGCTGCCGACGGCGCCCGGCACGGTCGTACTGCCGCGTGAGGTGGCCCTCCATCTGCGCGAGGGGCGGGCGCACCGGCGGACGGAACCGCTTCCTCCGCCGGTCGAGCCGACCTCCGTACACCGTCCACAGGTGGTGGACGGCACGGCGGCCGGGCAGGCGTACACGGCGCTCGCCACCGTCGAGGAACTGCTGAAGGACTGGGACGAGGGCGGCCCTTCGGCGCTGCGCGCGGGCGGTCTGAGCGTGCGCGACCTGAAGCGGACGGCCGTGGCCCTCGACGTACCGGAGCCGGTCGCCGCCTTCTGGGTGGAACTCGCCTACGCGGCGGGCCTGCTGGCCCCGGACGGCGAGGCCGACGAGCGGTACGCGGCGACGCCCGCCTACGACGAGTGGCTGGAGCTCCCGGCGGCCGAGCGCTGGACGCGGCTGGCCACGGCGTGGCTGTCGGCGACCCGCACGGCGGGCGTGGTCGGCGGACGCGACACCAAGGAGCGCGCGTTGGCGGCACTGGGCCCCGGCCTCGACCGCTCCGCGGCGCCCGAGGTCCGGCACCGGGTCCTCTCGCTCCTCGCCGCGCTGCCCGAGGGCGGCTCCCCGTCCCCCGACGCCCTCGTCGCGCGCCTCCACTGGGAGCGGGCCCTGCGCGGCGCCGCCTCCTCGGACGACCTGCGGTCCCGTATCGCCCGGTGGACGCTGACCGAGGCCGAGTCCCTGGGGATCACCGGCAGGGGCGCGCTGTCCGCCCACGGACGGGCGCTCCTGGGGGCGCCGCCCGGCGCCTCCGCCCCCGCGCCCGCCGCGGGGCCCGGCGACAAACTCCCCGTCCATCACCGGCATCCGCACCATCTGGTGCCCTCGCCGGAACCCCGCTCCCCCGCCGAGCTGGCCTCCGCCGCCGCGCTGGCCGGCCGACTGCTGGCGCCGCTCCTTCCCGAGCCCCTCGACCATGTCCTCCTCCAGGCGGACCTGACGGCGGTGGCCCCGGGTCCGCTGCGCCGCCCGCTGGCCGATGTGCTGGACGTCCTCGCGGACGTGGAGTCGAAGGGCGGGGCCACGGTCTACCGCTTCACACCGGGCTCGGTCCGCCGCGCCCTGGACGCGGGCCGCTCGGCCTCCGACCTCCAGGCGTTCCTCACCGCCCACTCCCGTACGCCGGTTCCGCAGCCGCTCGCCTATCTGATCGACGACGTGGCACGCCGGCACGGCCACCTGCGGATCGGCGCGGCGTCGGCGTACGTGCGCTGCGACGACGACGCGGTCCTGAACGAGATCATCGCCGACAAGCGTTCACAGGGGCTGCGGCTGCGCCGCCTCGCGCCCACGGTGCTGGCCGCCCAGGCCGACCCGGCCGCACTCCTCGAAGGGCTGCGCGCGATGGGCTTCGCACCGGCCGCCGAGTCCGCCGAGGGCGATGTGCTGATCACCCGCGCGCACGCGCGCCGCACGCCCCCGCGCACGGCGCCCGAGCCGGTCCCCGACGGCCCGCCGTCCCCCGACACCACCCTGCTGGGCGCCGCGATCCGGGCCATCCGTGCGGGCGACCTGGCCTCCACGGCCCCGCGCAAGCCGTCCGCGTCCGGTTCCCCCGGCTCCGCCGCCACCTCCGGCTCCTCCGCCGGCGCCGAACCGAACGGCACCCTGCCGCGCACCAGCTCCGCCGAGACCCTCGCCACCATGCAGGCCGCCGTCCTCACCGGCGGCACCCTGTGGATGGGTTACGTGAACGCCGAGGGCTCCGCCAGCCAGCACGTCATCGCCCCCGTCCGGGTGGAGGGCGGTTTCGTCACGGCGTACGACCACACCGCGGACGAGGTCCGGACGTATCCCCTGCACCGGGTGACGGGTGTGGCGGAACTGGCGGACGACCAGGCCTGAGCCCGCCAGGGCCTGTCTGGCCGTACTCACCGGGAATTCGTCTCACTCGTCCGGGTGTAGGCGGCGGTTCATGCGCGCCACGCCGGACGCTTCCCACCCATGAGGGACCTTGGGGGTTCTCCGGCATCCCCGCCCGAGTCGCTGGGCAGCCACTGGGTGTCCTGCTCACGCACGAACCCACTGGAAGAAGAGGGAATCCCATGCGTACTGCCCGTCGTGTCGCCACCGTCCTGATCGGTACCGCCGCGCTGCTCGGCGCACTCGCCTCACAGGCCGCGGCGATCGGCATCGATCTCGGCGGGGGCGTGACGCTCTGAGTCGCCCCCGCGCGGCTCGTCACACCCCGTAAGCCCCGTCTCGCCTCGTACGCCCAGTAGGCCTCGTACGCCAGTAGGCCTCGTACACCCCGCGGGCCGGACCCGGCCATCCCGGGTCCGGCCCGTCCCCTCCGTGGGCCCCGCCCCGGCTCAGCGGCACCCGAAAGGTTCTGTAGCGCCCATGCGTCCCCTCCGCCTCATGCTGCAACCCTCCTGTCCCACGGCCTCCGTGCCCTCCGTGCCCCCTGTGGGTCCTGTGGGCCCCGTGGGCCCCGTGGTCGACGAGCGCCGTACCCACCACGCGCGCACCGCCGCCACGGTCGCCCTCATCGCCTCGGCCGTGCTCATCGGCGTATTCGCCCCGCAGGCCGCGGCGGCCCGGACGGCCGCCCGGGCGCCCCACTCCGTCCCGGCCACCCCGTCCGCCCCGTCCGCGCACTCCGCACTCCCGCTGCCGCTGCCGGTGACCGCCGTCGAACCGCTGGTGACCGAGGGAGTCAGCATCGAGGGCCCGCTGATCAACAACCTCACTCTGCCCACGCTGCGGTGACCCGGCGCATGCGGTAGCTGTCCCCTTCGAGACGCACGATCTCCGCGTGGTGCGCCAGCCGGTCGACCATCGCCGGGGCGGCGCCTCCGAAGACCTCCTCCCAGCGGCCGAGCGGGCGGTCGGTGGTCACGATCAGGGAGGACCGCTCGTAGCGGTGCGCGACGAGCTGGAAGAAGAGGTGGGCGGTGTCCGGGTCGAGCGGGGTGTAGCCGACCTCGTCGACGATGAGCAGCGGGCGGGCGTCGAGATCCGCCAGTTCCTCGGTGAGCCGGCCGGCCGACCGGGCCCCCGCCAGCCGCGCGGCCCACTGCGCCGCGGTCGCGAAGAGCACCTGGTGCCCCGACTGGCACGCCCGCACGCCGAGACCGACGGCGAGATGGGTCTTGCCGGTGCCGGGCGGCCCGATGAACACCACGTTGCGCCGGGCCGCGACGAAGTCCAGGCCGCCGAGCCGGGCCACGGCCTCCCGGTCGAACACCCGGGGATACTCCTCGTCGAACTCCTCCAGCAGCTTCCGGGCGGGAAAACGGGCGTCACGGATCCGGGCCTCGGCACCGGGCCCGGTGGGGTCGTACACGTCGTAGGGCTCGTGCGAGTCGTAAGGGGAGGAGACCGTCTGCACCGGGATCGGGGCGGTGACCTGCGCGGCGATCTGTGCGGCGACCTGCGCGGCGGACGGGCTCGCGAGCGGGACGGGGACCCGTGCGACAGGCACGGTCTTGGCCGCGAACGCGAACTCGGCCGGGACGGAGGAACCCGCCATCCCGCCGGCCGCCCTTCCGGCGTCCTCGCCCCCGGACCCCGCACCGGAGTCGTACGCGTGCCCGAGCCCTCGCTCCTGTCCCTGCTCATGCCCTTGCGCATGTGCCTGTGCCTGTCCGTGGCCATGTCCGTGCCCCAGCGCATGGGCAAGTCCGTGCCCCTTGTGCAGGCGCTCCCCGTGCGTCGCCATCGGGCCCGACATGTACGCCAGGATCGCCGCCGAGGCGATGAACGCCATGTGGATGACCGTCCCCCACAGCAGCGAGTGGTGCGAGGTGTGGTGCACGTCCACGAACATCTGGAGCAGGTGCACGGACGAGATGCCCACGATGGCGGTGGCGAGCTTCACCTTGAGCACGTTGGAATTGACGTGCGAGAGCCATTCCGGCTGATCACGGTGGCCCTGGAGGCCGATGCGCGAGACGAACGTCTCGTAGCCGCCGACGATCACCATGATCAGCAGATTGGCGATCATGACGACGTCGACCAGTTTCAGCACGGCGAGCATCACGTACGTCTCGTTCGCCTGCCCGGTCACGCTCCGGAGGATTAAAGTCCACAGCTCTCTGAAGAACTTGTAGACGTACACACCTTGTGCCGCCACGAGCCCGAAGTACAGCGGGGCCTGGAGCCAGCGGGTGGCGAAGAGGGAGTAGCCGAGCGTCGCGCTCGGCTGCGAGGGGGGTGGGGGCGGTGGGGGTGTTTCGGGCTGCGGCTCGGGCTGCGGGGCATGGCTGTGATGAGGCAACAGTGAGCTCTCCCTGGGCGGCGACCGGGGCAGTGACCTGGGGCCAGTGACCTGCGGAATCGCCATTCTTCGGGGCAGCGACCGTAAATCTGAATTCACACCACTCATTGGAATGAATAGACATTCAGTAGGACAGGGCCCGGAGCACCGGGCGTTCGCGACGGCGGGCCCCGGCGATCAGGCACACTGGACGTTTGGCCGTGCACATCGCACGGCTGTGCAGAAGGGGACGCGCGTGAATGGTCCACTCATCGTCCAGTCCGACAAGACCCTGCTCCTGGAGGTCGACCACGAGCTGGCGGACGAGTGCCGCCGGGTCATCGCTCCCTTCGCCGAGCTGGAGCGCGCGCCCGAGCACATCCACACCTACCGGGTGACCCCGCTCGGGCTGTGGAACGCGCGCGCGGCCGGACACGACGCCGAGCAGGTCGTGGACGCGCTCGTGCAGTACAGCCGCTATCCGGTGCCGCACGCGCTGCTGGTCGACATCGCGGAGACGATGGGCCGCTACGGCCGTCTCACGCTGAGCAAGCACCCGGCCCACGGGCTCGTCCTGACCACCACCGACCGGCCCGTGCTGGAGGAGATCCTGCGCTCGAAGCGGATCACCCCGCTCGTGGGCGCCCGGCTCGACCCGGACACCGTGGCCGTCCACCCCTCCGAGCGGGGGCAGATCAAGCAGACGCTCCTGAAGCTGGGCTGGCCGGCCGAGGACCTCGCCGGGTACGTGGACGGGGAGGCGCACGCCATCGGGCTCGCCGAGGACGGCTGGGCCCTGCGGCCCTACCAGAAGCAGGCGGTGGAGAACTTCTGGCACGGCGGGTCGGGCGTGGTCGTACTGCCCTGCGGCGCCGGCAAGACGCTGGTCGGCGCGGGCGCCATGGCCGAGGCGAAGGCCACCACGCTCATCCTCGTCACGAACACCGTCTCGGCCCGGCAGTGGAAGCACGAGCTGGTCAAGCGCACGAGTCTGACCGAGGAGGAGATCGGCGAGTACAGCGGTACGCGCAAGGAGATCCGCCCGGTCACCATCGCGACGTACCAGGTGCTGACGACGAAGCGGAAGGGTGTCTACCAGCACCTGGAGCTGTTCGACTCCCGCGACTGGGGGCTGATCATCTACGACGAGGTGCATCTGCTGCCCGCGCCGGTCTTCAAGTTCACCGCCGACCTCCAGGCGCGCCGCCGGCTCGGGCTGACGGCCACGCTGGTGCGCGAGGACGGCCGCGAGTCGGACGTGTTCTCCCTCATCGGGCCGAAGCGTTTCGACGCGCCCTGGAAGGAGATCGAGGCGCAGGGGTACATCGCGCCGGCCGACTGTGTCGAGGTCCGGGTGAACCTCACGGACTCCGAGCGGCTGGCGTACGCGACCGCCGAGGCGGAGGAGAAGTACCGCTTCTGTGCGACGACGGCGACGAAGCGCAAGGTCACGGAGGCGCTGGTGCGCCGGTTCGCGGGGATGCAGACGCTCGTCATCGGGCAGTACATCGACCAGCTCGACGAACTGGGCGAGCATCTGGACGCGCCGGTCATCAAGGGCGAGACGTCGAACGCGCAGCGCGAGAAGCTCTTCGAGGCGTTCCGTCAGGGTGAGATCAGCGTCCTGGTCGTCTCCAAGGTCGCCAACTTCTCGATCGACCTGCCGGAGGCGACGGTCGCCATCCAGGTGTCGGGCACCTTCGGCTCCCGCCAGGAGGAGGCCCAGCGCCTCGGCCGGGTGCTGCGTCCGAAGGCGGACGGCCACCAGGCCCACTTCTACTCGGTCGTGGCCCGCGACACCATCGACCAGGACTTCGCGGCCCACCGCCAGCGCTTCCTGGCCGAGCAGGGTTACGCGTACCGGATCGTGGACGCGGACGAGCTGCTGGCCGACAACTAGCCGGTCGGCACACCGCAGGGGGCGCTACCGGCGGCGTACGCCCGCCTCCTCGCCGTACTCGCCGAGGATGACCACGCCGAGGGCGGCGCCGGCGAAGACCTTGACGGCGCGCAGGGCGTCGCCGAGCCGATGGCGGTGACTGCCTTCCAGGGCGGTCGCGCCGGTCGGCGGACGGGGGCGGGCGGGGGCCTGGGTGAACGTCGCAGTGCTCATGTATCCAGAGTGGGACGCGAGCGCTCCGATTTCATCGGCCCATGGACCGAGCCTCCACCGCCTCCTCGTACTACTCGGGACCGACATCTACCCCGTAGGGAGGGGTCGGCATCCCCTAGGGGACAAGGGGACCAGGGGGCCGGGGGGCCGGGGCACGAAAACGGTTGGCCCCGGCCGCCCCCGCTCGCCTAAGATCTCCGCTCTTGCCCGCCTCCCGTCGTGGAGCGCCGCCGCCCGGACGGAAACCGGCCGGTTCACCGCCACTCAGTGGGGCCCACCGGCCCCGGCTCTCGCAGGCCCGGAGGCAACACCCGTGTCCACCCCGTCCGACTCCGCCATGCCGTCCGACGACCCCCTCTCCCGTGAGCGCGCCCACCTCGCGCACTCCCGGGCCGCGCTGCGTTCGATGCGCGAGGACGTCCAGTCCCTCGACATCCGGGACGTCACCGCGAACTGGGTCAACGCGGAGGTCCTGACCCGCCAGATCGACGAGCGCATCAAGGCCCTCGCCGACCTGTCCCACACCCCGCTGTTCTTCGGCCGCCTCGACTACCTGCACGCCCCGGGCGCCGAGCAGGCGGAGGGCGCGCAGGGCGAACGCTTCTACATCGGGCGCCGGCACGTGCACGACGCCGGCGGCGACCCCATGGTGATCGACTGGCGCGCCCCGGTGTCCCAGCCGTTCTACCGGGCCTCCAAGAAGACGCCGATGGACATCGCGCTGCGCCGCCGCTTCGGCTACACCGGCGGCGACCTCACCGCGTACGAGGACGAGCACCTCTCCGACCCCGCCGAGAACGCCGAGACCGCGGCCACGAGCAAGCTGCTCCAGCAGGAGATCGAGCGCCCGCGCGTGGGCCCCATGCGCGACATCGTGGCGACGATCCAGCCGGAACAGGACGAGATCGTACGGTCCGGTCTGGGCGGCACGGTCTGTGTGCAGGGCGGTCCGGGCACCGGCAAGACGGCCGTCGGCCTGCACCGCGTCGCGTACCTCCTCTACGCCCACCGCGACCGGCTCGCCCGCACCGGCACCCTCGTCATCGGGCCGAACGCGTCCTTCCTCCACTACATCGAGCAGGTGCTGCCCGCGCTGGGCGAGCTGGAGGTCAAACAGGCCACGGTCGCCGACCTGGTCGCACATGTCGAGGTGCGGGGCACGGACGAGGCGGCCACCGCCGTCGTGAAGGGCGACGCGCGCATGGCCGAGGTGCTGCGCCGGGCGGTCCGCGCGCATGTGACCCTGCCCACCGAGCAGGTCGTGGTGGTCCGCGGCTCCCGGCGCTGGCGCGTACCGGAGTACGAACTGACCGCCATCGTGCAGGAGTTGCTGGACCGGGACATCCGGTACGGTGCCGCCCGCGAGGCCCTGCCGCAGCGCATCGCGCACGCCGTGCTGGTGCGGATGGAGCGGTCGGGCGAGGCACCGGACGACCGGGTGCAGGACGCCGTCGCCCGCAACCCCGCGGTGAAGGCGGCGGTGAAGGCGATCTGGCCGCCGGTGGACCCGGCGAAGCTGGTCTTCCGCCTGCTCTCGGACGCCGGCTTCCTGGCGCTGCACGCGGAGGGTGTACTCACCGAGGCCGAGCAGGAGACGATCCGCTGGGCGAAGCCCGTCCGGTCGGTGAAGTCCGTCAAGTGGGCCGCCGCGGACGCCGTACTGATCGACGAGGCCACCGACCTCGTACAGCGCACGCACTCCCTCGGGCATGTGGTGCTCGACGAGGCGCAGGACCTGTCGCCGATGCAGTACCGGGCGGTGGGGCGGCGCTGCACGACCGGTTCGGCGACCGTGCTCGGGGATCTGGCGCAGGGTACGACGCCGTGGGCGACGCGCAGCTGGGAGGAGGCGCTGGCGCACCTCGGGAAGCCGGAGGCGGTGGTGGAGGAACTGACGGCCGGTTTCCGTGTCCCGACGGACGTGATCACCTACGCGTCCCGGCTGCTCCCGCACATCGCGCCGGGCCTGGCGCCGGTGGCGTCGGTCCGGGAGAACCCGGGCTTCTTCGAGGTCCGCCGGACCGCGGCGGACGCCGACGCCACCACCGAAGTGGTCACCGCCTGCGAGGAGTTGCTCGCGCGGGAGGGGTCGGTGGGGCTGATCGCCGCCGATGGACGGGTGCCGGTGCTGTCCGAGGCGCTGGCGAAGGCGGGGCTCGCCCATCTCGCTCCCGGCGAGGAGACGACCGCCTCCGCCCGGCTGACACTGGTGCCGGCGTCTCTCGCGAAGGGGTTGGAGTACGACTACGTGGTGTTGCACGAACCGCAGGCCGTGGTGGACGGCGAGCCGGACGAGCGGACGGGGTTGCGCCGCCTGTACGTCACGCTGACGCGCGCGGTCTCGGGGCTGATCGTGACCCACGCGGACGCCTTGCCGGCGCAGTTGGAGGATTAGGCGCACCGTGTCCGGGTGCGGGCCGGTGGGGGCTGGTCGCGCAGTTCCCCGCGCCCCTGAAGGGCGGGGCTGCGCCCCGATCCGCCCCGCCCCAGCCCGCCCCGGCCCGCCCCCAGGGGCGCGGGGAACGGCGCAATCTTTTGCCTTTAGGGGCGCGGGGAACGGCGCGGCCCGCCCCCACCGGCCCGCAGACGCAGCTCCAGGCCCAGGCCCAGATCGAGGCCCAGGCCCAAACTGGGCCCCCCGTTCAGACGGCATCCAGCGCGGAGCGCCACGCGTGGACCGCCGTCGCGGAGACCGGCCCCGCCCAACCCCCCGGCCGCGCCGCACCCCCGATGTGGAACGCGTCCACACCCCCCGCCCGCAGCGGAGCGACATGGTCGAGGCGCAGCCCCCCGCCCACGAGGAGCTGAGGCTCATACCCCGGCTCCCCCCGCCGCCCCGCCTCCGCGAGCAACGTCGGCAGCCCGTCGTCCACGCCGCCCGCAGCTCCCGCCGTGAGATACGTGTCCAGACCGGGCAGGTCGGAGAGCCGCTTGCGCAGGGCGTCCCGGTCGGCGGCCCGGTCGATCGCCCGGTGGAACGTCCAGCCGCAGCCGTCCAGTTCGGCGAGCACCGACTCCAGCGCGGCCAGATCGGGCTCCCCGTTCCCGTCCAGGAACCCGAGCACGAACTCGTCCGCCCCGGCCGCCCGCAGCTCCCGCGCCGCGCCCACGAGCGCCCGTACGTCCCCGGCCGCGAAACCGTCCGCCAGACGCAGCATCACGCGCAGCGGGATGCCGACGGCGGCCCGGATCCCGGCGAAGGCCGCGACCGGCGGGGTGAGCCCGTCGGCGGCCATGTCGGTGACGAGTTCCAGCCGGTCCGCGCCTCCGGCCTCGGCGGCGACCGCGTCCTCGACGTCGAGGGCGATCACCTCCAGGACTGCACGCTTGCTCATAGGACCTCTTCCCTCGGGCGGCTACAGATGGCGGGCTACAGGTCTAGTCCAATACTCAGCCTACGCGCCCCGCGACGGAGATCAACGGATATCACCATTCGCGCACGCGCGGTCACTGTCCGCAACTACCCTCGATCCGGCGACGTCCGACAACGCCAGCCGCGCGAAAGGGAGTTGTGCCATGCCCAAGACCGAGCGACTCGACCCGTCCCGGCCGGAGTACGCGCAACCGGCGTCGGCAGACGTCGCCGCATTCGAGAGCCTGGCGCGGTCGGTCAGGGACTGGGCACCGGACCTGATCCCGGGCCTGCTCCGGACCACCGCCTACAGCAGGGCGGTGAGCGAGGCGTACGAACCGGCCGGGACGGACGGGGCCGCCGAGGGACGGATGGCCTCCCGGCAGGTCCGCGCACGCATCCTCGACAACCCGGCGGGTCCCCGCTACTGGGTGATCCTGGACGAGGTCGTCGTACGGCGTCCGGTGGGCGGCCCGCACGCCATGGCCGAGCAGCTCCGTCGCATCGCCGCGCTGGTCCGCCGCCACCGGATCATCGCCCAGGTGCTGCCCCTCTCGGAAGGCGCGCACGCCGGGCTCGAAGGCCTCTTCAAGCTGATGACCTTCGACGACGCCCCGCCCGTCGCCTACGTCCAGGCCGCCGGGACCGGCCGCCTGTCGGTCGATCCGGCCGTGATCACCCGCTGCACGCTCACCCACGGGCTGCTCGGGACCGCCGCCCTGTCCCCTCTCGCGTCCCTCACTCTCGTCGAGCGGGCGGCCGAGGAGTACGAGAGGTACGACGGGCACGAGGAGCACGCGGAGCACGAGGAGCACGAGAAGCACGAGGCTGTGCACCGCCTCTGAACGAGTGGGGCGGCGGGCGGACAATGAACCACATGGCCGATCCCGACGCCCTGCGCACCCGCTGGTCCCACACACTCCACCGAAGCCGAAGCCGAAGCCGAAGCCGAGACCAAAGCCAAGGTCAAGGCCAAGGTCAAGGCCAAAGCCGTGGGACGGAGCCCTCCAGCCCCACCCCCACCCCCACCCCCGCCCCCGCCCCCTCGCCGGAGGCCTACGCCGACGACCTCCTCGCCCGCTGGTCGGAACCCCAGCGGCGCTACCACACCCTCGATCACCTCACGGCGGTGCTGGACCACGTCGACGTGCTGGAGAAGGCCGCGGACGACCCGGATCTGGTCCGGCTGGCCGCGTGGTTCCATGACGCGGTCTACCTCCCCGACCGCTCCGAGAACGAGGAACGTTCGGCCCGGCTCGCCGAGCGCGCGCTCCCCGAGGCCGGCCTCTCCGCCGCCGCCACGGCCGAGGTCGCCCGTCTCGTCCGGCTGACGGTCACCCACGCCCCGGCCGGCGACGACCCGAACGGCCAGGTCCTGTGCGACGCCGACCTGGCGATCCTCGCCTCGCCGTCCGACGCGTACGCCGCCTACACGGCAGCGGTCCGCGAGGAGTACGCCTTCGTGCCCCCGGACGCCTTCCGTGAGGGCCGCGCGGCCATCCTCCGCCAGCTGCTCGATCTGCCGCGCCTCTTCCACACCCCTTACGGAGCAAGCGAATGGGAGGGTCCGGCCCGTCACAACCTGACGAGCGAGCTGACCCTGTTGACGGCCTGAACCGCACCCGCTGGAATGGGCTGTCCACCGTCGAGGTTGGCACCTGATATGCCCGTCCCCACGAGCCCCGGCTCCCCCATGCCCGCCCCCACATCCGTACCCGGGCCCGCGTCCATGCCCCTGGCCGTCTACATCCTCGGGCTCTCCGTCTTCGCCCTGGGCACCAGCGAGTTCATGCTCTCCGGGCTCCTGCCGGCGGTCGCGGACGACATGCACGTGTCCATTCCGCGCGCGGGCCTGCTGATATCCGCCTTCGCGGTCGGCATGGTCGTCGGAGCGCCCCTGCTGGCCGTGGCCACGCTCCGGCTGCCCCGCCGCACCACCCTCATCGCGCTCATCGGCGTCTTCGGTCTCGGCCAGATCGCGGGCGCCCTCGCCCCGAACTACGCCGTTCTCTTCGTGTCCCGGGTCGTGAGCGCGCTGGCCTGCGCCGGATTCTGGGCCGTCGGCGCGGCCGTCGCCGTCGCCATGGTCCCGGTGAACGCCCGTGCCCGCGCGCTCGCCGTGATGATCGGCGGCCTGTCGATCGCGAACGTCCTCGGCGTCCCGGCGGGCGCCTTCCTCGGCGAGAGCCTCGGCTGGCGCTCGGCGTTCTGGGCGGTCGGCGCGGCCAGCGCGGTCGCGCTCGTCGGGGTGGCCACCCTCATCCCCCGTATCCCGCTCCCCGCCGAGAAGCCCCGGCTCAGGAACGAGCTGCGGATCTACCGCGACCGGCAGGTCTGGCTCACCATCTCGCTGATCGCGTTCTCCGCGGGCGGGGTCTTCTGCGCGTTCAGCTACCTCGCGCCGCTGCTCACGGACGTGGCCGGGCTCGACGAGGGCTGGGTGCCGGCCGTGCTCGCGCTGTTCGGGATCGGCGCGCTCATCGGGACGACGATCGGCGGCCGGATCGCGGACGCGCACCTCTTCGGGGTGCTGCTGTCCGGTATCGCGGCCTCGACGGTCCTGCTCGTGACGCTCGCCCTGCTCGCGCAGTACGCCGTCGCGGCAGCCGCCCTCGCCTTCCTCCTCGGCGTCTCCGCCTTCTACACCGCCCCGGCGCTCAACGCCCGGCTGTTCAACGTCGCGACCGCCGCCCCCACCCTGGCCGCCGCGACCACCACGGCCGCCTTCAATCTCGGCAACACCGGTGGCCCCTGGATCGGTGGCGCCGCCATCGACGCGGGCCTCGGCTTCGCCTCCCCGGCCTGGGCCGGAGCGGCCCTGACCGTCGCGGCGGGCGTACTGACCGCGATCTCGCTGCGCCTGTACCGGCGCGGGGCGTCGTCGCGGGTGGTCACCCGCGCCGCACCCAGGATTGAGACCGGGGCGGCGGCCGTGACCGAGTTCGGGGCCGAGGTCGGGGCGGAGATCCGGGCGGACAAAAATACACACCACTCCGCGAACTGATCACCTATCCTCACCGGCATGCGAGCCATGGGTGGGGACCAGGTGGAAGAGGCCGTCTCGGGTGCCGTGGCGGCCCTGCGGGGCGCGACCGACCGGGACTGGGACGTCAAGGCCGGCCGTCTCGAATGGAGTTGCCGCAGCACGGCGGAGCACATCGCGTCGGACCTCGTCTCGTACGCGGGCCAGCTGGCGGGCCGCCCCGCCGACCGCTACGTACCCTTCGACATCACCTTCGACGAGTGCGAGAACCCCGAGGACGTCCTCCAGGTCGTCGAGGCGACCGGCGCCCTCCTCGCCGCCGCCGTGCGCACCACCCCGCGAGAGGCGCGGGCCTTCCACCCGTACCCCTTCCGCAGCGCGAACCGTGAGGGCTTCGCCGCGATGGGTGTCGCCGAGGTGCTTCTGCACACGCACGACGTGGCCGAAGGTCTCGGAATCGCGTACGAGCCGCCGGCCGCGCTCTGCGCCGACGTGCTGACCCGGATCTTCCCGCACGTGCGCCCCGAACCCGGCCCCGACCACTGGCGGACCCTCCTGTGGGCCACGGGCCGCGGTGAACTGCCCGGCCGCGCGCCCCTCACCACCTGGCGGTGGAGCAACAACCTCGTCATACCGTCGGAACGCCTCACCCTCCAGGGCGTCACCCCCGCAGCCGCCGCCGACCTCACCACGGGCGGCACCGGCGGCTTCGAGTGGATCGAGGGCGGCCCCTTCCAGGGCACGCGGGACGCGGCGGGCATGGTCGTAAAGGCGTACGAGGCCGGGGTGCACCGCCCCGAGTGGGGCATGTTCGTCCTCGTCCGGCGTGAGGACGGCCGCGCGGTCGGCGGCATGGGCTTCCACGGCGCCCCGGACGACGAGGGCCGCGCCGAGGTCGGCTACGACCTGGCCGGGGCGGCCCGCGGCAACGGTTACGCCACCGAGGCCCTGCGCGCCATGTCCGCCTGGGCGCTGGCCCGCGAGGACGTCACGTACCTGCTCGCGACGGTGGACCGCACCAACTCCCCCTCCCAGGGCGTGATCTCACGCGTGGGCTTCACCCGGGTGGGCACGGTGGACGACGACGGGGAGCAGTACGCGTACGAGCTACGCGGCTGAGCCGGGCCGCCCCTTCGGCCTGCGCAGCCCGGACGCGTGCAGGATGCGGACGACCTCGCGGCTGCGCACCCGCACCGCGCCGGCCCGTACGGCGTCCTCGTACCGGTGCGAGGGGATGTCGTAGTGATCGCGCTCGAAGGCGCGGGCGGGGGCGCCCAGCCGCCGCGCGAACTCATGGAGCTCGTCGAACGACACGTCACTCACGAGGTGGGACCACATGCGGCCGTGCCCCGGCCAGTCCGGCGGGTCGATGTACACGGTCACGAAGAACTCGCCCCACTGCCCATGGCCGGACCGAGCGCACCCACCGGGGCGACGCTCACGCCGGCCTTGTGACACACCCAGTGCGGGTCGGGCCCCAGCTCCGGCTCCACCTCCAGGGCATGCGGATCACCGTCGCCGCAGACGGGGCAGAGCGGCCAGCGCCCGTACGTCTCCAGCAACGCGTCCTGTACGTCCTGGGCGACCAGCCCGGCCACGTACTCGACGCCCTCGGGCCACTGCTCCACCCACCACCGCCGCTGCACGACGGACTCCTCGACCATCGACACGACATCGGCCTCCGCGACCTCCCCCGCCACAAGATCAGCGATCACCAGGGCCCGAGCCGCATGAAGAGCCTGTTCGAGAGGAGCGACGGATGATTCCATACACCCATTGTGCGCCAGGGGCGTTCGAGGAACGCGGCCAACGGCCCGGTCCTGCGCCTTCAAAGGGGCGCGGGGAACGGCGCAGTCTTTCGTCTTTCAGGGGCGCGAGGAACGGCGCAATCTTTTGGCCTTGAGGGGCGCGGGGAACGGCGCAGTCTTGCAAGGGGCGCGGGGAACGGCGCAACCAGCCCCACCGACCCGCACCCACCGACCCACCCCTTGACCCTCCCCCCACCCGAAAATATCTTTCATACGTGACCCAAGAAGTGAAGGAAATTTTCGCGGGCGAACCCCCGCCACCCCCCGCAGCCCTCGCCGCAAAGGTCCGCACCCTCGCCCCCTCGATGACCCGCTCCATGCAGCGAGTGGCAGAAGCCGTGGCCCACGACCCCGCAGGCTGCGCCGCCCTCACGGTCACCGGCCTCGCAGAACTGACCGGCACCAGCGAGGCGACAGTCGTCCGCACGGCCCGCCTCCTCGGCTACCCCGGTTACCGCGACCTGCGCCTCGCCCTCGCCGGCCTCGCCGCCCAGCAACAGTCGGGCCGCGCCCCCGCCGTGACGGCCGACATCGCGGTCGACGACCCGATCGCGGACGTCGTCGCCAAGCTCGCCTACGACGAGCAGCAGACGCTCGCCGACACCGCGGCCGCACTGGACACGGTCCAGCTGGGCGCGGCGGTCGGGGCGCTCGCGGCGGCCCGCCGTATCGACGTGTACGGCGTCGGGGCGTCCGGCCTGGTCGCCCAGGACCTCACCCAGAAGCTGCTGCGCATCGGCCTCATAGCCCACGCGCACCACGACCCCCATCTCGCCGTGACCAACGCCGTGCAGTTGCGGGCCAAGGACGTGGCGATCGCGATCACGCACTCCGGGGCCACCGGCGACGTCATCGAGCCGCTGCGGGTCGCGTTCGAGCACGGGGCCACGACGATCGCGATCACGGGACGGCCGGACGGGCCCGTGACCCAGTACGCGGATCACATCCTGACCACGTCCACGGCCCGGGAGAGCGAGCTGCGGCCGGCGGCGATGTCGTCCCGGACGAGTCAACTGCTGGTGGTGGACTGCCTGTTCATCGGGGTCGCGCAACGGACGTACGAGACGGCGGCGCCGGCGCTGTCGGCGTCGTACGAGGCGTTGGCCCACCGGCATCGCAGTACGCCGCGTTAGGGAGGGCGGGGTGTTCGTCCGCGGGCCGGTGGGGGCCGGTCGCGCCGTTCCCCGCGCCCCTCAAGACCAAAAGATTGCGCCGTTCCCCGCGCCCCCTGAAAGGCGAAAGACTGCGCCGTTCCCCGCGCCCCTTCAAAGACAAAAGATTGCGCCGTTCCCCCGCGCCCCTTCAAAGACAAAAGATTGCGCCGTTCCCCCGCGCCCCTTGAAAGACGAAGGATTGCGGTGTTCCCCGCGTCCGTGAAGAGCAACACGATCCGTCCCGCCCGTACCAGAGAGAGTCGCCGTACATGACCTCAAGCGCCGACGCCACCGACGCCCCCTCGTCCTCCGGACACCGCAGCGTGCGGGCCGAGTTGGAGGGCCTGACCACGGAGGCGTTCCGCCCCGAGCACTCCGACATCGACCGACTGCCGACGCTCGACATCGCGAAGATCATGAACGGTGAGGACGCCACCGTGCCGACCGCCGTCGCCGCGCGGCTGCCGGACATCGCGGCCGCGATCGACGCCATCGCGGAGCGGATGGGGCGCGGTGGCCGGCTCGTCTACGCCGGCGCCGGCACCGCCGGCCGGCTCGGCGTGCTGGACGCGTCGGAGTGCCCGCCGACGTTCAACACGGACCCGACCGAGGTCGTCGGGCTGATCGCGGGCGGTCCGGCCGCGATGACGACGTCGGTCGAGGGGGCGGAGGACTCCGCGGAACTGGCCGTCGCGGACCTGTCCGCGCTGAACCTCACGGCGGACGACACGGTCGTCGGTGTCTCCGCCTCGGGCCGCACCCCGTACGCGATCGGCGCGGTGGAACACGCCCGCGCGCTCGGCGCCCTCACGGTCGGCCTGTCCTGCAACGCGGACAGCGCGCTGGCGGCAGCGGCGGACCACGGCATCGAGGTCGTGGTGGGTCCCGAGCTGCTCACGGGCTCCACCCGGCTGAAGGCGGGCACGGCGCAGAAGCTCGTCCTCAACATGCTCTCGACGATCACGATGATCCGCCTGGGCAAGACGTACGGGAACCTGATGGTCGACGTACGCGCCTCGAACGAGAAGCTGCGGGCGCGTTCACGCCGTATCGTCGCGCTCGCCACGGGTGCCTCCGACGAGGAGATCGAGGCGGCCCTGGCCGCGACGGACGGCGAGGTCAAGAACGCGATCCTCACGATCCTGGGCACCGTGGACGCCCCCACGGCCGCCCACCTCCTCAAGGAGACGAACGGCCACCTGCGCGAGGCCCTGGCAACGACCCGCCAGCCCTGACCGCCCCTTCACAGGGGCGCTGTCAGTACCTCGTGCGAGGCTGGTGGAGCCAAACGGAAGGGACCCCAAGACCGTGAACCACGCGCAACTGACCGCCCTGGGCAGAGCCCTCCGCGTGCTGGGCGAGCACGGAGACGCCCTCTCCACCGAGATGCCCGACGCCAAGCTCCACGAGGTGAAGGCGGACCTGAAGCGCGCCCTGGACCTCCTGGACGAGACCGTCACCACCGCGGCCCCCACCACCCGCTGCGCGGAACACCCCACGGGCCCGGTGGACGAGGACGCCCTCGACCTGTGCCTGCTGTGCGAGACCCGCCGCCGCCTCGCCCGCCGCTCGAAGGTGAACGACTCGTTCCAGGACTCCTTCCCGCAGGGCCGCCCGACGGCCCCGGACGAGGGTTCGGAACGTACCAAGTCCCGTTACGGCGTCCGGGGCGACCGGCCCCAGCCCCAGCAGCGCTGGCTGCCGGAGATGTGGACCGGCCAGGCCTGGCAGCTCTGCGGCACGCCCCGCCGCGACAAGCAGGAGGCCGAGCTGTATCTCGCCGCACAGCGCCGGAGCCCTCGCCCGAGCATGGCCTACCGGCTGGTCCACGAGTTCACGGACTACGAGGTGCTGCGCATCTGGGGCACACCGGTGAAGGTCGACATCGAACCGATGGGAAACCTCTAGAGCTGGAACCGAAGCCGGAAACAGAGCCGGAAGCAGGGCTGGAACTAGAGCTGGGGCCGGTAGCCCGAGACCTTCCCGATCCACTCGACGAAGGCACCCGGATCCTGGTCGGCCCCGTGCCCCGCGTCCCAGTAGTAGGCGGTGTCGACGTCGTCACCGAGGCTCGTCAGACGCGCGGACAGGTTGCCCGCGATCGAGAGCGAGGTGTCGGTGTCCTTGGTGCCGAGGCGTATCCACCAGTGCTTCGCCCGACTGCGGTTGAGGTTCTCGACGAGGTGGTGCATCGGGTTCATCAGGTCGAGCTTCCCGGGGATGTCGGCGTCCAGGCGCGCGCTGTCGCCGCTCTCGTGCCGCAGGCTGTAGAGCGTGAAGTGCCGGGCCTTCGTGGTCCCCGTGCCGAACAGGTTGTTCTCGGGCGTGGCCAGGGTGAAGCCGTCGAACGACGGCGCGTTCTTCTTCCGGGCGCCCACATGTGTGAGGAAGCCGTCCCAGGAGAAGGTGGCCCGTCCGCCTGAGCCGCCGCCGGACCAGGTGATGAACGGGTTCGCGGCGAGATAGACGGCCCGGTCCGCGTCCGGCAGCGCCGCCAGGTACCGCGTGGCCGACGGCTCCAGATGCGTCCGCAGCAGGTACGCGTCCAGGTTGCGCGCGGTGAGGGCGCCGAAGCCCTTCGCCCGCAGCCCGAGCGAGGCCAGGTGCTCGGCGTACGCGGCCTTCAGCTCTCCGGAGACGGTCTGATCGACCTGCGCGCCGCCGCTCAGCAGGTTGGCGCCCCAGCACCACTCGTACGCCATGTCGGCGTGTTCGAGGTCGATGATCGGACACCAGGCACCGGCGGCGAAGATCGCGTCGCTCGCGTCGGTCGCGCCGATCGCCTTCAGGTACGGGTCGTAGAGCGGACTGTCACCGGACGCGCCGAGCAGTGCGGACAGGGCCCCGCCCGCGCTGACCCCGGACGAGACGATCCGCCGTACGTCGCCCGGGACGCGGCCCCTGTTGAACTTCAGGTACCGCACGGCGGCCTTCAGGTCGACGATGACGGCCGGCGCCGTGCCGTAGTGGACCCCCGAGGCGTCGACGAGCGTACGACCGCGGGCGCCGGGCTCCACGACGACGTACCCGGCGGCGAGCGCGAGCGCCTGGCGGCTGGTTCCGCCGCCCATCCCGGACGCGACGATCCCGGTGTTGTTCGCCACGGACGACGGCATGTACCCGCCGATGCCGTTGGCGAGGAGGATGGGCGCGCCCGTGGCGTCGACGGTCGTGCCGTCGATCCTCACCGGCACGCTGACGTTGAGGGACTGGTAGGCCGCGTCGACCGGCTTGGCCACGTAGGAGGCGACCTTGTAGAAGCGGTACGCGACCTCGTGGGCGACGCCGCCGGTGTCCTTGATGGTGAGGGTGGATTCGGCGTAGGCGTCCGGATCGAAGACCAGATCCACCGGAGCCCCCGCCCCCGCTCCGGTCCCGGCCCGCCGGTCCTGCGTGACACCCTGCCGGTCCCGCGTGACGCCCCGCCGGTCCTGCGTGGCGGCCCGCGCCCCGGAACCGAACCCGGCCGCCGTCCCCACGGTCGCCGCGGTAAGTCCCATGACCGCTGCTCTGCGCTTCACGTCCGTCTCCTGTCGTCGATCCTGTCCTCAAGCACGGCTCGAAGCACCCAGTGCACCAGCCGTTTCCGAGGACTTCCCCTCCCCCTTCGGCGACAGCACAGGGAATCGGCCACCGGCCCGAACACCCACGTCCTGCCTGGTCCGCCGCCATACCGAGCGAATCGCCCACAAAATTGTCAGCAATTTTGGCGCGAACCTGCCCGGCCCGCGCCGCCACCCCCGCCCGGCGACCTCAGCCCGCGCCCCCACGCGGCGGACTCAGCCCCACCACCGCCAGCCGGAACAACCGGTCCGCCTCCGCCGCCGGGTCCCGGTGGTGTTCCGTTGCCAGCACGACGCCGACAGCGAGCGTGATCAGGTCGGCGACGGTGACGCCCGCCGCCACCGCGCCGTCCCGCACGGCACGTCGGAGCAGCGGGCCCCCCGCCTCCTCCAACGACCGCGAGCACGAGTTGTCGTGCACCGGGTCGGCCGGAGACCCGTCGTACGTCAGCGCGGCGGCCAGCCCCCGCGCGGAGACGCAGTAGGCGACGACTTCACCCATCCACTCCAGCAGGGCATCCCTGCTGTCGCCCTGATCCGTCAGCTCCTCGGCGCGCACGCAGAGTGCCTCGATCCGCGTCCGCGAGACCGCTTCCAGCAGCGCGCGACGCGTCGGGAAGTGCCGGCGAACCGTGGCCGACCCGACCCCCGCGGTGCGCGCGATCTGCTCCAGGGACGCATCCGCCCCGCGCGCGGCGACCTCTTCCTCGGCCACCGCGAGGATGCGCGCGTAGTTGCGCCTGGCATCGGCGCGCTGACGATCGGGCATCGGATCTCACCTCGTGCTTTGTCAAACGGCGGGCCCCGCCATATCTTAGGTGAAGAGGAAACGGCGGGCCCCGCCGTTTTGCTGCGTCAGCACCTCGGAGGAGCACTCGCATGCCCAAGAACACCGGCTCAGACCCCGCACCCGTCCTGGTCACGGGCGCCACCGGCAGACAGGGCGGGGCAACCGCCCGCGCCCTGCTCACGGCGGGCGTGCCCGTACGGGCGCTGGTACGCGACCCGGCCACGACCCGCGCCAAGGCCGTCGAGGCGCTCGGCGCGGAGCTGGTCACCGGCGACCTCCACGACCGCGACTCCGTGGCCCGCGCCTCGGAAGGCGTCCGCGCGGTCTTCTCCGTACAGATGCCCGGCATCACAGAGGACGGCTTCGACTTCGACGGGGAGGTGAGGCAGGGCGTCAACCTCATCGAGGGCGCCAGGGCGGCCGGTGTGCCGCAGTTCGTGCACACCTCCGTCAGCGGTGCCGGTCAGCACACCCAGGACCCCGGCTGGGCGGAGGGCCGGTGGGCGTCGACGGCGGCCACGCTGGAGGCGAAGCGGGCGATCCAGGACCGGCTCCGCGAGGCCGGCTTCCCCCGCTGGACGTTGCTCAAGCCGGGCTTCTTCATGGAGAACTTCCTCCCCTCGATGCGGTTCCTGTTCCCGCGCGGCGTCGAGGGCGGCATCGTGAGCGTGCTCAAGCCCACCACCCGCCTGTCCCTCGCCGCGGTGGACGACGTCGGTACGGCGGCGGCAGCGGCCGTCGCCGCACCGGAACGGTTCGACCGCGTCGAGCTGGAACTGGCCAGCGACTACCTGTCGATGGCGCGGATCGCCGAGATCCTCTCCGGGGCGCTCGGCGTGCGTCTGCCCGCGCCGGACATGACGGAGGAGGAGGCACTGGCCGCGGGCATGCCGCCGATGGGCGCCTCGCACGAGCGGTTGAACGTGGTCGGCCAGCCCGGCCGCCCCCAGTACGCCAGGGACCTCGGCATCGAACTGACCTCCTTCGAGAAGTGGACAACCCAGCACCTGTCCCCGAAGCCCTGACCTCGCTTCCGTCACCGCCTGGGGCTCCGCCCCCGCCCCCCCCCGCTGCGCAGTTACCCGCGCCTCTGGATACCTAGGGGCGCGGGGAACTGCGCAATCCCGTGGGCCAACCCCCACCGGCCCGCAGCCGAATGCGCGCGCCCACCCGAAATCAGCTGAGCGAGCGCAGCGCCGACGCGTTGAACGCCTCCAGTTCACCGAACCGCCCGCCCAGCACCTTCACGGCCCACTCCGGGTCCTGGAGCAGCGCGCGGCCGACCGCGATCATGTCGAACTCCTCGTTCTCCAGCCGGTCGAGCAGGTCGTCGATGCCCTTGACCGGCGCGCCCTCGCCACGGAAGCCCTTGAGGAAGTCCCCGTCGAGGCCGACCGAGCCGACGGTGATGACGGGCCTGCCGGTGAGCTTCTTCGTCCAGCCGGCCAGGTTCAGGTCGGAGCCGTCGAACTCCGGCAGCCAGTAGCGGCGCGTCGACGCGTGGAAGGCGTCCACGCCGGCCGCGGCGAGGGGCTCCAACAGGGAACCGAGCTCCGCCGGGGTCTCCGCCAGGCGCGCCTTGTAGACGTCCTGCTTCCACTGCGAGTAGCGGAAGAGGACGGGGAAGTCCGGCGAGACGACCGCCCGCACCGCGGCCACGATCTCCGCGGCGAACTTCGTACGGGCGACGGGGTCACCGCCGTACCCGTCCGTGCGGCGGTTGGTGCCCGCCCACAGGAACTGATCGAGCAGGTAGCCGTGCGCGCCGTGCAGTTCGACCCCGTCGAAGCCGATGCGCTCAGCGGCGGCAGCGGCGTCGGCGAAGGCCTGGATGACGTCGTCGAGGTCGGCCCGGGTCATCTCCTTGCCCTGGCCGGCGGTGCCGTCGAGGCGCAGGCCGGAGGGGCCGACCGCGGGCGCGTCCGTGAACGGCTGATCCCCGGCGGAGCGCACCATGCCGATGTGCCAGAGCTGCGGCATGATCGTCCCGCCCGCCGCGTGCACGTCCGCGGCGACCTTCGCCCACCCGGCGAGCTGCTCCTCCCCGTGGAACCGCGGCACCCGGTCGCTGTTCCCGGCCGACTCGTGGTCCACGTACGTGCCCTCGGTGACGATCAGACCGACACCGGCGGCGGCACGGCGGGCGTAGTACGACGCCACGTCCTCCCCCGGAACCCCGCCCGGTGAGAACTGCCGGGTCATCGGCGCCATCGCGATCCGGTTCGGAACGGTCAGGCCGTTGAGGGCGACGGGCCGGGAAAGAACCTCGGCGGCGCGGGAGGCGGAGGGGGCGACAGTCACGTGGGGGCTCCTCGTGGGGGGGAGGGGATTGCACATCCCACTGGGTATGTGCATGCGCATGAATCACTCCCCGGCTCAACCATCTCGGCGATCGCGGCATTCCTGCGCTCCGACACCCACCTCTGTGACCCCGGACACGCCCGAGGGCGGCACCCCGTTTCCGGGATGCCGCCCTCGTTCGCGTGCTGCGAAGAACTCTCGCGTGGCTGCGAAGAACTACTGAGCCGGGGCTCAGAAGTCCATGTCACCGCCCGGCATGCCGCCGCCGGCGCCGGCGCCGGCCGAAGCCTTCTCCGGCTTGTCGGCGATGACGGCCTCGGTGGTGAGGAACAGCGCGGCGATGGAGGCGGCGTTCTGCAGGGCAGAGCGCGTGACCTTCGCCGGGTCGATGATGCCCTCGGCGATCATGTCCACGTACTCACCGGTCGCGGCGTTGAGGCCGTGACCGACGGGCAGGTTGCGGACCTTCTCGACGATGACGCCACCCTCAAGACCACCGTTGACGGCGATCTGCTTGAGCGGGGCCTCCAGGGCGAGCTTCACGGCGTTCGCGCCGGTCGCCTCGTCACCCGTGAGCTCAAGCTTCTCGAACACCGAGGAAGCCTGGAGCAGAGCCACGCCACCACCGGCGACGATGCCCTCCTCGACGGCCGCCTTCGCGTTGCGAACGGCGTCCTCGATGCGGTGCTTGCGCTCCTTGAGCTCGACCTCGGTGGCGGCACCGGCCTTGATGACGGCCACGCCGCCGGCCAGCTTCGCCAGGCGCTCCTGGAGCTTCTCGCGGTCGTAGTCCGAGTCCGAGTTCTCGATCTCGGCGCGGATCTGGTTGACCCGGCCCTGGACCTGGTCGGCGGAGCCGGAGCCGTCCACGATCGTGGTCTCGTCCTTGGTGATGACGACCTTGCGGGCACGGCCCAGCAGGTCCAGACCCGCGTTCTCCAGCTTCAGGCCGACCTCCTCGGAGATGACCTCGCCGCCCGTGAGGATGGCGATGTCGCCGAGCATGGCCTTGCGGCGGTCGCCGAAGCCCGGAGCCTTGACGGCGACGGACTTGAAGGTGCCACGGATCTTGTTGACGACCAGCGTCGACAGAGCCTCGCCCTCGACGTCCTCAGCGATGATCAGCAGCGGCTTGCCGCCCTGCATGACCTTCTCAAGGAGCGGGAGCAGGTCCTTGACGTTGGCGATCTTCGAGTTGGCGATCAGGATGTACGGGTCGTCGAGGACGGCCTCCATACGCTCCATGTCGGTGGCGAAGTACGCCGAGATGTAGCCCTTGTCGAAGCGCATACCCTCGGTGAGCTCAAGCTCAAGACCGAAGGTCTGGGACTCCTCGACGGTGATGACGCCTTCCTTGCCGACCTTGTCCATCGCCTCGGCGATGAGCTCGCCGATCTGGGTGTCGGCGGCGGAGATGGAGGCCGTGGAAGCGATCTGCTCCTTGGTCTCGACATCCTTGGCCTGCTCAAGAAGGGCACCGGAGACGGCCTCGACGGCCTTCTCGATACCGCGCTTGAGAGCCATCGGGTTGGCGCCGGCGGCTACGTTGCGCAGACCCTCGCGGACCAGCGCCTGGGCGAGCACGGTCGCCGTGGTCGTTCCGTCGCCGGCGACGTCGTCCGTCTTCTTGGCGACTTCCTTGACCAGCTCTGCGCCGATCTTCTCGTACGGGTCCTCAAGCTCGATCTCCTTGGCGATGGAAACACCATCGTTGGTGATCGTGGGGGCGCCCCACTTCTTCTCTAGGACGACGTTACGACCCTTGGGGCCAAGGGTTACCTTGACGGCGTCGGCGAGCTGGTTCATCCCGCGCTCGAGACCGCGCCGTGCCTCCTCGTCGAACGCGATGATCTTGGCCATGTGAAGTGGTCCTCCCGGACTGGGGTGGAATCTCCAGGACCGCGCCTGCGCCCGCGACGGACGGCCTGCAGACCTCGTGGTTCCTTGCCCCACCCGGCCTGCGGGCCTCACTGACCCGGTCCTCGTTGTCACTCTCACCATCAGAGTGCTAACGCCAATGATTAGCACTCGACCCATGCGAGTGCAAGCGCCTCTCAATGATCCGCAGGTGGGAGGGGGTGCGAGGCGGGGGCGCCCGATGACCTTGAGGCGCCCCCCGCCGACCCGCGGCCGGCACCGGACATGCCGAAGGGCCCGTACCCGGGAGGTACGAGCCCTTCGGAAGAAGAACGTCGCAGTAAGTCGGCGCGTGCTTCAGCCGGTCGCCAGCCGGACCATGTCCGCCTGCGGCCCCTTCTGGCCTTGCGAGATCTCAAAATCGACCCGCTGACCCTCTTCCAGGGTGCGGTAGCCGTCCATCTGAATCGCGCTGTAGTGGACGAATACATCCGCACCACCGTCGACCGCGATGAAGCCGTACCCCTTCTCCGCGTTGAACCATTTGACGGTGCCCTGAGCCATGCCTAACTCCCCTATTACTGGCCCTTGCACAGACCCGCACTTCGCGGATCCGGGTCAGACCTCACCCCCCAACGGTTGGGGGTGTGCGCCGGAACGCGTCGACCGCGGCTGAATGTATCCGTCCAACTGCCGTCTGCAACAGGTCAATCCGACGAGAATTCCGGGCACGGCTGATCGGAAATATGTGAAGGATTTACGCAGATCCAGGGCAAGTCGGGCCCGGTAAACGCCATAAACGGCTCAAAAGTACCGGTTACTTTGGCTGCTTCTTGTCGGGCCCCGGGCGCGAACTCATATGCGCCGACCTTGCGAAGCGAGGCAGCTTCCCCAACTGTACCGCGCTCAACCATACAGAATTGCCCCCTCCGCTTCGGGCGCGGAGAGGGCAATTCGATGAACTCTGCGTGTTCGACATTACCGAGGGTAATGATCAGCGCCGCCGAACGGGGCACCGGGCGGGCTCCGGACGGGGCGCTCAGCCTCCGGCGACCGCCGGGATGATCGAGACCCCGACGCCGTCCGGCGTGGCCGTCTCAAGACCCTGCTCGAAGCGGACGTCGTCGTCGTTCACGTACACGTTGACGAACCGCCGCAGCTTGCCCTGGTCGTCCAGGACACGGGCCGCGATACCGGTGTGGTTCTTCTCCAGATCGGCGATGACCTCGGCGAGGGTCGCCCCTTCGGCGGCCACTTCGGCCTGACCACTTGTGTAGGTACGCAGGATGGTGGGGATACGGACGTTGACGCTCACGGAGACCTCCGGTCGGGTGCGTAGCGCCCGATAGGGCGCGGGTCGGTGACATCGCGGCTCCGCCGCGGGGCGCGACCGGCCACTGCCGGCCCGCAGGTGACTGACAACGGCTAAGACCCGAGCCCGGCCTCACGGAACGAGTCAAGACTCGGCCGGATGGTCGCGGTCAGCCCCGTGTCGGAGGCAACGGCGTCCAGCGTCTTCAGACCGTCCCCCGTGTTGAGGACGACGGTCGTCAGGCTCGGGTCCAGCAGACCGGCTTCGATCAGCTTCTTCGCCACCCCCACCGTCACCCCGCCGGCGGTCTCCGCGAAGATTCCCTCGGTCCGCGCCAGCAGCTTGATCGCGTCGACGACCTGGTCGTCGTTCACGTCCTCCACGGCCCCGCCCGTCCGGCGGGCGATGTCGAGCACGTACGGCCCGTCCGCCGGGTTCCCGATCGCGAGCGACTTCGCGATCGTGTTCGGCTTCTGCGGGCGTACGACGTCGTGCCCGGCCTTGTAGGCGACGGACACCGGCGAACAGCCCTCGGCCTGCGCGCCGAAGATCTTGTACGGCTTGTCCTCGACGAGACCGAGCTGGATCAGCTCCTTCAGGCCCTTGTCGATCTTCGTCAGCTGCGAACCGGAGGCGATCGGCACGACCAGCTGGTCCGGCAGCCGCCAGCCGAGCTGCTCACAGATCTCGTACGCCAGGGTCTTGGAGCCCTCCGCGTAGTACGGCCGCAGGTTGACGTTGACGAAACCCCAGCCCTCGCCGGCCGGGTCGCCGATCAGCTCGGAACAGAAGCGGTTCACGTCGTCGTAGTTGCCCTCGATGCCGACGAGCTCGCCGCCGTAGACCGCGGCCATGACGACCTTGCCCTGCTCCAGGTCGTGCGGGATGAACACGCAGGAACGGAAGCCGGCCCGCGCGGCGGCGGCGCCCACCGCGCCCGCGAGGTTGCCGGTGGAGGAGCAGGAGAGCGTGGTGAAGCCGAAGGCGCGCGCGGCCTCCAGCGCCTGGGCGACGACGCGGTCCTTGAAGGAGTGCGTCGGGTTGCCGGAGTCGTCCTTGACGAAGAGCTTGCCGGCGTCGACGCCCAGCTCACGCGCCAGGTTGTCGGCCTTGACGAGCTTGGTCCAGCCGGGGTTGATGTTCGGCTTGTCCGCCACGTCTGCGGGGACGGGCAGCAGCGGCGCGTACCGCCAGATGTTCGCGGGACCCGCCTCGATCCGCTTGCGGAGCTCCTCGGTGTCGTAACCCGAGAAGTCGTACGCGATCTCCAGCGGGCCGAAACACTCCTCGCAGGCGAAAACCGGACCGAGCGGTACGCGGTGGCCGCACTCGCGGCAGGAGAGCGCGGCGGCCGGACCGAGGTCGACGGCGTTCGCGGAGTCCGCGGCGGAGGCGGACGCGGGGGTGGAGTTCGTGGTGCTTGCAACTGTCTGCGCAGCCATGGAGGCGAGGCCCTTTCCTCATCTTCCTCACGACGCACTTCGCCATGAGACGGATTTGGCACCTTCCCGAGCCGGGAGCCTCGCGACACTGATCGGCGATGATCAGGACGAGACCGGCTGGAGGGTTGCCGGGGCTTCAACGGGCCGTATCCCTCTGCCCCTCTGGATGAGCGGTATTCAGTTGTGGTCCTGCACGTGATTTCGGTTGTACACGCAACGACCCCCGACATGCGATGGTCATCAGCGTTGTTCAAGACTGTAACCGACGGCATGGATGGTGGAGAGAGCCGTCCGAACCGCGAGATGACCGTCACACCGGTCTCCGTCGCGGCGGGACGCACGCATCCCGATGAACGCAAGGGAGAGCCGCACGTGCTGGAAGACGTCGAGCGCTGGCTGAGCACGCGCTCCTGGTCCGTCGAGGACCGCCCGCTCAAGAAGCTGATCGCCGCGAAGCGGTCCACGGGCTCCACGGTCAGTGTCGTACTGCCCGCGCTGAACGAGGAGGAGACCGTCGGCGAGATCGTCGCCGAGATCCGCCGCGCGCTGATGACCGCGAGGGTGCCGCTCGTCGACGAGATCGTGGTGATCGACTCGGGCTCGACGGACCGCACCTCCGAGGTCGCCGCCGCCGCGGGCGCGCGTGTCGTGCACCGGGACGAGATCCTGCCCCGTATCCCGGCCGTACCCGGCAAGGGCGAGGTGCTGTGGCGCTCGCTGCTCGTCACCCGCGGGGACATCGTGGCCTTCGTCGACGCGGACCTGAAGGAGTTCTCGGCGGACTTCGTCTCCGGGATCGTCGGTCCGCTGCTCACGGATCCTGGGGTCGACCTCGTCAAGGCGATGTACGACCGCCCGCTGGGGTCCGCCGCGGGTCAGGGGGGCCGGGTCACGGAACTCATGGCCCGGCCGCTGCTCAACATGCACTGGCCGCAGCTGGCCGGGTTCGTCCAGCCGCTGGGCGGGGAGTACGCGGCCCGCCGCTCGCTCCTCGAACGGCTTCCGTTCCCCGTCGGGTACGGCGTGGAGCTGGGCATGCTGGTCGACGCGCTGCACCTGGTCGGTCTCGACGCCCTCGCGCAGGTCGACGTGGGCGTGCGGAGGCACCGGCACCAGGACGGGCAGGCGCTCGGGCGGATGTCGGCGGCGATCTACCGCACGGCTCAGCTTCGGCTCGCGCGCGGACACATGATCCGGCCGTCGCTGACGCAGTTCGTGCGGGGGGAACACGGGTTCGAGCCGCGGACGCACTCGGTGGACATGGAGGAACGTCCACCGATGTCCGAGATCCGCGAGTACGTGTCGCGCCGCGCGGCGTAACGCTCCGCGACAGCCTGACCGTCGGCTGCGGGCCGTCGTAACCGATCGCGCCGTTCCCCGCGCCCCTATTGGGGGCGCGGGGAACGGCGCAATCTTTTGTCTTCGGGTTGACCCGCGACCTCCCTCCACGGCCGGTGGGAACGTTTGAGCGGATGGACCTGCGGCTAGATTTCGAGTCATGGCTCCCACCCACGGCAATCACCCCGTCCTCGTCGCGTCCAACCGCGGCCCGGTCTCGTACACGAAGGACGAGTCCGGCGAGCTCACGGCCAAGCGCGGCGGAGGCGGACTCGTGTCGGGCCTCTCCGCGATCGGCCCCGACGCCGGCGCCCTGTGGGTCTGCTCGGCCCTCGGCGACGGCGACCGCGAGGCCGTCCGGCGCGGCGTGGGCGAGGAGGGCGTCCGGATGCTCGACATCGACGCCGACACCCACGCCGCCGCGTACAACGGCATCGCGAACTCCGCGCTGTGGTTCGTCCACCACATGCTCTACCAGACCCCCCTGGAACCCGTCTTCGACGCGGAGTTCCGGCGCCAGTGGGCGGCCTACGAGACGTACAACCAGGCCTTCGCCGAGGCGCTGGCCGAGGAGGCGGCGGACGGCGCCGCGGTCCTCGTACAGGACTACCACCTGACTCTCGTGCCGCGGATGCTCCGCGAACTCCGTCCCGACCTGCGGATCGGGCACTTCTCGCACACCCCGTGGGCCCCGCCGGACTACTTCCGGCTGCTGCCCGACGACATCGCGGCGAAGGTCCTCGACGGGATCCTCGGCGCCGACCGGGCCGCGTTCCTCACCCGGCGGTGGGCGGACGCGTTCACGGAGTGCTGTCGGACCGTACTGGGGGCCGACTTCGACCCGGACACGCAGATCGGCGTGCACGGCCTGGGCGCCGACGCGGACTTCCTGCGCGAGCGCTCGCACCGCGAGGACGTCGACGAGCGGATGGCCGCGCTGCGCGAGCAGATCGGCACCGCGCCCGACGGCAGCCCCCGCAGGACCATCGTGCGGGTGGACCGCACCGAGCTGTCCAAGAACATCGTGCGCGGCCTGCTGGCGTACCGGCAGCTGCTGGACGACCGGCCCGAGTGGCGCGAGCGGGTGGTGCACGTGGCGTTCGCGTACCCGTCGCGGCAGGACCTGGCGGTGTACCGCGACTACACGGCCGAGGTGCAGCGGGTCGCCGACGAGATCAACTCCGCGTACGGGACGCCCGGCTGGACGCCGGTCGTCCTGCACGTGAAGGACGACTTCGCACGCTCACTCGCGGCGTACCGGCTGGCCGACGTGGCCCTCGTGAACCCCATCCGCGACGGTATGAACCTCGTCGCGAAGGAGGTGCCCGTCGTGTCCGACGACGGGTGCGTGCTGGTGCTGTCGCGGGAGGCGGGGGCGTACGAGGAGTTGGGCGAGGACGCGGTGGTGGTGAACCCGTACGACGTGTCCGGGACGGCGGAGGCGTTGCACGAGGCGTTGACGGTGCCTCTCGCCGAGCGGGCCGAGCGGACGAAGCGGTTGGCTGCGGCGGCGACCGCCCTGCCGCCGGCGCAGTGGTTCCTGGACCAGTTGCACGCGCTCCGCTCCGCGGGGGCGGTTGGCTGACAGGCGCCGGTCGGCGGGGGCTGGCCGCGCCCCTTACGGGGCCAGCCTTGCTGCCAGGGCCGTGAGCAGTCGGGCGACCCCCTCCGGGCCGTCCACCACCAGGTCCGAGCGGTCGGTCAGTTCGGTCACCTCTGCGCTGCCGCTGCAGACCAGGAGGCCCGGGATGCCGTCGGAGCGGAGTTTTTCGACGGCGGCGAAGGCCGGCAGGTCGCCGAGGTCGTCGCCGCAGTACATGACCGACTCGGCGCCGACATCGCGCACGTACTCACCGAGGGCGACGCCCTTGTCCATGCCCGCCGGACGCAGCTCCAGGACCAGCCGCCCCGGTTCGACGATCAGGCCGTGCCTCTGGGCCAGCCGGGACAGCGGTTCGCGCAGTGCCTCGAAGGCGGCCTGGGGGTCCTGGGCACGGCGGGTGTGGACCGCGACGGCCCTGCCCTTCTCCTCGATCCAGCTGCCCTGCCAGGCACCGATGCCGTCGAGGAACCCGGGCAGTTCGGCGCGGGCCGCGGCGACGCCGGGGTGCGGGGCGGGGGCCCGGACCGTACCGGTGACCGCGTCCCAGCGCTCCGCCCCGTAGTGGCCGAGCACGACGAGGTGGTCGAGGCCCGGGACTCCGGCGAAGCCGCCGTACCGCACGGCGACCGACGCCGGCCTGCCGGTGACGACGGCCACCGACGCCACTCTCGGGGCCAGCGCCGCCAGGGCCGGTACGGCGTCCGGGTGGGCGCGGGCCTGTTCGGGGTCGGGGACGATCGGCGCGAGCGTGCCGTCGAAGTCGAAGGCGAGGACGGCCTTGTGGGGCCGCGCGAGGATGGCGGCGAGGCCGTCTCGGCCCGCGGTGGTCACGGGGCTCGGCAGCGACGATGGGTCGGGGTGGCTGGCCATGCTGGGACCCTATCCGCCGAGGTGGGGTCTTACGCCTCCCGCTCGCTCCTGCGTACCTCACGAACGCGCCGCAGACGGTTGACCGTCACCGGGTCGTACGCGAGGGCCCGCTCCGCGTCCAGCAGGGCATTCAGCAACTGGTAGTAACGAACCGGGGCGATCCCCAGCTCCTCCCGAATGGCCCGCTCCTTGGCCCCCGGCGCCTCCCACCCCCGCCCCTCCAACGCAAGCACACCCCGCTCCAACGAACTCAACCCCGCATCACCCGTACCCATACCCATACCCATACCCATACCAACAAGCTAGCCGCCACCACCCCCTCAGAGGGGCGCGGGGAACGGCGCAGTCTTTCGCCGTTGCCCTTCAGGGGCGCGGGGAACGGCGCAGTCTTTCGCCGTTGCCCTTCAGGGGCGCGGGGAACGGCGCAATCTTTCGCCGTTGCCCTTCAGGGGCGCGGGGAACGGCGCAACCAGCCCCCACAAGCCCGCACCCACCCCCAACCACCCAACCGACGGAGTCACCCCGCGTTCTGGGCAGCGGCAGCAGCCCGCTGCAACTGCCCCAGTACAGCCCCCGGCTTCCCCTCCGGGCTGACCGCCTCACCGATCCGCCGCTTGATGTCCGCGCTGACCGCCGCCCAGGACGTCTGCCCCACGGGGTACAGCTCGGCGTTGGGCAGCTCACCGAGGAAGTCGACGAGGTCCGCGTCGTCCTTGTCGAGGGCCATCGCCTCGGACGCGGACGTCGTCACGGGCAGCAGGTCGTACTCGTGGGAGAACTCCAGGACGTTCTTGTCGCTGTACACGTAGTCGAGGAAGTCCCCGATCTGTTCCGCGTGCCCGTTCTTCTTGAACGCCATCATCCAGTCGGCGACACCCATGGTGGCCTTGGAGCGCCCCTTGGCGCCGGGCATCGGCACCATGCCGAACTTCACGCCCTTCGCGGCGGCGGCCTTCATCAGCGTGGGGTGGCCGTTCAGCATGCCGACCTCGCCACGCGTGAACGCCGCGAAGGCGTCCGCGCGGTTGAGCTTCGCGGGCGCGACCGGCCCGGTGAGGCCCTTGTCGACGAGCTTCTCCTTGAGCCAGGTGAAGGTGTCGATGTTCTGCGGGGAGTCGAGGCTGTAGGAGCCGACCGTGTCGGTGTACCCGTCGCCGCCGCTGAGCAGCCACATCAAGGTCTCGGCCTGCGCCTCCTCCGGCCCCAGCGGCAGCGCGTACGGGTACTTCACGCCCTTGGCCTTGAGGGCCGCCGCGTCGGAGGCGAGGTCGCTCCAGCTCTCCGGCGGGGTGAGGCCGGCGTCGGCGAAGAGGGTCTTGTTGTAGAAGAGCAGCCGGGTGGAGGAGGCGAACGGCATGCCGTACTGCGTGCGGTTTATCTCCCCCGCCGCGGACAGCTGCGACACGAAGTCGGCCTGGGTGTCTATGGAGAGCAGTTCGCTCACCCGGTAGAGCTCCCCCGCGTCGGCGTAGTCGGCGTACGCGCCTATCTGCGCCAGGTCGGGCGGGCTGCCCGCGTCGACCATGGCCTTGACCTTGGCGTCCACGTCGTTCCAGGAGTAGACGCTGACCTCGACGTCGACGCCGGGGTGCTTCGCCTCGTAGGCCCGGGTCAGCTTGTCCCAGTACTTCTGGGAGCTGTTCGCCTTGGAGTCGCCGTAGTCGGCCGCCACGAGTCTCAGCGTGACGTCCCCGGATCCGGCGGAGCTGCCGCAGCCTCCGAGGGCCGCGGTCACACCCAGTGCGGACGCCACCGCGATCAGACTTGTCACTCGCCGCTGCACTACTGCCGTCCTCAACCCTGTTCGTCCCATGAGCGTGTCCGGGCGTCCACGTGCCCAAGTGCCCGCGTACCCCACCGATTCGCTCATGCGATCCCAAACTTTCGAATCGCAATTTTCGCTCTAAGGTCTACACCACGTAAGTGGACTAGACCTCTCACGGGGTAAGGGGCGACACTGTGCGTGTGAGACACGTCATCGCCCTGGATGTGGGCGGCACCGGAATGAAGGCCGCCCTCGTGGGGGCGGACGGCGAGCTGCTGCACCAGGCGCGCCGCTCGACGGGCCGGGAGCGCGGCCCGGACTCCGTCGTCGAGTCGATCCTCGCCTTCGCCGCCGACCTGCGCGCGCACGGCGAGGAGCACCTCGGCGAGCCTGCGTCCGCCGCGGGCGTCGCCGTCCCCGGCATCGTGGACGCCGACCGCGGCATCGCCGCCTACGCGGCCAACCTCGGCTGGCGCGACGTACCACTGCGGAGCCTGCTCAGCGAACGGCTGTACGGGGCACCGGTCGCCCTCGGCCACGACGTACGCACCGGCGGCCTCGCCGAGGGCCGGATCGGCGCGGGCCGGGGCGCGGACCGCTTCCTGTTCGTACCGCTGGGCACGGGCATCGCCGGCGCGATCGGCATCGACGGCCGGGTGGAGGCGGGCGCGCACGGTTTCGCGGGCGAGATCGGCCACGTCGTCGTACGCCCCGGGGGCGCCCCCTGCCCGTGCGGGCAGCGCGGCTGCCTTGAGCGGTACGCGTCGGCGGCCGCGGTCACCGAGGCGTGGGCCGAAGCCTCCGGCGACCGGGACGCGGACGCGGCGGACTGCGCGAAGGCCGTCGAGTCGGGCGACACCCGGGCGCGGACGGTCTGGCAGGACGCCGTGGACGCGCTCGCCGACGGACTCGTCACCGCGCTCACTCTGCTGGACCCGCGCATCCTGATCATCGGTGGCGGTCTCGCCGAGGCGGGGGAAACCTTGTTCACACCACTGCGGGCCGCGGTCGAGCGGCGCGTCACCTTCCAGAAACTGCCGTCGATCGTCCCCGCGGCACTCGGGGACACGGCCGGCTGCCTGGGCGCGGGCCTCCTCGCCTGGGACCTGCTGGCCCTCCCCACCCACCCCGCTTCGGAGGTATCCGCCTGATGACCACTGAGCGCATGTCTCCGACCGGGCCGCACAAGGGCGCCCCCGAAGGGGCGCGGGGCGCGACATCATGCGGCTCCGCCGCGGGGGCGCGACAAGCCCTCACCGGCCCGCACCCGACGATCCTCACCGGCGCGACCGTTGTTCTCCCCACAGGCACCGTGCCCGACGGCCGCGTGATCATCGACGGCACCCGCATCGCCGGGAGCGCTCCCGAGGACACCCCCACGGTGGACCTGCGCAACCATTACGTGGTCCCCGGCTTCGTCGACATGCACAACCACGGCGGCGGCGGAGCCTCCTTCACCTCGGGCACGGTCGAGGAGATCCTCCAGGGCATCCGCACCCACCGCGCGCACGGCACGACGACCCTCGTCGCCTCCACGGTCACCGGCGACATGGACGGCCTGGCTCAGCGCGCAGGACTGCTCTCCGAACTGGCCGAGCAGGGCGACATCGCGGGCATCCACTTCGAGGGCCCGTTCATCTCCCCGTGCCGCAAGGGAGCGCACTCCGAGAAGCTGCTGCGCGACCCCGACCCGGCGGAGGTCCGCAAACTGATCGACGCGGCGCGCGGCCGGGCCCGCATGGTCACCCTCGCCACCGAACTGCCGGGCGGCATCGACTCCGTACGCCTCCTCGTCGAGCACGGCGTCATCGCGGCGATCGGGCACACGGACGCCACGTACGAGCAGACGGTGGAGGCCATCGACGCGGGCGCGACCGTGGCGACGCACCTGTTCAACGCGATGCCCGTGCTCGGCCACCGCACGCCGGGCCCGATCGCGGCCCTGCTGGAGGACGAGCGGATCACCGTCGAGCTGATCAACGACGGCATCCACCTGCACCCGGCCTCCCTCCAGCTGGCCTTCCATCACGCGGGCGGCGGGCGGGTGGCGTTCATCACGGACGCGATGGACGCGGCGGGCTTCGGCGACGGCCGCTACATGCTCGGCCCGCTGGAGGTCGAGGTCGCGGACGGCGTGGCGCGTCTGGTGGAGGGCGGCTCGATCGCGGGCTCCACGCTCACCCTGGACCGGGCCTTCAAGCGCGCGGTGACCGTGGACCGGCTGCCTATCGACGACGTCGTCGCGGCCATCTCCGCCAATCCGGCACGGCAGTTGGGCCTGTACAACCGGGTGGGTTCGCTGGAGCCGGGCAAGGACGCCGACCTGGTGGTCCTGGACTCCGGTTTCGAGGTCAAGGGTGTGATGCGCCGCGGCGAATGGCTGGTCGAACCTCAGACCACCTGAGCCGGGGGCTGGGCCGACGGCCGTCGCCTTTGGCATGATCGGACTTTCGGACGAGCACACCCGTGGCACCCGCTCACGCACCAGCGAGCGCGTCCACATCGAGAGAGGCAGGCCCCGTGATTCTCACGGTCACGCTGAACACCGCTCTCGACATCACGTACCGCGTACGGGAGTTGCGGCCCCACACGTCCCACCGGGTCGACGAGATGACCGAACGGCCCGGCGGGAAGGGCCTGAACGTGGCCCGGGTACTCGCGGCCCTCGGCCACGAGGTGACCGTGACGGGCTTCGTGGGCGGCGTCACCGGGCGGGCCCTGCGGGGCCGGCTCGCGCAGACACCGGATGTCGTCGACGCGCTGGTCCCGGTGAGCGGCTCGACCCGCCGCACGATCGCGGTGGCCGACACGACGACCGGTGACACGACTCAACTCAACGAACCGGGCCCGGAGATCACCCCCGCCGAGTGGGCGGACTTCCAGGAGGCGTACGAGGTTCTGCTGCGCTCCTGCTCCGCGGTGGCCCTGTGCGGCAGCCTGCCGCCCGGGGTGCCGGTCGGGGCGTACGCCCAACTCGTGCGCACCGCTCGGGCGTTGGCGATTCCGGTACTGCTCGACACGAGCGGGGAGCCGTTGCGGCGGGGGATCGCGGCCCGCCCCGACATCGTCAAGCCGAACGCGGACGAACTGGCCGAGCTGACCGGCTCGCACGACCCCTCGCAGGCCACGCGTGACGCGCGTCGGCGCGGGGCGCACGCGGTGGTGGCGTCCCTCGGCGCGGAGGGGCTGCTCGCCCGCACACCCGAGGGCGACTGGCACGCGGCCCCGCCCCGGCCGGTCCGCGGCAACCCGACGGGCGCCGGGGACTCCGCGGTCGCGGGCCTGCTGTCGGGCCTGGTGGAGGAACTGCCGTGGCCGGACCGCCTGGCGCGTGCGGTCGCGCTGTCCGCGGCGACGGTGCTGGCACCGGTCGCGGGGGAGTTCGACCGCCCCGCGTACGAGGAACTGCTGGGCCGGGTGTCGGTGACGGGCCGGACAACGGCAGCGTGAACCCCCACCTTCAGGGGCGCGGGGAACGGCGCAATCCTTTGCTTCTAGGGGCGCGGGGAACTGCGCGACAAGCCCCGACCGGGCCCGCACAGGACACCCGACCCCGCCCCCCGACCCCCGCGGCGAGCGGCACCGCCCAGAACCGACCCTCAGTTCTTGACCTGCCCCGCCTTCAGCCGGAGCTGGTCGAGCAGGACGTCGCAGTCGTCACCCTGCTGACAGGAGATGGAGATCGTGTTCGTGCCCTTGGTGAGAGTGGGCCAGGAGTAGGTCTCCGTCCACCCCTTCTCCCACTCGTTCTCCTTGGCCTTCGCGAAGTTGCCCAGGTTCAGCTTGGTGCCGAACTCCTTGCCGTTCACGGTGAGCGTCATCTTCGCGTCCTTGCCGGCGACGCTGTACTTCGTGAAGACGGTGTAGGTGCCGGACTTCGGGATGCCGTTGACGGTCCAGGTGACTTCGGCGCCGACCTGGTTGAGGCCGGTCACATAGATGCCGCCCGCCGCGCTCGCGCCCTCGATGTCCGAGGCGGTCGTCACACCGGCGCCGAGCTTCAGGGCCTTCGCGTCGATGTCGGGCAGCTCGGCCGCCGGATCCGCGGCCTCCTTGCTGGACGTCTCGCTCGGCTCGGCGCTCCGGCCGGCCGACGCGGTCGGACCCGCCGTGTCGTCGCCGCTCTTGTCGTCGTCCGAGTCCCCGCCGAGCATCGCGATACCGATGCCGATCACCACGGCCGCGACCACGGCGACGGCGCCGATCAGCAGACCCTTGGTGTTGGGCCCGCGGCCCCGGCCGCCACCGCCCCGGCCACCGTGCGTCTGCTGGTGCGTGGTGGGCGCGCCGCCGGAGTGGTTCTCGGACGTGGCGTAGTTGGCGTTCGCGTTCGGCTGCCCGTACTGCCCCTGCTGCCCGTACGTGGCCTGCTGCTGCGGCACCTGCCCGTACTGCGCGGTGGGAGCGGCCTGCGCGGCGGACTGGCCGTACTGGCGCTCACCGACCGGACGCACCCGGTTGACCGAGCCGGGGTAGCCGTAACCACCACCGCCGCTCGGCGGCTGGGCTCCGGCGGCCTTCCCGTCCTCGTACAGATAGCCGAACGGGTCGTCGTCCTCGGGCGTGCTCGCGCCGTTGTTGCCGGGCGTCATCCCTTGGTCTCCTAGCGGGTGCGGTACAGATGCGGTACGGGGGATCGAAAGGCGAGCCTACCCGGTCCCGGTGCCCCAAACGGGTGACTCAGCTCGCATGGGGGCGCTGACCTGCGGATCAGCCGGCACGCCTGTGCGCTTTGGGACGAGAACGTTTCTCTACGTACATCCGCTCGTCGGCGGACTGCAGGACTTCGTCCGCCGTCATGCCGCAATGTGCCCACCCGATACCGAAGCTCGCGCCGACCCGCATGGCCCGTCCGTCGACCCTGATCGGCTGGATAATCTCGTTGCGCAGCCGCACCGCGAGGTCCTCCGCGTCGGCGCGGCCGAGTCCGTCGGCGAGCACCACGAACTCGTCCCCGCCGAGCCGGGCGACCGTGTCCCCGTCGCGCACGGCGCCGCCCAGCCTGCGGGCCACCTCGATCAGTACGTAGTCACCGGCGTTGTGCCCGAAGCGGTCGTTGATCGACTTGAAGCCGTCGAGGTCGCAGAAGAGGACCGCGAGCCCCTTCGTGCCGTCGTCGCGCTCCCCCTCGGGTGTGACGGTGTGCACATGGTGGTCGTACGCGTCGATGGCGTCCGGGACCGGCCGGTAGTCGAAGCCGTGCCCGTTCACGTCGTAGGCGTTCACGTCGTATCCGTTGGCGCTCGCGTTGCGCGCGGCCACCACTTCCCCGTACGCCGCGTCGATCGTGTCGACCACGCCGGGCTCCGTCGCCGTGGGGCGGGCGCACAGCCGGGCGGCGAGCCGGGAGCGCAGCTCCGCGGAGTTCGGCAGGCCGGTGAGCGAGTCGTGCGAGGCGCGGTGGGCGAGCTGCAGCTCGCGGCGCTTGCGCTCCTCGATGTCCTCGACGTGGGTGAGCAGGAAGCGCGGCCCGTCGGCGGCGTCCGCGACCACGCTGTTGCGCAGCGACACCCACACGTACGTACCGTCGCGGCGACAGAGTCTCAGCTCGGCGCGGCCACCCTCGGCGGAGGTCCTGAGCAGGGTGCCGATGTCCTCGGGGTGGACGAGGTCGGAGAACGAGTAGCGGCGCATCGAGGAGGCGGGGCGGCCCAGGAGCCGGCACAGCGCGTCGTTCGTCCGCAGGATCCGGCCGTGCTGGTCGCCGCCCATCTCGGCCACGGCCATGCCGGAGGGCGCGTACTCGAAGGCCTGCCGGAAGCTTTCCTCGCTGGCCCGCAGCGCCTGCTGCTCGCGCTCCAGGCGGACCAGCGCGCGCTGCATGTTGGCCCGCAGGCGCGCGTTGCTGATGGCTATGGCGGCCTGGAACGCGTACATCTGCAGGGCCTCGCGGCCCCACGCGCCCGGATGCCGTCCGTTGCGCGGACGGTCCACGGACAGGACGCCTATCAGCTCACCGCAGGAGCCGCCGGGAACGCTCGGGGTGTACATGGGGGCGAAGAGCCGGTCGGCGGGGTGCCACTCGTCCTCGAAGCGCGGTTCGGGCCCGTCGGTGTACCACTGCGGGACGTCGTCCTCGTCGAGGACCCAGCCCTCGGTGTGCGGTATGAACCGCAGGTCGCCCCATGCCTCGCCCATGTTCAGCCGGCGCTCCCAGGATTCGCGGGAGCCCGTGCGGCCGGTGATGAGCGCCTCGGCGGCGGAGTTCCCGGCGAGGGCGGCGACCACCAGGTCGCCGTCGGGACGGACGAGGTTGACGCAGGCCAGTTCGTAGCCGAGGCCGTTGACGACTCCGTCGGCCACGGTCTGCAGCGTGTCGGCCAGGCTGCGGGCCGTGTTCATGTCCGCCATGACCGTGTGCAGCTGCCGCAGGGTCGCAAGGCGGACGTACGGCTCCGACTCGGTCTCCATGCGCCCTCCCCTCGAAGACCTCGACAGCAACTCCAGGGCCCTCTCCCCGCCTACTCCCTGCCAGCTTCCCCGCCACTGAATCACAGCGCGCTGCCCACTCGGTACACAGGGTCAACAAAATATGGCACCTGTGACTCAAGTCACAGGCTAAGATGAACAATTGAGTAGAGTTTCTGTGTTTTCGCGGTGCGTTTACTGAACGCAAATTTGTGGAAGATGTGCGCGCGCCTGGTAGGAGATCCGAGTCACACTCCCACTTCAGTCCTAGGACCTGCTTCGGACGTTGGTCGGATGTGTCCACCGTCGGCGGAGAATAGCGTCTTCGTGTGCTGAACACTCCCTCTGCCGCTCCGCCCGCCCCGCCCGTGCATGCTGTGGGGGTGAGCAACGACGAGTTCCGCGCGGCCATGTCCCGGCTGGCCGCCGGCGTGGTCCTGGTGACCGCGCACGAGCCGCAGGCCGACCCGGACGGCCCGAGCGGCGAGGACGTCGGCATGACGGCGACCTCCTTCATGTCCGTGTCCCTCGACCCGCCCCTCGTCCTCGTCGGCCTGCGCGAGGGCTCCCGCATGGACGACCTGCTCGACGAGCAGCCCCTGTGGGCGGTCTCCCTCCTGGCCGGGAGCCAGAGCTCCGTCGCGAGCCGCTTCGCCATGAAGAACCGCATCTCGGACCGCCTGCTCTTCGCGGACGTGCCGTACGTCCGGGGCAAGGAGTCCGGCGCGCCCCTGCTGGACGGCGCCCTGGCGACCCTGGAATGCCGCACCGAACAGCGCGTGACCGCAGGCGACCACACCCTGGTGATCGGCCGCGTCCTGACGTCCTCGCTGCCGGGCGCCGAAGGCGGCCCTCTCACGTATTTCCGGGGCCGTTACCGGCAGTTGGGCTGACACCGATTCCGGAACTCCGACGGGGATCCGACCGTGTACGAATGTGAAACCGGGCGGGTGCCCGCCCTCTTGTCCCCGGGCTTTTCCTCCGCCGCCGGAAAACCCGCGCCGGACGGTACGGCAGGGCGAACGGAGCGCCGGGAACAAAGAAGAACCGAAGTGCGGGGAGAGGCGCCGCCAGAAGTGCCGTGAGAAGTGCCGGACCCGCCCGACACCCCTTTCCTCATCCCCAGTCGCGCCCGGAACGCCCGCGCTTCGTGTCGCCCCGCTGTTTCTTCTCGCGAAGCCGGCGCTCATTGATGCCTCGCGGAATACGGGTGGCCCGGCGGGCCCTGGGCGGCGGGGCGCTGGCCTCGGCAAGCAGGGAGGCGAGCCGCACGGCCGCCGTCTCCCGGTTGCGCCACTGGGACCGGTGCTCGGAGGCACGCACGGCGACGACCCCGTCGACCAGCCGGTCGGCGAGCCTGGCGAGTGCCCGCTCCTTCCACACCGGCGGCAGCGACTGGGTCTTCGCGAGGTCGAAGCGCAGTTCGACCTGCGAGTCGGTCGTGTTGACGTGCTGGCCGCCCGGCCCGGAGGAGCGCGAGAAACGCCACATCAGCTCGGCCTCGGGCAGCGAGACGGAGCCACGGATGACGTAGGGACCGGACATGGACCCATGGTCCCCTGTCTGTCCGGTCCACGTCACCAGCTTTTCGGCACCGGAACGGTCACCCACCCGCACCCGTCCCCGCACCCCGGCCCCACGACAGGCGGCCTCCGACCTCGCAGGTAAAGAAAGTAAAGAGGAGCGGAACCCTGGGGACCCCCATCGGCGTTCTTAGGGATGGCGGTAGCTTCGTCCCGTACGAAGCCCGACGCGCAGCACCGCACGATCCGTACGCACAAATAACGAGGGAAGGACTCCCAACAATGGCTGTAAGCCTGTCCAAGGGTGGCAACGTCTCGCTCACCAAGGAGGCTCCGGGCCTGACCGCCGTCACCGTGGGCCTCGGCTGGGACGTCCGCTCCACCACGGGAACCGACTTCGACCTGGACGCCTCGGCCATCGCGGTCAACCCCGAGGGCAAGGTCTACTCGGACGCCCACTTCATCTTCTTCAACAACAAGCAGACCCCGGACCAGACGATCGTCCACACGGGCGACAACCGCACGGGTGAAGGCGCCGGCGACGACGAGGCGATCAACGTCAACCTCGCGGGCCTCCCGGCCGACGTCGACAAGATCGTCTTCCCGGTCTCCATCTACGACGCCGAGACGCGCTCGCAGAACTTCGGCCAGGTCCGCAACGCGTACATCCGCATCGTGAACCAGGCCGGCGGCACCGAGCTCGCCCGCTACGACCTCTCGGAGGACGCGGCCACGGAGACGGCCATGGTCTTCGGCGAGCTGTACCGCAACGGCGCGGAGTGGAAGTTCCGCGCGGTGGGCCAGGGCTACGCGTCCGGCCTCACGGGCATCGCCAAGGACTTCGGCGTCAACGTCTGATCCAGCACGCGCACGACATTCGAGGGGCCCGGTCCGGCTGCAGCCGGACCGGGCCCCTCGGTCGTGCCGCCCCCCGAAGGGGCGCGGGGAACTGCGCGACAAGCCCCCACCGGCCCCGCACCCGACCCCGCACCCGAACCTGACCGCACCGGAACCCGCCGCACCCGACCCCGACCGCACCGAACTCCCTCCCCACACCCCGCCCCGGAGCGCCTACCCTTCCCGGCGTGATCCTCGAACCGCTCGCCCTCACCCCGGACCACGACCTGCCGGGCCCCCTCCTCACGGAACTCACCGCGCTCTACGCCTCGAACCACGCGTTCTACGCCCTCAGCGGTGACTTCCCCGACCCGCACGACATCCGCCCGGAGCAGGTCGCGAAGGCGCTGGCGGACGAGCTGGCCAACCCGGACGTGGAGGTCCTCCAGGCCCGCAGCGCCGGACAACTCGTCGCGGTCGCGATCACGCTCGCCCACCACCCGGACCCGGGCGACCCCGACCCGTGGATCGGCCTGCTGCTGGTCGACGCCGCCCACCAGGGCAAGGGCCACGGACGGCGGTTGGCGGCACGCATCGAGGACCGTTTCCGCGAGGCGGGCCGGGACGCCGTGCGCCTGGCGGCCCTGGACAACAACCCCGGGGCCTTCGCCTTCTGGACGACCATCGGCTACGAGACGATCGGCCACAGAAAAGACCGCCAGTTGGGCCGCCCCTGCGCGGTGCTGCGCAAAATCCTTCACTGAGGGCTGTCCGAGCACGCGCCTCATGGGCTCCCGGGCCGCCCCTCCCCGTACAACCAGTCGTCCCAGATCCCCGAGAAGTCCTCGTCCGGCGCCGCCTTCTCGACATAGGCGGTGAAGTCGTCCGTGTCCGCGTTGCCGTGCCGCCGCCCGGCGGCCCACCCCCGCAGGATGCCGAAGAACACGTCGTCACCGACCGTCTGCCGAATCTTGTGCAACACCATGGCACCCCGCTCGTACACCGGACTGTCCGAGATCCGCGCGGCATCCGGCGGCCGGGCGGGCGGAAAAGCCCAGACTCCGTCGCTCTCCGCCTCCTTCTCGAAATAGTCGCCCTCGTACAGCGCGTCGAAGACGTCCTGTACGGAGTCCCCGCCGTGGTCCTCGTCCCACAACCACTCGGCGTACGTGGCGAAGCCCTCGTTCAGCCACATGTCACGCCACGACTTCGGGGTGACGGAGTTCCCGTACCACTGATGGACAAGCTCGTGCACGAGAAGCCCCACGCCGGGCGCACCGGGGAACACGGGCCGGTTCTGGGTCTCCAGGGCGTACCCCGCGTCGTCCTCCCGCTCCACGATCGCGCCCGTCGACGAGAACGGATACGGCCCGAAGTTGTCCTGAGCCCACTCCATGACCTCGGAAATGCGATCGAGCACCTCACGACTGGCCGCCGCCTGATCGGGATCCACCGCCACGTAGACAGGCAGCCGACCCGCCACGGACCGACGAATCCCGAACTCCCCCACGGCCACGGTCACCACATAAGAGGCCACGGGCTCCGAAACCCGCCAGTCGAAAACAGCCCGCCCGCCGTTCACCGTCCTCTTCCGCAACTCCCCGACGGAAACGGCCTCCAGCCCCTCGGGCACATCAACGACGATGTCGTACGAGGCCTTGTCGCCCGGATGGTGGTTCCCGGGAAACCACGCCATGGACCCGGTGGGCTCCCCAAGGCCGAGAGCCCCGTCCTCGGTGGGCAGCCACCCCTCCTCCGAACCGTCGGGATCGGTGATGACATCCGGCACTCCCTGGTAGCGCACCACCGCCACGAAGGAATCCCCGCCGTCCAGATCCGCACGCGGCCGGACGGTCAACTCGTGATCACCACTGCGGTTGAACCGCGCGGGCTCTCCGTCCACCTCGACGGACCGCACCTCCATCCCTTTCAGATCAAGGTTGAACGCGCTGAGATCCTGCTCCGCCCGAGCCCGGATCTCCGCCTTCCCCACCAGTCGCCGGGTCCTCGGTTCATAGGCGAGCGTGAGCCCGTAACGCGTGACGTCGTACCCCCCGTTCCCCGCCTTGGGAAAGTACGGATCACGCACCCCGGAGGCCCCCGCGACACCCCTCACACCCCCATCACAACCGACCAGAACGCACACCAGCAGAACCGCGACAGGACCAAAGGCAACAGACCGGGGCATGGCGGCGATCCTAGAACGGCGTGACACCATCACCCACGTGCTCGACATCGGCTACGCCCTCTCCGCCCGCTTCCCGGACCCCCCGCAGACCGACTACCGCCGCGCGGACGTCCACGCTCTGCGCCACGACCTGTTCTGCGGAGACGTCTACCTCGCCGACACGAAGGCGGACCGGGAGCTGTCCACAGGCTGGGGATGGGTGCCCGTACTCGACTTCGCGTGGGCCCTGTGCGACATCGTCGAACAACTCGACCAGGACCCCATGGGCAGCAGGGCCTCCCGCCCCCAGCGCGCCGAACTGGACTTCACCGAGTCCACCGACCGCATGCTCTTCGAGCGCCGCTTCGGCTGGGTGGACATCGAGTCGGACTGGATGCCGGTGGACGAGCCCCCGCTCACCTTCTCCCACACCGAACTCCGCCGCGAGGCCCGCGACTTCCTCCACGACATCCTGGCCGACCTGACGGACCTCCACGAGGGGCTCCGGGACAACCCGGCGATCTGGAACCTTGAGGCCCGCTTCCCCCGCCTGCCTTGAGCCGGACGCCCTGGGGGCTGCGCCCCCAGACCCCCCATCGGCCTGAACGGCCTCGTCCTCAAACGCCGGACAGGCTGAAAGACGACCGGCAGCCAACGCGAAGCGGCCCGAAAGAAGACCGCCGGCCGGGTCAAAAATGACCGCTGTCCGGGCTGACGGATGGAACAAACAAGTGGCACCCGGCGACGAGACCCGGGAGCGGGCCGTGCCGGTACGTCGAAAGTCCGCCGCTTAGGGCTCCTCCAGGAAGCGGCGCCCTCAGAACTCACAGCCGTACACCCGGGGGCGGCGGACTCGACGTACCGGCACGGCCCGCTCCCACCCACCCCCTCAGCCCTCGCCCACCACCCGCACCCCCACCTCCGCAGCAAACACCCCCGCAAGATCCAACAACTGCGCCGGACTGATCACGGCCCCCGCCAGCCGATCAACCCCCCGCGCGAAGTCCACCTCCGCCGCCCGCCGCAGATCCACGTCCGTCAACGACACCCCACTGAAGTCCGCCCCCTTCAGCACACAGTCCACGAACTCCACCCGCTCCAGCAGAGCACCCCCGAAGTCCGGCTCGACCAGCACACACCCCTCGAACACCACATCCCGGATCCGGGCCTCCCGCAGATTCAGGTAGTCGATCTTCCCCCCACGGAAGACCACCCGCTCCAGCACGGCGCCATGCAACTGCACCCCGCCCAGCCGAGCGTCGACCACCTCCACATCCCGGAAGGTCGCCGACCCGAAGTCCGTCCCCACCCCCCGCAACCCGGTGAGCACGGAATCCAGCACCCGCACATGATGCAGCCGCGTCTCATCGACCGCGCACCCCGTCAGCGCGCAGTCCATGAACCGCGCGCCCCCACCGTCCTGCCCCACGAAGTCCAGCTCGCTGAACAGCAGCCCGTCGTAGTCCCCGTCGGGCTCCAACCCCCCACCCCCGTACGGCTCCAGCGACGGCAGCCGCACCTCGGGCCGCCGGGCGCCCTTGACCCCCGCGCCCGCCTTCGAACCAGCCTTCACCACCCTGCTCACCATCCCCCCATCCTGCACCCCACCACTGACAACCCACCCACCCACCAATCCATCAACAAACCCACCTGACCGGCCCCGGCGGCTGGACGAGCGTGACCGACAGGGGACAGGCCTTGACCTCAAGCATGCTTGAGCTTGAAAGCTGGGGTTCAGCCACCGCACACCACACCCCGGGGGAACCCCATGCCCACCACGAAGCCCATCCCGAGGCCCATGCACGCCATCCGCCTCCACGCCTTCGGTCCCCCCGAGAACCTCACGTACGAGCGAACGGAAACCCCCCGCCCCGCCCCCGGCCAGGTCCGTATCACGGTCGCCGCCGCCGGCGTACACCTCCTGGACACCGCGCTCCGGGCAGGCGTCAAGGGCCCGTACCCGGAGCTGCCCGCCCTCCCCACGGTCCCCGGCCGCGAGGTCGCCGGCACGGTCGAGTCCCTCGGCGAGGGCGTCGCCGCCCGATGGCTCGGCAAGCGCGTGGTGGCCCACCTGGGCCTCAACCCGGGCGGCTACGCGGAACTGGCCGTCACCGACGTCGACCGCCTCCACGAGATCCCCGCGAACCTCGACTTCGCCCAGGCGGTCGCGATGATCGGCACGGGCCGTACGACGATGGGGATCCTCCAGTTCGCCGACCTGACCCCCGACGACGTGGTCCTCGTCCCCGCCGCAGCGGGCGGCATCGGCACCCTCCTCGTGCAGTACGCACGGCACGCGGGCGCCACCGTGATCGGCCTGGCGGGCGGCCCGGACAAGGTGGCGCGCGTCGAGAAGAACGGCGCCGACCTGGCCGTCGACTACAGGAACCCCGCCTGGCCGGACCAGGTGAGGCGTTTCCTCGGCGACCGCCCGGCCACGGTCGTCTTCGACGGGGTGGGCGGCGACACGGCCCAAAAGGCAGTCGCACTCCTCACCCACCCCACCGGCAGGCACATCGTCTTCGGCTGGTCGGGCGCGGGCCTGCACGACGGCACCCCGTACCTCGTCGAGGGCGTGTCCCGGTCGGTCCTCGGCCCCGCCATGCTGCGGAAGGCAGGCGGCCCCCACCCCCTGCGCACCCTGGAACTACGCGCCCTCACCGAGGCGGCCGAGGGCCGACTGGTCCCGGACCTCCACCGCTTCCCCCTCGCGGAGGCGGCCACCGCACACCGCGCGCTGGAAACCAGGGCCACCCACGGCAAGGTGATCCTTGAGCCCTGACCTCGGCAAGGTGATCCGCGAGCCCTGCCCCCGGCAGCCGCCGCCCCCACCCCGCCCCCACCCCCCCCCACCGCTCAACGCCCCAACAACAGCCGCGCGATACCGACCTGATCCTCGTTCAGCCCCTCGCCCTCCTCGACCCGCCACAGCGAGTTCTGCAGCACCCGCCCCAGCGTCCAGGCCCGCGCCCGCTCCCGGTCCACCCCCAGCACCTCCGTCAGCAGGTCGAAGCGGCGCTCCAACGCCCCCTCCTCGCACCGGTTCCAAAGCGCGGGCAGCAACTCGAAGCAGGGGTCCCCGGCGAGCGGCTTCGGGTCGATGACGAGCCAGGCTTCACGGTCGGCCGCGAGGATGTTCCCGAAGTGCAGATCCCAGTGCAGCAGCCGGTCCCCCGGCTCGTCCGCGACCTCGCGCACGGCCGCCGCGCAGTCCGCGAGCAGCCGCCGGTCGTCCTCCGCCGCGAGGGACCGCGTCACCCCGGGCAACCGCTCGAACATGTCCGCGGTGACGGAGTCCAGCCGCCGCAGCCCCGCCGGCGCCGGCACGGCCGTGATCCGCGCCAGCAGCCCGGCCAGGACCGACGTCGCCTTCATCACATCCGGCACATCGGCCAGCGGCCGGTCCTCGTCGAGCCGTTCCAGCAACAGCGTGCCGCTCTCCACGTCCTCGTCCAGCAGCCGTACGACCCCGTCACCGCCCCAGGTCCGCAGCGCCAACCCCTCACCGGCCGTCTCCTCGTCGAGGTCCTGCAGCTTCAGCACGGCCCGTGTCCCGTCACCGCGCACCACGGGCAGCACCACCGAGACCTGACCGCTCATCGGCGCGCCCTCCCGCCGCAGCCCCCACCGCTCCAGAAACCGCCCGCCGCGCTCAAGCAGCCGCCCATATCCCACCTTCCCCACCCCCACCCTCTCCAGAACCACGAAATCCGAAGGAGACACCCACCACCCGGAGAAGCTAACGTCACCGCGCATGAGCAGCACGGAGAACGCGGACAGCGCGTCCGGCCCGGACGGCGCGTCCAGCACGGACAGCGCGTCCGGCACGGACCGCACACCCCCCGCGCCTTACGCGCCCCCCAAGCCCCGGACACCACCCCTGCCGCAGCCGCTTCGGGCACCGGGCGCGCACCGCGCCACCGTGAACGGCGGCATATCGTTCTGGTACGCCGAGGAGGGCCTCCCCGCCCCCCGCGAGCCCCTTCAGGGTGACGCGAACGCCGACGTGGTGATCGTCGGCGGCGGCTACACCGGGCTGTGGACCGCGTACTACCTGAAGAAGGCCGCCCCCTTCTTGCGGATCACCGTCCTGGAGCAGAGGTTCTGCGGTTACGGCGCCTCCGGCCGCAACGGCGGCTGGCTCTACAACGGCATCGCGGGCCGCGACCGCTACGCGCGCCTGCACGGCCACGAGGCGGCCGTACGCCTCCAGGAGGCCATGAACGCCACGGTCACCGAGGTCGTCAGGGTCGCCGGCGAGGAGGGCATCGAGGCGGACATCCACCGGGGCGGCGTACTCGAAGTCGCGTACACCCCCGCCCAGCTGGCCCGCCTGAAGGCCTTCCACGCGACGGAACTCTCGTACGGCGAGAAGGACCGTGAGCTCTACGGGGCCCGCGAGACCGCCGGCCGTGTCCGGGTCGCGGACGCGGTGGGCTCCACCTGGACCCCGCACGGCGCCCGCCTGCACCCGGTCAAACTGCTCAAGGGCCTCGCGACGGCCGTCGAGGCGCTCGGCGTCACGATCCACGAGTCGACACCCGTCACGGAGATCAGGCCGAAGCACGCCGTCACCCCGTACGGAACCGTCCGCGCGCCCTACGTCCTGCGCTGCACAGAGGGCTTCACGGCCTCCCTCAAGGGCCACAGACGCACCTGGCTCCCCATGAACTCCTCGATGATCGCCACCGAGCCCCTGACCCCCGCCCAGTGGGAGTCGGTCGGCTGGGAGGGCCGCGAGACCCTGGGCGACATGGCCCACGCCTACATGTACGCCCAGCGCACCGCCGACGGCCGCATCGCACTCGGTGGCCGCGGAGTCCCGTACCGCTACGGCTCCCGCACGGACAACGACGGCCGTACGCAGCCGTCGACGGTCGAAGCCCTGCACGAACTCCTCCTGCGTCTCTTCCCCCAGCTCTCAGGCGTCGCCGTGGCCCACGCCTGGTCGGGCGTGCTCGGCGTGCCGCGCGACTGGTGCGCGTCGGTCACCCTGGACCGCGCCACCGGCCTCGGCTGGGCGGGCGGCTACGTCGGCTCCGGTGTCGCCACGGCGAACCTCGCCGCCCGCACCCTCCGGGACCTGGTCCAGCGGGACTCGGGCCAGTCGGGCGACACTGATCTCACCGCGCTTCCCTGGGTCGAACACAAGGTCCGCAAATGGGAACCCGAACCTTTCCGCTGGCTCGGGGTACACGGCATGTACGCGACGTATCGAGCCGCCGACCGCCGCGAAGTCACCACCCATGCCGCACAGTCGTCCCGGATCGCGCGTATCGCCGACCGGGTCGCGGGCCGCTGAGAGACAGGGGAACCCCATGAGCACCGCAGTCATGGACACCGTCCGCTACTCGTCCGACGGTCAGCTCCTCGACATCCATCGCGCAGCCGCCCCGGACGCTCCGACGGTCCTGCTCTGGCACGGCCGCGGCCCCGCCGAACGGGACGTCCTCGGCGCACTGGCGGCGGAGGTCGCCCGCCTCGGCGCCACCGTCATAGTCCCCGACTGGCACCCGGACGCCCCCGACGGGGGCCGCCCCCAGCTCGCCGCGTCCCTCCGCTTCACCTGGGACTTCGTACGGGACCCGGCACAGGTCGTCCTGGTCGGCTGGTCCCTGGGCGGGCGGGCCGCGATGGCCACGGCCCTGCGCCCTGACCCCCCGGAGGGCTGGCGCCCGGCCGCCGTGGTCGGCATCTCGGCCCGCTACAACCAGCCCGAACCACTGCTCGGCCTGCCCTCCCCGATGGCCGTCTGCGCCACCGCCCCACCGCTGCCCATCCACCTGGTGCACGGCACGGAGGACACGGTGTGCGACTTCGCCAACGCGGGCGAGTTCCAGCGCGTCCTGGCCGCCTCCGGCCGCAAGGCCCCGCTCACGGAACTCACCACGGACCACCCGGGCGCGGTCATGGCCGAGTACTCCCCGGAATGGGGCCGCTGCCGCCCCGCCCACTCCGGCTCCGCCCACCGGGAGGGCCTGCGCACGGCCCGGGTCATCGCCCAGGCGGCGGGCATCTCCACACAAAAGGCCCGGGCCACCAAGTGACCCGGACCTCTCGACACCACACCAGGAGCCCCCTGTCGGATTCGAACCGACGACCTACGCATTACAAGGGCCTTCAAAAGCATGCCGGACGGTGGTGAGAGATGCCGCCGGATCCCGTTCCCCCAGTTCAGAGCGGTAAGGGCGAGCCCTGCATACCGTCCAGTCCATCTTGTGTCACCCGATCCGCTCACGCATCGCTCACGCATCGGCCTCGTCAACTATGGGAGCAGTCGGCAGGGTGATTCTGTGTCAGATGATCTGAGTCCAGGCACCGTTGTGGCGACGATCAGCCCCCTGTCCTCTCGGTCTGTCCCTAGACTGTGTCAGGGCGACGCAGCTCACGGCACTGGGGGCAGACTTGGAAGAGACAGAACGCCGGGCTGCAACGGCCCCCATCCATATCCACCAGATCCGCACCGCGCTTCTGCAGCAGTACCAGGGGCTCATCTACGACGAAGACCTCAAGGGTTACGTCCAGCAGGGCTACGAACAGCGCTTCCTCTCCCGCGCGTTGACTGCGGTTGCCGTACGCGAGGTGACCGGCTGTGATCACAAGACCGCCGGCGCCTCTGTCATCGACGGAGAAGACGACCAAGGCATCGACGGTGTGGCCGTCACTGAGGACACACAGGAAGTCTGGCTCGTCCAAGCCAAGTGGAGTGACGAGGGCAAGGGCAAGCTCGATACCAATGCGGCGCACAAGCTCATCGCCGGTCTCCGCCTCATCGAGCAACGGAGTTTCGACCGCTTCAACGACCGACTGGAGCCAATCGCTGCTCGCGTCAATGCCGCGATGCACGATGCCCGGCTCAAGGTAACTCTGGTAATCGCTGTCATGGGTGTGGGGACACTCAGCAAGGAAACCATCAACGTTCTCGAAGACGCCCGGAGCGAGTTCAATGGCCTTGGCCCGGTCCTCGAGTACCGCGTGGTCCACGCTGCGGACGTCCTTCGGCAGATCCGTGAGGATCTCGCTCCCGAACCTGTGCAGGTAACCGTTCGGATGACGAACTGGCTCCGGCGGAACACTCCGCTCACTGCTTACCAGGGCACCGTTCCGGCGAGCAATATCGCCGAGTGGTATCAGGAACACGAAAGTCGGTTGTACGAGCAGAACCTGCGCCAGTCCCTCGGTACGACCCGAGTCAATTCAGGCATGCTGAGCACCCTGGTGGACGAGCCTGAGAACTTCTGGCTCTTCAACAACGGTGTGACAGTGCTGTGCGATCAGCTGGAAGAGGATTGGCCAGGGCGCCGCCGTCCAGACGAACCCGTACATCTGCACCTTTCAGGAGTAAGCGTCGTAAACGGTGCACAAACTGTCGCGGCAGCACACCGCGCCGCGAAGGCGTCTCCCGAGGCGGTCGAGGACGCCGAGGTCACGGTCAAGGTGATCGTCGTCGACAAGAACATGCCGGATCTCGCGCAACGCATCACCGAGACGACCAACACGCAGAACCATGTGGAACAGCGCGACTTCATCGCCTTGGACGAGGTGCACGCGATGATCCGCGAAGACTTCATGTTGTCCCTCCAGAAGTCTTACGTGTACAAGCGTGGTGAGCCTGATCCAGCGCCAGACGAGGGTTGCTCTGTAGTGCACGCCGCAATTGCCCTGGCTTGTGCGCACCGGAACACCGAACTCGCCGTACGCGCAAAGCGGGACACAGACCTTCTCTGGGAGCGCGGTAGCGGGGGCGCCTACCCTCGCCTCTTCGGGGAGCGACCTGGGGCCTTCCAGATTTGGCGCTCGGTACTTGTGCACCGCACCGTGGGTACCGCCCTCAACGAAGAACGCAAGCGGTTCCAGAAGCGTGCCGCCGACGTGAGCCAGCGAGGTGATCTGCTCGTCACCCATCTGGTTTTTCAGCTTCTCGATCAAGACCGCATCGACGATCCAGAGTACGACTGGGACGCGGCACTACGAGAGGTTCCCGCCCTCACTAATCGCGTCCTGTCCTGGCTGATTCACCACATCGACGCGGAGTACGGGCCGACCTCCTTCCTCAGCGGAACGCTCACTGACGCTGGGCGCTGCAAGCGGCTCGCGGAGTTGGTGCTGCGCGACGCCGAACGGGAAGGGGTCATCCCCGACCTGCCGGCCATTTACAAGGCAACCAAGGAGAGTAAGCGCAAACCACGCCGCCCCAACGCCGTGCCTACTCTCGTGGACCACGGACGGATCAGGAACGGAACACCAGTCCGCCTACGCCTATGGAACAAACCCGAGATCGACGCCCTCACCCCATGGCTAGCCGAGGACCGCAAACGCGGTGAGGCAACCTGGGTCAATGATCGGACGCGGTGTCTCGTGTGGGCGGTCGACGGGCGTGCTTACTCACCGACGCGCCTGGTCCTCAACCTCTACGAGCTCGCGGGCTGGGAGGAAGCCCCTGTGGCAGTCCAGGGCCCTGCACGGTGGACTCTGGACAGTGGCGCAACCCTCTCAGAGTTGGCACGGACATTGCTTGACGAACAGGCCGAACAGGAATAAGCGCGGGGTACTCTTCGGCCTGCAAGATCATGACGGGTAATAGCCCATTGGCCACATTCGGTCCCGCTCGTGCTCAGCGGCTTACCGGCTCGGTGGATTGATGGCTGGCCCAATGGATGCCGAGCCGTCTTCTCACACACGCAGGTACTCCGTGCGCCGGGAGTTAGCCGGACACACAGAGTCTCTCTGAGCCGTCAAGCGAGGCGTACACCCTTGCTCCAGATACCTGTTTCCTGCAGCTTGGATCGGATCTGGTCCAGTCGCTTCAGGACAGCAGCAATCTGCCTCTGCCTCTCAATGTCAGGCTTGCCTTCGGCATCAACCGGGACCTCAATGGTTAGTTGGGCAACACGCTTCGTGTAAAGCTACGCCTCATAGACATAGCCTCCCTGCGCAATCGTCTGCGCCATGGCAACCGCGAGATATCCGAGATCGATGTCGTGCTCCGGAGGCTGCACACCATCGACGCTATCAGCGGCGGCAGCGTCCGAGACATCATCATCGAGCTCGAGCTGACCGTAGGTTGAAGACTTCGGCCAGGGTTGCACGATGACCACATTATCGGTCATTACACAGTTGGCTTCGCGATAGAAAACCGTTCCGACGGCCGACGCCTCTGTAGCCATCACTGTCACACACGGATAAGGTTCCGGCTCTACTCCGCGCTCTGCCAGCCATTCACGATCAATCATCCCCTTAATTTTTTCAGGACGAGTGAAGACCGAATGAACGGGAACGTCACCTGGATTATCACGCAGGTCCACATTCCTGATCCTACTCCCCGAGCGAACTTGAAATCGACCAGAATCCGACAACGCGAATTCCTTAACGTCACCGTTTTGTAGCAGGGACAGCTCCTCCTTGGCCTGACGGAGGTCGTCGATTAGTTCCTGCAAGGTCTCAGTCGCCAGATCGATGAATTCACTGCGCTCAATTGTATCCGAGCGCTCACCGAGCTCGATATGTTCCGCATCCGTCCAGTCACGGAACACATCCCAGCGTTCGTCAGGAGCAAAGGCGCTGGCGGGCACAATCTTCGCGTATGCGCATTCCTCGTACTGCACGGGGCGAGTCACTGACTCCGCCGGCCCACTACAAGTCTGCAAGCATGGCGAGGTCGTTATCATCAGGGGTCGGGACTCGCCCATAGTCAAGTGTCTCCCCGATGCTCCGCGCGATACCACAGAGCACCGGCGGACGCGACTGATTTTTTACCTTGCGACGCTCGAGAGCAAGGATGTACGTCGGCTGCGATGTATTGAAGAAGGCTTTTCGAGGGAGTTGAATATTCGCAAGAATATTACATTCCCTCAGAAGCTCCTTCTTCATCCGCTGGGCAGTGCGATTAGCAGGCCAAGAGGGACAATAACGAAAGCTCTACCGCCGGGCTTAAGCGCACCAGAAATATACCGAAGGAATAGAACCTCTACCCCAAGGCCACCTGTGTCGTAATACTCTTCCAGGTAGACACCGTTCTTCTTACCATTCACGTGCTCGATCTCTTTGCGGTAGACCGCAGACCCTTGCGTTACATACGGAGAGTTCGTGAGGATGACGTCGACCGAGTTCCGTGGCGGGTAGAGCACCCCACCGAGTGTCTCGTTATCATTCATCAGAATGAACGTGTTCACAAGGGCCTGATTTAGAGCTTCTGGCGTAGTCTGAGGATCGCGCACGGATTCAGCGAGGTGCAGCAACATATTGGCCTTCGCCAGTATGTTCGTGCAGGCATCGACATCAATACCCACGAGCTTGACTCGCTGGCGAGGCTGGCCGTCAACGAACGTCACGTTCCCAGGAAGCGCATCCGAGAAAAGCAGCGGCTCCAACAAAAATCCGCCAACACCGGCCGCAGGGTCCAATACTACCGAATCTTCGGGCGACGCATTAAGCATCGCCATTTTAACCATCGGCTTACACGATATTTCGAGGCGTGAAGAATTGACCTAGGCGTTGCTGGCGAGCCGATCGCTTCAAGAACGTCTCATACAGGCGGAGCTTGAATTCCGGGTCGATGTTGGTCAGGGCACCAAAATCCTGAAATTCGTTCAAGATTTCACAGAATACGCAATTACAGGACGCGATGGCGATAGTTACCGATGAGCACAGAAAGGCAAACCCGTTGATTACAGACGTGTATGAGGTGATGGTCGCGAGGCCAAATACATTTCGCACCTGACGACGTCGAGGACGCACTCGACCGGATCACCCAGGCCGCCGACGCACGCTCGGCCGGTACGACGGTGGCCCCTTTCGGCTGGGTGCATTCCGAGTTCCACCCCACCAGCCTCCACATCGGCCAACACGGCTGGCGGCTGCTGGACTTCGCCCGCGCCTTCACCGGTCCCAGCCTCCTCGACCTCGCCAGCTGGCACGGCACCCTCGACACCCCGGACCCCGTACGCCTGCGGATCTTCCTGGACACCTACGTCACCGAGGGCGGCACCCCAGACGCCCTCGCCGAACGCGGAGGGCTGCCTGCCGAGCAGTGGGCGCTGGGCTGGCACCGCATGTGGGCCGTCGAGTGGTTCATGGAGCAGTCCATCCGCTGGATCAACGACCGGCCACCGACCCCGCGTACATCAAGGCCGTCCGCCGCCACCTCACCTACGTCCTCCACGTCCTGGAGGTCTGACGTGCTCGCCCAGGCGTCCCCCTGGTACGTCCACGCCCTCCAACGCACCACGTCTGCCCCCGCGGAGCCACTGGCTGTGCCCGCCCGGATGGAATGGACGACCCGGCCCGGCAGTGGGCCCGGCGCCGAAATCCTCGGCCCGGACCTGCGCCACAAGCGGCTGCTGGAACTTGGCTGCGGCCCCGGCCACAACGCCGCCCACCACGCCACCCGCTACGGCGCCCAGGTCACCGGCGTCGACCTCGTCGGCCTGCAAGTCCGTCCAGCCCGCTCGCACTACGGCCGGCTGAACAATCTCACCTTCGTCGCCGGCCACGCCCTGTACTACCTGCAAGCAGCCGCCGAGCAGTTCGACGCCGTCTACTCCATCTTCGGCGCCGTCGGCCTCGTAGCCCCAGAACTTCTACTCCCGGCCATCGCCCAGCACCTCAAGCCCGGGCACACTCTCGCCTTCTCGGCTCCCCACCCCCAGCGGGGTGGCCTACGCCCCGCCATCGACGACCGGCCCCGCCGCGACTACGTCACCCTCCCCGACCGCACCCGACTGCCCATCGCCCGCTGGGACTTCGACGCCGAGCGCTGGGAGAAACACCTCGACCGCGCGGGCTTCTGGCTCACCTCGGCCCAGGAGTTCCACGACGCCCGCCACGGTGGCCACTGGGCCCAGCACCCTTCTGATCACCGCGCGCAAGCTCTGACCCCCACCCCGGCTCTCCTGGGAGAAACCGATGCGCCCGCCCTACCTGCTCCTCGACGTCGACGGCGTCCTCATACCTTTCCCGGACACTGACGGTGCCAGTCCGGCAAGCCACAACCGGCACGATGTCGTCCCCACAGACCGGAGCGCCGACGACCCGGTCACCATCTGGCTCAACCCTGCGCATGGCCACTTGCTCATGCAGGTGATCCGGACCGGCCTGGTCACCCCCGTCTGGTGCACCAGCTGGCGCCAAGACGCCACCACCCTGATCGGACCGCTCCTCGGCCTCCCACCCCTGCCATACGTCGACCTCCCACGCCCGCAGATCACCGCCAGCCACCCCAACGGGTACCTGTGGAAACGCGACCACGTCGACACGTGGCTCAGCGACGTGCCCGTCATCTGGATCGACGACGACTTCACCGGCCTCGACCACGAATGGGCCGCAGAGCGCACCGCCTACGGACAGGCGACCGCGCTTGTCCAGCCTGATCCCCACGTCGGGCTCCTGGCCGAACACCTGGTCGAGGTCCTTGCGTGGGCCGCGCTGTCGCCCGTTGCACAGGTCGATGTCCCAGCCGTTCCAAGTGAAGCCGAAGCCGCGTAAGGCCGCCCACAAAGCCGCGAAGGCGGGCACGAGCAACCCGAAGGACAAGGCCACACATCGGTCACGCAAGCTGTCTTCGTGGCGTTCTTGTCATGCAACGTGCGCTGCCCCAGCAATGCAAAAGGCCAGGTCACGGACTACGTGACCTGGCCTTCGCCGGAGCCCCCTGTCGGATTCGAACCGACGACCTGCTGTTTACAAGACAGCCGCTCTGGGCCGGACTGAGCTAAGGGGGCACCGCGCACAACAACGCCGTACGCGAAGGCGTCTCCACTGTACACAGCCTCCCTCGTCCTGATCCACGAAGTTGCCCCCGGCAGCGGACCTCGAAAGCCATGCGTAACCACCCGCGCACCCGTTCGTTGAACGGACTGACGTGCTGTTCCGAAGATCGGACTGCGAGGGGGCTCATGGAGGAGTCGGCAGAGAAGCCGAAGGCGGTGAAGGGTGTCCGGGCCGAGCGCATCAAGCGCGAGGAACTCGGCATCGAAAGGCGCCGCAAGCACGCGGGCCGCACGGCGACTCCCCTGAAGAGCCATGCCAAGGAGACGGGCACCCACCATCGCGTCTACCGGTTCCGCTTCTACCCGACCGAGGCACAGGCCGAGCAGTTGGGCAGGACGTTCGGTGCTTGCCGATGGGTATACAACGAGGGGCTGGCCCTGCGGTCGGGAGCCTGGGAGCAGCACCGGGTGAGGGTGGGGTTCGCGGAGACGTGTCGGGCGTTGACGGGTTGGAAGCGGGCCGAGGAGAGGGCGTGGCTCAAGGAGGTGTCTTCGACGGTGCTGCAGCAGGCCCTGCGGCATCTCGATCAGGGGTTCACGCGGTTCTTCAAGGGGGTGGCGAAGTATCCGAAACGGAGGAAGAAGCAGCGGTCGCAGGATGCGGCGACGTATGTGCGTACGGGGTTCAGATGGGTTGAGGATCCTGAGCGGCCGGGGACGGGCCTGATCACGCTGGCCAAGCAGTCGGAGCCGCTGGACGTTCGCTGGTCCCGGGCGCTTCCTGCGAGGGCGGTTCCGGTGCGGTTGTCGGTGATGCGGGACCGGGCTGGTCGGCACTTCGTGTCCGTGCTCGTGGAAGAGCGGGTGGCGGTGTTGCCTGCTGTCTTCCTGCCAGGTTCGCGGGAGCCGAGGGCGGTGGGGCTGGACTTGGGTCTGGCGTCGTTGGTGACGCTCGATGACGGTACGAAGTTGGATCATCCGCGGCTGTTGAAGCGGTACGCGGAGAAATTGGCGCGGTTGCAGCGGGAGTTGCACAAGAAGGTGAGGGGATCGAAGAATTGGGAGAAGGTCAGGCGGAAGATCGCGCGCCTCTATGCGCTCGTCGGCGATGTACGCAGGGACACGCTGGACCAGTTCACGACCCGCCTCGTGCGCGAGAACCAAGTGCTCGTGGTGGAGGACCTGTCCATCGTGACCCTGTTGCGTCCGGCTCGCGGGAAGGGCCGTCGGCGCAAGGCCGCGTTGAGTCGGGCGATCATCGATGCCGGGTGGGGTGAGCTGTTGCGGCAGCTGCGTTACAAATGTGAGTGGTACGGCCGGACGCTGGTGGTCGTGGACCGTTTCTTCCCCTCCACCCGAAGATGCTCGGCGTGTCATGTGAAGGGTCCGAAGCTTGACGTGTCGGTTCGGGAGTGGGCGTGTGCCGAGTGCGGTGTGGTGCACGACCGGGACGTGAACGCGGCGGTGAATCTGCGGGATGAGGGGATGCGTCTGTATCGGCTGGTGGCATCCGCACTACCGCCCGACCGGAAGCCTCCGACCGTGATCAAGGCTTCGGAGTTGGAAAAGTGTTTGCTGGCCGCGTAATCGGGTCAGTGTGCAGTACGGACCGATGGGCCGTCGGCCGGAATGCCCGTGGAGCCTGTGTAAGACCGTGCGTGACGGCGGGGTAGCCCGTTGTCCGTCGGCAGCGGGCTATGAAGCGGGAAGCCTCGGCAAGGTCAAAAGTGCGTGGCTCTGCCCCATCGTCGAAAATTTCGTCGAAGTTCACACCCTCCTGCCTACTGACAGGGCGGTGAACCCCAGGTAGCGTCCTGAACCAGTCCGCTCGTGTGGACTACACCACTACGGATCATTCCGTAGCGGTACACCACCTTTACAACGGATCGTCCGGCACGTTCCTGCCGGTGAAGGGGGCCCCTCACCATGGCCACTGTCTCGTTCAACAAGGCGACCCGCATCTACCCGGGTGGCGACAAGCCCGCCGTCGACCAGCTTGAGCTCGACGTCGCGGACGGCGAGTTCCTCGTCCTCGTCGGTCCCTCCGGCTGCGGAAAGTCCACCTCCCTGCGCATGCTCGCAGGTCTTGAGGACGTCAACGGCGGTTCGATCCACATCGGTGACCGCGACGTCACGCACCTGCCGCCCAAGGACCGGGACATCGCCATGGTGTTCCAGAACTACGCGCTGTACCCGCACATGACCGTCGCGGACAACATGGGCTTCGCGCTCAAGATCGCCGGCGTCAACAAGGCCGAGATCCGCCAGAAGGTCGAGGACGCGGCGAAGATCCTCGACCTCACCGAGTACCTGGCCCGCAAGCCGAAGGCGCTCTCCGGCGGTCAGCGCCAGCGTGTCGCCATGGGCCGCGCCATCGTGCGTGAGCCCCAGGTGTTCCTCATGGACGAGCCGCTGTCGAACCTCGACGCCAAGCTCCGCGTCTCGACCCGTACGCAGATCGCGTCGCTGCAGCGCCGCCTCGGCATCACCACGGTGTACGTGACCCACGACCAGGTCGAGGCCATGACGATGGGCGACCGCGTGGCGGTCCTCAAGGACGGTCTGCTCCAGCAGGTCGACTCGCCGCGCAACATGTACGACCGCCCGAAGAACCTCTTCGTCGCCGGCTTCATCGGCTCCCCCGCGATGAACCTCGTCGAGGTCCCGATCACCGACGGCGGCGTGAAGTTCGGCAACAGCGTGGTGCCCGTCGACCGCGACGCCCTCAAGACCGCCTCCGACAAGGGTGACCGCACGGTCACGGTCGGCGTCCGTCCCGAGCACTTCGACATCGTCGAGCAGGGCGGCGGCGCCGCGGCGAGCCTGTCGAAGGAGACCGCGGACGCCCCGGCCGGTCTCGCCGTCACCGTGAACGTCGTCGAGGAGCTCGGCGCCGACGGTTACGTCTACGGCAGCGCCAAGCTCGGCGACGAGCTCAAGGACCTGGTCGTCCGCGTCAGCGGCCGCGCGGTGCCGGAGAAGGGCGCGACACTGCACGTCGTGCCGCGCGCGGGCGAGACCCACGTGTTCTCGACCTCCACCGGTGAGCGCCTCACCGACTGATCGCGCAACCTGCCCCACCGGCCGGGCGGATCCCGGAGAATTCACCCAGGTTGACGAAGAAGGCCCCGCAGACCATCGCGGGGCCTTCTTCGTTGTCGACAAATACCCCGGCAGACCGGTCATTTCGACATCTGTTCGTCAACATCAAACTCGAAAACGGTCGCTTCCCGGTCCCCCGAACTGATTACTAAATGTCGCCAAATCATCACCCCGCGCTACCCTCACTCGCGTGAAGCACTCCACTAACCACTCGACGCGACACGGCCACGGCCCCTCCGGCCGACCGACCCGACACGGCCGCGGTCCGGCCCGCCGGATCGGCCGTACCCTCGCCCTCGTTCTGCCCGTCGTCCTGGTGCTCTCCGGCACGCTCGCGGTCACCCGGGTCAACTGGTCGGGAAACGAATCCTCGACATCCGCTCTCGCCGCCTCCGCCGAGAACGTCTCCCGGCGCGCACCCTCCCGCGCCCCGCACGACGTGCTGCGCGACAAGCTCCTGCTGGAACTCCAGGAGAAGAGCCCGGGGGTCGCCCTCACCCATCTCCAGGAGGCCGTGAACGGCCGCCCGTCCCTCGGCAGGCACTGCGCCTCCATCGCCCGCGCCCTGGGCCGCGCGGCGGTCCGCGCGTACGGCCCGGTCCGCGCCCAGTCGTTCGCCCGCCCGGTCTGCGACACGTCCTTCGCCACGGGCGTAGCAGCCCAGCACACCTGAGCCCGGGCTCCGCGCACCCCGCGCAAACCCCGACGGCCCATCCCGCGGAGCGCGACGTAAAGTTCGGGCATGACCGATCCGAACGCAGCGTCGCGCCCCGTTCAAGCCGTCGTCCTGGCCGGCGGCCAGGGCTCAAGGCTGCGTCCCTACACCGACGACCGCCCCAAGCCGATGGTCGAGATCCCCGGCACCGGGACCCCGATCATCGGCCATCAACTGACCTGGCTCGCCGAGGAGGGCGTCACCGACGTCGTCGTCTCCTGCGGTCATCTCGCCGAGGTCCTCCAGGAGTGGCTGGAGTCGACGGATCTGCCCGTCTCCGTGACCACCGTGGTCGAGTCGGAGCCCCTGGGCCGTGGTGGCGGCCTCAAGTACGCCGCCAAGCACCTGCCCCACCCCGACCGCCCCTGGTACGCGACGAACGGTGACATCTGGACCCGTTTCTCGCTGCGGGAGATGGCGGACTTCCACACCGAGCGCGACGCCGTGGCGACCCTCGCGCTGGCCCGCCCCCGCCTTCCGTGGGGTGCCGTCCAGACCGACGACTTCGGCCACATCACGGACTTCATCGAGGCCCCGCCGACCGCGCACGGCATCAACGCGGGTGTGTACGTGTTCTCCCCCGAGTTCGCCGACCTGCTTCCGGCGCTCGGTGACCACGAGCGCTCCACGTTCCCGCGGTTGGCCCGCGAGCGCCGCCTGGCCGGGTATCCGATCCCGCAGGGTGCCTACTGGCGTGCCATCGACACCGCGAAGGACCTCACGGAGGCGGCCAAGGAGCTGGCGGCGCTGGGCCGTTGAGCGCGTTCTGAAACACCCCGGGGCTGTGACCTGTCTGCGGGCCGGTGGGGGCCGATCGCGCAGTTCCCCGCGCCCCTCAAAAGCGGGGCTGCGCCCCGGCTTTTGCCCCTTCAGGGGCGCGGGGAACTGCGCGGCCCACCCCCACCGGCCCGCAGACACAAGCGAAACGACCAGCAGGTAACCGATGGGCCCCGCACCAGACTGGTGCGGGGCCCATCGGCGTCGTAAGCGCTCCTCAGCCGAGCAGGCCGCCCACGAGCCCAGACTTGCCGCCGGACCCTCCGGAGCCGCCCGTGTCGCCGCCCGTACCGCCTCCGGAACCGGTGCCGCCGCCCGTGCCCGTACCGCCGCCCGTGGTGCCGCCGCCGCCCGAGGAGGACGGTCCCACGGTGGTGGCGGGCGCCTGCGGGGGCGCCGACTGCTGCGGCGGGGCCTGGTTCGAGCCCTGCGTCTGGCTGGGCTGGCCCGCGGTGGCGCCGGCCGTCTCGCGGGCCGTAGCGCCGGGCGAGGTCGCGGCGCCCGACGGGCTCGCCGAGGTCGCGCCCCGGGTGGGCGAGTCCGCCGACGCCGACGGGCTCTGCTTGTCGCGGCGCGCGCCGGGTTCCGCCGGGAGCGCCGAGCCGGGCAGTTCGTTGCGCGGGGCCTCGCCGGGACCGGGGACGACCACGCGGTCGGAGTCGCGGACGGCGCCGCCGAGCATCGACCCGATGAGCAGCGTGAGTCCGACGACGATGGCCGCGACGAGCGCCCCGCGCCGCAGTACGCGCCGGCGCAGCTCCCAGATCTCGGTACGCGGCCCGAGTGTGCGCCAGGCCTCGCCCGCGAGGCGGCCGTCGATGGAGTAGACGGGGGCGCCCGCGATGATCAGCGGCGACCAGGCGGCCAGGAAGATGATGTCGGGTGCGTCGTAGGCGGGAACGGACTTCCAGCTCACGGTGAGCAGCAGGGCCGCCGACAGCAGCGCGCCGACGACCGCCGCGACCCGCTGCCACAGACCGAGGACGGTGAGGACGCCGACGATCACCTGGAAGAAGGCGATGAGGAGTCCGGCGCCGACGGGGTGCTGGAGCGCGAACTCGCGCAGGGGCTCGGCGAGTTCCCAGGGGTGCAGCGAGTTGAGCCACTTGACCATGGAGCCGCGCTTACCGCCGTCGAAGTAGACGGGGTCGCAGAGCTTGCCCATGCCGGCGTAGATGGAGATGAAGCCGAGGAAGACGCGCATCGGGAGCAGGACGACGCCGAGGTTCATCCGGCGGCCGGGGTAGTAGCCGTGCCGGACGGGGGCGGCTCCGTGCCGCTTGAGCGCCCCGTCGTCCTCGTCCCGGTAGTCGTCGTCCTCGTAGGAGTCGTCCTCGAAGTCGCCCTCCGCGTACGGGGGTTCGTCGAGCTCCTCGTAGGCGCTGCCCGCGCTGCGCAGCTGTTGCGGCAGGAGGCGGGTCTCGGGGCCGCGAACGGTCGGGGTCTCGACGGTCGCGTCGACGTCGAACCCGGAGGGTCCTTCGCCGTCGACGCGCGGGATGACCTGGGTCGCGCCGCCCTCGCCCACCGGTTCCTCGGCGCCGTGCCGAAGGCTCGTGCTCCGCACGGCCTGCAACAGCCGGGTGGCGCCCGTGTCGTCGGGGGCGGACTTCCCGCTCCAGACGACGGGCGCGCGACGGCGGGTACCTGCGGCTGTTCCGACGACGGGGGTGCGCGCGGTGCCGCCGCCCGAGCTCACGTTCCGCGCGGCACGCGGGGCCTGGGCCCGCGGCGCGGTGTTCAGCTGCACGCGGAAGCTCGCATGATTGACGATGACCTGCGCCGGATCGCTCGGCACCTTCACCATGCTCAGCGCGGGAGCGTCGTCGAATCCCAACGAGCGGTCCCCCGTGGGTGTGCGGGGTGTTCTGGTGTCCACACTCATCTAACCGAGTGACGTGTGTTTAGGACACTGCTTTGACCGCCCGGATCTGTCCGGACCCCGTCAAGATCAACCCGGGCCCCGTCAGGGGCGCGGGGAACTGCGCGACCAGCCCCCACGCGCCCGCAGACGAAGTACGACCCGGCGTCGGCCAATCCCGGACTACGCCCGCTTCCGCGAAGCCTCGTACAGCACAACTCCCGCGGCCACACCCGCGTTCAGCGACTCCGTACCGCCCGGCATGGGAATCCGTACGCGGAAGTCACAGGTCTCCCCCACCAGTCGGGACAGCCCCTTCCCCTCGCTGCCGACGACGATGACGACGGGCCCGCCGAGGGCCTCCAGGTCACCGACCTCCGCCTCGCCGTCCGCCGCGAGACCGACCACGACGAGCCCGGCCTTCTTGTACGCCTCCAGGGCCCGCGTCAGATTGGACGCACGGGCGACCGGCGTACGAGCGGCGGCGCCGGCGGACGTCTTCCACGCACCGGCGGTCATACCCGCCGCACGGCGCTCGGGCACGACCACGCCGTGGCCGCCGAACGCGGAGACGGACCGGACGACGGCACCGAGGTTGCGCGGGTCCGTCACCCCGTCGAGGGCGACGATCAGCGGGTCCACGCCCTGGTCGTACGCGGCGGCCGCGAGGTCCTCCGGGTGCGCGTACTCGTACGGCGGGACCTGGAGGACGAGGCCCTGGTGGTTGAGCCCGTTGGTCATGCGGTCCAGCTCGGGACGCGGGGCCTCCATGAGGTGGATGCCGCCACGGTCCGCGGCGAGCTGCAGCGCCTCGCGCACCCGCTCGTCGTTGTCGATGAACTGCTGGACGTACAGCATCGTCGCGGGTACGCCCTCGCGCAGCGCCTCGACGACGGAGTTGCGGCCGACGACCATCTCGGACGTGCCCTTGCCGCCCCGGCCGCCGCGCGGCGAGGGCTTGCGCACGAGCTGCTTGGCCTTGGCGCCGGCGATGCGGTTCTTCTTGTGTCCCTTGCGCGCTTCGGCGGGCGGGGTGGGGCCCTTGCCTTCGAGGCCCCGGCGTCGCTGGCCGCCACTGCCGACCTGCGCGCCCTTCTTGCCGGACATGCGGCGGTTGTTAGCGGCCATGACCTACCTGTCTGTGTGAACGCGTACGGGTGTACGGGTGTGATCTACGGGCGGACGTACGGGCGTACATCTCCGCTGTGCGTGCCGAGAACACGCCTGCGAAAAGACGTACGTACATGAAGTGTGCCGCCCGGACACCCGGACGGCACAATCGATCAAGAAATGGTCAGCGCGGGCCGAGGGTCCAGCGCGGGCCCTGGGGGCCGTCCTCGATGACGAGACCGGACTGGTTGAGCTGGTCTCGGATGGCGTCGGCGGTGGCCCAGTCCTTGCGGACGCGGGCGGACTCGCGCTGCTGCAGCACCAGCCGTACGAGCGTGTCGACGACTCCGTGGAGGTCCTCGCCGCGGTCGCTCTCGCCGGCCCAGTGCGGGTCGAGCGGGTCGAGGCCGAGGACCGCGAGCATGGCCCTGACCTCGGCGAGCCGGGCGACGGCCGCTTCCTTGTCGTCGGCGGCCAGCGCGGAGTTCCCCTGGCGGACCGTGGTGTGCACGACGGCGAGGGCCCCGGGCACGCCCAGGTCGTCGTCCATCGCCTCGGCGAACGCCGGCGGCACCTCGGCCGCGGGCTCGACCGCTCCCCCGGCCTTCTCCACCACGCGCTGCACGAAGCCCTCGATCCGCGCGAACGCCGACTCGGCCTCGCGCAGTGCCTCTTCGCTGTACTCGATGGTGGAGCGGTAGTGCGGGGTGCCCAGGTAGTAGCGCAGCACGATGGGCCGCCATGCCTTGACCATCTCGCTGACGAGCACGCTGTTGCCGAGCGACTTGGACATCTTCTCGCCGCTCATGGTCACCCACGAGTTGTGCACCCAGTAGTGCGCGAACTCGTCGCCGAAGCCGACGGCCTGGGCGATCTCGTTCTCGTGGTGCGGGAAGATCAGGTCGATGCCGCCGCCGTGGATGTCGAAGGCGGAGCCCAGGTACTTGTGCGCCATGGCACTGCACTCCAGGTGCCAGCCGGGCCGGCCGCGCCCCCAGGGCGTCTCCCAGGAGGGCTCTCCCGGCTTGACCGCCTTCCACATGGCGAAGTCCCGCGGGTCCCGCTTGCCGGTCTCGCCGTCCCCGGCGGGCTGGCGCAGCTCGTCGAGGTCCTGGTTGGACAGGGAGAGGTAGCCGGGCAGGGACCGTACGTCGAAGTAGACGTTCCCGTCGGCCTCGTACGCGTGACCGCGCTCGATGAGCCCGCGCATCATCTCGACCATCTCGGTGATGTGGCCGGTGGCACGCGGCTCGTACGTCGGCGGGAGGCAGCCGAGTGCCGTGTAGCCGTCGTTGAAGGCGCGCTCGTTCTCGTAGCCGATGGCCCACCAGGGCCTGTTCTGCTCCGCGGACTTCCAGATGATCTTGTCGTCGATGTCCGTCACGTTGCGGACGAACGTGACGTCGTAGCCGCGGTACTCGAACCAGCGGCGCATGATGTCGAAGTCGAGGCCCGACCGGATGTGGCCGATGTGCGGGGCCGCCTGCACCGTGGCGCCACACAGGTAGATCGAGACACAACCCGGCGTGATCGGGGTGAAGTCGCGAATCTGCCGGGCGCTGGTGTCGTACAGGCGAATAGTCACCCCACCAGGGTAGTGGGCGGGGGGCAGTGCCCCGCGACCCTTGTCCCGTATGGGACACGTATTCGTGACATCCGCGGCCCGGCGGTGACGCCTCGGGGGCTCCGCCCCCGAACCCCCGGTCCTCGAACGCCGGACGGGCTGAAACACATGCAGCCCGTCCGGCGTTCGAGGACAAAGGGGCGAGAGGGTCAGCCCACCCGTGCCACCAACGCCGTGGCCACCGCCATAAGACCCTCGTCGCGACCGGCGAAGCCGAGCCCGTCCGTCGTGGCGCCGGACACCGAAACCGGCGCCCCCACCGCCTCGGAGAGGATCTTCTGCGCCTCGTCCCGACGCTTGCCGATCTTCGGCCGGGGCCCGACCACCTGCACGGCGACATTGCCGATCGTGAACCCCGCCGCCCGCACGATCCGCGCCGCCTCCGTCAGCAGCGTCACTCCGGACGCCCCGGACCACTCGGGCCGCCCCGTACCGAAGTGCCGGCCCAGATCGCCGAGCCCCGCCGCGGAGAACAGCGCGTTGCACGCGGCGTGGGCGACGACGTCCGCGTCGGAGTGGCCCGCGAGACCGGGCCCCTCGCCCTCCCACAGCAGGCCGGCGCACCACAGTTCACGGCCCTCCTCGAAGGCGTGGATGTCGGTACCGATCCCGACCTGCGGCAGCAGGGGCGCCGCGGGCACCGGCGGCACCGGCGATGTCTCAGAAGCCATCGTTCAGCCTCCGCCGCGTCAGAACCGCCTCCGCGAGGATCAGATCCAGCGGGCGCGTCACCTTGAACGCCTCCTCGTGGCCGGGCACGACCACGACCCGCAGTCCGAGCTGCTCGACCATGCTCGCGTCGTCGGTGACGTCGTCCGTGACCGTCTCGTGGGCCCGTACGAGGGTGTCGCGGTCGAAGCCCTGCGGCGTCTGGACGGCGCGCAGCCTCGCCCGGTCCGGGGTGGCGACCACGGGCTCGGGCTCCCCGGCCGTCTCCGCGGGCTCGACCTGCTTGACGGTGTCCGTGAGCGGCAGCGCGGGTACGACGGCGGGGGCCCCGTCGCGTACCGCCTCGATGACGCCGTCGACCGTGTCGACGGGTACGAGCGGACGGGCCGCGTCGTGCACGAGCACGATGTCGATGCCGGGGGGCAGCGCTTCGAGCCCGAGCCGCACGGACTCCTGGCGGCTCTCGCCCCCGGGTACGACGTGGAATTCGGTCCGCTCGGGCAGCGCGTGCGAGTCGAGCAGCGTCTTGACCTCCGCGGCCCCGTCGGGCGGCGCCACGACGACGACGAGGGAGACGGCACGCGACGCGGCCATGGCCCGGACCGCGTGGATCAGCATGGGGGTGCCGTTCAGCGCGCGAAGCGCTTTGGGAGCGCCCGGGCCGAGGCGTACACCCCGGCCTGCGGCCGGAATCACGGCCGCCGTACGGGCCCCGGGAGGCGTGGGGCGCGAATCGTCAGACATCGGTTCCTGTCAGGTTTGTATGCTCGGCCGACGTGGGTATGGCCTGGGCGTACCCCGGCCGACGGGCTGGGGGAGTGCCGGGCGCGACGCTTTGACCGGACCCTTCCGTGAAGATGGTCGAGCCAGCTGTCCGGGCCCGGCACTCCGAGTATCGGATCCCTGAATGTTCGAGGGCCGTCCGAGTGCATGGTCTGCACGGTGCGTGCGCACGGTTTCCCGGTATGGAGATGCTCCGGGTGAAATCAGGCCCGGGTATGAACATGCCGCAGCGCCCGGCGACAGTGAATACGTCATCGGGCACCACGGCATTGCATTGCGCCGAACCGCTCGTTTCGCCTCTGGTCAGAAAGCGATCAGAGCGTGACGGGCGTCAGGACGCGAGGACCTCGTCGAGCAGGGCCTCGGCCTTGTCCTCGTTCGTGTTCTCCGCGAGGGCGAGCTCGCTCACCAGGATCTGGCGGGCCTTGGCGAGCATGCGCTTCTCGCCGGCGGAGAGTCCACGCTCGCGCTCACGACGCCACAGGTCACGGACTACCTCCGCTACCTTGATGACATCGCCGGAGGCGAGCTTCTCAAGATTTGCCTTGTAACGACGCGACCAGTTAGTGGGCTCCTCGGCGTACGGCGCGCGCAGTACCTCGAAGACCCGGTCCAGCCCGTCCTGACCGACCACATCACGTACGCCGACGAACTCCGCATTGTCCGCTGGCACACGCACTGTCAGGTCGCCCTGAGCGACCTTCAGCACCAAGTAGGTCTTGTCCACGCCTTTGATCTGGCGAGTTTCGATAGCCTCGATCAGCGCGGCCCCGTGATGGGGATAGACCACGGTGTCGCCAACCTTGAACGTCATGTGACAGGTACCCCTTCCGTGGCTATCCAGGGTAACACGGAAACCGCGTGTTCTGAATGGCGTTTTCGCAGGTCAGGGCATATCTCGGGGCTTGACAATCCCAACATGAACGTGCTGCGGAGGGGTCGCGGACGACGGTATTCGCAGGTCGGAGCGGCTCTCCCCGCGAGGAGAAACGCGCACGTTACAACACCCCCGATCCCCGCGCGCGTGCCTGATCGTCCAGATTTGTCGGGTTCCGGGAGCCCATCTGTCGCTACTCCGTTCGGTCAACGGAGTCACGTACGAGTCGAATCCGGAATTGATCACGCGAGGCGGAGATCGGCATCGGATCGGCCGGAGATCGACCCGGAGATCGCCGGAAGATCAACCGAAGATCGATTTCCCGGACCGCCACGCATTCCCCGCGGGAAATCCGCGAGGCCGCGTCGGAGGCTTGTCGGTCACTAACCGAGGGTTCTTATGTGAAAGACGGACGAGTGTGTGGCGGATGAGTCCATGCGGCATGCAAGTACACCGGGTGACGTGAGAGTCGTAGGGATGGAGAAGCGGCGTACGGTCGCGGTCGGGGAGCCGTAGGGGCGGGTCGGGTGCGGCGGCGCGGGAACGGCTCGGTAACCTGAGGCCGCTGACCGACCCTTAGGGCGGCTTTACAAATGAGCTGCCCTGTTCCGCCCACGTTCTAGGAGTTGCCGCCGCCGTGAGCAGCAGCCTTCGACGCGGCAGCCTCGCCGCCGCCGCCATCGCGTTCTCGATCGCCTCGCTCGCCGCGTGCGGTGCCGGCAACAAGGCCCAGACGCTGGAGATCAAGCCGGACAACGCCGCCGTCACCGTCGGCCAGATCAAGATCCAGAGCGCAGTCGTCATCACCCAGGCCGAGCTGGAGTCGACGGGCCCCGCCGCGGTCTCCGCGACCCTGTTCAACAGCGGCGACACCCCCCAGACCCTGGAGTCCGTCAAGGTCGAGGGCATCGGTCGGGCCGCGGAGCTCAAGCCGGCCAAGGGCTCGGGCAAGCTGACCGTCCCGGCCGGCGGCTCGCTGGTCCTCGGCGGCAAGGGCAACGCCTCCGCCGTACTGGAGAGCAGCCGCGAGGCGTTCGCGGACGGCGACGCGCAGCCGGTCACCTTCACCTTCAGCAGGACCGGCGACGTGAAGCTGGAGGCGTTCGTCGTGCCCGGCCACGGCTACTACGCCGAGTGGGGCCCGAGCGCGGCCCCGGCGGCGCCGAGCACCGAGCCCTCCGACGCGGCGTCCGAGTCCGGTACGGCCACCGGCTCGCCGTCGCCCTCCGGGTCCGCGTCCGCGTCGGACGAGGCCGAGGAGACGGGCGAGGCGGGCACGCAGGCCACCGACGCGGCGTCGGCCAGCACCGACGCCTCGGAGTCCGCAGCGGGCCACTGAGCGGCTCACAGCCACCGTTCTCCCGTACGGGCGGGTTCCGTACACGTACTGCGAAGGGCGGGACCCCTCTTCCGGGGGTCCCGCCCTTCGCAGTACGTACTGTCGTGTGCGGTCTACGGCTCGAACTTGTAGCCGAGGCCGCGGACCGTCACCAGGTAGCGGGGCGCGCCCGGGTCCGGCTCGATCTTCGCCCGCAGTCGCTTCACGTGGACGTCCAGCGTCTTGGTGTCACCGACGTAGTCGGCGCCCCACACCCGGTCGATGAGCTGCATACGCGTCAGGACGCGGCCCGCGTTGCGCAGCAGCATCTCCAGGAGGTCGAACTCCTTGAGCGGGAGGTCGACCTTGGAGCCGGAGACGGTGACCACGTGGCGGTCGACGTCCATCCGCACCGGGCCCGCCTCCAGGGCGGCCGGGCTGACCTCCTCCGGCTCGCCGCGGCGGCGCAGGACGGCCCGGATGCGGGCGACCAGCTCACGCGACGAGAAGGGCTTGGTCACATAGTCGTCGGCTCCTATTTCGAGCCCCACGACCTTGTCGATCTCACTGTCCTTGGCGGTGACCATGATCACCGGAACGTTCGAACGGCTGCGCAGCTGACGGCACACCTCGGTGCCCGGCAGGCCGGGCAGCATCAGGTCGAGGAGGACGAGGTCGGCGCCATTGCGCTCGAACTCGTCGAGGCCGTCGGGTCCGGTGGCCGCGATGGCGACCTCGAAACCCTCTTTGCGGAGCATGTAGGACAGAGCGTCGCTGAAGGACTCCTCGTCCTCGACGACGAGCACTCGGGTCACGGGTGGACCTCCGGGGCAGAAAAGGGTTCGTACGGGGATGAGACGGTGGTCGTCCCGTCGGTCTGACCGGTCTCGTCGTCTTCGTCGAGTCCGGGCGTCTGGTCGCCGCTCGCGCGGTCGCGGTCGGAGCCCGCCTCCGGCAGCCGCAGGGTGAAGGTGGAACCCTGGCCCTCGGAGCTCCACACCGTGACCTCCCCGCTGTGCGAGGCGGCCACGTGCTTGACGATCGCGAGCCCGAGTCCCGTACCGCCGGTGGCGCGGGAACGGGCCGGGTCGACGCGGTAGAAGCGCTCGAAGACGCGCTCCTTGTCCTTCTCGGAGATGCCGATGCCCTGGTCGGTCACGGCGATCTCGATGAGGTCTCCACCGGGCGCGGTCACCCGGCGCGCGGCTATGCCGACCCGGGTGCGGGCGGGCGAGTAGTTGACGGCGTTCTCGACGAGGTTGCCGAGCGCCGCTGCCAGCTGGCCCCGGTTGCCCCAGAGGCGCAGGTCGGCGGTGCCGCCGGCGGCCATGGTGATCTGCTTGGTGCCGGCCTGGTGGCGGCAGCGGTCGATCGCCTCGGCGACCAGCTCGTCGACGCGGACGGGCTCCGCGTCCTCCAGCGGGTCGTCGTTCTGGACCCGGGAGAGGTCGATGAGTTCCTGGACGAGGTTGGTGAGGCGGGTCGCCTCGATCTGCATGCGTCCGGCGAAGCGCTCCACGGCCTCCGGTTCCTCCGAGGCGCCCATGACGGCCTCGGAGAGGAGGGACAGCGCGCCGACCGGGGTCTTGAGCTCATGGCTGACATTGGCCACGAAGTCGCGTCGTACGGCTTCGATCCGGCGGGCCTCGGTGAGGTCCTCGACCAGGAGCAGTACGAGCCGGGAGCCGAGCGGCGCCACCCGGGCGGACACGGCGAGTGCCTCGCCCCGGCCGGTGCCGCGCCGGGGAAGGTCCAGTTCGACCTGGCGTATCTCCCCGTCCCTGCGGGTGTCGCGGGCCATCAGGATCATCGGCTCGACGGCCAGTTTCCCGCCGCGCACGAGACCGAGTGCGTAGGCGGCCGAGCTGGCCTTGACCACGGCGTCGGACTCGTCGAGTACGACGGCGGAGGAGCGGAGCACGGACAGAACCGTGTCGACGCCCGGTGGCAGGACCGGGTCGGTGTGCAGAGAGGTGCGGGTGGGGCGTTTCTGTTCCCGCTCACTCCAGCGGAACGCCAGCACGGCGATGACACCGGTGAGTACACCGGCGATCGCTGCCGCTGCGGCGACAGCCGCGTTCACGTCCATGGCTCCAGGTTAGGCACGCTGTACGCCCCGGTCACAGCCGTCCGAGGGTGGACTCGAACACTCGTCGCCCAGAGTTCACCCTGGAGACCCTGCTGGTTCACTTCGTACGGTCGGGCCGCGCACCCCTCCCACCTTCGGGAAGAGGTGGCGTCGCCCAGAATTCACCTGGGTGCCGGTGACGGTTCATTTGAGGGGACGTAAACCGACGCGTTCAGGCCGGAGCGTGGGAACGTGGGGTTCACGAGCCCCAGTGAACCTCCGAAGCAGACGTAGGAAAGGGACATCCAGATGCGGGACGCGTACCACGAGGAACTTGACTCGATCGGCGAGGGCCTGGTCGAGATGGCCCGCCTCGTCGGATCGGCTATCGGTCGCGCCACGACGGCGATCCTCGACTCCGATCTGAAGCTGGCGGAGAGCGTGATCGCGGGCGACCAGAAGGTCGACGATCTCCAGCACGACCTTGAGGCACGGGCGATAACCCTGCTGGCCCGGCAGCAGCCCGTGGCCACGGACCTGCGGATCGTCGTCACCTCGCTCCGTATGTCGGCCGACCTGGAGCGCTCCGGCGACCTCGCCCAGCACGTGGCGAAGCTGGCGCGGCTGCGCTTCCCGGAGCGTGCCATTCCGCAGGACCTGCACGCCACGATCCTGGAGATGGGCCAGCTCGCCCAGCGGCTGATGGCGAAGGCGGCCGAGGTCATCGTCACCAAGGACGTCGACCTCGCCCTTCAGCTGGAGCAGGACGACGACGCGATGGACCTCCTCCACCGCACGCTCTTCCAGCACCTCCTGGACGACCGCTGGAAGCACGGCATCGAGACCGCGGTGGACGTGACGCTGCTGGGCCGCTACTACGAGCGTTTCGCGGACCACGCGGTGTCGGTGGCGAACCGTGTGGTGTACCTGGTGACGGGCGAGCACGCCGACGAGCTGCAGGCCGCTCCGCAGGTCGAGGGCGCGTAACGGTCCACGAGCGGGGGCGGGAGTCTCCGACCGTGGGTCGGGAGTCTCCGACCGTGGGTCGGGCTCCGGCAGCGAGGGGGCGCGTCGAGTGCGGGCGGGGGTGCGAAAGCCTCTGTGCGCCGTTGATGCGCCCGGCCTCGGGGGAATGCAATGGGAGAAGGCACAAGCCTTCGAGGAGGGACCCATGGCCGATTCCCCCACCACGCCCGACCCGACCCAGGAACGCGAGACGCAGCAGCCCGTCGAGATCAAGAGCCTGCCGCTCTTCGGCGCCTGCGGCTGCGGCTCGGGCTGCGGATGCGGGTGCCAGTCCGGTAATCCCTGTCAGTGCGGCTGAGGCGCAGGCGCCTGCGCCTCAGCCGTTGCGTTACGGCCGGCATGTCTGCGGCTGACCCGTCTGCGGCTGACCCGTCTGCGGTTGGCACGTCTGCCGCGTGACGTGTGAACGCGGAAGGGCCCCGCTTCAGGTGCGGGGCCCTTCCGTTCGTTCTGCCGTTCGTTCTGCCGTTCGTTTCTCGTGAACCGTGCCGGTCGGCTACCGGTTCGTGGTGCGTACCGCGACCGCGTCCAGGTTCGGCTGCGGGGCCGTGGTGCCGGTCGTGCCTCGCGCGGTGTCGCTCGCGGCGCCGGGTGCGGCCGAGCGCGCCGACTGCTGGGCGGCCGGGGTGACACCGTTGTAGTACGGCCGGTACTCCACCAGCGAGCTGCCCGCGCTGATGGCGGAGCCCGCCGCGGTCAGCTCGGCCGCGGAGACCGATCCGGTTCCGCCGAAGGCGATGACGGAGTTGACGCCGGCCGCCTGCTGACGCAGGTAGGTGGCGCTCGTCTCCGACAGGGTCGTCTCGTCGGTCCACAGGACCGGGCCGTAGTGGAGCATGCCGGTGCTCGCGGAGACCCCGCCGCGCCAGCTGTCCGTCCAGGCCAGGCCCACCTGGAACGGGGAGCTCCACCAGAACCGGGCCAGCTCGGCGGACGTACCGTCGTGGCCGCTGCCGCTGATCGGGTAGTACGAGTAGGTGTCGGGCCAGTTGGAGAAGGACGTGTGCGTGAGCGCGTACTTCGCCGAGGCGCCGACCGGGACGACCATGGTCCGGGCGGGGTCGATCGAGTTGAGGTACGACTTCACCGACGACGAGAGCGTGTTGCCCTCGTTGAGGACGACCGTGCCCTTGCCGCCCGCGCCGAGGGCCCCGGCCGCGGCGGAGGCCGCGATCGCCGAGTGGTAGTCGGTGCCGGTGGCGATGAACACGTACTCCGGGGAGCCGGTGACCGCCTTCGCGACCGCCACGGAGGTGGAGTAGCGCGAGGTGCCCGACAGCCGCTTCGGTGTGAAGCCGAGCGAGCTGACCTTGGTCGCCACCGCGCTGGACAGGATGTCCGTGCCGCCGACCAGGTAGACCGTGGCACCGGGCTTCAGCGAGCGCTTCAGTTCCGTCTGCACGGCGGCCGACACCGAGGTCTTCGACGTCATCAGCAGGGGACCCTGCTTCTGGCCGGCGAGGGTCTGCCCGGTCAGGGCGTAGGACGGGCTGTCCTTGCTGATGAGGACGGCGGTCTTCGCGTCGACCAGGCCGGGCTCGCTCTGGCCGGTCGTGTTCCAGGTCCAGCGGGACGCGGCGATGTTCGTGGCGTACGAGTCGGCGCCCCAGACCCGGCCCATGCCCTGGCTGCGCAGCGGCTGCCAGGCCGGTTCAAGGACGGACGACGTACCCGGCGGCAGCGCCACCTTGGTGACCTCACCGGTGGCGACGTCCACCATGCGCGGGATGGCCACGTCCTCGTCGGTGCCGTTGGTGACGACGATCCGGTTGCCGGTGGGCGACCAGGCCGGGGCGTACGCGGCGTCGGTGGAGGTGAGCTGGCGCTCCCCCGTGCCGTCGGTGTTGACAACGAAGAGCCGGGTAAGGCCGTCCACCTCGCGTACGAAGGCGACCTGGGTGCCGTCGGGCGAGATCGCGGGGTTGGTGCCGGAGTCGGCCAGCTTCGTGAAGCCGCCGGTGGTGTCCTCCCAGAGCCAGATGGCCGAGCCGGTCGGCGATCCGCAGGTGTCGCCGGTACGGACGAAGGCGACCAGGCCGTTGACGGACGCGCTGGGCTGACGGTCGCAGCCGTCCTCCGCGGTGGAGAACAGCGGCTGGGCGTAGTACGAACCGTCCGACGGCGCGTAACGGAGGCGACCACCGCCGGAGTAGACGACCGTGTTGCCCGAGCGCAGGAACGTCGGGTGGCCGACGCTGCTCATCGAGCCCTGCTCCTGGATCTTGACCAGGGTGGAGCCGGTGTAGCGGCGGGTCTCGATCCGGTTGCTCTTCACGTACGCGACCCGGCTGCCGTCGGGCGACCAGGCCGGCTGGCGGGCCTCGGCGAGGAAGTCGGTGTAGGTGGTGCTGCCGGGTTCCTGCGTCTGCATGACGTTACGGGCGCCGTTGACGAACGTCAGCTTGCCGTCGGCGGCCTGCCAGGTGACGGGTTCCGCCGCGACCGCGCCGGGCGTGGCGGTCGCCATGCCCGCGGCCACGGCGACGACGGTGCCCAGTGCCGCGAGCACGCGGCGTCTGTGAATCTTCATGTGCCCCCACAAGAATACTGAAAGATCGCGATGCCAAAAGTGCTGATCGGGAGTGCTGACGTGAGTACTGACGGGAGTGCTGACAGGAGTGTGAAAAGGGCTGTCGTTCGCCTCCCCGACGTGGAACGGCAACCTCACGTTCCTCACGACAACTGGGTCACTGTAGCGGCCCACATGATCAGAAAGGAACAGGTTTGAAAGACCGTCGCGAGGTTGGGCGTCCCGTCCTCTTCCTCGACGTCGACGGAGCACTCATCCCGTTCGGCCCGTCGGCCGGCGGGCTTCGACGGCCTCCTGACGCACCTGCTCCCCCCGTCCCAGGGAACCCGCTGCTCGGACGGCTCGACCCCGGCATCGGACCGCGTCGACCCCGGGCAGGGGCCTGGTGGACGACGATTTCACGGTGCTCACGGACTGGCTCGGTACCGCCGTACCGCCCCATGGAAGGCGTAACCGGCCCGTCGGGGACTAGCGTCGAAGCCATGATCGTATGACTCGACGACACCCATGGCTCGACCAACACGCCTTCTCTTTGCGGCACTTCGCCCTCCGCGCCGAGCAGGGCACCCTGCGGGCGCATCGCGGACGACACCGTCATCGGGCCCGACTCCCGTTCCGCCTCCAGTACCTTGAGCCTTACGCCGAGGCCGAGGCGGCCCGCACGTGGCTGTGTGCGGGCGAGGCGAACAGGCGGGGGGACGGCCGATGGAGAGACTGCGGCAGGCGTTTCTGCGTTTCGACCGGCGCCACGGCGGGGTCGAACCCCCGCCCCGGGTACAGGTGTTCATCGCGCGGCATCCGGTGGGTTCGGGAGTGGTGCAGGGTGTCCTGCAAGGACTGCTGTTCGCCTGGGCCCTGTCCGGCTTCGACGATCCGCGTCGCATGCTGCAGGCAGCGGTTGTGGGGCTCGTGGCCGGGCTGTTCACCTGGCTCGTGTGCCGCTTCGAGCGCCGGCGCCTGGCGCACTACGAGCGCAACGGAGGTTTCCGACGGCCCCCTCCCCTCCTCGCGAGCGACGAACTGCCCGTGTGGCTCGAAGGATTGCTGTGGATCAGTCACTGGGTGATCTTCACGGTGTGCATGTGGCTCATCGGACAGCTACGGGACCCGCCGTACAGCTGGCTTCGGAGTTCGATCCTCGCGGGGTTCATGATCATCGGAGGCTGGGCGGCCCGGCGGTACAGGGACCGCAGACGCCGCTGACCATCCGCGCCTCCTCCGCTGTCTCCGCGGACGGCTACCAGTCCCGCCGGTCATCCGCGATCTCGGCACGGCCGACGCCTCGCCCCGCCGCCAGTGCCGGGACATCGACGCCGTGCTCGGCCAGGCTGGGTCTGATCGATGTACGGACGGGCACGACTCCTCCCGCTCCTGGACCTCGTAACCGGCACCGCCGTGATCCTCGCTGATGCCGTTCAGCATCGGACCGACGCACTTGGTCACTTCGAAACGGGCTCACCGCGCTCGATGGCTGAGCACCAAAGCCCTGTCGTCGCGGATGACGGACGCCTGACCGATGCGTTGCCGGTCACTCGTACATCGTGGCCGCCCTGAGCGCGTGTGCGAAGTACGTCCAGTTACCCTCGGCCGGCAGCGCCTCCCCCCGATGACGCTCGTACCAGCCGGGCCCGGACCGTACCCAGGCCGTCAGCGCTTCGAGGAACTGTCCCAGCGTCGGGTTCTCCCACTCTCCCCCGTTCTGCTGGTACTCCTCGGTGAGCTGTGCGAGAAAGGCGGCGAACGCCTCCTGGTCGGGGACGGACTGGCCTGGGATCAGCGGCGACGGCATGCGATCAGCGTAAGAGCTCCACGCGTGAACGATCACCATGGCCGACAGCTACCGGGGAACCGCGGGGTCCTGGGCGGACCTGCTTCGGGATGCTGCCCGGCGAGGCATGCGCGGTCCAAGGCCGTCAAGGTGCTGCCGTCTCCCGCGCGGTCGCCCTGGCGATGGTGTTCAAACTCGTCGAGTCCGCCCGCGCACGATGGCGGGCCGTCAACGCACACCACCTCGTCGCCCTGATGAGGGCGGCGCCGCTTCGAACGCGGTGAACTCCTCGAACGTCCCGAGACGCTCGCGGCATAAGGTCAGACCACCATGACCGACTACGACACCTACGGCACCAGCACACACCGCAAGTGAACTGGTCCGCCTCGTCACCGGCCACCTCTATGTGGTCTTCACCGAGCGCGAAAGTGACTACCGGGGCGTCTACCACCTCGCCCAAGGCGCCTACGGACGCATCGAAATCCAGCCGAACGCCGTCCCCGGCGATGACGGCCAGGACGACCTCTACAGCCCGGAACACCCAGCGGTCCGGGCCCTCTTGCTCACCGACACACCTGCCCCGGAGCCCACCCTGCACACCCGCCTGGGCACCGTCCAAGGTCTCGTGCACCTGAGCCGCGAATCATCGTGAGCCGCTGCTGACCCACGACTCCTGAGTGTTACTCCCGCCGCTTCCCGGCCTCGTCGAGCCGGACCACTTCCCAGTGATTCCCCCCTTGATTCCCCCTTGTTCTCCGCACGGCCTGGTTCGCTTGTGGTGCGAGCCGCCAACAGTGCAGTGCTGCCGCTCGCGCAGCGCCAGATGGTCACTTCCTGCGACGCTTGCTCGCCCTCTTTTTCAGTTCGGCCTGGCCACGCTTCGTCCGGTCGCCTTGATGAAGGTGGCAGCGCGCTGTGCCCTTCATCATCTTGTTCCGGCAACGGCGCCCGGCGGGGTTGGCCGATCGCACTTCCCTTGCTTCCACTCGCCCACCATGTGCGCGGGGTCTTGCTGGACCGTCGAGGAGCACTGGCGTCCAGCGCCGTTGACGCACTCGTGGATGTCAGCACGGTGCGACCGCAGGCGCCCGCCGGCACGATGGCTCCGTGATTGACCTGGAGCGCATCAGGGCAGAGCACGTGGCCTACTTCCGCACACTCGATGAGAGCGCCACCGTGCGGCACCACTTCCACCATGCCGATGAGGACGGCGGCCTGTGGTACTTCGAGGCGGTCCCCGACCGCGGGGAGTTGACCGTCATCAAGCAAGCCGAGGTGACTCCGGCCGGCCGGCTCCACCGGTACAGCTGGGGAGCACCTGGAGGACACGCACGGCTACCTGACAGACCAGGCGATCGACCCTGAAGAGGACCCGGTGGAGATCATCCCGGCTGAGGTGTTCCAACGTGTCTGGACTCGGTGAGCAGGCTGAACAATCAATTTAGGGAAGAACCGCGGGAGTTGGGGGCGCTGACCTGGAGCTTCGACACCTGGTCAAGCCAACGGGAACTCGGCCACGCAGCTCAGTCGAGCCTCCCGGTGACGTCTCCACCAGCGGACGTTCTGTCTGGGGGTCTTAGGCAGTCAGCCCGGTCTCCTTCTCGACGACGGCCGCGAGGGCGGAGACCTGCGTAGCACGACCGCAGCGACGTCCCCCGCATGCCAGTAGGGCCAGGCTTCACGGAGGTGGCGGGGAATCGGCTCGCCGTCATCGGCTGCGTCCTCCATCGCCTCCAGTACCTCGCCCCAGGACTGCCCGTCGCGTCGGGTCAAGAAGTAGATGTCGTAGCTCACTGCGCGATGGTAGGTGTGCGAAAACTGCGAGGGAGGGCAGGGCTACGCCCACTTGCCCGCGCTGACTCCGTTGGCGGCATGTCAGCGGCTTCAGCTTGGGAAGCTTGGCTGCTCTCGGCGTAGTTGGGCATCTGACCGGCGGGGTAGTGGCTTGACGGTCCTCGCTATCAAAGTCCCTCTGCCCGCTGTTCCTCGCGGCTCAGGCCGTAGCGGACGTTGCTCACAGAGCAGCCCACGAAGGAGAGACGGACGCCTTCTGATCCGTAGCTCTGGATAGATCGTTCAGTGACGGCCACATAGGCCGCGTTCCTCGGAAGCGTCGGCATCGAGTGCCGATGAATTCGCGCGGAGCGCTACCGCCACCCGCCCGTCCGCCTGCGGCCGATGGCTTGCGCACATCGAGGCGGACAAGGCGCGCGGGCAGTACATCGACCTCGCGCTGCCCGGACCACCTTCCAGAAGTACGGTGAAGGTCGAGATCCTCACGAAGCCCCGCTCGTAGCCGTGCACGGCCCAGCGGCGGCATAGGGGTAGCAGCGAGCCCCCTACCGGCGAAGAACCCGCAGGTAGGGGGCTTGATCAATACCAGCTACTTCTTCTTGCCCTGGGTCTGGCGGGCCCGTTTTACAGCCCTGGTCAGCGGGCGGCCCACCTCAACTGACCTGCAGTTGGGCCGTCGTTATTGGCCGTTGTTGGTCGTCTTTGGTCGACCTCGGAGGGCCCAGAGAGGGCCCGGCGGCGCCACCCTGGCCTCACGCACGAAGAGGAGCAGTCCCCCCGGCTTGCGACGCAGGCTTTCCTTCACCCGCAGGTCCTCCAGCACCGGCTCCTCTGTGGTCAATAGTTGCGATCCAGGGCGAGGCCATCCTTGTCGCCTGCCTCTCCGTGGATCGTCACGAAGACTGCTGGCGGCTCGTCGTCTTCGCTCCGGGCCGTCTCTTCCAGAAGAGTCAGCAACTGCTCGGCCGCATTCAGTTCGAACCACTCGCTGGCACCTGTGGCGACGGTCAACCACCTATCACCAGTGGGCAGACCAGGAACGAAGACCTCTAGGACGAACTTTCCATCCCCATTGTCGTCAGTTTCGCGCACGCGGGCGCTCACGATGTCCTCGCCTCGCACCCACGTGCTGGCTGCTGAGCATCGCGTGTCCAACCAGACACGCGGCCTCTGGGCCCTGAATGCACCCTGTAGCACTGCGTACGTCACGGCTGCGAGACCCTCTCCCACTGCGTCGGTCAACTGTCCGTCGCCTGTCCGGTTCTCAGCACGCTTGGCCTGCGCTGCAGCTTTTTTCTCCCACGCCGGCACGAATCGTCCCCTCCGTTGTATGTCTGTCGATCCTGCTCTCCCCACCACGACAACCGACACACCTGTCGGGGGTAGCGATTCAATAGAGACCCAGCACCTCAACGGTTTCAGGGCTGCAGCGGAATGTTCCGAAACTGCCTATGACCTGCTAGTTTCCGCAGCACGCTCTATCAGCCACAGCTAACCAAAACCACAGGACGGCCATGTGCCTCCTCTTACAGCGGACGGTTTGCGCTGACCAGCGCCACCCGCACAGACCACAACTTGCCTCGGACCAACCGTCGTTGTCAGTGGCTCCTGCCAGAATCAGACCATGGCCGCAGCTTCCACTCCTTTCCAGGAGATCTTGCAGAACCCGGACAACTACTCTCACGAAGACTTCAACCGCGCTCGCGCTGAGAAGGTGCTCGCCGTCAGCGCGACCCTGCTGCACCAGCGGGGACATGAGGACATCGCGGCTCTGCTCGCCCAGGCAGAGACCTGCGAGTTGGACTACCAGGAAGAGGACTGGGGCAAGTCGTGGTTCGATGTCGTGCTCGACTTCGATCACCCTCAGAAGGACCGCTTCACTGAGGAAGTCCAGCAACGCGTCTTGGCAGCGCTGCACGAGGTCTCCGAGCGAGAGGACTTCGGCATCCAGAACCTGCGAGTGCGAGCCATCCTGCCGGAAGTCGATCAGGATTGGCGGGAACAACTGGCAAGCGGCGGAAAGGCCCGTCCCTCCAACCATGCTCGCAAGGTCCGAGTCGGATCACCTCACCCCCAGACCGACGGACTGCACTTCACCAACGAGTGGGAATGGCGTGTCTACGCTGTCCTCCGCGAGCGGCAACAAGGGCTGCCAGACAACGACACGCTCGGGATACTCCCACTCAGCGCGATGAAGGTCCGCGACCATGTCTTTGAACCCGACCTGCTGATCACCTACCGGGGATACGCGGGAGTGATCGAGGTCGATGGCCCACATCACAAGGGCAGGAGTTCAGACGACAAAAGCCGGGAACGTCTCCTTCGTCACGCCGGAGTCAAGTATGTCGACCGAATCGACGTGCGCGACGCAAGTACCAAGGATGAGGTCGAAAAGTTCGTTACCGACTTCCTTCGCCATCTCATCGGGTAGGCCAACCGTAGTCTCACGGCTCCCGTTCAAGCAGCGAACGGGAGCCTAACCGGCTTTGGCGTACGGTCCGTGAAGTCATGGGCAGATGGCCGCGCCTCACGCTGCGCTAGCCACCCGGAAACACGCGGACCACCGTTCACGGCGTCGCCCTCATGGACCGTACGGACATGCGCGAACCCTTGGGCAAGGTAATACCGCTGAAGTGCCTCATTGGTCGTCCAAGCGTCCAAGCGGAGCCACCGACCGCCGGCGTGGTGAGCCCTGTCGCCTGCCCAATCGAGAAGACGACCACCGATGTTCTGACCCGCGTATTCGCGGGCAACGGTGAGCTTGTTGATGAACATGGACGGTTCACTTAGTTCCTCGTCAGTCCACAGTCCTTCTTCGGCATCCGGGGTGAGTGTGATCGTTCCAGCGGTCGTATGCCCGTCCCGCAGCATGAAGACGGTGTTCGCTTCGATCGTGGCCAGAAGCTTGTCAGCCGGGTACGGGCGACTCCACTGGTCGGAGCCGATACCACGGAGCCAAGCTGCCGCTTCCTCTCGGAAGGACAGCAGCGTGGCCACGTCGTGCGGTTCTGCGGGAGTGATGATCACTTGTTCTCGTCTCGATTGGCTAGGGCGCTGACCTCGTAGTTCATGCGGTTCAGGTCGCCACGCAAGGTGGTGAAGGTGCAGCGGGTCGGCCGATCGGCCGCGTACCCGGTGCGCGTCCACAGGAGGACCGGCACCCCCGCGCTCATTTCGAGCAAGCGAGCCTCGTCCGGAGTCGGCATGCGGGTTGCGATCTCATCGAAATACCCGCTCTGTTCGATGCCAAGGCTGGCCAGGTAGCGGGTAGTTCCTTCTGCGATGTCCCCCGGCTCCGTCAGGCGGGGCGCCTCGTTGACCAGCCACTCCGGGTAGTACGTCGCCTGCGTCGACCAGGGCACGTCATCCACAAAGCGATGACAGAACCGCAGGACAGTGGTCGACCCGGACTCCACTTTGAGGCGCTCCGCGATCTCCGGAGGTGCTGGCTTCAGCTCAACTCGGAAGGTCTGGTGCGGGTGCCGCCCGGCGTTCCGTACGTCGGTGTTGTAGGCGTCCCCCTGTTGCGGAAAGCTCAGATTCTCGAACCGTGAGGCGTTCAGTTCGAACACCTCGTGGGACCGCACCTCGTAGCCGAGTCCCTGGCTGGACGAGATCAGCCCTTCGCTGACCAACTGCATCAAGCCGGACCGCACGGTGTTGCGAGACGCGCTGAATCGCTCAGTCAGGTCGTTCTCGGATGGCAAGCGAGAACCGGGCGGGTACTTACCGTCGCTGATCTCCCGGCGGAGTGCATCGGCTACCTGTCGGTACTTCGGCTGCTTGCTCATGCGTCCATCATCGCGCACTCGCGCAACTCGTTGGTACATGTTCTCTCCAACCGCTTGACGACTCACGTTCCGTGGGTGCAGCATCACTGTTGTCAGCTTGTTCAAACAAGTTGAGCAAGCGGTGCGACTCTTACGAGTATGCCCTGCATAGCTGACACCGCGTCGCCCGGAGGAAAGCCCGCAGGGGTGAGTACGAAGGAAGCGCCTGTTGGTTGACAACTGAACAAGTGGGCCCCGTCTCCCCGAGTCGAAAAGACGGACCGCGCGGTCAGACCGCGCATCGACCTCCCGCAGTGCTTTCGGGTGCTGCGGCCGGTTGCCTCCGCTGCTCGTCTCGCACGAGCAGCGCTGAGGGGAGCCGGAATGGGCCGGACCCGAAACCGAGGGGAGAACCTCGTGCCGAAGTACACCTTCACCGCCGAAAAGCTCGCCGACACCCTGACCCCTGGGGAGATCACGAGCGCGAGCGGCACGTTGAGTGCAACCTCGCAGCAGGCCGCCAAGCAGGCGGTCGAGCGCAGCTTGCGCAGCAGGGGATATGAGCTGACCGGCAACATCACGATCACCCAGAAGTAGGCGCCTGCCTGCCCCACCTACACCCGATGAACGGCGCGAGCCCCCGGAGGTGCAACTCCGGGGGCTCTGTTCGGGCCGTTTCACCTACTAGGGAGACCACGACCCATGAAGCACATCGCTGCTGATCAGGCGGTTGTTACCGCCGACGTTTTCGACCGTGAGCCGACGGCTGCGGAGCTGGACGCGATCGAGTGCGAGATGCCCGTCATCACGGCGGACATCGAGCTGCTGGACGCGCAGATCATCACGCTGGACCGCATCCCCACCGATCTGGACGCGCGGCGCATCCGCCGGGCCCGCCGCCGGGTGCTGGCCGCTCGCCGCACGCTCGCCAACACCGCCGCCACGCGGGCCCCGGGGGTGTCCGCATGAGCACCCTGCAGACGCTCGCCGCTGCGCATGCGGAGGTGAAGGCGGAGATCGTACGGACCGACACCAAGACCGGTCTGCTGCTGGCGTTCGTCGGCGCGGTCCTCGCCGGATCGTGGACGGTCGCCAAGGACGTGCCCCTGACCGTTCCCGCGTACGTCGCGGGAGCTCTCGGCATGGGGGCGCTGGTCGTGGCGGCGGGTCTGCTGCTGCGGTCGGTCCGGCCGAACCTGCGGGGCGGCCACGGCTTCCCGCTGTGGGCCACCCTCACCGCCGACCAGATCACCGCCACCCTGTCCGAGGACCGGGCAGCGGACATCGCGGGTCTTTCCCGTCTTGCGGTCGCCAAGTTCCGCGGCCTGCGCCGCGCGGTCGACCTCACCTGCACGGGCGGGGCCCTGCTCATCCTGGCCGCGCTGCTCGCCCTCGGGGGTACGGCATGAACGCCGACTCCTCCTCTCCCCGGGGCCTCGCCTTGGTGCTGATCGTGGCGGGTGCGCTGCTCATGGTGATCGCCACCGTTGCCCTGCTCGTGACCCACGAGCCGCTGATGCGGTTCGTGGTCGCCGCGGGCGGGGCCGTCCAGATCCCCGGATGGCTCCTGCACCTCCGCCCTCGGCCCCGGCTGTCGGGCGGGTTGGAGATCGGGCCGGACAACGGCGATGCGGACAACTGGATGGGTGAACGGTTCATCTGGGAGGCGGGCGACCGTGACGAGCACGGGAGGGCCGGCCGATGAACCGCAAGGGAAAGATCCTGCTGGTGGCCGCGCTGGTCGCGGTCGTCGCCATGGCGTTCCGGGTGTCGTGGAACGCGCTGCGGGACATCGCGAGCGCGGTCGGCGCGGATGAGACGGCCGCGACGCTGTACCCGTTCGTGGTCGACGGCCTGATGGCCCTCGCCCTGATCGCCACCCTCGTGCTCACCGACGACGCGCGGAAGTTCGCGCTGCGGGTGCTGGGCACCTACACCCTCGCCTCCCTGGTCCTCAACTACGTCCACGGCCTGGTCCCGAAGCTGCACAGCGATACGGGCGTCACGGTCGACTGGACGCGCCTCGCGGACTGGGACCCGGCGAACTGGGCGCTCGTGCTGCTCGCCACCTCGCTTCCGGTCGGGTCGATCTACTTCGGTTCCGACCTGGTCGCCAAGGTCCTGCACCACCGACCCGCCCCGATTCCGCCCCCGGTCGCGAATGCGGAGGAATCTACCGAGACCGAGAGGATTCGGTCTACGGCTGACCTGCCCGAATCGACCCCCGCACCGATCACCGCCGCACCGTGGCGGATGCCCGACCCGGTCACGGTCGAGTTCGTGAAGTCGACCGTCCCGCTCAAGCCGATGCCCGCCGTGGCTGCGGCTCCGGTCGCCTCGATCGCCCCGCGCCCTGCACCTGCTGAGTCGACCCGCCCGCGGCGGGCCACGGGTCGACTCCCGCAGGCCGCCCGGTCGACCCGACCCAAGCGCACCCCGGCTGAACTGCTGGCTGAGGCGCGGAAGGTGACGGCCGGTTGGCCGGACGTGAAGGTGACGGCTGAGGGCATCCGCAGGGAGGTCCACACATCCCCGGCCAATGCCCGGATGCTGCGCGACACCCTGCTCGCCGAACGCGCCACCCCGGCCCCGTGAGCGGCGGGGCGTTCGGCAAGTGCTTCGACCCAAACGGCGCCCGCCACGGCATACCGACCTTCCCGTGGCGCTACGCCCCCGACGGCTACGCCACCCGCCGACAGCTCCGGGCGCGGGGACTGCGTCCCGGCGGACAGCCGGTCGCGGCGCAGGTGCTGCGCCCGCGTTACCGGCGCGGTCCGCTGGTCGCCTACCTCTACCGCGAGGACCTGGCCAAGCCTGTGCGGCCGATGACGCCAGCCAAGCGTGCCGCGCTCGCCAAGGCGATGTGCGCCCGCCGCACCTGCCCCGCCTGCCGACGCGACGCGGGATACGTCATCCCGCTCTCCCTCGGCACCTGCGTGACCTGCGCCTACCCCGAACCTCCGACAGCGTGAGGAGTCTTTGAATGGGCAAGCCTGATACCCGCCGTCTGGATCGTGAGATCCACAAGACGAACCGCAAGCTGGAAGCGGTCCGCAACGAGGAGATGTGGCCGCTCACCGGCTCCGAGCGCCGCGCCGTGCTCGCCGCCCTCGCGGGTGGCTCCTACCGCGTCGCCCGCGGTAAGAGCACCGACCGCGCGGACCGCAGGCTGGAGACGGTCTATCAGTCCGTGCAGACCCGCCTCATTACGGAACTGAGCGCGTTGCAGGGCGAGCGGCAGCGCATCGTGAGCGAGGCCGCGAAGGTGAAGGCGGCGAAGAAGTCTTCGGGGTGGTGGTGACCATCCCCGGCAAACCGGCGCCTGCGGGTGAGTGCCCGCAGTGCTGGCAGCACGCCCACGATCGGCGCGCTCACCGCCACCTGCGCCCCCGCGAGGACTGCCCGCAGTGTGTCGACCACCTGCGCAACGGCTGTCCCGCCCTGGTGCCCGGCAAGAAGTCGCGTTGGTGGTGAGCGCGCCCTCCCCGCTCGCACGTCCCGCCGCCTGAACCGCGCGGCCCTCGCACGCTGCGACGCCCGGGGTGGCCCTCCCTGCCACGGACCAGGCCACCCCGGTACTCCCACGAACTCCCGCCCCGACAGGGGCAGTCAGGAGCAGTTCCAGCATGTCTGAGAACGTCGTTCACCTGCACAAGAACCTCGAACCTGCCGACGAACCGGCTGCTGTGACCACGTTGACCGTGGTCCCCGACCCGGTACCGGCGCCGATCGTGCCGCTGTGGGTGCGCTCCGGCCGCGCCGTGAAGACCGCCGTCACCCACGAGCGGACCAAGACCGCCGCCCGCGCGGCGGCCCGGCACAGCCTCTACACGTTCAACGGCGGGCGGATCGTGGCCCGACGCACCTGGGACGGTAAGACCGGGGCGCGGTACGAGCGGATGCTCCGCGCGGCGGAAGCCGCCGGGAACTACGAGGTGGCCGAGGAGTGGGAAGAGCGGTTGCAGCGCTTCCGCGAGGCACGCCACCGCCGCCGCATGGACCTGCTGCACTCCCCGGTCGACGTGGCCAAGGGGATCGCGGTCGGCACCGGGATGGGCATCGGCACCCTGGTCGCCCTCGGCATCGTCATGGCCATCAACAACGGCGAGATCAAGGACGTCATCACCCCGCTCGCCGCAACGATCGACTTCATCGGCCTTCTCATCCGCATCGTGCAGGTCGTATGGGGCCCGGCCCTGACGATCGGGCCGTTCCTCGCCCTGCTCGCCCTGTGGGCCGTCGGCAGCAAGCAGCAAGCCGCCCCCGCATGGGCCCTGCCCGACAACATCCGATCGAGCGAGGGCGAACCCATCACCCCGTCCATCGTGGTCAAGGCGCTGCGTGACCTTGGGGTGCCCGCGCTGCGCAACGCCATCAAGGAGATGGGCGACGCCGGCGCGTCCATGCTCGGTCCGATCCGGATCGCCGGATGCGGCGTGGAAGTCGACGTCACACTTCCCTCGGGCGTGGCGACCAACGAGGTACAGAACAAGCGCCGCAAGCTCGCAGAGAACCTGACCCGGCACGAGCACGAGGTGTTCATCACCATCCCCGAAGCCGCCCGCACCGTCCGGCTGTGGGTCGCCGACTCCGGGGCGCTGGATGAGCCGATCGGTCCGTCTCCGCTGGTCACGGACGAGACGATGACCGCCGACTACGGCAAGGGCCGCGCCCCCTGGGGGCAGGATCTGCGTGGGGACGCCGCCGCGCTGAGCGTCTATCAGCGCCACCTGTTGATCACGGGGTTGTCGAACCAGGGCAAGACCGCCGCCCTGCGCGCGCTCGCCCTGTGGCTCGCCCTGGACAGGTCGGTTGAGTTCCGGATCGCCGACCTGAAGGGCGCCGGTGACTGGGCCATGTTCGACGGGCTTGCCTCGCTGCTCATCCAGGGGCCGACCGATGAGCACGTCATCCAGGCGACCGAGATGGTGGAAGGTCTGGTCACGGAGATGGAACGGCGTCTCCAAGCGCCTCCCGGCACTGTGTTCCTGCCGCTGGTCGGCATCGTGGACGAGGCGCAGGTCGCGTTCATGTGCCCGCTCAAGGACGCCGACAAGAACCCCTACGGCGGCTCCAAGGCCACCTCCCGCTACTTCATGGCCGTGCGGAAGGTTCACAACCAGGGCCGTGCGGTGAACGTGACGCTGTGGGAGGGCACCCAGGACCCCACCGACCAGAACCTTCCCAAGCTGGTCCGCGAGGGTGCCCACACCCGCGCCTCACTGGTCCTGGGCACCGAGTCACAGGCCAAGATGGCGCTCGGGGACAAGGCTGTGGAAGGCGGGGCCGCCCCGCACCTGCTCCGCCAGGGACTGGACAAGGGAACCCTGGTCGTCGCTTCCGACGGCATCACCATCCCCGCGGGCCAGGCGTCCATCACGATCCGCACGCACTACATCGACGACGACGCCGCCGTAGCCATCATCGAGCGGGCCAAGGCCCTGCGCGACGGCGTCACCACCCTGCACGCCATCGAGCAGAGCGACCAGGACCGTGACCCGCTCGCGGACATCGCGGCCGTGGTCGGCACCGCGGAACGGGTGCGCACCAAGGACGTCGTCGCCCGGCTCAGCACCCTCAACTCCGGCGCCTACGGCAAGTGGTCGTTCATCGACCTCAAGCGCGTTCTCGACGGCACCGGGGCCGAGCCGTACAAGTCCGACGGGGTCATGGTCGTCGGCCGTGACCGGCTCGCCCGCGCCCTCGCCAACCGCGACGGCGAGGGTTCCGCTTCCGCCGCTGAGTGACAGGGAGTTGACCGGTGGCGGGTCAGGGAGGCAGGGAGAACTCCCTGACCCCCTCCCTGACCCGCCTCCCTCTACCTGACCTGCACAAATGATCGTTCAGGGAGGCAGGGAGGCACCCCAGGTCAGCCCCCGAAAACCCCCTCCACAGCGCACCCCCAAGGGGGTGCCCGAGCCTCCCTGACCCACCGCCGGAAGGGATTCCGCATGTACCCCGAGCACTCCGGTCACCTGCCCGCCGAACGGGCCGTGACCGTCCACCAGCCCACCCCCATCACCCACCCGTCGACCGCACAGCTCGTGCCCGTCCAGCCGGGCGCGGTCCCGTCGGTGGCGAGCGTTGTCCTCCCGGACGGGCGGGTGGTCACCGGCTACGCGATCAACCCCGTGCAGCCTGAACTCCTCGCCACGAAACCGCCCGTCTCCCGTGCTGCGGTGAACGTCGCGTTGGGCGGGGTCGGGTTCCTCGCCGTATGCGGCGGTCTCCTGTTGCTCACCTCGTTCATCGCCGCGCTGACCGCGTTCATCACCCAACTCATCACCCTCGCCGCCGTGATCTTCGGCGGATGGATCGCCGTACAGATCCTCGGCACGAGCAGCCACGGCGGCGGGACCACGGTCCACATCCGCAAAGCCGTGATCAAACGCAACCACTTCCACGGCTGAGCCGAGGTTCTTATGGCGCTTCTCGATTGGCGGGATGCCCGCCATTTCGACGCTGCCCGAGACCTGCCGTGCGTGCTCTGCGGCAGACCCACCCCTATGCGCAGCCACGACCGCGAACCGGTCCACAAGGTGTGCGCCGAGGACTGGCGCGACCAGCACCCCGCGTCCAACCGCTTCCACTGACTACGCCAAGGGCGGCCCCCATTCCGCCAAGAACCCGGGGCCGCCCTTGTTCCACCTGCCCTCAGCAGACCTGTGGAGGTCTCCCAGCATGACGCAATCCACCGACATCCTTACCGACCTGCCGTTGATCGTTGTTCTGTGCGGCTCGACCGAGTTCATCGACGAGTTCGCCGAGACGAACTTGAGGGAGACCGCCAAGGGGCGGATCGTCCTCTCTGTCGGCTGCAACATGAAGCAGCCGCACCCGCTGTGGGCCGACCCCACCGACGCCGACCTATTGAAAGAGCGGCTCGACCGGCTGCACAAGGCGAAGATCCGGCTTGCCGATCAGGTCATCGTCGTCGGTACCCGTATCGGCACGTCCACCCGCTCCGAGATCGCCTATGCCCGCGCGCTGGGCAAGCCGGTCGCCTACCTTCACCCGGAGGTTGCGGCATGAGCGAGCACCTCCTGAACGCGGCCCTGAGCGCCGCGGAGCGCGGCTGGTACGTCTTTCCGCTCCGTCCCGGCAGCAAGCGGCCTGCCCTGCACGGCGAAACGTCCTGCCCCCGTACCGGCCCCTGTGCGAGCGGCCACGCCAAGTGGGAGCAGCGGGCCACGACCGATCCGGACCGTATCAGTGCGGCCTGGTCACACGGGCCGTTCAACGTCGGTATCGCCACCGGTCCTTCCGGACTGCTGGTCGTAGATCTCGACATGCCCAAGAACCAGGACAAGGGCGATGAGGGCACGCCTAGCGGCGTGGCGACCTTTGAGGCGCTCTGCGAGCGCACCGGCCGCACCGTCCCCGACACCTACCGGACCCGGACCGCGAGCGGCGGGGCACATCTGTACTTCACCGCCCCGGACGGCGTGCGGCTGTCCAACACGGCAGGAACGATCGCCCCGTTGGTCGACACCCGCGCCCGTGGCGGGTACGTCGTCGCCGCGGGCAGCACCACCTCCGCCGGACCGTACGAAGCCGTAGGCGGCTCTGTGGCGGCTCCTATGCCCGGATGGCTGCTGAGCATCCTCCAACCCGCCCCCAAGCCCGCACAGGCCCCTACGGGGGCCTTAGTGCGGCAATCGAGGCGATATGCGGATGTAGCACTCGACAGTGAGGCGCGGAACGTGGCCACCGCCGCCGACGGCACCCGCAACGCGACCCTCCTCAGGGCCGCACGGGCATTGGGGCGGTTCATCGCATCCGGCGACCTCCCTCGACCGGTGGTTGAGGAGGCTCTTAGAGGAGCGGCGGGGTCCAACGCCACACAGCCCCAGCACTACTACGACGACGTGATCCGCCGCGCCCTGGACTGGTCGATCACCCACAACACGCCCCGGGGCAGGGCCGCATGACCAACCCTCCCCCCTCTAAGAGCCACACCCGACACCCCACCGGCCCGCAGGCCGCCGAACCTGCCGGACCCCCGACGGCCGTGGGCGACTCGAAGGGCGTCGCCGAAGGCGTCCCCACTGCCGTCGGTTCTGACCCGCAGGCCGGAGACGACCGGTACCCGATCGCGTGGCTGACCATCAGCACTCCGTACCGCGCGGTGCCCATCGCAACGTCGTGGTGCGCGTGCGGCCGTGACCGGCACGCCACTGGAGACGCCGACGTGTGGGCCCTGATCGCCGACCACGAAGCGCACCGCGACACCTGCCCGCTCCGCACCACCCAGGAAGGGAGGGCCGCCGCATGAGCGACACCATCGACGGCGCGACGCTGCTCAACGAGGTGGAAGCCTTTCACCGCCGCTTCAACGTCTTCCCCACCGAGGCCGCCTACGTCGCCGTGGCGCTGTGGGACGCGCACGCCCACCTGCTCGACTGCTTCGACTCCACCCCGCGGCTCGCCTTCCTCTCCCCGGAACCGGGGTCGGGGAAGTCCCGCGCGCTGGAGATCGTGGAAACCCTCGTTCCGCAGCCCATGACGGCCGTCAACGCGTCCGCCGCCGCCCTGTTCCGGTCGGTGTCCGGGGTGGACGGCCGACCGACGATCCTGTTCGACGAGATTGACACGATCTTCGGCCCGAAGGCAGGGGACAACGAGGAACTGCGCGGATTCCTCAACGCCGGTCACCGCCGGACCGGGGTCACCTACCGGTGCATCGGCGACGGCGGCAACCAGAGCGTGCAGGCTTTCCCGTCCTACTGCGCCGTCGCGGTTGCCGGACTCGGCTCGCTCCCAGACACGATCCTGACCCGCTCCATCGTCATCCGGATGCGCCGACGAGCACGCAACGAACGCGTGGAAGCCTTCCGGGCCCGCCTCCACGAGGCCGAGGGGCACAAATTGCGCGACCGGCTCGCCCAGTGGGCCGAGCACAGCCGGGGGTTCATCATGGGCGCGTGGCCGGAGATGCCCGACGGGATCACCGACCGCCCCGCCGACGTGTGGGAACCCCTGCTCGCCATCGCCGACGCCATCGGCGGGGACTGGCCCCGCCGAGTCCGGGAAGCGTGCGTGACGCTCGTCAAGGCAGCGCAGTACACCGACAAGCACAGTCTCGGCATCCGCCTGTTGACCGACCTGCGCGACCACGTCCTCATCGGCATGGACCGCCTGCCCACCATCGCCATCCTGGACCGGCTCAACGCCCTCGACGACGCCCCGTGGGCCGACCTCGACGGCAAACCGCTCGACAACCGGCGACTCTCCCGAATGCTCGGGGAGTACATGACGGCCGACAACGAGCCGATCCGCTCCCGCAACATCCGCACCGCCGGCGGAGTCCTCAAGGGCTTCCACACCAGCGACCTCACCGACGCGTGGGCCCGCTACTGCCCCCCTCCCCAGGAAGCCGCTACAGCCGCTACGCCGCTACAGGCCAGCTCAGAGGCCCTGAATCTGTAGCGGCACCGAAGCGTGTAGCGGCTACGCCCACCACCCCGGAATCCGGGCGTAGCCGCTACACGCCACCCCTCCGCTACAGAAAACCCGCCGCTGACCTGCGATGTAGCGGCGTAGCGGATGTAGCGGACTTCTCAGGAGGGGGTCAGACCCCCGCCCGCGCACGGAGGACACGCCATGAGCACCGCACGTGAACCGTCAGACCCGCGCGCCACCCTCCGCGCCGGACTGCCGGACCGCTACCTCACCCCCGACGACATCGCCGAGATCTTCGAAGTGCCGACGGAAACCGTCTATCAGTGGCGCCGGAAGCGCACCGGCCCGCCCGGGTTCCGCATCGGCAAGTACGTCCGCTACGACCCCGCCGACGTGCGCGCCTACGTCGACCAGCGCAAGGCGCTGGACACCGCCGCCTAGCCGAACACTCAGCCACAGCAGGGAGAGCCGCTCAGGCGGCTCTCCCTGCTGCATGTCGAGAGAGGACTACTGCCAGATGGCAGGGAGCATCCAAGACCGCTGGTTCAAGACCACCACTGACGCCAACGGCAAGACCGTGCGCGTCAAGACCGACCGCCACGGCTCAGGCATGCGCTACCGGGCCCGGTACTTCACGCCCGACGGACAGCGCAAGGGCAAGTCCTTCCCTGACGGACAGAAGCGTCTCGCTGAACAGTGGTTGAGCAGCATCACGGCGGACGTGGCCCGTGGTGACTTCATCGACCCGAACGCGTCGCGTACGACGTTCCAGGAGTTCGCTGAGCAGTGGCTTGCGAGCCAGAGCGGCGACCCGAACACCCAGGCGTCGATGAAGTCTCAACTCACGTTGCACGCGTTTCCGCGCATCGGGTCCCGGCAGCTCGGGTCATTCCAGCCCAGCCACATGCGCGAGTTCGTGACACAACTCGAAGCGTCCGGCATGTCCGGTGCGTACGCCCGCGTCATCTTCTCCAACGTCCGCGCCGTGCTCTCAGCGGCCGTGGAAGACGGGTGCCTGCGCCGGAACCCCTGCCACTCGCGCACGGTGACGCTGCCCGCGATGGGCGCGCGCCGTGTCGTTCCGTGGGAACCGGAACGCGTCTTTGCCATGCGTGCCGCCATGGTTGAACGCTTCCGACCCATGGTCGATGTGGGCGCCGGATGCGGTATGCGGCAAGGCGAAATCCTCGGTCTGTCCGTCGATGACGTGGACTTCGAGAACGGCACCGTGCACGTGGTGCAGCAACTGAAGCTGAGCCTGAGCAAGGCTGTGTTCGCGCCCCCGAAGGGCGGCAAGCTCCGTGATGTGCCGCTGCCCGATCCCGTGGCGGACGCGCTCAAAGAGCACATAGAGCGCTTCCCGCCGGTAGAGATCACGCTGCCGTGGATGCGTGGCAACGGTCAACCGGTGACCAAGCGGCTCATCTTCACGGGCCCCAACGGGGGACACGTCTGGCGCACGTCGCTGAATGAGGACCACTGGAAGCCCGCCCTGGCGAAGGCCGGAGTCATCCCGAAGGCCAAGAGCCGCGAGCACGCTGCCGCTCGCGAGCACGGCATGCACGCCCTACGGCACTTCTACGCGTCCGTGCTCCTGGACGCCGGGGAGAGCATCAAGGCCCTTGCCGAGTACCTCGGGCACTCCGATCCGGGCCTGACCTTGAAGGTGTACGCGCACCTCATGCCGAGCAGCCGGGACCGGGCCCGCAAGGCTCTCGGCCATGCTCTCCGCCCACACGGGTCGGAGAGCTGAGGGCCCAGAGTGGTCCCAGGCCGTGAAAATGCCTCCCATCCGCGCCGTATGCGCAGGTGGGAGGCATGATCACAAAGACTACTTCTTCTTGCCCTGGTTCTTCACAGCCTCGATCGCCGCCGCCGCAGCGGCCGGGTCCAGGTAGGTGCCGCCCGGGGTCACCGGCTTGAAGGACGCGTCCAGTTCGTATGCGAGCGGGATACCCGTCGGGATGTTCAGGCCCGCGATGTCCGCGTCCGAGACGCCGTCGAGGTGCTTGACGAGGGCTCGGAGCGAGTTGCCGTGGGCGGCGACCAGGACCGTGCGGCCGGCCAGGAGGTCCGGGACGATGCCGTCGTACCAGTACGGGAGCATGCGGACGACGACGTCCTTCAGGCACTCCGTGCGCGGGCGCAGCTCCGGCGGGATCGTCGCGTAGCGCGGGTCGTCCGACTGCGAGAACTCCGTGCCGTCCTCAAGCGGGGGCGGCGGCGTGTCGTACGAGCGGCGCCACAGCATGAACTGCTCCTCGCCGAACTCCGCGAGGGTCTGCGCCTTGTCCTTGCCCTGCAGCGCGCCGTAGTGGCGCTCGTTCAGGCGCCAGCTGCGGTGGACCGGGATCCAGTGGCGGTCCGCCGATTCGAGCGAGAGCTGCGCCGTGCGGATGGCGCGCTTCTGGAGGGAGGTGTGGACGACGTCGGGCAGCAGGCCGGCGTCCTTGAGCAGCTCACCGCCGCGTACTGCCTCCTTCTCGCCCTTCTCGTTGAGGTTGACGTCCACCCAGCCGGTGAACAGGTTCTTCGCGTTCCATTCGCTCTCGCCGTGGCGGAGGAGGATCAGCTTGTACGGTGCGTCGGCCATGGCCCCGAGCGTAATCGAAGCCCCCGACAGCCCGCTCGGCCGCCCGCCCGCAAGGCCGCTAGGCCGCCCGCCCCTCGGCCGCCCGCAACGCCGTTAGGCCTCCCGCCCCTCGGCCGCCCGCAACGCCGTTAGGCCTCCCGCCCCCTCGGCCGCCCGGAGGACGGACACCCGTCGGCCGCCTCCCCCGCCCGCGCCCCGCCCCCGCCCCCGACACTTGACGACTTCTGTTAATCGAGTGGCCGCCGCCCGACCCGGCCTCGTAACTTGTGCCTGCCGTATGCACCACTTACATGAGCCGCGCTCGTCAGAAGCGCTCAGCAGACCTGGGGGTCCCCGATGCCGTTCACGTCCCTGAGCGTGAGACGTGTCGCCCGCGAGACCCTCTCCGGGCTCCCCCGCGAGTTCTGGTGGCTGTGGACCAGCACTCTCGTGAACCGGCTCGGCGCCTTCGTCGCCACCTTCATGGCCCTGTACCTCACGCTCGACCGCGGCTACTCCGCCTCGTACGCCGGACTCGTCGCCTCGCTCCACGGGCTCGGCGGAGTGATCTCCTCGCTCGGCGCCGGCGTGATGACGGACCGGCTCGGGCGGCGGCCCACGCTGCTCATCGCCCAGTCGTCCACCGCCGTCTCCGTCGCGCTGCTCGGCTTCATGCACGACCCGGTGTCCATCGCGGCCGTCGCCTTCCTCGTCGGCATGGCCAGCAACGCCTCCCGCCCCGCCGTACAGGCGATGATGGGCGACATCGTCAGGCCCGAGGACCGCGTACGGGCCTTCTCGCTCAACTACTGGGCGATCAACCTGGGCTTCGCCGTCTCGTCCGCGGCGGCCGGGTTCATCGCGGAGGCCAGTTACCTCGCCGGCTTCCTCATCGAGGCCGGGATGACGATGGTCTGCGCGGTCGTCGTCTTCGTGAAGCTGCCCGAGTCGCGGCCCGCACCGACGGCCAGGACAGCCGGCGAGCCCGAAGTCGGTCTGGGGACGGTTCTGCGCGACGGGCGTTTCATGAGCGTCGTCGGGCTGTCCTTCCTCGTCGCGCTCATCTTCCAGCAGGGGTTCGTGGGCCTTCCGGTGGCGATGGGCGCGGCGGGCTTCACACCCGCCGACTACGGCCTGGTGATCGCGGTCAACGGCGTCCTCATCGTCGTGCTCCAGCTCCCCGTCACCCGTTTCATCCAGCACCGGGACCCGAAGCGGCTCCTCGTCGTGTCGTCGCTCCTCGCCGGGTACGGGTTCGGGCTCACCGCCTTCGCGGGCTCGGTCGGCGTCTTCGCGCTCACGATCTGCGTCTGGACCCTCGCCGAGATCGTCAACGCGCCCACGCAGACCGGCCTCGTCGTGCGCCTCTCCCCCACCCACGGCCGCGGCCGGTACCAGGGCATGTACACGATGTCCTGGTCCGTCGCCGCCCTCGTCGCGCCCCTGATGGCCGGTGTCGTCATCGACCGCTTCGGGGCGGCGTGGCTGTGGGGCGTGTGCGCGGCCGTCGGCACGGTGGCCGGGCTGGGGTACGGGCTGCTCATGCGCAAGCTTCCGGACGAGGAGCCCGCCAACGACCTGCCCCGCCCTCTGCCCCTGCCCACCACCGAGAAGCCCGAGGTCAGCGCCGGCTAGCACCCCACAGCGGCCCACGGCGCCCCGTACGCCTCAGTGGTGCATCCGCGCCCCCTTCACCACCTTGTCCACCGCATTGCGCGGGCCGTACACCGCGAGGCCGACCAGATCGAGGTCCGCGGTCGGTACGGCCCGTACCGCCGCCCGGTTGTCGCGGTCGTTGCCCGTGGTGAACAGGTCCGCGGTGAACAGCGCGCGGGGCAGGGCGCGGGACAGGGCCTTGCCGTGGGCCGCCTTCAGCGTCTCCTTCGTACCCTCGAAGACCAGTACCGGCTGGCGGAACATCGGCAGGTAACCGACGCCGTCCGCGTCCTCGTACGGCTCCCCGACCACCTCGGGGACCGCCGGGCCCAGGCCGCTGACCAGGAACGCGGTCACGTTCAGCCGCTGCCACGGCTCCAGGTCCTCCCGCAGCAGGACAGCGATCTTGGTGTCGAAACGGACGGGGGCCAGGGCGGGGGCCAAGGCGTTCCCAGGGCTCTCGGGGCGGCTCTCACTGCTCTCACTGCTCATGCTTCGAGACTGCCGGGCCGCGTACGTTCCCGTCTTGTACGTTGTTTGCATGGTGGTCCGGCGTGAGGTCTCCGCCTGGCGCCCCAGCGTGCCGGGTGTCGTGGAGGTCTTCCACGCCCACTTCACGGAGTACGCGTATCCGATGCACGTGCACGACGCGTGGACCCTGCTGCTCGTCGACGCGGGCGCCGTGCGCTACGACCTCGACCGGCACGAGCACGGCACCCCGGACGGCACGGTCTCGCTGCTTCCGCCGCACGTGCCGCACAACGGTTCGCCGATCACCGCGGACGGCTTCCGCAAGCGTGTCCTGTACCTGGACCTCAGCCGCCTCGACGAGACGTACATCGGACCGGCCGTGGACACCCCCGACTTCCTCGACCCCGTGCTGCGCCGGCGGGTCGGACAGCTGCACACGGCCCTCGCCCACCCCGGTGACGAACTGGAGGCGGAGAGCAGACTGACCCTGATCGGCGAGCGGCTGCGCGGCCATCTGCGGCCCGCGCTCGTCAGGGACGGCCGGGACGCCGACCACCCGCTCGCGCACCGGCTCCGCGAACTGCTCGACGAACGCCTCCTCCAGGGCGTCACCCTCCAGCAGGCCGCCGGGCTCGTGCACGCGCACCCCGCCCACCTGGTGCGGGCGTTCAGCGCCGCCTACGGGATACCGCCGCACCAGTACCTGATGTCACGCCGGGTGGAGCAGGCCCGCCGTCTGCTGCTGGCGGGCCGCGCACCCGGCGAGGTGGCCGCGGAGACCGGCTTCTACGACCAGTCGCATCTCAGCCGCCACTTCAAACGGCTGGTCGGAGTGGCGCCGGGCCGTTACCGCGACAGCTCGCGCTGAAGGTCATGCTGGGCGTCGTACAGGTTCCGGGGGCGTACGGCGTCCGTCGTCCCGTACAGCTCCAGGCGGGAGTGCGGCGGCCCGGTGAAGTCGGGGACGTCGGTCTGGTCGAACTCCGTCACCTCGTTGATGCCGACGGTCGCGCTGTACGGGGCCAGGCCGTCGATCCTCATCAGGCCGGCGCGGCCGTTGGTGACGCGGATGTTCCAGTGGGTGAAGCGGGCACCGAACAGGGGGCCCGCGCTCGCGTCCCCGCCGTGGCGTCCGTTGTTGACGACCGTGATGTCGGTACGCACGTTCGCGAAGGGCATCCCGCGGTGCGAGTCGAAGGTGCCCATGCGCATGTCACCACGCGACCAGACGTTGTACGAGGACAGCCCCTCCACGTTGATGCCGTGGAGCTGGGTGTCCGCGGGGGCGGGTGTCGTGCGTTCCTCGATGGTGAAGCGGTCGACGAGGTTGTCGTGCGAACCCTCGCGGCAGAAGTACGGGTGGTGCGAGCCGCGCCCCGCGACCCGGGTGTTCCGCAGGGTGCAGGCGGAGGCGGCGACCAGCCCGAAGCCGTTGTCCATGTGCCGTACGACGATGTCGTCGGCCCAGCAGTCGTACGCGCACTGGAAGGTGACGCCGTTGAACCCCTTGTCCAGCAGATGCGGGGACTGCGGGGTCTCGACGGCCTCCAGGGTGAGGCCCGCCACCCCGGATCCCGTCAGGGCCTTCACGTGGGTGGTCAGACGCGGGTCCCATTCCGGGCGTACGTCGAGCGGGAGGGGGCGTTCCAAGGTGACCCTTTCGCCCCGCACGCGCGCGACGCGCACGGGCCACTCGTACGGGACGTAGCTGGTCAATTTTGTCTTGTCGTCCCAGTAGTACGCCTCCGGGCCCGGGCCGTCGCCCGCCATGTGCTCCAGGAGGGTGTGGGAGGGGTCGTCGGCGAGGCGCAGGAGGACCAGGTCGCCGGGCGCGAGCCTGCCCGGGTCCGCCACGGTCACCGTCCAGGAGCCCCGGCGGGCCGGTTCGACCGTGGTCAGCGTCCGCCACTCGTCCCGCTTGTTGCCCGTCCAGCCCTCGAAGGGCCACTCCTTGGCCCGGATGGCGTCCGTCAGGGTGGTGAAGCGGTCCGTGGGGCACAGCCAGACGAGGCCGCCCGCCCAGGACCAGGACGACTTGTCACCGCCGTAACGCGACCCGTAGACACCGATCAGTTCGGTGAGGTTCCGGGTCGCGCGGAGTTTCGTACGGGTGCTGCCGGCGCCGCGCAGGACGACGTTCGAGTGGCCGATGTGGATCAGGCCGTCGAGGCGGTAGGTACCGGGCGGGATGAGTACCGTGCCACCGCCGGCCCTTCCGGCAGCGGCGATGGCACGGTTGATCGCGGGTGCGGAGTCGGCCGAGCCGTCCGGCGTGGCGCCGTGGGCGCGGACGTCGGCCACGACGGCGGCGCCGGGGCGGCGGGGGAAGTGCGCCGCCCCGGCACGTTGGCCCGCTCTGCCGATGTACGGGATCTGCGGGTGGGTGAAGGGGGTGCGGGCCAGCTCTCGCCAGATGCCCGGCACCTGTGCGGGACTCGGCCGCGAGGTCGCGACCTCTGTTGCGGTCGCGGACTCTGTTGCGGTTGCGGCCTCTGTTGCGGTTGCGGTTGCGGCCTCGGCCTCGGTCGCCGGTGCGCCCACCACGGCTACCGCCGCCACGGCCGTCGCGCGGCCCAGCAGGGCACGTCTGGTGAGGGCCCGTCGGGTGTTCTCCGCGCCACGGTCACTCATGCCCGAACCGCCTTCCAAGGATGGGATTCCATGGATGTGAACAACGTTCAGAGGTGCGTTGGCGGTGAGCATGACACGAGAGCCGCGCGGCGGAAAAGAGTCGTGCAGCGGTTGGTTGGTACGGACTATGCAGGCAGCTGGGTAGGGACCGTCGGCTCAGTCGGTCGGGCGCTGAGTCAGATGGCTGAACGCGTCCAGGTTGCGCGTGGACTCGCCGCGCGACACCCGCCAGGCGTACTCCTTGCGGATCGCGGACGCGAAACCGAGCTCCAGGAGGGTGTTGAAGCTGCCGTCGGCGGCCTCCAGGACCGAACCGAGCAGCCGGTCGACCTCGTCGGCGGTGACCGCGGCGAGCGGCAGCTTGCCCGCCACATAGATGTCACCGAGCGGGTCGACGGCGTACCCCACGCCGTAGAGCTTGAGGTTGCGCTCCAGGAGCCAGCGGTGCACCCCGGCCTCGTTCTCGTCCGGGTGCCGGACGACGAAGGCGTTCAGCGAGAGGGAGTGTCTGCCGACGATCAGCGAGACGGTCGTCGACAGCTTCCGGGTGCCGGGGAGCTTCACCACGAAGTGGCCGGACTCCGGGCTCTCCCACTCCAGTTCGGCGTCCTTGAGGAACTCCTCGACGGTCCCCGCCGCCCGCTCCACAGCCATCGTGTCAGCCATGGTGGGAGCGTACGTGACGGCGGTGCTCGTTCATCGCCGCCGTGTAGACGTCGGCCGTGGCCGCCGCCGCCGTGTCCCAGCCGAAGGATTGGGCGTGCCAGGCGGCTGCCGCGCCCATCCGGTCCGGGAGCGACCGGTTGTCGGCGAAATCGCGCAGCACGCGCGCGTAGTCGACGGGATCGTGGCCGGACACCAGAAAGCCCGTCTCCTTGTGGCGGACCGCGACCGGCAGGCCGCCCACCGCGGCGGCGAGCACCGGCGTACCGGCGGCCTGCGCCTCTATGGCGACGAGCCCGAACGACTCGCTGTAGGAGGGCATCACCAGGACGGACGCCGCCCGGAACCAGTCCGCGAGCTGCTCCTGGTCGACCGGCGGCCGGAAGCACACCACGTCGGCGATACCCAGCCTGGCGGCGAGTTTCTGCAGCCCCTCGGGTTTGGCGAGACCGCTGCCGCTCGGGCCGCCCACCACCGGGACGACGATGTTCGAGCGCAGGTCGGGGCGCTCCTCCAGGAGGACGGCGACCGCGCGCAGCAGCACGTCGGGCGCCTTCAGCGGCTGGATGCGGCCCGCGAAGAGCGGTATGAGGGCGTCCTGCGGGAGCCCGAGCCGCGCGCGGGCGGCGGCGCGTCCGTCGGCCGGGCGGAAACGGTCGAGGTTCACGCCCGGGTGGACGACCGCGACCTTGCCCTGCTCGGCCTCGTAGTGCCGTACGAGTTCGTCGGCCTCCTCCGCGGTGTTGGCGATGAGCCGGTCGGCGGCGCGGACGATCTGGGTCTCGCCGATGACACGGGCGGCGGGCTCGGGGGTGTCGTCCTCGGCCAGGGCGGCGTTCTTGACCTTCGCCATGGTGTGCATCGCGTGTACGAGGGGGGCGCCCCAGCGCTCGGCGGCCAGCCAGCCGACCTGTCCGGAGAGCCAGTAGTGCGAGTGCACGAGGTCGTAGTAACCGGGGCGGTGGCCGGCCCAGGCCTGCATCACCCCGTGCGTGAAGGCGCACAGCTGGGCGGGCAGGTCCTCCTTGGCGAGGCCTTCGTAGGGTCCGGCGTCGACGTGCCGGACCAGGACGCCGGGCGCCAGCTCCACCTTGGGCGGCAGGGCCCCGGTGGTCGCGCGCGTGAAGATCTCGACCTCGATGTTGATCGCGGCGAGGCGCTGGGCCAGCTCCACGATGTAGACGTTCATGCCGCCCGCGTCGCCCGTGCCCGGCTGGTGCAGCGGCGAGGTGTGCACGGAGAGCATCGCCACGCGGCGTGGCCTGCGGTGCAGACGAAGCCTCGTCGAGGCCGCCGGCGAGCGGCGCCCGAGCCTGCTCACGTACTGGCTCACGTGGCGTTCCTCCTTCTACGGACCGTGCTGCGGGCGGGCCTGTGGCGGGCGTAAAACGCCCTTCAAGTTTTGAACACAGGCGGACCCTGCTCCATTTCCTCTTTACCGAATCATTGCCGTGAGTCGCTCAACCGTTCGAGACGCTTCTGCGTACGGCCGCCCTGCGGTACGCCGGACGGGCCCGCCCACACCGGCCGCCTGTTGCATTCCGGCCCCCCGGCCCGCTCTCGCATTGCAGCCCGCTCGGCGTGCCGCACGTTGTGGCCCGTCCGGGCGGCTCGCGTATTTCAGTCCGTCCGGCGTTTGAGGACGAGGCCGTCCAGGCCGATGGCCGGGTTGCCGCCCGGGGGCGGCAACCCGCGAGGCCCCCACCGACCCGGAGTTCCCACAAGCGCGCCGCTTACCCTTGACCCCATGAACGCCCGCGCAGCGAAACCCGTGGGGACGGTGACGCGCGGGACCACCAACCCGAACCGCCTCCGCCGCATGGACCGCTGGATCGCGGCCACCCACGGCGCCGAACTGCGCCGCGCCGCCGACCCCGTGGCGGTCGACCTCGGGTACGGCGCGGCCCCCTGGACCGCGGTCGAGCTGCTCCAGCGCCTCCGTACCGCCGCTCCACGCGCGCGCGTGGTGGGTGTCGAGATCGACCCGGCCCGGGTCGCCGCCGCGAAGCCGTACGAACGCGACGGCCTCCGGTTCCGGCACGGCGGCTTCGAGGTCCCGCTGCCCGTACGGCCGACGCTGATCCGCGCGGCGAACGTCCTGCGGCAGTACGAGGAGGCCGAGGTCGCCGCGGTGTGGGCCAGGCTGTGCGCACGCCTGGCACCGGCGGACGCCGACTCGCGGGGCGGGCTCCTCGTCGAGGGCACGTGCGACGAGATCGGCCGTCGGCACGTGTGGATCGCGCTCGGCCCCGAGGGCCCGCGGACCGTCACGTTCGCCACCCGCCTCGGCTCCCTGGACCGCCCCTCCGACCTGGCCGAACGCCTCCCCAAGGCCCTCATCCACCGCAATGTCCCGGGTGAGCCGGTGCACGCCTTCCTGCGCGACTTCGACCGCGCGTGGGCATCGGCCGCGCCGTACGCCTCGTACGGCGCCCGGCAGCGCTGGATCCGGGCGGTCCGCGATCTGACGGCCGACTGGCCGGTCGTGGACGGGGTGGCGCGTTGGCGGCAGGGCGAAGTGACCGTGCGGTGGGAGGCGTTGACACCGGGCGCGTAGGGACGGGACACCCTCCGACTCCGTCCGGCAGGTCTCCACCAGGCACCCGACAGGCGCCCGGCAGCCTTCCGACGTGGCGGGAACGATCTCGGTGAGTCATTCGTCACATTGGCGGGGAACGCGAAGGACGTCACCACCGAGTGGGCAGTGAGGGGTGGGGAAGGGGCGGAAGGGAAGCGGGAGTTCTTGCCCGCCTCTGTCGTATTCCGCGCCGACATGGCACGATCCCCGGGGCGTTCCTAAGTTACTGACGGTAAATCAGTTTGGGGGTCGGTTCATGGGGACCGGTGTGCGGAGCGTGACCACTACAGCCATGGCCCTGGCCTGCGCTGCAGTCATTCTGGCCGCGCCGGGGGTGGCCTACGCGGCCCCGACGCCTACACCCACCCCGACGCCGACCCGGACCCCGGTCCCGAGTCCGACGCCGACTTCGACGCCCGTCAGCACAGCGGACCTTGAGGCGGTCCGCGTGAAGCTGGAGGGGCTGTACCACGACGCAGCGGTCGCCACGGACGCGTACAACCTCGCCGAGGAGCGGACCGAGAAGCAGTCCACGCAGATCGTCGGGCTCGCCCGCGAGATCGTCGAGGGCAAGACCCGGCTGGTCGAGCTGAAGAAGCGCGTGGGCGCCGCCGCCCGTGCCCAGTACCGCGTCGGCGGGCTGCCGGACGAGGCCCATCTGATGCTCAGCGACGATCCGCAGGCCTTCCTGGACGGCGCGGGCCGGATTCGTCAGGGCGCACAGGCGACCAAGGGCCTGCTCGCCGAGATGCGCCGCACCCAGGAGGACTTGGAGCAGTACGCGCGCGACGCGACGGCCCAGTGGACCAAGCTTGAGGCCAACCGCGAGGCGAAGGCCGAGGCCAAGAAGAAGGTCAAGAAGCAGGTCGCCGCCGCCGAGAAGCTTGAGTCCCAGCTGGAGAAGGACGAGAAGGCGCGCCTGGCGAAGCTGGAGCAACAGGCCGCGCACGAGGCGCAGACGACCTGGCTGGACTCCGGCATCCTCGACGGGATCAGCGGCAATGCCTCCGCACAGGGCAAGAAGGCCGTGGAGTACGCGACGGCACAGATCGGCAAGCCGTACGAGTGGGGCGCCGAGGGGCCGAAGACCTTCGACTGCTCCGGACTCACCTCCCAGGCGTGGGCTGCCGCCGGACAGGCCATCCCCCGCACCTCGCAGGAGCAGTGGAAGCAGCTCGACCGCGTCGCCGTCGAGGCCATGCGCCCCGGCGACCTCATCATCTACAACTCCGACGCCAGCCACGTCGCGATGTACATCGGCGACGGCGCGATGATCCACGCACCGCGCCCCGGTCGTACGGTGACGATCGCGGGGGCGGGCTCGATGCCGATACTCGGAGTGGTCCGCCCCGGCCGGTGAGTCCGCCCCGGGGCGCGCGTCCCGCCCGACGCGCCGCCCGACCGCGGACACGCCGTACGCCACCTCGGTGCACCCGATGTCCCATGGAGCAGCACTTGTCGCTTCTGTTCGGCGCTTGTCGCTTCTGTTCGGTGCGGCGCTTACCGCTCCTGAGCCGCGCGCTCACCTGCCCGGCGCCATCCGCGCCCCCACCGGCGCCTCTACCGGCGCCGCCATCGCCGCAGTGACCTGCCACACGTGATACGCGGCACGTTCGGGGCCGGCGGTAAACCGGTGGGGCGTGATGTACGTCATCCCGTACAAGCGCACATCCTGCCCAATTGCGGTACAGGATGCGGCATATGACGGCGGCCGTTTTTCATGCGCATGGGCTGCCGCCATTCCTATGTGACGGCGCCTGACGCTATGGTCCCCGTCGGTGGATCGAGATCCCTCGACCCGCCGTGCCCTCGGGGGGAGGGAAGGAACCCAAGACGATGCCCGTACCCGTACCGCGGCAGAGAGCGATCCCCGCCGTGGAAGGTGGACAGGCTCACGCCGCGTCTCCATCCGGCGGACCGGCACAGGCCGCGCCCGCACCCGGCGCCCTGTCCGGCCAGGAGCCGTCCTCGACGAGGCACGGCACCTCCGGCGACGCCTCCCGCGGCGAGACCGCCGACACCGGCCACCCCGGCGGCGGCCACCATGGCAGTGCCCACCACGGCACCGCCGCCAACGGCACCGCCCCGCTGACGCTGCTCGTGATCGAGGACGATCCGGCCGGCGCGCTGACCGTGCCCGAACTGCGGGACGCGGCCGGCAAGCAGATCCGGGTCCGTACCGCCCGCAACCTCACCGAGGCCGAGCGGCTGCTCACCGACGACGTCCAGTGCATCCTGCTCGACCTCGCGCTGCGGACGCCCGGCCCCGCCACCACGTCCGAGGGGGCGGCGGAGACCGAGCCGGACGACGAGCTGGCCACGCTCAGGCATGTGCTGCGGCTCGCGCCCCGGCACGCGGTCCTCGCGCTGACCCCGGCCGAGGACACCGAGCGCGGCACGGAAGCCGTACGCGCCGGCGCCCAGGACTACCTCTTCCGCGACGAGCTGGACAGCCGGCTGCTGAGCCGCGCGGTCCGCTACGCGGTGGAGCGCAAACGTTCCGACCGGGCCGAGCGACGGCTGACCGAGTCCAAGCTGCGCGCGCAGGAGAACGCGCGGCTTGAACGCGGCCTGCTGCCCACACCGCTCCTGGAGGGCTCCTCGCTGCGGTTCGCCGCGCGCTACCGGCCCGGCCGCTCGCGCGCGCTGCTCGGCGGCGACTTCTACGACACGGTCCGCACCCCCGACGGCACCGTCCACGCCATGATCGGCGACGTCTGCGGTCATGGCCCCGACGAGGCCGCGCTCGGGGTGGAGTTGCGGATCGCCTGGCGCGCGCTGACCCTGGCGGGCCTGTGCGGCGACCGGCTGCTGTCGACTCTCCAGCAGGTCCTGGAGCACGAGCGCGACAGCGACGAGATTTTCGCGACGGTCTGCACGGTGGACATCGCGCCGGACGGCCGCCGCGCGGGTCTGTGCCTGGCGGGCCATCCCGCTCCGCTGATCTCGCGTCCGGCCCGTTCCCGGGCCTTGGTCGGCGCCGACGGGATCGACGGGAAGCATGGGACGCACGGGACGCACGGGATCGACGGTGCCCAGGCACCTCCCGTCGCCGAGTTGCTGCCGTACGAGAACGGCGGCCCCGCGCTCGGGCTGCTGCCGAACGCCCGGTGGCCGCGCCAGCAGGTGGAGCTGGGCGGCGAGTGGAGCCTGATGCTCTACACGGACGGCCTGATCGAGGGCCGCACCGGCGAGGGCAGGGAGCGGCTCGGCCAGGACGGGATGGTGAACATGGTCCGCCGCCAGCTGGCCCAGGGCCTGCGGGGCGAGGAACTGCTGCGGGCCGCCGTGAACGAGGTACGGGACCTCAACGGCGGGGAACTGACGGACGACGTGGCGGTCCTGCTGCTGGATCGCGTGGCGTAGCCGCCGTTTCCGCTTCCGCTTACGCTTCCGGCCGACCTGCCTGTCTGCCTGTCTGCCCGTCTGCCCGTCTGCCTGGCGACTGTGCTGGCGCGGTTTTGTAGCGTGCGGGTCAGCTGTGGCTGGTCGCGCAGTTCCCCGCGCCCCCAAAGACAAAAAGCCGGGGCGCGGCCCCGCCCTTCAGGGGCGCGGGGAACTGCGCGGGCAACCCCCACCGGGCCCGCACGGGACCCCGGACCCTCAGTACATGCCGGTCCCGACACGCCGGTCCCGGTGGCGGCTCAGCGACCGCCGTTGTACGGCCCGTACGGACCGTCGCTGCTGCTGCCGCCCCGACGGCCGCCCCGGCCGCCGCCCGAGACCTGCTGGAGAGCGGGCCGGACGTCCACGAAGAAGACGATCGTGGCGACGAGGAACGCGATCTGCAGGAAGAGCATCGGCACCAGCAGATTCACGACCACGGCCAGACCCAGCAGGATCAGCCAGAACATCTTGGTCTGCTTGTTCGCGGCGCGGTAGGCGTCGTCGCGGGCCAGCACCGCCATTACCAGCGCCACCGCCGCGAGCACCAGCATGGCGGTGTAGAGCAGCCACATGAGGCCACCGAATGCCGTCAGGAGCACTTTGCCCACCACCCGTGTCGAGTCCGTCGTCCCTACGCGGTCACCGTACCCGCAGAACGGGCCGGGAACTCCGATAGTGCCCGGAGCGCCCGACCCGTTCTCGTCACGTACGCGGCCTGCGTCCTACTTCGCGGGCGGCGTCGGCTTCTTGGCCGTGGCGGTGGTCTTGCGGGCGGCCGGGGCCTTCTTGACCGGGGCCTTCTTGGCGGGGGCGGGCCCGGTCTTGGCCTCGGCGGGCGTCACGATCGTGCCCTCGGCCGGGTCGGGGCTCGGCTCGACGGCGATCGCCAGCTCCTCGATCTCCTCGGCCGCCTCGCCGCGCCAGGTCTTCACCGTCTGCTCGCCGTGCTCGGCGACCTTCTCGTACGTCTCGCGCGCCTTCACGGCGTACTCGGCGGCGACGCCGACACCGCGCAGGGCGAAGTCCTGAGCCGTCTCACCGATCTTCTTCAGGTCGGTGTCCAGGGTGCTGATGAAGCCGTTCACCCTGGTCTGGAGGGTCTCCTGCGCCTCCTTGGCGCGGGCGGTGGCCTTCTCCTGGACGGCGTTCGGGTCGATGCCCCGTACGGCGTCGATACGGGCCGGCGCCTCGGCGCGCAGCTGCTCGACGAGGCCCGGCACCTTCTTGGCCTGCTGGATGGCCAGATCGGCCGTACCGGCGGCGAAGTAGAGGGGGGTCGGGTCGCTGAGGGTCTTGCGCAGGTCGTCGGTGATGGCCATGGTGATGGTCCTCCCGGAATCGCTATCGCGTGGAGCGTGAGGGTGTGGTCTGTCTGTGGTTACTCCGCGGCAGACTGGTCGGCCGACCGGTCCGAACGGGACCGTGCCGCGGCACGCCGTGCCCGGTCGTGATGCCGGGCCCGGTCAGCTCGCGGAGGACTGCTGATCGTGCTCGTCATGCTGGTCGTGCTGGTGACGCGGGTCGTGCGGATCCTTCTCTGCGGCATCGCTGCCGTCGGCCGTGCGGGCCCTGTCGACGACGGTGCCCCCGCCGTCCGTGACGTGCGGAACGGCTGACACGTCGGCCACAGCCGTCATGTCTGGCACGCCCGACCCGTCCGGCACGTCCGGCACGCCATCCGTGTCCAGAACGTCCTCGACCGTCTTGATCTCGAACCCGTTCTCCTTGCGGAAGGACTCGTAGATCTGGAGCAGCACCTGCTTCTGCCGCTCGGTGAGCGTCGGGTCGGCGAGGATGACCGCACGCGTCTCCACCTCGTCCCGGTCGCGCTCGGCGTCGAGGATGCCGGCACGGACGTACAACGTCTCGGCGGAGATCCGCAGGGCCTTGGCGACCTGCTGCAACACCTCCGCGCTCGGCTTGCGCAGCCCGCGCTCGATCTGGCTCAGATACGGATTGGACACCCCGGCGGCCTCGGCGAGCTGCCGCAGACTCAGCTGCGCGTTGCGCCGCTGGTCCCGCAGATACTCACCAAGGTTGCCGACGTTGAGCGATGCCATGCCCCTACCCTGCACCACCCGCGCTAACTATTGCAAGCACATGCTTGCAAAAGTGCGCTACGCCACTGCCGGGGCGGGCCCGACGCCGTCGCTCAGGTCGCCCCTCCATGCACGCGCTCGGAGGGGGCGGATTCCCACCGCTCCGGCGGGACGGTTTCCCACCGCCCCGCCGGAACACCCACACCACTCCCCCTGCCGCGCCCCTCGCCCCCTGCCCTCTGCCCTCTGCCCTCTGCCCCCTACCCCCTGCCCCTACCTGGCAAGTTCCGCGGGCTCGTCCAGCCGTGTCAGCTTGTGCGGGTTTCTCACCACGTAGACCCGGGTGATCCGCCCGTCCTCCACGACGAGGCTCACCGCGGCCGACTCGCCGCCGATCTCGATACGTACCGCGGGCGCGCCGTTGAGCCACACGGCCGTCGTCTCGACCACCGCCGCCACCTGGCTCACGCGCGCGAGCAGCACCGACACCGGTTCGACCCCGTGGACCGGAGCCGACGCGGCGGGCACCAGCCCACCCCCGTCGGCGATCAGCACCACGTCCGGCGCCATGATCTCCATCAGCTCCCGCAGCCGCCCGGTGCGCAGCGCGAGCAGGAACCGTTCCACGACGGCCCGCTGCTCCGACGGGCTCACCCGTACCCGTGGCCGCCGGGCGGCCACATGCTCGCGGGCCCGCCGTGCGACCTGCCGCACCGTGGCCGCCGACTTCCCGATGGCCTCGCCGATCTCGCCGTACGGCAGCTCGAAGACCTCGCGGAGCACGAACACCGCCCGCTCCGTGGGCCCGAGCGTCTCCAGGACGGTCAGCATCGCGATCGACACGCTCTCCGCGAGTTCGACGTCCTCGGCGACATCAGGGCTGGTCAGCAGCGGTTCCGGCAGCCACTCACCCACGTACTCCTCCCGGCTGCGCGACACCGTCCGCAGCCGGTTGAGTCCCTGCCGTGTGACGACCCGGACGAGGTACGCCCTCGGGTCACGTATCTGCGACCGGTCGACGTCGGCCCACCGCAGCCAGGACTCCTGCAGTACGTCCTCGGCGTCGGCCGCCGACCCGAGCATCTCGTAGGCCACCGTGAACAGCAGGGCGCGATGGACGACGAACGGATCGGCGTCGCCGGTCATGCCGTCGACGCCACGCCGGACTTCGCAGGACGCGCATCCGGCAGCGAATCCGGCCCCGCATCCGACAGCGCGTCCGGCCGCGTGTCCGGCCGCGCGGACAACGGGATCCCGCACGCGTCGGAGAAGCCCTGCGAGCCGATCCCGTGCGCCGAGTTGTTCCTGGTCGCCAGGTTGGCGAAGGCGACGGACGCGGTGAGCTCGACCATGGCCGCCTCGCCGAGCCGGTCGAGCAGGCTCGCGTACCGCTCGTCGGTGACGGTCGGCGGGGTGTGCGTCATGGCCTCGGCGTAGTCCAGCACGTCCCGTTCCAGCGGGGTGAACACCTCCGACTCCCGCCAGCGCGGCACCTGGCTCGCCTTGGTCAGGTCCAGGTCCTTGTTGAGCGCCTGGAAGTAGTTGATGTCGAGGCACCAACCGCAGCCGACCAGCGCCGCGACCGCCATGTGCGCGAACGTCTTGAGACTCTCGTCGGCCATGTCCCACTCGTTCACCTTGCCGCCCATCTCCGAAGTGTCCCGGGCGACCTTGGGGTTGTGCGCGGTCACTTCGAAGGGCTCGGGGACCGCGCCGAGCTGCCTGATCATCTCTTCCTGGACCTCGGCGGGGAGTTCCGCCTTCGTGATGCGTAGTGCCATGGTGTCTTGTCCTCCTCGGACGTCTGCCGTTCGGGTTCGGCATGAAGACACCGGCGGGCCCGGGAACGTGACATCGCCACGGCTCCGGCCGCCGCCTACCAGATGATGATCCCGCCCCCGATGTCCGACGCCCGCCGGGCCGCGTCCACGATGTTGTCCAGGCTGCGGCGCACGTCGTCGGCGTGGCCCACTTCGTCGGCGCGGCCCACGTCGTCGGTGGCTTCGGTGAGCCGTGCCAGACGCGTACGGACGAGGTCGCACTCGGCGAGGAAGGCGGGCACCTCATCCGGTGCCACGGTGAGGTCCTCGGTGGCGAGCCGCGGAAGGAACCGCGCGCCCAGCGAACGGACCGGTTCCGACCCCCACACCTCGGTGCGCCAGTCCTCCCGCCCTGCCGCGTCGGAGCATCCGGGCGGAACGTCCAGCACCTCGATGCCGCCCTCCGCGCGGGCCACGTACACATCGACCGACAGACTCATGGCAAGGAGTCGACCACGGAGGGGTGCCGGCGGTCCACCGTGCACCGGTCACGGCTCAACGAAAGAGCCTTTGCAACACCCCCGTGCCTGAACGTCACCGCCTGAACTTCACCGCCTGAACGTCACTGGCCGAACATCACTGTCCGAACATCACGGCCTGAACGTCACCGCCTGAATGCCATTGCCTGAACGCGCGAATTCCCCTAACATTTCCGCCGTGACTGCCGGGTCGGCCATTGGCCAACAAACAGTAGGGTTCCCGGCCTCCGAGTGAGGCCCGGGCGGGCCAGAGGGCCGCCCCCAACGCGTACGCGCACCTAGGGCGTTGCACGATGCCCCCGGGCGTGCCTTCGTGCGCACACCTGCACGTCTCGTCGCGCCGTCACCCTCCTCACCGCATCCGGATCCGCGTCCGCGTCCGCATTCGCATTCGCATCCGTGTTCCGTTGCGCTGCGTCGCGTTCCGTTGCACCGCACCGCACTGCACTGCGCTGCGCCCAATTTCACCGCGGGTTCCACCTTCCACGGTGTGCAATGTGCCCCGCGGCGATTCGCCATGCCCTTTTCCGGAATGAATCCAGCAGAGAGAAAAGAATGCCCAACGACTTCAACCAGCAGATCATCGAGGAATTCCGCGCCAGGGCCGGGGAGGTCGGCGGCCCCTTCGAGGGCGCCCGACTGATCCTCCTGACCACCACGGGGGCCCGTTCCGGGGAGCGGCACACCACTCCGGTCGCCTACTACGCCGGCGGGGACGGAGATGTGCTGGTCATCGCCTCGGCCGCCGGCGCTCCGAAGCATCCGGACTGGTTCCACAACCTGGTCGCGCATCCGCAGGTCACCGTCGAGAGCGGGGTGTTCACGTACGAGGCCACGGCCGAGGTTCTGGAGGGCGCCGCACGTGACGACGCGTTCGCCCGCGCGGTCGAGGCCGACCCCGGCTGGGCCGACTACCAGGCCGGGACCAGCCGCGTGATCCCGGTGGTCGTCCTCCACCAGCTCCCGAGCGACGGTCCGCCGAACGTCAGCGCCTCCTCGATGGGCCAGTACGTACAGCTGATCCACGACGCCTTCCGCCGCGAACTCGCCCTGATCCGCAAGGAGGTCGGCAACGCGGGCCCCACGCTCGGCGCCCAGCTCCGCATCAACTGCCTGACGTTCTGCCAGGGTCTGCACAACCACCACACCGGCGAGGACATCGCCATGTTCCCGTTCCTGGCCGACAGCCACCCTGACCTCGCCCCGGTCCTCGACCGCCTGCGTGAGGAACACGAGCGGATCGCCGAACTGACGGCGGAGCTGAAGCAGGTCATCGGCGCGGGTCCGGCGGGCCTGGCGGATACGGCGGATCCGGCGCATCCGGCGCATCCGGCGGACTCCCAGCGCGTACGCGAGGAGGTCGAGCGCCTCACCACCGCGCTGGAGGCGCATCTGACGTACGAGGAGGAACAGTTGATCCCCGTACTGGACCTGCCGACCGGGTCGGTCCACTGAGCCACCGCGTGCCGCCCCTCACTCGAACGGCAACGGCCGCGCGTGCACGACGTCCAGCCTGGAGACGGCCCGCGTCAGCACGACATACAGCCGATTCAACCCTCGCCCCGCCCTCTCCCCCTCACCCACCCCCGACCCCGCCCCTCCCCCGTGGTCCTCCGCGATCGCGGCCGGCTCCACGGCCACGACGTGGTCGTATTCGAGCCCCTTCGCGACACCGGCCCCCAACACCGTTACGCGGGCGCCGAGTTGGTTCACATCGGCGGCCTCGATCCCGGCGGCGCCGAGCGCCTCCCGCACCCGTACGACGTCGGGGTCGGCGGTGACGACCCCGACGGACCCCTCGTACGTGAGCGCGCGGCGGACGCACTCGGCCGTCTCCCGCAGCACGTCCGAGGGGTCCGTCGGGCGGATCCTCAGCTCGCCGTCCTTACGCAGGGACCGCCCCGGCGGCACCCCCACGTCCAGCCGGGCCAGCACGCGGTTCGCCAGCTCGACGACCGCCTCGGGCACCCGGAAGCCGGTGGTCAACGGCACCACCGACGCATCGGGCTTCCCCAGGTGCGCGAGCAGTTCGCCCCACTCCCGCGCGGCCCATGCCGTGGTCCCCTGGGCGAGGTCGCCGAGGACCGTGACCGACCCGAAGGCGGCTCTCCGGCCGATCGCCCGGCACTCCATCGGCGACAGGTCCTGGGCCTCGTCGATGACCAAGTGGCTGTATCCGTCCGGGTGTTCGACCAGCCCGGCGACCTCGTCGAGCAGCACCAGATCGGCCGTGGACCAGCGGGCGGACTTCCACGACCGGGGCGGCCGGGCCCACAGGACCGCCTTCTGCTCGTCCGCGTCCAGCACCCCGTCCGCCGCCGCAGCCAGCGCGTCCGGATCGCTGAGCAGTTCCGCGACGACCTCCTCCGGCCGCGCCTTGGGCCACACCGAGTCGACGTACGCGCCGATGGGCCGCGCCCGCGAGATCTTCTGAGTCCAGGCACCCGCCTGGGGCCCGGCCCGCCGTTCGGCCTGCGCCTGTACGTTCCGCACGACCCGTGTCCGTACGCGCTCACGTCCGACGGCGTACGGCGGCTCCTCGGCCCGTACGCCCGCCACGATCCGCGCGAGCGTGCCGGCGGACACCCGCCAGCGGTACGAACCGTCGGGCACGGCGAGGTCACCGAGACCCTCGCCCCCCGCCGGGTTCACCCGGGCGTACAGGGCGCGCCGCAGCACCTGCGCCATGCGGGCGTCGTGCTTGACGACGGCGGCGCTCTCGTCGTCCTCGCCCCCGACCGGATGCCGGCCGATCTCGTCCCCGATCGTCGACTGCCGCACTCCGGTCTCGCCGAGGGCGGGCAGCACCTCCGCGATGTAGGAGAGGAAGGTGGGGTTCGGCCCGAGGATCAGCAGTCCGCCGCGCCGGATGCGCTGCGGATGGGTGTAGAGGAGGTACGCGGCCCGGTGCAGCCCGACGGCCGTCTTGCCGGTGCCGGGCGCGCCCTGTACGCAGACGGACACGGCGAGGTCGGCCCGTACGAGGTCGTCCTGGTCCGGCTGGATGGTCGCCGCGATGTCCCGCATCGGGCCGACCCGGGGGCGCTCGATCTCACCGGCGAGGATGCGGCTCTCCGCCCGGGGGACCTGCGGTCCCACGTCCGCGAGGTGCTCGTCCTCAAGCCCCGTGAGGTCGGCCGGCTCCCCCCGGCTGCCCGGCGCCCAGCCGAATCGCCGCCGCACGCCCACGCCCTGTGGCGAGCGGGCACTCGCCTGGTAGAAGGCGCGGGAGACGGGGGCGCGCCAGTCGACGACGAGGGGCGGAGCCGCGGGGTGCTCGCTGATCCGGCGGCGCCCGATGTGATAGCTCTGCCCGGCGTGGTCACCAACCGCCGGGACCGCGCGACCGACCGCCGGGTCCGTGTGACCGACCACGGGGTCCGTGTGACCGCCCGCCGGGTCCTTCCGGAAGTCCAACCGGCCGAAGAACAGGGGCCCTTCGGGCAGTTCCCGCATCTCCTTCGCCCGGCTCCGCAGGGCGTACCCGAGCACTTCGGCATCCGCGCCGGACGCGGACACGTCCTCGCCGGTGACGACGTGTTCCTGGGCGCCGTCGACCATCGCGGCGAGGGCGGCCCGGCAGAGGTCGTGATAGCCGCGCTCATGGCGGAGGGAGTCGGTGAGGGCGCGATCGGGATCGGCTGACGTCATTCGGGCAAGAGTAGCCGAATAACGTAACCGAGTTACATTCCTTACTCCATCTCGTAAGCCGGGAGTCCCGCCGCCAGCCTCGCGAAGGCGGCTTCGGCCGCTACGACGGCGTCCCGCCGCACCTTCGTGACGTCCTCGCCCCCGGCGATCCGCCGCCAGTTGTCCATCGCGAGGATCCGCTGGACGGCGACGATCTGCCCGGCGGCGAGCCGCGCCTCCAGGTCTCCGCCGAGCACGGCGGCCAGCGCGGCCTCGGAACGCTCCAGATACTCGTACAGCCGGGCCACGAGCGAAGGAGTCCCGTACAGCAGCCGGTGGAAGGCGAGCACCTGGGGATCGCCGCTGACCCCGGTCACGGGGTCGCCCCGCTCGATCCCGGCCAGGAAATGCAGCCGCAGGGCGTCGGTCGCGGACCGCCCGGGCCCCCGTTCCCCGACCACCCGCGCGGCCTCGGCCCGGTGATCGGCGAACCGGTGCAGGACGAGGTCCTCCTTGGAGGAGAAGTACCGGAAGAGGGTCGGTTTGGAGATCTCGGCCGCGGCGGCGACCTCCGCGACGGAGACCCGCTCGAACCCCTTCTCCAGGAAGAGCGAGATGGCGATGTCGGAGACGTCCTGGTACATCCGCAGCTTCTTGCGTTCACGCAGTCCCATGGCGCCCGCGGCGCCCACCGTGCTTCTCACACCGGACGCACCGCTCGCATCAGCCGCGCCCCACGCACCCGTCTCGCCCATGCCCCGAGCCTACGCACCTTCCGGACTCCCGCCCTCCCCTTGAGCGGAACCGGTCTTGGGCGGGCCGAAGCGTCCGCGCGCCCGGGGGCGTCCGCTGTCACCGTTCACCGTTCACCGTTCACCGTTCACCGGCTCCGTGGCCCGCCGCCCCGCCGGCGAAGGTGCCTTCGGGCTCATCGGCCTCGTCCTGGCGCGCTTCCCGCGGCTGCCGCGCCTGCCGCGCCTGCTGGAGCAACGGAGCGTACGAGCCGAGTACGACCGTTGCCCCGGCCTCGCGCAGGCGTGCTCGTTGCTCCAGGGTGCGGCCGTAGCCGATGAAGGCCACACCTGCCCGTTCGGCCGCCTCGACGTCAGCGCCGGTGTCGCCGATCATCACCGCGTCCCGGGAGTCGAACTGCAGGTCTCGCAGGGCGCGGAACACCACATCGGGGTCGGGCTTCATACGGCTGGGGTCGGCTGTGCGGCCGTGTATGACGTCGAAGTGCCTGCGCAGGCACTTGTCGTCGAGGTAGGCCTCGGCGGCCAGGGGCGAGTTGTTGGTGACCACGGCCATCGGAGTGCGCCGCTCGGACAGGAGGTCGATCAGGGTATCGGCGTCAGGTGTGGGCCACGCCTTCCGCGCGGCCTCCACCTCACCTGACACCACCAGCGCTTCGAGCGTCTCCAGCAGGCCCGGCAAAGACCCGTTCCGCCCCGCCCGGTGCACCGCCCTCAGCACGACATGCGGGTCCTTGTCGACGCGCTCCTCCGCCGTCAGTACGTCTCCGGCGCCGAACTCGTCCGTCTTCTCGCGGAGTTCGTCGGCGACCGGCCTCGACCGGTCCTCGGGGAACAGCCGGCAGATCGGCCCGTCGAAGTCGAAGAGCACACACCGCGCGCCCGCGAGCAGTCTCCAGGCGTCCCTGGCATCACTGGTACCCCTGGCATCCCTGTCCTCGACAAGGCCTTCGAAGTCGGCAGCCATACCGCTCTCCTTGCTTCAACGTCACGCCGATCACCGCGCCGTCGCACCGCCGCGCCGATCACTTCACCGTCGCGTCGATGACGGATCCTGTCCTGTCCACGAGTCGCCGCCCCGCCTCGTCCCGGGCGTGCCATTCCCGGAGCGCCTCACTCACGTCCTGTATGTCCGGCACCTTCTCCGTGAGGCCCAGCGGTTCCCGGGCCCTGCCCAGGGCCCGGCCCACTCGTCCGGCCGCCACCGCGAGGTCCTGCTCACCGGGCCGGTCGGGCAGGGCCAGCGCCGCGCGCATCACATCGGGGAACACCGACTGCGCGTACTCGAAGCCGAGATAGACGGGCAGGTCCGTGTCCATGCCATCGGTCATGTCCTTGTGGCCGGCGCGCCGCATGGCGTCCGTCCACATGAGGATCATCAGGTCCTGTTCCGACTTGTCATAGTTCATGCGCACGAGGTGGGTGGCCAGGTCGTGCAGCGGGTCCCCGTACAGGGCGAGTTCCCAGTCGATGACCGCCAGACGCCCGCCCTCCGGACCCGGTACCGGATCCGGCACGACGACCACATTGGCCCGGTGGACGTCCGTGTGGAGCAGGGAGAACGGACGGCGGGTCAGCCTCGGCACCGACTTCATGAAGCGGTCCACCGCGTCGGCCGGAATGCCCACCGCGTCGAAGAGGCGACCAAAACGCGGCCGATTGGACTGATGCACCTCCCGCTCGGCGAACCGGGCCAGCCAGGCCAGGAAACCCTGGCTGTCCCCTTCGTCGGGCCAGTCCTCCGGCAGCGGGGGCAGTTCACTCACGGGCACCTTGGCGAGACGGGCAAAAAACTCCGCGAGTTCCAGCAACCGCGCGCTGCCGATCTGTTCCGTGGGGTTCTCGTCGGCCAGCGCCCGACCGTCGAGATATCCGTGCAGCGACCATGTGTCGAAGTCCGCCAGACAGCGGGGGACCTCGCCCACGTGCGCCGCGACCGCCCGCAGCACCTCCGACTCGCGCCGCCAGATCCGCGGCACGACCTCCACGGTCGGCAGGGGCGTACGGAACTTGGCGAGGACCTTTCCGGACTCCGCTCCCAGCAGGAATGCCAGCGGCTGTCGCAGGTGGGCGATGCGGTTGGTGTTGTGGTGGCCGGAAACCACCAGCCCGTCGCGACCACCGCGGCGCGCCTCCGCGAACAGGCGAACCAGTGACTGGCGCGCTCCGCGGGGCTGAGGGGAGAACATGCGCGCAGACTAGTGACTGGAGTGACTGCTTTCACCTCGTGTCACCATATGGACAGCATCCGATCACTGTCGGTGAATGGCGCGATACCTACTTTTCCGCGGGTGCCCCATCCGTCGCTTTCTCGCGATGCGGAACGTTCGACCAGCGGTCCCAGTGCGAGTCGAACCACTCCCTCATGCTGGTGAAGAAGACGGAGTCGTGCGTCCTGTCGTCCGCTTCCAGTCGGTGGTACGAGAGGGTCGCGCCGAGGCCCAGCACGTCCAGCGAGTCGACGGCCTCGTCCTCACCGGGGTGGCCCTCGCGAGGAACCTTGATCGTGCGCGGAAGCACCGTGTACGGCCCGAACAGCATGTGTTCGTCATTGATCACATACAGCTTGAACTGGGGTGTCAGTGGGAGGTGCTGGATCTCGACGCTGGTCTCCACCCCCAGGCCGGTGAAGCCGGCCCTCAGCTCCTCCAGCCGGCTGCCGTTCTCGCGGACCATGGTGCGCCAGCGCTCCCAGATCCGGTTGTCCTCTGCCTTCCGGGCGCGAGGGTAGGCGAGCCGTTCCGTCGTCCAGGGCAGGAGCATGCGGATCCGTAGCCTCTCCGGTGCGCCCGCCCCTTCGAAGGCGATCAGTTCGTGCTGGTTCCTGAGGTGCCGCAGCAATGTCTCGGCGGTGAGCGTGGCGACGTCCAACGACACTTCGTCCTGCCGGAAGGCCTGCTCGATCAGCGGCTTGAGCGATGCGGACCCCGGCCTCAGGGACTGCGGGGGATGGGGCCGGGAGTTCGGCACCCTGATCACCCGGGTGCCGCTGCCCCCCCGGGTCTCGATCAGGCCGTCCTCGGTCAGCCTGGCCAGCGCCCGCTGGACGGTGTCCCGGCTGACCCCGAAATCGTCGGCCAGCTGTCGCTGCGAGGGCACCCGGGCCTGCGGCGGATAGGTCCCGTTCTCCAACTGCTCCCGGAGCACTCTCTCCACGCGCGCCTGCGTGGACTCTCCGCCTCCGCTGTCCGCCGTTCGGGAAGTAGCCACATACCGAACCTACCGCCCGGCCGCCGACGACACACCACTTCCCACCAAATCAGCGCTCCAGTTGGCCTGGTGATTAGCGATCAGCCAGTCCGGGCACAACCAATTTACTTCGATCAGACCAATTGGTGGGCTGATCGGTTCGGCGGTGGAAGCCGTCGAGGGCGAGGAGATGGATGGTGGACTTACCACGTGCCTCATACGGCCCCACCCCGCACAGCCCCCAACACCGTCTCCAGCGAGCGCACGATGCTCCAGCGGGTCACGCCCGCGTCCAGCAGGCGCTGTGCCTTCTCCTCGTTGCGGGCGTAGCCGAGGAAGTGCACGCCGGCGCTGAGGGCCGCCGCGTGGTCCGAGGGGGTGTCGCCGATCATCAGGGTGGTGTCCGGCTCGGCCCCGAGCGCGCCCAGCGCGCGGTTCAGCGTGTACGGGTGGGGCTTGAGGAGGCTCAGGTCCCGGGTGCGGCCGTAGATGTTGGGCACGAAGTACCCCGCCAGGCCACGGCTCTCCAGATAGGCCCGTACGGCGCGGTCCGAGTTGTTGGTCACGATGGCGAGCCGCGCCCCCACGGAACGCCAGGTGCGGATGAGCGGATCGGCGTACGCCGTCGGCATCGCGCGTGCCACCGCCTTCAGCTCCTGCTGGGTGAGCCACTCCTCCAGTTCGACGACCAGATCGCTGCCGCGGTGGCGCCCGGCGACCTCGCTGAGCACCCAGTGCGGGTCATGACTGCTGCGCTCCCCCTCGGTCAGCACCCCGGCCAGTCCGCGCGCGGCCAGCCATTCCTCCTGGGCGGTGGCGATGGACTTCGCGGAGTGGCCCGCGAACAGCCGGCAGACCGGCCCGTCGAAGTCGAAGAGGACGCACCTCGCCCGTCCCACCAGCTCACTGAACTTCTCGGCCTCGCCTGCCACCAGCTCGAACTGTTCGGTTTCGAATGTCACTCAGAGAGTGTCGGCTGCGCGACGATCGTTTCCCAGAGGGCGTTCGGCGCTTTCTGGCCGCCAATGCCTCCACGGCTCTCAATGCCCTCACAGCCCTCACAGCCCTCAAGTGAGCGTGAGATCCGTGGTGATGGTGTCCCACAGCCCGTCGAACCACTTCTGGGACTCCCCCACGAACGCGGCGTCGCGCTGCCCCGATCGCGTCAGGAAGGAGAAGAGGAGGGATTCGGAGCCGAGGGCGTCGTACATCTCCAGGGTCTTGCTCTCGTACGGCTCCTCCCGCCGGGTGAGGACGTAGTAACCGATCAACGCCTCCTGCCCGTTGAGCAGGTAGAGCTTCACCGGCGGGGTGAACGGCAGCGCGCGGAACGTGACCCGAACGTCGATGCCGTGCGAGGAGCGCAGGGAGCGGAGGTTGTGCCGCAGGACGTGCCCCTGGGCGTTGCGCATGTCCAGCCAGCGCTGGTGGACCGGGTCGTCGTCGGCGTCGCTGTCGACGGAGACGGGGAAGGCGAGGGTGATCTCCCGGGACGGCACCAGGATGCGGACGTCGATCGACTCGGGGCGCAGGGTGCCCTCGTGGATCCGGCGGACCGGGTCGCCGATGGCCAGCATCAGGGTCTCCGCCGTGTGACAGACGACGTCGATCCGCACGTGCTGCGCGGCGAACGCCTCCACCAGCCGCGGCGCGAGACCCACCATCGTCGGCTGGGGCTCGTCCCGGGTGGGGGTGACCTCGGCGATCCGGGGTGGGCTGCCCTTGCTGACATTGCTGAGCAGGCCGTCGTCCTGGAGCGCGCGCAGGGCCTGGCGGACCGTGCCGCGCTCCACGCCGAACTCCTCGGCCAGTTCGGCCTGGGTGGGCAGGCGGTCGCCGGTGCGCAGGTCGCCCGCGCGGATGCGGTCCCGCAGGATGTCGGCGATCTCCTGCGGCGAGAGCCTTCTGCTGCCGTTCACTGCCACGTTCTCCTGGGTCACGACCAAACGCTACAACCTTGGTCCATCTATGGGGAGTTGCTTGAAACTTGTTTGTGAGTAGGTACCAACTGGGGATAAGTTAAGCATAGTTGGTTGCCAACTCGGTGAAGATGGCGGAAGTTCTCCCTCCTCTCGCAAGCGGTTGGCAGATGGGAAGGCTCCGCGCCTCTCCGGCACCGGAGCACGACTCACGCATCACTGCTCTCCGCCCGCACCACAGCACCATCGCACTCCTCCCGCCCGCCCCCGCAAGACCCGAAGGAGGATCCACCATGCCCGCCATAGCCCTTCTCTCCGCCCTCCTCGTCGTCGGATTCGAGCAGTTCGTCGAGTGGCAGTACGGTCCCAGCGGCGCCGTCGGACTGCTGCTGCTCACCGTGGGCCTCAAGATGAAGAGCCCCACCTGCAGCTCGATCGGGGCCGTCGTACTGGCGCTGATGTTCGCGGGCCCGGCTCTATGACCTGCGACAACCGCCGGATCGCACGACCCGCACAGCCCGCACGACACGCAGGACCCGCACCACTGGGAGATCTCAGCCCGTGAGCACCAGCTCCGAGCTGATGGTCTCCCACAGCGCGTTGAACCACAGATGCGACTGCTCCACGAACGTCGTGGCCCGCAGCCCCTCCCCCTGCTCGAAGGCGAACAGCATCGACTGGGTCCCCTCGGCGTCGTACGTCTCCAGGTACTCACTGTCGATCTCCGCCCCCCGCCGCGACAGCGTGTAGTACGCGAAGAGCGCCTCCGCCTCGTTGAGCAGGTACAACTTCACCGGCGGAGTGAACGGCAGGGCCCTGAACGTGATGTGTACGTCGATGCCGTGCGTCGCCCGCAACGCCAGCAGGTTGTGCTTCAGGACCTGGCCCTGGGCGTTGCGCTGGGCCAGCCACCGCCGCTGCACCCGCTCCCCGTCCTCCGTCGCGTCCACCGCCGCCGGGAAGGCGAGATCGATGTCGCGGGACGGCAGGAGTACGCGGACGTCGATCCTGGCCGGTTCTAATCGGCCCTCGTGGATGAGGCGCAGTGGTTCGCCCATCGCGAGCGTCAGGGAGACAGCCGTCAGACACAGGGCGTCGATCTCCACGTGGGGCACCGAGAAGGCGGCCGTGATCCGTGAGGCCAGCGCCACCATGGTGGTCTGCGGTGGGGCCGCCGGCCCGGTCAGAGCCTTCTCCACGCTCTCGGCGACGGTCGCCGGGCTCCCCTTGGAGACGTTGGACAGCAGGTCCTCCGACTGCAGGATGCGCAGCGCCTGCCGTACGGTCCCGCGCTCGACTCCGAACTCGTCGGCCAGCCTGGCCTGGGTGGGCATGCGTTCGCCCGCCCGCAGCTCACCCGACACGATCCGGCTGCGCAGCTCGTCGGCCACCTCTCGGTGTGACATCTGTGGCCGTTGTGCCCTCTTCCGCCCATTGACGGCGACGTGTTCCGGGTCCACGGCCAAACACTACAACTTCGCGCCATCTTTGGGCAGTTACCGAGAAGGTGGTTATGAGACGCATCCAAGTGGAGATAACTTCATTGGAGTTGGTCACCAACTTGAGCAACATGGTCAGACTTCCAGGGGGTTGGCCGCCAGAGTCGCGTCAGGCGACCAGGGTGGATCGGTCCCAGCGGGGGTCCGTCTCCCCGTCCCGAAGGAGGGACCGTATGCCGCTCATCGCCATCGTCGTCGCCGCCCTCGCCATCGGCCTGGAGCAGCTGCTCCAGGTGAAGTACGGAGGGATGGGCGTCGTCGCCTTCGTCGCCCTCGCCATCGGTATCAAGGCCAAGAACTCAATGATCGGCGGCATCGGGGCCGTGATCCTCGTGATGCTGCTCGCCCAGTCCGGCTGACCGGGCCTCACCGCCCGGCCAGTCCGGCCGACCGGGTTCCCTTCCGGAGGGGAGCCGGGAGCCCGGTCGGCCCGCACCACCGCGGACAGCGCCACCGCCCGCGGAAGCACGGCGGCACAACGGCAGAACAACTGAATCGCTACGGATGAACAGCACGACCGGAACGGAACAGAGAGCCGACAGCCGGAACGGAGGGCGGAACAGGCAAGGGAACCAGAAGAGGTCCGGGCACCACGGTCGCCCGGACGTACGCAGCGGGGCGTCGGCCACCAGGGCGGCGCCCGCTCGTTCTTCCCGGACCCGGCCCAGCGCCACGAGCCGCACCCAGGAGCCGGTGTCCGGGGCACGGGAGCCGGGTGCGGCCGACTCCCACACGCCCGCCCGCGCCTCACACACGCCCACGCCACACGCCCGCCCGCGCCACACGCGAGGCCGGCCGGCGCCGGCTACATGAGCAGGTCGTCGACCTGGGCCTCGCCCTCGCGGTATCTGCGGGCGATCTCCGCGCTGCAGTCGTCGGCCGTCCGCTGCAACTGCTGCCGCCGCCGCGAGACCTGCTGCTCGTACCGCACGAGCCGCCCCATCGCGGTGCTCAGCTCCAGATCCGTACGCGCCTCCAGGTCGGACAGTTCGACCTCGGAGAGCATCTCGGCGGCCAGCAGCCGGTACTCCTCGCTGTACGGCGTCCCCACGGTCACGTGCCGCGCCGACGAGCGGTGTCTGGCGGGGCCGTCCGTCAGGATCTCCGACAGCCGCGCGACGACCGACGCCTCCCCGACGGCAGGAGCCCCGTGGCCGTCGGCCCGGCCCTCCCGGGGCGATTCCGTACGCCGTCCCACCTCGGCCCGCAGGATGTCGATCCGCCCCTGCAACAGCCGCCGTACGTAACTCAGATCGGCCTCGTCCCGCTGTGCGTCCCTGCGCAGGCCGCGCAGTTCGGGCAGGAGCAGGACGCCCAGTTCGGGTGCGGGGGGAGCGGGCTCCGGCATCGGACTGTCCGTTCGCTGGGTGGGCGGACGTACCGTCTGGATCGACGTCGGCGACCCCGGCGGCTCCCCCCGGACCAGCGAAACGAACCCGGGTGACTGCCCCGTACTCGGTGTGCTCATGTGCCTCAACCGTCCCCTCGACCGGCGCGTGTGAGCATCGTGCCACCCCAAGTGGCCGCTATGTGACCGAGTGCCCCCGATCGGCCCCAGATGGCCGGTTAAGCATCAATAAGAAACACCCCGTACGGAGGTCGTGGCGCTGCCGCCGGCGGCCGTTCGGTGCGCGTTCCGACGTCGGCCGGACGCACGGCATGATGGACCGCATGCGTGCGGTGGTGCAGAGGGTGGACGGCGCGAGCGTCGTCGTGGACGGTGAGACGGTCGGGGAGATCGACGGCGAGGGACTGTGCGTCCTCGTCGGGGTGACCCACGAGGACACGAAGGAGAAGGCGGCCCAACTGGCCCGCAAACTCTGGTCCGTACGGATGCTGGCCGACGAGAGGTCGTGCTCCGACATCGACGCGCCGCTCCTCGTCATCAGCCAGTTCACCCTCTACGGGGACGCCCGCAAGGGCCGGCGCCCCACCTGGAACGCGGCGGCCCCCGGCGATGTGGCGGAGCCCCTCGTGGACGAGGTCGTGGCCCAACTCCGGTCGCTGGGCGCGACGGTGGCCACGGGCAGGTTCGGCGCGAAGATGCGCGTCTCACTGACCAACGACGGCCCGTTCACCGTACTGATCGACATGTGATCGGCATGTGAGCCCCGGGCTCCGAGGGCTCGTACGGGGCTCGTACGGGGCTCGTACGGGGCTCGTGGGGAGACTGCCCCGGGGCTTACGGCTCGACCACGACCTCCTGGGCGGCGGCCGTCTCGTCGGCCGTCAGCCGGGCGTCGAGGGGCACGTTCCGCTTGACGAGGGCCAGGGCGATCGGGCCCAGCTCGTGATGGCGTACGGACGTCGTGATGAAACCGATCTTGCGGCCCTCCGCACCCTCGTCCGCGAGGCGCAGTTCCGTGCCGTGCGGCGGCAGATGGACCTCGCTGCCGTCCAGGTGCAGGAAGACGAGCCTGCGCGGCGGCTTGCCCAGGTTCTGGACGCGGGCGACGGTCTCCTGGCCGCGGTAGCAGCCCTTCTGCAGGTGCACCGCGCTGCCGATCCAGCCCAGCTCGTGCGGAATGGTGCGGTGGTCGGTCTCGAAGCCGAGCCGCGGCCGGTGCTGCTCGACGCGCAGGGCCTCGTAGGCGAGCAGCCCGACGGCGGGCCCGTGCTTGACGGCGTCCTCACCCGCGTCCTCGGCGAACGCCTCCAGTTCCGCGCGCGGGAGGAACACATCCCGCCCGTACGACGTCTCGCGGACGACGACGTCCTCGGGGACCTCGGCGATGGAACCGGCGGGCAGATGCACGACCGCGAGATCGCCCGTGCGGTCGGTGACCTCGACCCGGTAGAAGAACTTCATCGACTCCAGGTACGCGATCAGCGCGTCCTGCGTGCCGGGCTCGACGTGCGCCCAGGTCGTCGTCCCGTCGTCGACGAGGTACAGCGCGTGCTCGACATGGCCGTGCGCGGACAGGATCAGCGCCTCGGTGGCCCGGCCGGCCGGGAGATCGCTGACGTGCTGGGTGAGCAGCAGGTGCAGCCAGCTGAGCCGGTCCGAACCGGTGACGGCGACCACCCCGCGGTGCGAGAGGTCCACGAAACCGGTGCCGTCGGCGAGGGCACGCTGCTCGCGGAACAGGTCGCCGTAATGGGCGGCTACGCCTTCGTCCACTCCCTCGGCGGGAACGGCACCGGGCAGGGACAGCAGAGGGCTCTTCATATCCACACAGCCTACGACCGAGTGGCAGCCGATTTTATTTCCCGGCGGTGCCGGTGCCTGTGCCGGTGCCTGTGCCGGTGTCCGTGCCGGGCTTCGCCGCGCACTCCTCGCAGCGGCCGAAGATCGCGAAGTGCTTCATGTCGGTGACGAAGCCGAAGGTATCGCGCAGCTTGGCCGTGAAGTCGGCGGCGATCTCGATGTCCGCCTCGATGACGTTCGTGCAGTCGCGGCAGACCAGATGGATGTGATGGTGCCGGTCCGCGAGGTGGTACGTGGGCGCGCCGTGCCCCAGATGCGCGTGCGAGACCAGCTTGAGCTCCTCCAGGAGCTCCAGCGTCCGGTACACCGTGGAGATGTTGACCCCCGACGCCGTCTTCCGCACTTCCACGAGGATGTCGTCGGGAGTCGCGTGCTCCAGGGTGTCCACCGCTTCGAGCACGAGCTGCCGCTGAGGCGTGAGCCGATAGCCACGCTGCCGCAGATCGCTCTTCCAGTCGGCGCCCGTACCCGTCGTGTCCGCGCCCGTGCCTTCGGTGCTGCTTCCAGTGCTCACCACACCGGAAGTCTAGGACTACTTGAAGAAAGCGATGCCGTCGTCCGGCATGTCGTCCGGGAGGGCCTTCGCCCAGCGCTCCACGTCGTCGGGGCTGACGACCTTCTTGAGCTGCGCCGACATGTACGGGCGGAGCGGGACCTCGGGGGTCTGCTTCTCGCCGACCCACATGAGGTCGCTCTTCACATAGCCGTACAGACGCTTGCCGCCGTTGTACGGGCCCGAGGCGGCCGTCCGCGCCACCGCGTCCGTGACCAGGTCGATCTGCGGCTTCTTGGCGGCCAGGTCGCCGTACCAGATCTCCACCACACCGTCGTCGCGGACCATCACGACCTCGACCTTGCGGTCCTTGTCGATGCGCCAGAAGCCCGACTCGGACTCCAGCGGGCGCACCTTGTTGCCCTCGGAGTCGAGGACCCAGGTGTGCGAGTGGTATTCGAGGAAGTCCCGGCCGTCGTGGGTGAAGCTGACCTCCTGGCCGAAGTTGCACTTCTCGGCGCCGGGGAAGTCGTGGACGCCCGCGCCGGTCCACTCACCGAGCAGGAAGACGAGGGGGACGAGGTCCTTGTGCAGGTCGGACGGGATCTCGATCATGAGGTCGGCAGTTCCTTGATGGGGGTCAGCGCTGGCCCTGGTACAGCTTCTTCACGGCGAGCCCGGTGAAGGCGAGGACGCCGACACAGACCAGGATCAGCAGAGCTTCGAAGAAGTACTCAAGCACGGGGTGCTCCTCGGGTGACGCGGTGGTGGGCAGTACAGAGCCGGTCCCCACTCTAGACGGGTGGGGACCGGCTCTCTCTCCGAGGGCCGCCGGTCAGCCCAGCAGCTGGCTCTGCAGGACCACGGTCTGCTGGAACGGGACCGTCCTCGCGGTGCCCTTCCGGGACTGCACGATCACGGCGACGGTGTCGTTCGCCCCGAGGTACGCCTGCCGTACGTGCTCGGTGCCGTAGGGCTTCGCCTCGTCGCCGATGACGCGTTCGACGCCGTCGACCTCGGAGCCGGTCGGGAACCCGTCGTCGTCACCGGCCATCTCCGGGCTCCCGCGCAACTCGTACCGCAGGGTGTCGTACGTGGTGAGCTTGCCGACGAACAGTTCGTCCACGACGACGGCCGTGGAGAACTGCAGCAGGTAGATCCGGGTGCGCGTGCCGTCCTGCGTGGTCCAGCCGCGCGCCGCGATGTGCCGCAGGCCGTTGTCGGTGAGCAACTGTCCGAAGGGCTCCCGGTCGCCCTTGACGTACTCCGCCAGGAAGGTCTTCGTCGGGAGCCAGCCGTCCTCGCCGCGCAGCGCGGTGTCGGCCTTCGCGCCCTTCGGGGCGGGGAGTACGAGTTCGCGCAGGTCGGCGTAGTGGGCGCCGGCCCTGTTCGACTCGTCGGAGGGGCCCGGGCTGCCGGCGGGCAGTGGCGGCCGGCTGATCTCCGGGTAGTCCCAGCGCCCGTCCGACGCGGTCGCCAGGCCGGGTACGTCGGTGCGGTCCATCCGCGTGACGCCGTACGCGGATGCCGTACCGACCGCCGCGAAGACCACGACGGCTGCGGTCCAGCGCAGGGCCGCGCGCAGCACGCGACGGTCCTTCTTCGCCTTGGCCGCGGGCGGAGAGGGAAGCGGGGGTGGCGGCTGGAGGGGGAGCGGAGGGAGAGTGGGCCGGGCCTCGGGAATGGGCGGGGCCTCGGGCGCGGGCGGCGCTTCGGGCGCGGGCCGCGTGGGCGCCTGGTGTTCGATCTGCTCGGTCATACCGCCTCCCCCGGCTCGGCGATGCGGTCGAGTTGCTCGCGCAGGAACACCGCGACCCCCTTGGTGTTCAGTGGCTTGACCCCGTACGCGCTGACGCTGACCATCACGTCGCCCTTGTACGCGGAGCAGACCATCAGGTCGAGCTTCTCGTCGGCGTCCTTCGGCGGCAGGAAGCACTGGGCGTTCTTGTGGCCCTCGATCTTCGGGCCCTTGCGGAAGATCTCCAGTGCGTTGAGGAACTCGCTCTGGAACGTGGCGAGGTCGCGCACGGTCTTCTTGTCCATCTGGGACAGCACGACGTCGACCGTGAAGACCTTGCCGTCGTAGTCGAGGCTGTCGGACGGGCTGATGTAGCTGCGCATCGCCATGCCCTGGATGTGCTGCTTGTCGATCTGCTTCTCCAGGCGCAGCCGCTGGGAGCGGGGCAGGTCGCGGATCGACTGTTTGCGCAGTTCGGTGGCCTGGCGGCCACTGAACTCGGAGTCGGAGCCGAACTCCTCCATGTCCGGGCCGCGGTGGAAGCCGTCGCCGTCCGGGTCGGTCCCGTAGGGCACCAGCAGGGCCGCGAGGCCGGTCTTACCGCCGTCCGCCGCCTGCTTCGGCTGCCCGTCGTCCGCCGTCTTCTTCGGGAAACGCCACACCGGGGCGCCCGCGTCGCGGTCGGCGCCGTCGACGGCCACCGCGGTGAAGCCGACGCCGCCGACGACGGCGGTGAGCAGCGCACCACAGGCGACACCGACGCCGACCCGCCCCCACCGCAAACGCCGAACACGCGGCGCAGGCACCTCCACAGCCGCGACCTCGGGCTCGGACGCGCCCACGGCCTCGGCCATGGTCCGAACGTCGGGCTCGGCCGCGGACGGAGCGGCGGCCTCCGCCCCGGCCTCGCGGCCAGGGTCGGGGGCGGGGTCAGGTGTGGACTCGGGCTCAGCCTCGGGTGCAGGCGCTTGCGCGGGCGCAGGCGGCACCGTGTCGGGGTTCTTGGTCACAGCCGCTCCATCTGCCGCTCGGCCAGGTCCATGATCGCCTTCTTGGGGACCGGCTTCGTGTCGTAGATCCAGACCTCCATGGCGATGTCGCCACGCCAGGCGTGTGCCTGGGCCGAGTACAGCGGCTGGTAGCCCGCCTTCTGCTGGGGCTCGTCATGGACGTACGCCATGCCGTCCCCCGTACCGGGGATGGACCAGCTGTGGTTGGCGCCCAGCTCCTCGGCCCAGTAGCGCTGGCTCTCGGCGTAACCGGCCGCGGCGGGATTCTCCTCCTGGCGGTACTGCACCAGCCGGACCTCGACGGCGCGTGTGCCGCTCTCGCTCCAGCTGGTGACGACCGCCCGCCGGAACTCATCGCTGACGAGATCGCGGAAGACGGTGTCGGGCTCGGTGTACCGGTCCGAGTACTCGGCGAGCGTCAGCCATTCGCCCTCGTCGCCGGTCGTGTAGGCGCCGTCCCGGGCCCCCTTCGGCCGCTCGACCAGCAGCTTGCGCAGGTCCCCCTCGGCCTTCACCCCGCGGTCCTGCCCGGCCGACAGCGGCTCGGGACCCTTGCCCTTCGCCTGCGCGAGGACCGGCTGCGAGAGCGACGGCAGCCTGGTGGGCTCGCGGTCGGCCTGGACCAGGTATCCGACGCAGGTGCCGGTGATCGTCCCGAGCACGGCGGCCGTGGCGATCAGGAGCGTCGTACGTCCGCGCCAGCGCACCCGCGCCACCGCAGGAACCGGCTCCGTCACTTCAGTTACTGCAGTTACTGCAGTAACTGCAGGTGCCCCAGTCACTTCAGGTGCTTCAGGTCTTTCAGGTACTTCCAAGACGTCGTCCCCCACAGAACGCGAAACGCGGATTCCGTATCCGCGCGCACAGGAGACCCATGGCCAATGCTTTGGGTTGCAGAGGAGTTGATTACGATTCGGCCATGGCGAAGAAGCTCGTGATCAAGGTGACGGCAGGGGCCGACGCCCCCGAACGCTGCTCGCAGGCCTTCACGGTGGCGGCGGTCGCCGTGGCCAGCGGGGTGGACGTCTCGCTCTGGCTCACCGGGGAGTCCGCGTGGTTCGCGCTGCCCGGCCGCGCCGCCGAGTTCGAGCTCCCGCACGCGGCCCCGCTGCCCGACCTGCTCGACTCGATCCTGGCCGCCGGCCGTCTCACCCTCTGCACGCAGTGCGCGGCGCGCCGGGACATCTCCGAGAAGGACGTCATCGACGGCGTACGGATCGCGGGCGCGCAGGTCTTCGTGCAGGAGGCCCTGGCCGACGACACCCAGGCGCTCGTCTACTGAACCACTGAGCCCTGCCTAGCGGCTACCGCCGGCGTTTCCTGCCGTCCAGCTCGTCCCACCACTCGTCGGACTTGTCGTCGCCCGAGGGGTCGTCCCACCAGCGGTCGTCGGGGCCCCGCCGGTTGGCCGTCATCGCGGCGAGCGGCGGGATCACCATCGCCACGACGCACATGCCGACGGCCACGGGGACCGACCAGAGCCGCACGACTCCCCAGGCCAGTACGAACAGTCCGATGCACGTCCCCATCATGGCGAAGTAGACGTGCCGCCTTCGCGCATACATATGTCCAGAGTAAGCCGGTTCCGGGCAAGCCGAAGGGCCACACCCCGTACCGGAAAGCGTCCAACCCCCGGGGGTGCGGCCCTTCGGCCGTTCATACGGTGCGAACCGCCGGACGGTTCAAGTGGTTCAGACGGCGATGGCCACTTCGGCCAGACCGCCCGTCTGCGCGACGACCGTACGGTCGGCCGTGCCGCCGGGAACGAGGGCGCGAACGGTCCAGGTGCCCTCGGCCGCGTAGAACCGGAACTGTCCGGTCGCCGAGGTCGGAACCTCGGCGGTGAACTCACCCGTCGAGTCCAGCAGGCGGACATAGCCCACCACCGGCTCGCCGTCCTTGGTCACGTGACCCTGGATGGTGGTCTCACCGGGCTTGATCGTCGAGGCGTCGGGGCCGCCGGCCTTCGCTCCACACATGTTTCGTTTCCGTCCTTGAGTCCTTGTGGCCGTGAGGGTTACTTGTTGGCGCCGAGCTCGATCGGCACACCGACGAGGGAGCCGTACTCGGTCCACGAGCCGTCGTAGTTCTTGACGTTCTCGACGCCGAGCAGCTCGTGCAGCACGAACCAGGTGAGCGCGGAACGCTCACCGATGCGGCAGTACGCGATGGTGTCCTTGGCGAGATCGACCTGCTCGTCGACGTAGAGCTCCTTGAGCTCGTCGTCCGACTTGAAGGTGCCGTCGTCGTTGGCGTTCTTCGACCACGGGATGTTGCGGGCGGACGGGACGTGGCCCGGACGCTGCGACTGCTCCTGCGGCAGGTGGGCCGGCGCGAGCAGCTTGCCGCTGAACTCGTCGGGCGAGCGCACGTCGACCAGGTTCTGCGAACCGATCGCGGAGACCACGTCGTCACGGAAGGCGCGGATCGCGGTGTTCTGCGGCTTGGCCCTGTAGTCGGTCGTGGCGCGCTCGGGGACCTGCGAGCCGTCGACCAGGTCGCGGGAGTCGAGCTCCCACTTCTTGCGGCCGCCGTCGAGGAGCTTGACGTTGTCGTGGCCGTAGAGCTTGAAGTACCAGTAGGCGTAGGACGCGAACCAGTTGTTGTTGCCGCCGTAGAGGACGACCAGGGTGTCGTTCGCGATGCCCTTGCCGGAGAGGAGCTTCTCGAAGCCCTCCTGGTCGACGAAGTCACGGCGGACCGGGTCCTGGAGGTCCTTGGTCCAGTCGATCCGGATGGCGTTCCTGATGTGGTTCTTCTCGTACGCGGACGTGTCCTCGTCGACCTCGACGACGGCCACGTTCGGGTCGTCCAGGTGCTCCTGGACCCAGTCGGCGTCTACCAGGACGTCACTGCGGCTCATGCTCGTTCTCCTCCGGGGCAGTTACGGCGGGGCGGTGCGTCAGTGAGGGGTGCGGCTGCGGTACGCGCTCGGCGGTCGTGACCGCTCGGGCGTACGCGGCGCGGGGGCGGCCCCGACAAGAGAGGTCGAAGGGCCCGGCTCGCGGAAGGACGAAGGCTTCCGCTCAGAAGGTGCGACAGAGCATGGCGGCGACGCGGCACAGGTCTACTGCCCGCCGCTTCGTGAGGTCCGCCTGTTGCGTCATGCCGTCGATCGTAGGGACGGAAAGCCGGACATGTCACCGGCGTGTCGCATGCTGAGACGCGATCGTCCGCGATGTGGGATGCGAGGGGCGCGCGGTCTGCCCCCGCGCGCCCTCTGGGCCTTCACTGCCCACGCGGCCCGTGTCCCGCCGCCCGGGGATCTGCTGTGCGGACGGGTCCGTCTCGCCTTTCGGACGGTCGACGGCGACCCGTACGGCATGGGTACGGCACGGGTACGGCGGCGGTGCGGCAGCGGGTGCCTTGGCTACTACCCGACGAGGCTGACGTCCGAACCCTTGACGTCGATGTCGACGCCCTTGGCGGCCGCCTCGACCTTGTCGAGCTTGATGCCGCCCGGCAGACCGTCGATCTTCTGCTGGAAGTCGGTGATCAGGCGGACCTTGTCCTCGGCGAGCTGCACGCCCAGGTTGGGGAGGGAGTCCGCGTTCACCACGACGTTGTCGCCCTTGACGCTGACCGAGCTGAGCACGGAGACCGGGCGGGGCAGCTTCGTGCCGAGCACGGTGGCCTCCACCTCGACCTTGATCTTGCCGTTGCCGCCGTCGGAGAGGCCGACCACCTGGGCGGTGACCCCGGCAGCGACGTCCACGGGCTCGGCCTTGGCCGCCTTGAGGAGCTCGGCGTACGAGATCGTGGCCGTGCCGGTGGCGGTCGCCGCCTTCGCGGAGCTGTAGTCGCCGGAGAACGCGACGCCCCGCATCTGGGCGGTGAGGTTGTCGATGCGGATCTTGGCGGGCACGTCGGCGTCCGTGCCGTTCGTCGCGCCGCTCGTGTCGGCCTCGTAGTCCTTGATGCCGACCTGCACCTCGTCCAGTTCGCCGCCGACCACCTGGGTGAGGAAGGGGAAGCCCTTGATCGAGACGTCCGGGGTGCTGGACAGGCCCTCGTTGGTCTTCAGGCGGTCCGCCGCCTCGTCCTCGGCGAAGCCGACGGCTACGCGGTCGGCGATGACGAAGAGGCCGCCCAGGACGATGGTCACGATCAGAAGTATTCGCAGTGCTCGCATTGTCTCCGTGTTCCCCCACCTTGGCGGTCTTCTGTGCGCGAGGGTAACCCCGTGGGGTGGTCTGCGGCCGGGGGGACCGATTTGTTGTCGATCACCTGTGACAGGGGGTGGGCGTGATCAGGCGTTTTTCCTCGCCCCCGCCGCCCCTACCCTTCCCGTCACTGCATGGGGGCTGCGCCCCCTCGCCCCCCGTATCGCGCTTCGCGCTCGTCCTCAAACGCCGGACGGGCTGAAAAACCAGCCCGTCCGGCGTTTGAGGACCGGGGGTTCGAGGGCTGGCCCCCGAGTCAGATCAGCGTCAGATCAGCGCGCGGCCCAGCAGATACACCGCCGGGGCCGCCGCGGCGAGCGGCAGTGCGACCCCCGCCGTGAAGTGCACGAACTTCGACGGATAGTCGTAGCTGGCGACCCGGTGCCCGACCAGGGCGCAGAGGCCGGCGCCCGCCCCTAGCACCGCCCCACCCGTGCCGAGATCCGTCAGCCCGCCCAGGGCGACCCCCGCCCCCGCCGCCGCGAGCAACGCCACCACCACCGACGCCGCCGTCGGCAACGGCAGTGCCCGCGCCAGCAGCGCCGCGGCGACCGCCACGCCGCCCACGACCACCGCGTCGGGCTCCGCCGCCAGATACCCCGTGGCGATGATCGCCAGCGCCGCCGAGACGACCGTGGCCATCAGACCGAGCATCCGCTCGTCCGCTCCGGCGTGGCTGCGCAACTGGAGGACCAGGGTCAGCAGGACCCAGACGCCGAGCGTGCCGAGGATCGCGGCGGCGGCGTTCTCCCGCCCGGCCGCGAGCAGGGCCACGTCCGCGGTGAGCGCACCCGCGAAGGCGAGCGCGATGCCCTGCCGTGCGGGCCACATCCCGTTGAGCCGGAACCAGCCCGCCGCGGTCACCGCCTGCAGGATCACCAGCGGTACGACCAGCGCGTACTGCCCGACCGCCGCCGCGCCGGCGAGCAGCAGTCCGAGGACCCCCGTCAGCACGGCCGGCTGTCCGCCGGGCTCGATGATCGGCGAGCGTCCCTCGGCACGGGCGCGCTGGGCGGCGGTGATCCGGGTGTTGCCGGTGACGGTCGCCGGACCGTAGCCGGCCTCGCCGTCGGCGGGCGCGGGCGTGGGCGTGGGCACGGGCGTAGGCACCGGGTTTCCGCCGACCGGAGCCTGCTGACTCGGCATCGGCTGCCCGACCACCCCGTACTGAGCCCCGGCCTGAGTCCCGTACGGCGGCTGGTACGCCCCGTACGGCGCCTCCGCCGGACCCTGTTGCGGCAGATACGCCGTGTCCGCGGCCGGAGCGGCGGGTGCGGCCGGCCGCACGGTGGGCTGGGGCTGGATCTGGGTCTCCCAGGTCTGGCCCTCCCACTGCTGGGTGTACTGCTGCTGCGCGGCGGCCTCGTCGTACTGCTGCTGACCGGGCCACCCGGCCTGCGGCGCCTGCTGCTGGTACGGGTCGTATCCCTCGTAGGGAACCTGACCCTGACCCTGCCCCGGGTCCTGACCCTGTCCCTGGTACGGGCCCTGCCCCTGGTACGGGCCCTCGTAAGGTCCCTCGTACGGCTGATCGCTCATCGTCCCGTCACCCTCCTGCGAACGGCGGGAGCACCTCGACCGTGCCGCCCTCGGCCAGCCGTACCGTCTCATGTCCGCGGGTACCCACGGGATCGCCGTCGATGAGGAACGAGCATCGCCGCAGGACCTGGGCGAGTTCGCCGGAGTGTCGCTCGCGTGCCGCGTCCAGCGCCTGCGCGAGGGTCTCCGCCTCGTACGGCTCCTCGGCGACGCCTGCCGCGGCCTTGGCGGCGGCCCAGTAACGCACTGTGCCCTGTGCCATCTGGTTCCTCGATCTTCGGTCTTCGGTCGGTCTTTGGTCAATCTTTGGTCAGCAGTGGAAGAGAAGCGGGTGGCGGACCCCGTCAGGCTAGCCCGCGTGCGCCGCGGCCCATTCCCCGATGCGGAACAGGAGTTCGTCGTCCGCCGCGTTCTCGGCGTGGCCCATGCCGCGCTCCAGCCACAGGTCCGCGTGGCCGCCGGACGCGGCGGCCAGCATCCGCGGATGGTCCACGGGAAAGTAGCCGTCCTGGTCGCCGTGGACGATCAGGAGGGGCGTGGGGGCGATGAGAGGGACCGATTCCACCGGGGAGGAAGGGACCGGGTCCCATTCACGGTGATAGATACGGGTTCGCAGACCGTAGCGGCCGACCGCGCGGCCCACCGGACGGGTTACCAGCCAGTGCAGGCGCCGCATAGGGGCCGTACCCCGGTAGTACCAGCGGGCGGGTGCACTGACCGAAACCACCGCGTCCGAATGCGCTCCCGTGCGCCCCTCGTGCTCCTGATCGCTCCTGGCGTGCAGAGCCGCGTGCCGGAGCACCACCGAGCCGCCCATGGAGAATCCGACGGTGGCCACCCGGGTGTGACCGAGTTCTCTCGCCCACTCCACCGCCGCCGCCAGGTCGAGCACCTCGCGGTCGCCGACCGTGGAGCGTCCGCCGGAGGCACCGTGCCCGCGGAAGGAGAAGGTGAGCACGGCCGCGTACTGCGCGAAGGCCTTCGCCGCCCGCCGGACGTGCGGGCGTGCCAGGTCGCCCGTGAACCCGTGCGCCACCACGATGACCAGGCCGGTTCCGGGTTCGGTCGCGTCGGGTCCACCGGATGCGCCGGATGTGCCGGACGTGTCCGATGTGTTCTTTCCGGGCTCGTACGCGGCGTCGATCGTCACCCCGTCGGCGGTGCGCAGAAACTTTCTCAGCGCCCCTCGCGAAGCTCCTTCCGAAGCACTTTCCGTACATCCACCCGCCGTCTCAGGTTCTGGACGAATGAAAGATCGCGTCACATGACCTGCCGGACCTTGGCTCATGTGGGCTATTCTCCTGGGCAGAGGACTCGGGCAGCGAAGCCCCCGGGTCCTTTTGCGCTTTCTGGAGCGTTGTATACGAACGCTGTATACGACGTTGAGCAGTGCCGAAAACGTCCTCGCAGGGACCGAGGAGGAACCAGACGTTATGGGCGAGCGAACCGTGCGTGACCGTAGGACGACCCAGGCAGGTGGGGTGCGATGAGTTCTCTGCTGCTCCTTACCAATGCCCTTCAGCCGTCGACGGAGGTGCTTCCCGCCCTCGGCCTGCTGCTGCACAACGTGCGCGTGGCTCCGGCGGAGGGGCCCGCTCTCGTCGACACCCCAGGTGCCGATGTCATTCTCATCGACGGCCGCCGTGACCTCCCGCAGGTCCGCAGCCTCTGTCAGCTGCTGCGCTCCACCGGGCCCGGCTGTCCACTCGTCCTCGTCGTGACGGAGGGCGGCCTCGCGGCCGTCACCGCCGACTGGGGCATCGACGACGTGCTGCTCGACACCGCCGGTCCGGCGGAGGTCGAGGCGCGGCTGCGGCTGGCCATGGGCCGCCAGCAGATCGTCAACGACGACTCCCCCATGGAGATCCGCAACGGCGACCTCTCCGTGGACGAGGCCACCTACAGCGCCAAGCTCAAGGGCCGGGTCCTCGACCTGACCTTCAAGGAGTTCGAGCTCCTGAAGTACCTCGCCCAGCACCCTGGCCGCGTCTTCACCCGCGCCCAGCTGCTGCAGGAGGTCTGGGGCTACGACTACTTCGGCGGTACGCGGACCGTCGACGTGCACGTACGACGGCTGCGCGCGAAGCTCGGCCCCGAGCACGAGTCCTTGATCGGTACCGTCCGGAACGTCGGTTATCGATTCGTTACTCCGGAGAAGGTGGACCGGGCGGCTGGGGGCACCTCCCGGTCGAGCGAAGCCGAGAGTGGGGGAGAGGCGAAGGCCAAGGCCGCACAGCCAAAGCCGGAGGATGCGGACGAGACGGCGCACCTCGACGCGGCCGGTGCCGCGGAGGCCTCGGCGAAGGCCCCGGCGAAGGTGCAGGAAGAAGCCGTACGACCTGCCCCGCGGTAGGTCCATCCGCGTAGACTCCGCGCGTGGCCAAGGTGACTCGGGATGATGTGGCACGACTGGCGGGTACCTCCACCGCCGTCGTCAGCTATGTCATCAACAACGGACCCCGGCCGGTTGCCCCGGCCACGCGCGAGCGTGTACTCGCCGCCATCAAGGAGCTGAGTTACCGCCCGGACCGGGTCGCCCAGGCCATGGCGTCGCGGCGTACCGACCTCATAGGCCTGATCGTGCCGGACGCGCGCCAGCCCTTCTTCGGGGAGATGGCTCACGCGGTCGAACAGGCCGCGTCCGAGCGCGGAAAAATGGTGCTCGTCGGCAACTCCGACTACGTCGGCGAGCGCGAGGTCCACTATCTGCGGGCCTTTCTCGGTATGCGGGTCTCGGGGCTCATCCTCGTCAGCCACGCGCTGAACGATCTGGCCGCCGCCGAGATCGAGGCGTGGGACGCCCGGGTGGTGCTGCTGCACGAGCGGCCCGAGGCGATCGACGACGTCGCGGTCGTCACGGACGACGTGGGCGGGGCGCATCTCGCCACGCAGCACCTCCTTGAGCACGGGTACGAGTACGTGGCCTGTCTCGGCGGTGTCGCGGAGACCCCCACGGTCGGTGACCCGGTCTCCGACCACGTCGAGGGGTGGCGGCGGGCGATGCACGAGGCGGGGCGCTCGACGGAGGGTCGCCTCTTCGAGGCGCTCTACAACCGGTACGACGCGTATCAGGTGGGGCTCCGGCTGCTGGCCGGGCCCGATCGGCCGCCGGCGATCTTCTGTTCCACGGACGACCAGGCGATCGGGTTGCTGCGGGCTGCTCGGGAGCTGCGGATCGATGTGCCGGGGGAGTTGGCTGTCGCCGGGTTCGACGACATCAAGGAAGCGGCGTTGACCGATCCGCCGCTGACCACTATCGCGAGTGATCGGTCCGCGATGGCTCGGGCGGCGGTTGATCTCGTTCTCGATGACGGGCTTCGGGTCGCCGGGGCTCGGCGGGAGCGGTTGAAGTTGTTCCCGTCTTCTTTGGTGGTGCGGCGGTCCTGCGGCTGTGGGTAGCTAGCTCCGCGGGATGGGTCGTCTTTCGGCTGCGGGTGCGTCGTGGCTGGTCGCGCAGTTCCCCGCGCCCCTAAAAGCAGCCGGTCGCGCCCACGCGGCGAAGCCGGCGGCTTTATATCGGGCATACGAGGTTCTGTCGGGCTTCTCAGGGAGCACTCAGGGAGCTCTCATGGTCGGGCGACAGAGTCTTACTCATGACCGAGAGCTTCCGCCGCAGCGGCGAGTACCCCCAGGGCGACCAGCAGCAGTCCGCGTACTCAGGACAGCCGTACGAGCAGTCGCACCAACAGCAGCACGCCTCCTCCGTGAACCCGGAGTGGCCGCCCCCGCCGGCGTACCAGCCGGCTCCGGGCACGGCCCCGACCGCGCAGGGCGGCGCTCCCACCGCTCTCCTCACGGAGCCCGTCTCCTCCGCGCCCGCCGCCCCCCGCAAGCGCGCCAAGGGCCCGCTGGCCCTGCTCGCCGCCGTGGCGATAGCCGCCGCGGCCGTGGGCGGCGGTACCGCGTACGCCTTCCAGGAGCTGACCGGCAACGACACCGCGGCCGGCAGCGCGACCAGCACCAGCGTCGTGACCGCGAGCAAGAAGGGCACGGTCGCCGGGGTGGCCGAGGCGGTCAGCCCGAGCATCGTCGAGATCAGCGCGACCTCGAACGCGGGCTCCTCCACCGGTTCCGGTGTGGTCGTCACGACCGGCGGCGAGATCATCACCAACAACCACGTGATCTCCGGCGCCTCCCAGATCAAGGTGCAGCTGAGCAACGGCAAGTCGTACACCGCGAGCGTCGTCGGCACCGACAGCAAGAAGGACCTCGCGCTGATCAAGCTGGAGGACGCGCCGTCGGGTCTCACCCCCGCGACGCTCGGCGACTCCGACGCCGTCAAGGTCGGCGACGAGGTCGTGGCGATCGGCTCCCCCGAGGGCCTGACCGGCACCGTCACCAGCGGTATCGTCTCCGCGCTCGACCGGGACGTCACCGTCTCCACGGACGAGAGCCAGGGCCAGCAGCAACAGCAGCAGCAGGGCGGCGGCAGTGGTGGCGGCAGCGAGCAGTGGCCGTTCGAGTTCGGCGGCCAGGAGTTCAACGGCGACACCGGTTCGTCCACGACGACGTACAAGGCCCTCCAGACCGACGCGTCCCTCAACCCGGGCAACTCCGGCGGCGCGCTGATCGACATGAACGGCAACATCATCGGCATCAACTCCGCGATGTACTCGGCCGCCACGGACTCCTCGTCCTCGTCGACCGCCGGCAGCGTCGGCCTCGGCTTCGCCATCCCGGTCAACACCGTCAAGGCCGACCTGGCCTCGCTGCGGTCCGGCGGCTCCGACAGCTGAGCCGACCCTGATCCGGCCCCATCCCCGAGCCGCCCGAGCAGACCCCGGAGGTCGTCATGCAGATGCAGATCAAGACCGTGTCCCACACCCTCGCGGGCGCCGGTCCTTCCGACCCGGCCGGGTTCGCCCTGGCCCTCGCGGTGGCCCACGAGCTGCACGCGCCGGCGCCCCGCGCGCCCGAGATGGCCACGGCGAGGGCTCCGCGCGGCTCCGCCCGCCGGGGCGGCGCCGCGGCCCGCACCCGCCGTACCGTACGGGGCTGATCCCCGGCCCCGCGGGCGGCTCTACGAGAACAGCCCTGAAACGTGCGAGGCTGAAAGCGCCCCGACCACGTCCCACCGCACCCGAGGAACTGACCGCGATGAGCCCCGCCGAAGGCGACCGTGAACCCCAGCGCATCCTGATCGTCGACGACGAGCCGGCCGTGCGCGAAGCACTGCAACGCAGTCTCGCCTTCGAGGGGTACGGCACGGAGGTGGCCGTCGACGGCGCGGACGCGCTGGAGAAGTCCATCGCGTACCAGCCCGACCTGGTCGTCCTCGACATCCAGATGCCGCGGATGGACGGCCTGACCGCCGCCCGCCGGATGCGCGGCGCGGGCACGACGACGCCGATCCTCATGCTGACCGCCCGCGACACGGTCGGCGACCGGGTCACCGGGCTCGACGCGGGCGCCGACGACTACCTGGTCAAGCCGTTCGAACTGGACGAGCTGTTCGCGCGGGTACGGGCGCTGCTGCGGCGCAGTTCGTACGCGGCTGCCGCGGTCGGTGTCCCGGCGGACGACGCGCTGACCTTCGGCGACCTGCGCATGGACCTCGCGACCCGTGAGGTCACGCGGGCCGGGCGGCCCGTCGAGCTGACGCGCACGGAGTTCACCCTGCTGGAGATGTTCCTGGCCCATCCGCGCCAGGTCCTCACGCGGGAGCAGATCCTGAAGGCGGTCTGGGGCTTCGACTTCGAGCCGTCGTCCAACTCCCTGGACGTGTACGTGATGTACCTCCGCCGCAAGACGGAGGCGGGCGGCGAGCCGCGTCTCGTGCACACCGTGCGGGGCGTGGGATACGTACTGCGGTCGGGCGGGGCGGAGTGAAGAGGCTCGTACGCCGGTTCACCTCGCTGCCGATCCGGGCCCGGCTGTCGCTCCTGGTGGCGGCGGCGGTGGCGTTCGCGGTGGCGGCGGTGTCGGTGACGTGCTGGTTCATCGTGCAGGGGAAGCTGTACGACGAGGTGGACAGCGACCTGCGCGGCGTCAACAGCCCGGTCGAGATCGGCACCATCAACTCGGTGCTGGGCGACTGCGACTCCTCTCCCTCCCGCCAGAACACCTTCGGCCCGCCGTCCGACTACTACCTCCAGCTGGTCAAGGCGGACGGCACGCCGTGCGCCCTGGACAGGTCGGCGGGCGTGGTGCGGGTCACCGACGACGACACGAAGGTGGCCGAGAACCCCACCTCCGACACCGCGGTGTACCGCAACGGCACCGACAGCGAGGGGAAGCCCGTCCGTGTGCTGACCGTGCCCGTGGTCGTCGCCGGTCCCGGACGGTCGCTGGTCGACAACACCGCGCTGGTCATCGCCTATCCGCTGGAGAGCACCAAGTCCACCCTCGACGAACTGGCTCTGCTGCTCCTCGTCGTCTCCGGCATCGGTGTGGTCGGTGCCGGCGTCGCCGGTCTCGGCGTGGCCCGTGCCGGTCTGCGTCCGGTCGACAAACTCACCGAGGCCGTCGAGCACGTGGCCCGTACCGAGGACCTCTCCGTCCGCATCCCCGTCGAGGAGGAGAGCGAGGACGAGATCGCCCGGCTCTCCCGGTCCTTCAACTCGATGACCGCGTCGCTCGCCAACTCCCGTGAGCTGCAGCAGCAGCTCATCGCGGACGCCGGTCACGAGCTGCGCACCCCCCTCACCTCCCTCCGTACGAACATCGAGCTGCTCACGCGCAGTGAGGAGACGGGCCGGCCCATCCCCCCGGCGGACCGCAAGGCACTGCTCGCGTCGGTGAAGGCGCAGATGACCGAGCTGGCCGCGCTCATCGGCGACCTGCAGACGCTGTCGCGGTCGGACGCGGGAACGCCGGCCGACCGGGTGCAGGTGGTCGCGTTGCAGGACACCGTGGAGTCGGCCCTGCGCCGGGCCCGGCTGCGCGGTCCGGAGCTGACGATCACGGCGGACGTACACCCGTGGTTCGTCCGGGCGGAGCCCACCGCGCTGGAGCGGGCCATCGTCAACATCCTCGACAACGCGGTGAAGTTCAGCCCCGAGGGCGGCGCGATCGACGTCACGCTCAAGGCCGGCGAGCTGACCGTACGGGACCACGGCCCCGGTATCCCCGCCGACGAACTCCCCCACGTCTTCGACCGCTTCTGGCGTTCCCCGAGCGCCCGCGCACTCCCCGGCTCGGGCCTCGGCCTGTCCATCGTGGCCCGTACGGTCCAGCAGTCGGGTGGCGACGTGGCGTTGAGCCCGGCCCCCGGCGGCGGCACGATCGCGACGATCCGCCTGCCGGGCGCCCCGACTCCGCCGCCCATGCCGGACGGCGACTGACCGGGGACTGCCCGGACGTCACCCTGCCCGTGCCGGGCTTGATCAGGGAGTCCTCCTCCCTGATCCCCGGCCCACCCGGCCGAACGTTCACTGCCAGAAGACCTGCTCCACGATAATTTGCGGGTCTTCTGCGCGGGATACGAAGGTGTAGGTGAGCCAGCCGTTTCCATGGTCGAAAAAGAACGTGCGAACGCCCTTTGGCAGGCTGGACCGTGCCGGCTCGACGGCCATGCCTTCAGGCAGATCCGCGCCGGTGTCGATGCCTCGGAAGTAGGGGTCCTTCGCGGTGACCAACTCGGCACGAGCCTCGTCAACCATCTTGCGCACATGCTCGGGCAGCGCATCACGGACGGCGAGGGCATCAAGCCGCCAGTCCATCTGCCAAGGCGGCCCCATGAACTCGTCGGTCACTCGCCGGGCTCCGCCCGCAGAGCTTCGTGCCTGATTCTCGATGCCTCTTCGAGGAGGGCCTTGGCCTCGGCGATGTCAGTGGCCTCAGCCGCCCGCTGTTCCAGGTCGTGCAGGTAGGCATCGAGCTTCGGATCACGTGCGATCGCGAACTCGATCCACCAGCGAGCCATGAACGCGGGCACGGGACCAAGGTCGTACGTGTCCGCGATCGCCCACTTCCAGTGCCTGTCGAAGTCGGGGAGGAGGTGGGGAGCGTCCTCGGCGAGGGCCCTGCGCAGCGCTTTCGGGGTCCGCTCGGGCATGGGGGGGAGCACCGGATCGGGTTCCGCAGCGTGGGCAGCCATGATCGGTGTCCTCCTTCGACGCGTCGTATTCACGACCATAGTCGCGCTCACCGCCCCAGCACGGATTGCGCGCGCACCGGCTCCGCAGCCGTGGGGTCTGTGCTGATGATCTCTGCCATGGCAGCACCCTGGCCCGACCGCCCGCCTCCCCGTCCGCGTTTCCCGCCCGCGTCACTCGCCGGTGTACACACCCACCCCACGCTTGACGCCCCGCGTGAACGCGGACCAGGACTGCACCGAGAAGACGAGCGGCTGGGCTGCCGGGGCCTTGCTGTCGCGCACGGGCACGAGGCCGGGGTGACCGTCAGCCACCTCGACGCAGTTCGTACCTCCCCCGTCGCTGTACGAAGACTTGCGCCAGGCAGCGGTGCTGAGGTCAGGGGTCACGCTGTCGCGCTCACGAACGCCGTCCACGAGTCGGCGCCGAACACGACCACGGGGCCGTCCGGGACCTTGCTGTCGCGGACGGGTACGAGGCCGGGGTGACCGTCGGCCACCTCGACGCAGTTCGTGTCACCCCCGTCGCTGTACGACGACTTGCGCCAGGCAGCACTGTTCAAATCGGGCGTTCGGTTCAACATCTGCACTCCTCCAACAGGCGTTTGATGAACGCCATCGACTCCGCCGGAGTCAGCGCCGCGTCCCTGACCAGATCGTAGGACAAGCGGAAAGCCAGGACCTTGTCCGGATCGTCGATCAGTTCACCGATCCTGTTGCCTTCCACGTACGCAACAGGATCCCCGACCCGCTGCCACATCAAGGTCAGGTGACTGCCCATGAGGTCGTGCACGCCAGCAGTGAAAGGCAGCACCTGCAGCGCGACTGACGGCAGTTCTCCCACTTCGACAAGACGAGACAGTTGGTCCGCCCACACCTGCGCGTCACGAACGGGCCGTCGTAGCGCTCCCTCGTCCAGAATCACACGGACACATGGCGCCGGTTGGCGGTACAGCAATTCCTGCCGCCCCATGCGCGCGGCCACCTGTTCCTCGATGTAGTCGCCGTTGCCAGCCGTTGCCTGAGCGCCAGACAACCCTGACAACACCGCCCGGGCATAGCCCTCGGTCTGCAACAGGCCAGGCACCGCAAGCTGAAACTTCCACATGACGCTCGCCGTCGCCTCCAGCTCCATGAACGCCTTGTACTTGTCCTTGATGACGTCCTTGCGCGCGTCCCGCCACAAGCGAACCAGCAGGTCACCGGACCCGTAGTGAGCGTCCAGGTCCTCCATGACCGCCCGCTTCGAGAGCCGTTCCCCGGTCTCCAGGCGGTACAGGTAGCTCTTGTCGTACGAGGTCTCCGCGGCCAGCTGCGCCAGCGTCTTGCCCGCCTTCTCCCGCAGGAATCGCAGCGTCCGGCCAAGGCCAATTCGCCCTGACTCCCGCTCAACGTCAACGCGTTCGTCCACGTCACCCCTCACCGTTGCCTGGGCGCCCAGACAACGGGCGCACCCTTCCGCAGCGTACGACCGGGCAGTGACGATGGAGACACGAACGGTAATCACCGCTCGTCAACGGCCCTCTGCCCCAAGGAGTTCAGCCATGAGTCGACTCGGTACGAAACTCTGCGAGTTGCTGTTGCGCCTGCTGTTGCCCGCCCGGGGCCGGCATCGAGCGGCACCCGCCGTGCCCGGGTGTCGCTGCGGGCTCACCCCGGCGCACGCGTGAACGCCCCGCTGCGGCTGCTGCCCTGGACGACCCCGGAGGGCAGGCCCTGCTACCTGAGTACCGACAGTGCGCAGAGCAGGCTGTCCCGGCTCGCCGACGATCTGGAGGCGGCACAGCTGGACTCAGGCGAGCAGGTCCGCACCGGCGCAAGAGCCGTGCTCGCCGACAGCGAGGCCGGCGAACACGCCCTGCGCTTCGCGCTCACACGGGCGGTGGAGTGCCTGGGCGACGTGCTCCGCATCGCGGTCAGCCGGGGCGCGCGCATCGGCACCGGCGACGGCCCGGCACCCCGCACGGCCCCCGCCGCCGATCGCCCCTGAGCACCGGCCCCCGGCAGGCACAGCGGGATGGGTTCACTCGTCGCGGCGGCTGTACGCGTCGTGCAGTTGATCCTCGCCCGGCTGCCGCCCGCCGGCTCCTGCCCCGGGGTCCGCCGTCGATGCCAGGCTCTGCTGGAGGCGCAGATGGCAGAACTCGTAACGTGCCCCCGACTGCCGCAGCACCCCGCGGCGGTGCGCCTCCTCCAGGAAGGTCATGAGCCGCCAGGGGGCCCGGCCGGTGAGGGCCAGCCAGATTCTGGCCGGGCCGAGGCGGCCCCAGGCGCTCAGCGCGAGCGCGGACGTGCCGACCTGGACCCACACCTCGGTGTGCATGGTGCCCAGCGTGCCGCCGGGTGGCATCGCCGAGATCAGTGCCAGGCACACCCCGCCCGTGAGGAGCGCGGCGATCGCGCTCCTGGCGAGCGTGGCGTCCCGGTCGGTACGCAGGGTGCTGAGCGGACCGGCCGCGCGCATGGTGTCGGACGGCGTGTTCAGGGCCCGGTAGACGCCGGAGGCGCAGCCGCCGATGGCACCGATCAGGACGCCGAACGCCACGAACGGGCCCACCGCGTCGAGGACGACGGTCCCGGCCCCGCGATGTACGAGCCAGACCCTGGCCTCGTACGGCAGGGCGAGTACCAGGTTGTGGGCGTCGACCGGCTTGCCCTGCCAGGCGCGGGGACCGCTCTGCCAGACGGTCGTCCAACCGTCCTGCCCCTCGTGGATCGTCAGTGTCCCCTCGAACGTCCCGAGCTCCTCGTCCCGCGACATCCGGGCGCCCGCCTTCACGGCGAACGGCTCGCCCAGCCCCTTACGCCCCACCAGCAGGAACTCCCCGGGAACGACCGAGTGGACCGAGCGCTCGCCGTGGGACGTCCGACGGAGCTGCCAGCCTTCGATCACCTCACCGCTCGCGTGCGGCTCGGCCGAACGGATCCGGTCCGCGGCGAACGCGCCCGCCACGCAGCCCACGAGCGCCCCCACGCAGACGCCGATGAGCGTGCAGACCACGAAACCCCGCAGCAGCCCCCTGCCGAAGCCGCGCAGTACCGCGCCCGGACCGGTGTACGGCACCGCCGTCCGCTCCCCGCGCCGCAGTCCGGCGAGGAGGAGGAGCAGCCCCGCGCCGAGGCAGGTGAGGGCGGGCACGACCGCCTCCTGCCGTGCGTAGCCGTAGGAATAGCCGTAGACCGCGAGGCCGGCGAAGACCACGACGGCGCCGAGCGCGCGTACGGTCCGCGGACCGCCCGGGCTGCCCGCCCACGGCAGGCCCATCGGGAGAGGGCGCCGGGGCAGACCCGCGACGCCGAACATCATCGACAGGATCAGCCCGAAACAGCAGCCGTTGAGGAACCAGGCGGGCCTCTGGGTGAGCGCCGCGCCCAGCCGGGAACCGACCAGGGGCGGTACGAGCAGGCCCATGCCCACCGCCACCACCGTCGCGGCGACGGCCATCGTCAGGGCCAGCCGCGCCAACTGGCGTGGCCCCTGCGGAGTCCGCGCCGTGGCGGGCAGCAGCCGGGCCAGTCCGAAACACAGACCCAGCAGAATGCCCGCGTAGTTGAGGACGGCCGACGGCACGCTGTCCCAGTTCGCGACCACCCCGCGGCCGTATTTGGCCAGCGGCACCAGCAGCGCCGCCGAGGCGAGCAGCGCCAGTACGGCGGGGCCGATCACGCGCAGCGCCCGGGGCATCGCCGCCGGGAACTCCCACCAGGCCAGCCGCCAGGTGCCCCGGTGGCCGAAGTCGCGGGCGAGCCGGCGGAGCCAGCGATGGGCCGCGTCCGGGCTCCAGCGCATCTCCGAGTTCAAGGCGGCGTCCGGGCCCCAGGTGCCGCCCGGACCCGCCGCGCCGAAGGCCGCCGGGACGAAGGCGTCCAGCAGGTGCTCCTCGACATGTCCGGCCGTGGGGAAGCGCGCGGTGTCCGCCAGTTCGGCCGGGTCGCGCGAGGTGTCCCCGTACACCGTGCGGGCCAGCGCCACCATCAGCGGTGACGTCATGACCTCCGCCAGGGGCGGGGGCGGGTCCGCCAGCACCGTCGTCCAGAGGGTGGCGCCGTGCGGGGCCGGTCGGGCGGTGTCCTCCAGATAGCGGCGCGCGGTGGAGAGGTCCAGCGGTCGCATGCGTACGACTTCGGCGGCGGTCAGTACGTCGCCGGTCCGCACGGCCCGGGCCCAGACCTCCGTACGGCAGGTGAGCAGGACGGGCAGGCGTTCGTCGAGTTCGGCGTTGAGGCGCCGTAACGCCGTCCCGCGCACCGGGGCGGGCAGCTCGTCGAACCCGTCGAGTACGGGCAACAGGAGCCCGGCGTCGAGCAGTTCGCGTGCCATAGTCCGCTCGTGCGTGACGGCGGCCAGCGGCCGGTACTCCGCGGCCAGCCGCTCGGCCAGCCAGTCGCGCAGGGCCATGGCACGGGGGTCCCAGCCCGCCAGGGGGAACAGCACCGGCACCGGGTCGTCCGGCTGCCGGGCGGCGAGTGCCCCGAGCACGAACCGCACCGCGAGGACGGTCTTGCCCGCCCCCGGGTCGCCCAGTACGACCAGCCGCCGGGAGGGAAGCGCCATGAACGTCTCGACGATCCGGTCGAGCCGCTGGTCGCCGTCGCGCGGTTCGGGCAGCGCGACCTCGGGCCCCGACTCCCCCGGTCCGCCGTGTCGCCGGACGCCGTGGTGCCGGACGCGGTGGGGACGGTCGGCGAGCGGCGGGCCGACGCGGTACCAGCGCACGTTCAACGGCTCCGGGTCCTGCAACCTCCGCAGCCGTGCCTCCGCCTCCCACTGGAGCCGTACCGCGTCGGCGAGTTCGCCGGCCGCCCGCTGCCGCCGCTCGGCGCCGGTGCCGGGGTCCGCCTCCTCGCGCAGCAGGTCGGCCAGGAAGGCGCCGACCGAGACGAGCGCCGAGACCGCGGAGATCCACATCGACGTCCGGTCGGGACCGCCGCCGCCCGCCAGCGCGACGGCCAGCGCGAGCAGGGCCGCGGCGCCCATGCCCAGTCCGACCCGCCGTTGTACCCGTGCCCCCCGCATGACCCGCCCCCGTGTTCGCACCCTGCCGTCCCAGGGATGAACGAGGCGGCGGGCGGTCGCGTACCGGCGCACCGGTCACCCGGTGCAGGCGCGCGGAAGCATGACGGGAGCACATGCCAGAGCCCGGCGGCCGGCACCGCCGCCCGCACCCGGCCGGTCTCCGTGCCACCGCGCCCCGCCCGGTCTCCGTGCCGCCGCACCCAGTCGATCTCCCTGCCGCCGCACCCTGTCGGTCTCCGTGCCCGGCAACCTTTCCGCCGCGAGCGGCGACCAGCAACCGACCGGCTCCCCCCACCCCCACACGAACGGAAGCCGCCCGTGACTGTGAACCGCAGCAAGGCCCGCCCCCGCAGGCTGAGGACCGCCGTGATCGTCGGCGTCCCGCTGGCCTTGGTCGCCTCCACCGCGAACGCGGCGAGTGGCGCCGAAGCCGACGCCGGTGTCCATGCCCGGGCCGCCGCAGCCACCACCCTCACCGTCGCGAAGGACGGCAGCGGGATGTACACGACCGTCCAGGCCGCCGTGAACGCCGTGCCCGCGAACAACGCCTCGCGCGTCGTGATCTCCGTCAAGCCGGGCACGTACCGCGAGTTGGTGAAAGTCCCGTCGAACAAGCCGCACGTGACCATCCAGGGCTCGGGCGCCAGCCGTAAGGACACCGTCATCGTCTACAACAACGCGTCCGGGACGGCGAAACCCGGCGGCGGTACGTACGGGACCAGCGGCAGCGCCACCGTCGCCGTGGAGGCCGACGACTTCCAGGCCCGTAACCTCACGCTCTCCAACGACTTCGACGAGGGCGCCAACCAGAGCCTCAGCGGTCTCCAGGCCGTGGCCCTGCGCACCGCCGCCGACCAGGTCTTCCTCGACGGCGTGATCGTCGAGGGCGACCAGGACACCCTGCTCCTCGACACCGCCGCCAAGGAGAAGCTCGGCCGCGTCTACGTCCGCAACTCCTATGTCATCGGGAACGTCGACTTCATCTTCGGCCGCGCCACCGCCGTGATCGACCAGTCGGTGATCACCCTGAAGAAACGCTGGGACGGCAGCTCGGCGGGGTACATCACCGCTCCCAGCACCGCGGCCGACCGCAAGGGCATCCTGATCAACCGCTCGACGGTGAACGGTGACGTGTCCGCCGGGACCTTCTACCTCGGCCGCAACTGGCACGCGGGCGGCGACGCGACCCTCGACCCGCAGGCCACCGTCCGCGACTCCACGCTGAGCGCCGCCGTGCGGTCGACCCCGTGGGTGGACATGGGCGGCTTCTCCTGGAAGGACGACCGTTTCGCGGAGTACAGGAACACCGGTCCCGGCTCGGGCGCCGCGAGCACGAACCGCCCGCAGCTGACCGACGCCCAGGCCACCGGCCAGGAGGTCGCGGACTGGCTCGGCACCTGGACCCCGACCGCCTCCTGACCCGGGGAGCCGGAGCTACGGGCTCGGCTGCAGCAGCGGCAGGGTCGTCTCCGTCGGGAGCGGGCCCGCCAACTGCGCGTACGTACCCCCGTACGCGAGCAGTTCCTCGTGCGTGCCCTGCTCCACCAGGCGTCCGCCGTCCACGACCAGGATCCGGTCGGCGTCCGGTGCGAGGGTCAGATCGTGGGTGATCATCACGGTCGTCCGGCCGGACACCAGGCGCCGCAACGGCTGTACGACCCGGCGTGCGGCGAGTGCGTCGAGGCCGGCGGTCGGTTCGTCGAGTACGAGGACGGGGGCGGCCCGGAGCATCGCGCGGGCGATGGCCACCCGCTGGAGCTGCCCGCCGGACAGCACGGCCGTGCCGGGCGTGATCAGCGTCTCGTACCCGTCGGGCAGGGAGCGGACGAATGCGTGGGCGTCCGCGTCGCGTGCGGCCTGCTCGATGTCCTCGTCCGTCGCGCCCGGCCGCCCGCACGCGATGTTCTCGCGGATCGTGCCGTGCAGGACCAGGGTCTGCTGGGGCAGCAGGGCCACGTTCTCGCGCAGGAACTCCAGGGTTATGTCCGTGAGCGGGACGCCGTCCAGGCGGATCGCCCCCGCGGAGGGGTCGTAGAAACGGGTCAGGAGTTTGGTGAGGGTCGACTTTCCCGCCCCGCTCGGGCCGGTGACCAGCACGAACTCGCCGGGCCGCGCGGTGAACGACACCTCGTGCAGGCTGTCGCGCCGCGCGCCCGGGTAGCGGAAGGAGGCGTGGTGGAAGGAGACCCAGCCCCGTACGGGCCACTCCCCTACCGGGGCGGCGGGGTCGGTGACGGCCGGCTCGGTGTCCAGGATCTCCTGGAGCCGCTGGGCTCCGGCGGTCGCGGCCGTCAGGGCCAGGCCGAGCTGTCCGAGGTCGCGGATCGGCGGGTAGAGGTAGCCGAGGAACGCGGCGAAGGCGAGCAGTTGCCCGAGCGACATCCGGCCCTGCGCGATCTCCCAGGCGCCGAGCCCGATCACCGTGAGGACGCAGAGCGTCTCGACGACCTCGACGAACTGCTCGTACATCTCGCTCGCGCGGGCCCCGCGCACACTCGCCCGCAGCCAGGCGCGCGCCTCGCGGTCGAGTCGCTTCTCCTCCGCCCCGCGCCGGTTGTACGCCTGGGTGAGCACGATGTTGCCGAGGGACTCCTCGACGACCGAGGTGATCGCGCCGTCGGCGGTCCGCTCGTCCCTGGCGGCCCCCTGGACGCGGCCGGCGAAGCGTCGGGCCGCGACGAGAAAGAGGGGTGCGAGGAGGAAGGTGACCAGGGCGAGGTCCCAGCGGAGCCAGAGTGCGGCGGCGGAGTAGAAGACCGCCGAGAAGGCGGCCGAGACCGCTCCCACCGCGCCCGAGACCACCATCTGCTCAATGGCCTCGACGTCACCCGTGAGCCGTTCGACCAGGTCGCCGCGGCGGTACTGCTGGAAGAAGTGCGGGGGCAGGTCCTGGACATGACGGAAGACTCCCGCGCGCAGCCGCAGTACGAATCTCTCGGCCGTACGGATGGCGAGGGAGTTGCCGAGATAGCCGACGACCGCGCCGAGCACGGCCACCGCCAGCCAGGCACCGGCCGGGCCCCAGAAGGCGTCGAGCGAACCGGCCCGCAGCGCGTGGTCGGTGAGTTCCGCGAAGAGCAGGATCGACGCCGTCTCCGCCAGCGCGGACACGATCACGCAGGCGATGATCAGCGACAGCCATCGGCGGTCGCCGCGCGTCAGCGGCCAGAAACGCGTGAATGCCTCCCGTACTTCCCGCATGGCGTTCAATTCCCTTTCCCTGCCCGGTTGTCTCCCATTTCCCGGGTCCGGGAAATGGCCGAGGCGGGGTCCCCGGATCGAATCCGGGGGCCCCGCCTCGTGGCGTCGCCTACTTGTTGCCGACCGGGCGGCGGTTCTGCCGCTGCTTGGCGGCACGCTTCGGCGCGGGCTTCGCGGCCTGCTTCTTGGCGGCCGGGGCGGCCTTGCGGGACTTGCGGACCGGGGTGACCTTGTGGAAGCTCATGGGATTTCCTCTTTCGTCTGCGGGTCTTCTCTTTTGCCGTAAGCCCTGTTCGGCTCGACATGGAAAACACTACGGGAGCGCAGAGGAAGAAATCGCCAAATCCACTGAGACCTCGATGAATTGCAGCTGAGACGGTTTTCAGACGGAGTCGGGAACCAGTTCCCTATTCACACAGAATTTATTACGCCGCTCACCCGGAGCTTATTTGTCCACCGCTGCCCCGACGGCGAGCCCCTCGCCCGTCACCCGCACGCTGATCCCGTCCTTGTGGACGCGTACGTCCCGCAGCCGCAGGTCGCCCCGGGGCGGCTTCGGGAGCCGGAAGCCGATGGAGAGGCGGTCGACCAGGGCCAGGCGCGTGAGGCGGGAGAGGCCGTCGAGGAGCGCCGGGTCGAAGCCGAGGCGCTTGAGGAGCGCGGGATGGTCCACGGCGAGATCGACGAGGTTGACCTTCATGAGCTCGCGGACGAACTTCGGGGAGCCGGTGAACTCGGCGAAGCCGTTGTCGTCGCGCAACGCGGCCCGCACCGCGCTGTCCGGCACGCCCAGCCGCTCGGCGATCGCCGGCACGGACAGCAGCTCCTTCGCCCTGCGCTTCTCCTTCGCGAGGCGGGCGGCGGACTCACGGGTCAGGTGCAGGCCCTCGGACTCACGGGCGCCGGGGCGGAAGGTGGCCAGGTCGCCGATGTCCAGCCGCATACCGCCGACCTCGGTCGAGATGCCGCGCTCCCCGTCCCGCCGGATCCGCGCGTCGGCCCGCAGCCGCAGATCGTGCCCGGCGACGGGCAGGGTGCCGCGCGCCCGCACCTCGTCGCCGCCGTGACCGGTGAACGTGACCTGGGACGCGCCCAGTTCACGGTTCAGGTCGTCGAAGGAGAGCAGCACCTCGCCGTCGAGCGAGGGGACGCGTGCGCCACGCAGGGAGGTCGGGCCGCCGTCGAGCCGGACCCCGGTGGCCGTGGCCGAGACCTTCGCCAGCGAGATCCGGTCCGCCGCCACGTCCGGGACGGTGACCGACACGGAGTCGAGCCGGCGGTCGAGGACCTGGGTGACGAAGGGGAAGCCGTCGATCTCGACCTCGGGTGTCGCCCGCAGGTCCAGCTGGTCCCGGACCTTCTCGGCCGCCGTGCGCTCCGCGTACAGGAGTGCCCAGCGGTCACCGAGGGCGAGGAAGGCGGCGAGGACGAGGACCGTGATGACGGTTTTGGCGGCAAGGGGCAGGGCGGAGAGGGGAGTTCGTCCGCGGCCGCGGACGCGGCGCTGACGGCGCCGGCCACCGGAGCCCTTGCGGTGGTTCGGGGGCGTCCACCGCGACTCCTCCGGTTCTCCGGCGAAGGCGGGCTCCTCGTCGCGGAGGAAGTCGTCCAGGGGTCCGTCGTCGAGGGCGGCGAGTTCCTCGTACGGGTTGGGTGGGGGATGCGGAGGGGCATGCGCCGCTATGGGGTGGGGGGTACGCATCGCCCGATTCGACCATGCGTACCAACCCCACCCGCAACTCCTACCTGCGGTTCGCGATCTTTCTCACGACCGGACCGCGGGAGCGCCGGACTGCCGGACTGCCGGACTGCTGCACTACTGGACGACGGTGATGCGGTTCGCCGCGGGCGGCGCGATCGGGGCCGTCGCCGAGGAGTTGGCCAGCAGGTACTTCTCCAGGGCCGCGAGGTCGTCGTCGCCCACCAGGTCGTCGGTGCCCAGACCCAGCGTGGTGAAGCCGTCGCCGCCGCCCGCGAGGAAGTTGTTCGTCGCGACGCGGTAGGTGGCGGCCGGGTCGATCGCGGCACCGTTCAGCTTGACCGATTCGGTGACGACCCGGTCGGCGCCGCTCTTGGTGAGGTCGAGCGTGTAGGTGAGGCCCGACGAGATCTGCAGCACCTTCGGCGAGGTCGCGTTCGTACCGCTGACCTGCTCCTTCAGCACCTGCACGACCTGGGCGCCGGTGAAGCTCTGCAGGTTCACGGTGTTGGCGAACGGCTGGACGGTGAAGCCCTCCGCGTACGTCACCACTCCGTCGCCCTCGGTGCCCTTGGACGCGTAGGTCAGGGGCGCCCGGATACCGCCCGGGTTCATCAGCGCGAGGTCGGTCTCGGGGTCCAGCTCCTTGCCGTACGCGAGCTGCGCGTCGGCGATCAGGTCGCCGATCGGGGACTCGGTGCCGACGTTGGTGATGTCACCGGAGATGTACCCGATGGGCTTGTTGCCGATCGGCGCCGCGAGGGTGTTCCACCTGGTGATCAGCTCGGTCATGTCCGGGGCCTTGGCCACGTCACGCGTCACCACGTGGTTCGCGGAGGCGACGGCGGTCCGGGCGATGTCGCCGGTCCGGCGGTCGTACGTCAGCGTCGTGTCGGTGTAGAGCCGCCCGAAGGACGCCGCCGAGGTGACCGTACGAGGCTTGCCCGACGGGTCGTCGATCGTGCACGCGTACGCGGCGTGCGTGTGACCGGTGACCAGCGCGTCGACCTTCGGCGTGACGTTCTTCGCGATGTCCACGATGGGACCGGAGATGCCGTCGCCGCCACCGGGCGAGTCGCAGTCGTAGTTGTACGCGGCCGAGGCCGGCAGCCCGCCCTCGTGGATCAGCGCGACGACCGACTTGACGCCCTGCTTCTCCAGCTCCTTGGCGTACTTGTTGATCGTCTCGACCTCGTCCTTGAACTTGAGGCCCTTCACGCCCTCGGCGGAGACGACTCCCGGGGTGTCCTCAAGCGTGACCCCGATGAAGCCGATCTTCACGCCGTTCTTCTTCCACACCCAGTAGGGCTTGAGGATCGGCTTCTTGGTCTTCTCGTCGAGGACGTTCGCCGCGAGGTACGGGAAGTCGGCGCCCTTGAACTTCTTGCCCTTGACGTAACAGCCGTCCGTGGGGTGGCAGCCGCCGTTCTGCAGACGGCCCAGTTCCTTCGCACCCTCGTCGAACTCGTGGTTGCCGACGCTCGTCACATCGAGGTCGAGCTTGTTCAGCGCCTCGATGGTGGGCTCGTCGTGGAAGAGACCCGAGATCAGCGGCGAGGCACCGACCATGTCACCGCCCGCCGCGGTGACGGAGTACTTGTTGCCCTGCCGGGCCTGGCGCAGATGCGTCGCCAGGTACTCGACACCGCCCGAGTCGATCGTCTTGCTGGTGCCGTCGGGCTGGATCTCGGTGACCCGGCCGGAGGAGCCGGACGGCGGCTCCAGGTTGCCGTGCAGGTCGTTGAAGGACAGCAGCTGGACGTCCTGGTAGCGGGACGGGCTCTGGTGTCCGTGCTTCTTCGCCGACTCGCCCGCGGACGCGGACGCGGGAAGCGCCGCGACCAGCGCGCCGATGGTGGCGACGCCCGCGACGCCCGCGAGGAGGCGGGTGGTGCGGCGTCTTGGGCGGAACGGCTGAGGTATGGCTGACATGTGCCCCCCTGTGGGTCGGCTGATATGTGGGCCCCGTCCCGGCGCAGCCTAGAGTCAACGCGCGTAGCGCGACAGGGGGTTCGGGGTTACGGACTGGTTGCCACGAGGGGTTTTTCACCACGAACCGGACAGGTCGCGTACCGGCCACGTACGGGCTGCGCATCGGCCGCCCCCTGGCCGCACACTCCTCCCGGTGCCCTTGGCGGGCCACTTCGCCATGAACCGGACACGCCGTACCCTCGTACCCATGACCAGCGACGACACCGCACCGGCTGCCCGCAAGCTCTCGGCCTCGCTCGGCCAGGGCGGTACTCCCACGGCCCGCTCCATCGACGTCCTCACCGCGCTGACCCCCGAGCGGACCGAGGCCGTGCTCGCACTCCTCTCGGAGGCCGCCCGGACCGACGGACAGCAGGCGGTGTCCGAACAGGGCCGGCTGCACCTGCGCGGTGAGGCACAGGACGGAATCCGCCATCTGCTGCTGAGCACGGAGGGTCTGCTCGTCGGGTACGCGCAGTTGGAGGACACCGATCCCGTCGAGGCGCCCGCCGCCGAACTGGTCGTCCACCCGGCGCACCGGGGGCACGGGCACGGGCGGGCGCTGGGCAACGCGCTGCTCGCCGAGTCCGGCAAGCGGATGCGGGTGTGGGCGCACGGCGGGCATGCGGCGGCCCGCCATCTCGCCCAGGTCCTCGGTCTCGCCCTGTTCCGCGAACTGCGTCAGATGCGACGGCCCCTGACCGGGCTCGACCTGCCCGAGCCGACGTTCCCGGACGGCGTGCGGGTGCGTACGTTCGTGCCCGGCGAGGACGACGCGGCCTGGCTCGCCGCGAACGCCGCCGCCTTCGCGCACCATCCCGAGCAGGGCTCTCTCGGACAGCGGGACCTCGACGCGCGCAAGGCCGAGCCGTGGTTCGATCCGGCCGGGTTCTTCCTCGCCTTCCGCGGCGACGAACTGGTCGGCTTCCACTGGACGAAGGTCCACGAGGCCGAGGGGCTGGGCGAGGTGTACGTCGTCGGGGTGCGGCCCGATGCGCAGGGGGGTGGGCTGGGCAAGGCCCTCACCGCGGTCGGCCTCCGGCATTTGGCGGGTGTCGGGGTGCCGGACGCGATGTTGTACGTCGATGCGGACAACTTGGCCGCGGTGGCTGTGTACGAACGGTTGGGCTTCGTGGTGCACGAGACGGACCTCATGTATCGGACTGAGTCCTGAACGGACGGGACGACGACGGTTCGATGCACAGTCCTGGCCGGACAGTCCTGGCCGGACAGTCCTGGCCGGTGAGTCCTGGCCGGTGGGGGCTTGTCGCGCCGTTCCCCGCGCCCCTAAAGGGCGCCCCTTGAGGGCGCCGTCCTGAGGGGGCGCAGCCTCGGTCCTGCTCGGACTGGCTCCGCACATGCCCTCGCTCCCACTACCGCCGCCGCCGTCAGCAGCAGTGCCCAGCGGTCGTGGGTGGACTGCCAGCGGGGGTCGTCCGGGGCCACGAACAGGGTCCAGTCGGGCGGCAGCAACAGGGCCGCCGTAACCCCCGTGACCAGCAGCCACATTGATATCGCCGCTCCTGGCTCCGTGGCCTGCGTGCGGCGTATGACCAGGGTCGCCGCGGCGAGGGCCAGTACCGCCGTGGCCGCCGCCTCCAGGGTGAGTGCGCCGGCCGGTGGGCGGGACTCCTCCGGTACGAGGAGCAGTGCCGTCGTCCAGCAGAGCACGGCCCACGGGGCGACCAGCGCCACGCGCAGGGCGACCCGCACCGGGCGCCGGGCCGGCACCGCCGAGGTGATGTGCCGGGCCGGGTCGTCCAGCAGGAACGCCAGGCCCAGGGCGAAGGCGAGCGCTGCGGCCCGCAGCGCGTAGAGGCCGACCAGCGGATCGGGCAGGCCGGACTGCAGGCGCGGGATGCCCGCCAGCAACAGTCCCACGGCGGTGGCTGCCGCGAGCGCGCGCCGGGGCAGCGCGCGCCACACCGGCGGGAGAAGAGCGCGCGTCATGAGCGTCACCTGTCGCACGAGTCACCGTCCGTCGTCTTGCCCGCGGCCGGCACGCCCAGGATCTCCGCCACCCGCGCCATCGACGTCCTGGGTGAGGTGAGCTCCGTCCACTTGGCCTTCACCTTGCCGGCCACGTCATAACGCGGTTTCTTGAGCAACTCCACGACGATTCGCGTCTGTTCGGCGCTCATCGAGAAGGGTTCGGTGGGTGACAGGACGATGGCGGCACCCTTGTCGCTGTCGTCGAGGCGGACGTTGCGCAACGCGGAGATCGGGTCGGAATCGCCGCCCAGCGCCAGCCACATGACCGTCACCACGCGGGCGTCGCAGACCTCGCTGCCCGCCTTCTCGTCGCCCGCCACCAGCACCGACGCGACGGCGACGGCGAACTCGGGGACGCGGTTGCCGCCCCAGTCGGTGCGGACGGTCACATGGCCGGGCTCGGTGGACGGGGAGAGCGTGCTGTCGGACTCCAGGCCGTAGCGGGCGTCGAGGCGCTGGTCCACGGTCAGCCGCTCACCGCCCGCCCTGCCGCCCGCGAGGTTCTGGACGCGGTCGACCACGGCGGCCCAGTCGGTGGTGCGGCCCGTCCACTCGGGGAAGGCGCAGTACGAGGACCTGCCGTGCTCGACGCACTTACGGATCTCCTCCGGGGTGACCGACGCCCGCTCGCGGGCCGGTGTCGACCCCGGCGGGGTGCCGCCGGACTGGCCGGCCACGCCCACCAGCGTGAGGGCGAGGGATCCCGCGACGGCCACCTTGACGACCGTCGAACGGCCGCCGCTGACCAGCACCGCGAGCAGGGCGACGGACAGGGCGAGCCCGATGAGGTACAGGGCGTGCCAGGCGGCGGGACGGCTCAGCAGATCGGAGGGGAAGGAGTCGGAGCCGCTCTCGGAGACCACCGGGTACAGCCAGTTCACCCAGTTGCTTCCGGACGGGGGCGCCACGAACGCCTCCGTGAAGAGCAGGAGGACGAGAAGTATCGGCGCGGCGAAGACGGAGAGGAACAGGCGGCCGAAGAGCGCGCCCAGGACTCCGAACAGCAGGACCGTCAGCGGGCCGACGGCGAGTTCGGCGGGCGAACCGTGTCCGGCCGCGCCCGGCTTGAGCGCGGCCCAGGTGAACTGGACGGTCACGCACACGGCCGTGAACAGGGCCGCCGGGACGGCGGACAGCACATGGGCGATCGTGCGCCGCCAGGGCTCGACGACCAGGACGTCGAAGTGCCGGTCCGTGTCACGCCGGCGGGAGCGCAGGACCGCGCGGTTGACGTTGAGCATGACGGCCAGCCCGATCAGCACCGGCATCATCTGCGTGCCGCGGTCGACGTTCTGCAGTATCGGGAAGTCGCTCTGGCTCTGGGTGGTCTGCCAGACGATCCAGATCATGTACAGGACCGCGAGGGCGAGGAAGGACATGTTCATCCGCAGCTCGCGCGCCTCGAAGCGGGCGAGGGCGAACACGGCCGCCCAGGAACGTGGCGGATGCGTCGGCCCGGCGGTCCGCGCGGGTGTCTCCAGTACGGTGCTCATGCGGCCGTCACCTCCGAGGACTCCCCGTCGAGGGTGAGCAAGTAGCCGTCCTCCAGCGTCGGTTCGACGAGGTCGGCGCCCTCCGGGGGCTCACCGACGTTCCGGAAGGAGCCCGTGCCCGTGCGCCAGCCGGCCCACGCGCCCGGGTCGCGTTCGGTGCTGCTCCACACCCGCCCGGCCGCCCGTGCGGTCAGCTCGGCCGGGGTGCCCTCGAAGCGGACCCGGCCACGGACCATGACGATCACGCGGTGGCAGAGCATCGCGACGTCCTCGGTCTGGTGGGTGGACAGCAGCACGGTTCGCCCCTCCCCCGCCCGGGCGATCAACTCCCGGAACCGCACACGCTGCTCGGGGTCGAGGCCGACGGTCGGCTCGTCGAGGACCAGGAAACCGGGATCTCCTACGAGGGCGGCGGCCAGCGCGACCCGCTGACGCATCCCGCCGGAGAGCTTCTTGATCCGCTTGCTCCGTACGTCGGACAGCGCGACGGCGTCCAGGACCCGCCGCACCTCGCGGTGCCGGGCCATGCGGTCCGTCAGCTCCTTCAGGATCGCCACGTAGTCGACGAACTCGAACGCCGAGAAGTCCGGGTGGAAACCGGGCGCCTGCGGCAGATAGCCCAGCGCGCGCCGCACCTCCTGCCGTCCGGCCGACGTGCCCGGGTCGTTGCCGAGCACCGTGAACGCTCCCTTGTCCGGGGGCACGGCCGTGGCCAGGACCCGCAACAGGGTGGTCTTTCCGGCCCCGTTGGGCCCGAGCAGCCCGGTGACGCCCTCGCCGAACCGCACGGACACGTCGTCGAGGGCGGCCGTTCCTCCGTAGCGGAGGGTCAGCCCGGCGGCGGACACCGTCGGTACCGAAGGCCGTACCGGGGAAAGGTCAGACATGCGTGACTCCAGTGGATCCCGTGGAAGAGAGCGAAGGCAGGAGGGCGAGGACGAGGGCGAGGGGGCGGAGGTCCCTCACCCGTCACCCCCGCCGGAGGAGGAAGAGGAGGAGGCCGAGCCCCGCTTGCCGGAGGAGAAGGCCAGGAGGACCAGGACCGCGAAGTAGAGCACCTTGAGGAGAACTGAAGCGATCATCAGCAGTGCGGCTCCGACCAGCTTGAAGCGTCTGCGCCAGGCGACCGACATCACGGCGCTCCCCCGTCCGTGAAGCCTGTGAAGCCCGCGAACGGCGTGCGCGCGGAGGTCGAGTCGAAGCGGTCGCGGCGGAGGTAGAAGAGCCCGGCGGCGAGCACGGCGACCGCGGCGGCGACGCTCTGCCCCGCCACCGTGTAGGGCGCGAGAGTCCCCTCGGAGGTCGTCCGCTGCGCGATCAGCAGTACGGCGATCCACGTACCGCCGACCAGACTCGGCGCGAGGACCGGGCCCAGCCGGGGCGTCAGCGCGAGCCCGGTCGAGGTGAGCGCGAGCGCCGGCAGCAACCAGGCCAGGGCGCGCAGTCCGTACGAGGGAAGCGCGAGCGTCGCCAGGCCGTTCAGGGCGAGCGCGGCAGCCAGCACCGGCACCGTGCGGATCATCAGCAGCCGGAAGCCGTGCATCGGCGACACCACGGCCATCTCGTACGTCGGGTCGAGCACCGGCCCGTACGACAGCGCGACCCCGGCGAGGGGCAGCAGCGGGGCCAGGGCGAGGAACATCGCCGGGCTGTCGGGCGCCCCGACGGAACTGGTCGCGATCACCGTGAAGAACAGCACGGCGACGAGTGCGCTCAGCCACGACCGGCGCAGCACCGGCGTCGCGGCCAGCAGTCGCGCGGTGTGGTCGGCCACCCCGACCCGGACGAGCAGCGACTCCAGGAAACCCGGTCGCGGCACGTCCAGCTCTGCGTCGAGCCGCTCCCATCCCTCGTCCAGCGAGGCCGGGTCGCCCACCTCGGCGAGGACCGCCCGGCAGCGCTCGCAGGCCATGAGGTGCGTGTCGGCCGACCAGAGCATCGGGGCCGCCAGCTCGCCCCGTACATACGCCCGGAGGTCGTCCTCCGCGACGTGCCAGGTCATCCCGCCCGGATCGCGGACCCCGTTCGTGTCGCCGTCGCTCATGCCAACTCCTCCCGCAGCTGCTTGCGGGCCCGAAGTGCCCGTGTCTTGACCGTCCCCGGCGGGATGCCGAGCAGGACGGCCGCCTCGCGGGTGGTCAGCCCGTCTATGACCGTGGCCTGCAGGACCGACCGCAGCTCCGGCGACAGCCGGACCAGGGCGCCGGCGAGGTCCCCGTGCTCCACCCCCGCGAGCACGCGCTCCTCCGCGGACTCCTCCTCGCGGTGCCGCAGCCGCGCGAGCGCCTGCCGCATCCGGCCCCGGGCGCCGTCGCCCCGCAGGGCGTCGATGAGACGCCGCGAGCCGATGCGCCACAGCCAGCCGGCCACGTCGCCCTCCTCGCGGTAGCGGGCGCTGCCGCGCCACACCGCGAGAAACGTCTCCTGGACGACCTCGTCGACCGTCCCCGCGTCGGAACAGCGGCCCCGCAGCCTCGCTCCGAGCCAGGGCGCGTACCGCCGGTACAGCTCTTCGAAGGCGCGGCGGTCACCGTCGGCCGCGATGGCCCGCAGCAGATCCCCGTCGCTTCTCGTTTCCCTCACACCCCCTCATCGCACGAGCCCCACGGATCGGTTCACGCATCCACCGGAAGTTTCCGGAACCCCTGATTCACCGTGCGACCGCCCGATCCACCTTGACAGGCAGCCGGCCGTGCATCACGAACACCGTCCTCAAGGCCTACCGCGAGCTGGAACGCGAGGGCCTGGTCGAGGCCAGACGCGGCCTCGGCACCTTCGTGCGGCGCTCCCCGGGCTCCGCACCCGCCGACCACACCGCCCTGCGCTCGAAGCTGACGGCGTGGCTGGACGAGGCACGCGAGGAAGGTCTGGAGCGCGAGGACATCTCCGCGCTCTTCACCTCCGTACTGGACGAGAAGTGCCCTGAGGGGGAGCGATGAACAGGGACGGCGACAGGACCGCGCTCGTAGCGGTCGGGCTGGGGAAGCGGTACCGGCGCAGGCGGGGCCACGTCCTGCGGGACTGTTCCCTCCGCCTGCCCGCGGGCCGGATCTGCGCCTTGGTCGGGCCCAACGGAACGGCAAGTCGACGCTCCTCGCCCTGGCCGCGGGCCTGACCCGCCCCACCGAGGGCACGGTGAGGGTCCTCGGCACCACGCCCGCCCGCGCCCGTGGGCGTTTCGCCTACGTCGCGCAGGCCAAGCCGCTGTCGCCCCGGCTCACGGTCGCCGCCACCCGGCGTACGGCCCGGGTTACGGGATCGCCTCCGCGGACGTCCAGGAACAGTGCCGGCGGGACATCGAGGCCTGCCACTTCCCCGGCGGCCCCTGGCTGAGCCGGTACAGCACAGCCGTAGCCCTCACCACCCTCGTCGTCTCCTTCCTCCCCCTGCTCGTCGCCGCCTGGGCGGGCGCGGCCCTTATCGGCCGCGAGCTGGAGAACGGCACCGCGCATCTCGCCTGGACCCAGTCCGTCTCCCCGGCCCGCTGGCTCGCCGCGAAACTCGCCGTCCCCGCGCTGTTCGTCACCGCCGGCGCGGCCCTGCTGGTCCCCCTGCACCGCCTGATGTGGGCCGGCGGCGGAGAACTGCTGTGGACGGACTGGTTCGACGCGTACGGCTTCCGCTCCAACGGCACCACCGCCCTCGCGTACGCCCTCTGCGGACTGGCCGTCGGCGTCCTCGCGGGCCTGGTGGCCGGCCGCACGCTGCCCGCCCTGGGCGTCGCCGTCGCCGTCATGTTCGCCATCACCCATCTGGGCGATCAGTACCGGCCGAGTATGTGGCCCACGGTCACGGTCACCGGTGCCGAGACCCTGAGACTGCCGGACCAGGCCCTTCAGCTGGACCGCGGCGTGATCACCGACGGGGGTGTCCGCATCGGCAACAACATGGCGTGCGCCGACGCCGACAGCGGCGTGGCCGACCTGCGGAGTTGCCTGGCGCACAACGACCTCGCCGATGTCTGGGCCACCTTTCACCCGCGGTCCCACTTCTGGCCCCTGCAGCTCGCCGAGAGCGGGATCGTCCTCGGCATCGCCGCCCTCGCGGCCACCGCGGCGTTCGTCCTGCTCCGGTGTCGTACCGCTGCCGCGGGATCCGCCGTATGAACACCGGGCTGCCGGGGAATGCCAGGCTGCCGGGGAACTCCGGACTCCCCTTCAACGCAGGGCTGGGGGCCGGTCGCGCAGTTCCCCGCGCCCCTTATCGGGTGCGGCCCCGCTGGATGACGTACGGGGGTCAGGACCGGATGCATGTGCCCGCCCGGTGGGGGCCGGTCGCGCCGTTCCCCGCGCCCCTTACGGGTGCGGCCCCGCTGGACGACCGGCGTACCGGGGGGCAGGACCGGATGCATGTGCCGGTCCGGTGGGGGCTCGTCGCGCCGTTCCCCGCGCCCCTTACGGGTGCGGCCCCGCTGGACGACCGGCATACCGGGGGGCAGGACCAGATGCATGTGCCCGCCCGGTGGGGGCCGGTCGCGCCGTTCCCCGCGCCCCTTACGGGTGCGGCCCCTCCGGGGTGGCTTGGGGCGTATGCGTCCGCCATGTCGACGTCGGGGGGCCTCCCCCCGATATCCCGCACGTCATGTCGCCGTAACCAGTGATTCAGACAGGCTTGCGACCCTCGGGCAATGAACCCCGGTCCGCCCGAGCCCTCGCCTCCGCCGGAGCGCGAGCCCTCCGTGAAGAGGAGGAACGGAAGCCCTCACCTCCTCGCGGCGCTTCCGCCCGCTCTCTCCGACGCGCCTGTTTCCGGCCCGGCACGGAAGAATGGGTTCATGAACCAGCCCAATGCCCAGGCGCAGGTCCAGCACCCGCAGCCGTCCGTCGGTTCCATAGCCGCCCACCGCCCGCACACCGTGGCGGCGAACGTCTCCGACCTGGAGCCCGACCTCGACGCCGACCTCGACGAGTACGAGGATCTGGTGCAGGACGGCGTCCAGCTTCCGCAGGGCCGGTTCCTCGACCGGGAACGCAGTTGGCTCGCGTTCAACGAACGGGTCCTCGAACTCGCCGAGGATCCGAACACTCCCCTCCTCGAACGGGCGAAATTCCTGGCCATCTTCGCCAGCAACCTGGACGAGTTCTTCATGGTCCGGGTTGCCGGTCTGAAGCGGCGCATCGCCACCGGCGTGGCCACCCGCTCGGCCTCCGGCCTCCAGCCCCGCGAGGTGCTGGAGATGATCTGGGCCCGCTCGCGCGAACTCATGGCCCGGCACGCCGCCTGCTACCAGGAGGACGTGGCGCCCCAGCTCGCCGAGGAGGGCATCCACCTCGTCCGCTGGAGCGAGCTGTCCGAGAAGGAGCAGGCGCGCCTCTTCACGCTCTTCCGCCACCAGATCTTCCCGGTCCTGACCCCCCTCGCGGTCGACCCGGCGCACCCCTTCCCGTACATCTCGGGTCTGTCCCTGAACCTCGCGGTCGTCGTGCGCAACCCGGTCTCCGGGCACCGCCACTTCGCGCGCGTGAAGGTGCCGCCGCTGCTCTCCCGCTTCCTGGAGGCCTCCCCGAACCGCTTCGTCCCCATCGAGGACGTCATCGCGGCCCATCTGGAGGAGCTCTTCCCCGGTATGGAGGTCCTGGAGCACCACACGTTCCGCCTCACCAGGAACGAGGACCTGGAGGTCGAGGAGGACGACGCCGAGAACCTCCTCCAGGCCCTGGAGAAGGAACTCATGCGGCGCCGCTTCGGCCCGCCGGTGCGCCTGGAGGTCGAGGAGTCCATCGACCGCTACGTACTGGACCTGCTGGTACGGGAGTTGAAGATCTCCGAGGCGGAGGTCTATCCGCTCCCCGGCCCCCTGGACCTCACCGGCCTCTTCGGCATCGGCGCCCTCGACCGACCCGAGCTGAAGTTCCCGAAGTTCATCGCGGGCACCCATCGCGACCTCGCGGAGGTCGAGTCGGCGTCCCCGCCCGACATCTTCGCGGCCCTGCGCGAACGCGACGTCCTGCTGCACCACCCGTACGACAGCTTCTCCACCTCCGTCCAGGCGTTCCTGGAGCAGGCGGCGACGGACCCGGACGTGCTGGCCATCAAGCAGACGCTGTACCGCACCTCGGGCGACTCCCCCATCGTGGACGCCCTCATCGACGCCGCCGAGTCCGGCAAGCAGGTCCTGGTCCTCGTCGAGATCAAGGCACGCTTCGACGAGCAGGCCAACATCAAGTGGGCCCGCAAACTGGAGGAGTCGGGCTGCCACGTGGTCTACGGCCTCGTCGGCCTCAAGACCCACTGCAAGCTGTCGCTCGTGGTGCGCCAGGAGGGCGAGACCCTGCGCCGCTACAGCCACGTAGGCACGGGCAACTACCACCCCAAGACCGCCCGCCTGTACGAGGACCTGGGGCTCCTGACCGCCGACCCACAGGTGGGCGCGGACCTCTCCGACCTCTTCAACCGGCTCTCCGGCTACTCCCGCCGCGAGACCTACCGCCGCCTGCTCGTCGCACCCAAGTCCCTGCGCGACGGCCTGATAGCGCGCATCAACAAGGAGGTCCAGCACCACCGTGCCGGACGCCCCGCCCATGTCCGCATCAAGGTCAACTCGATGGTGGACGAGGCGCTCATCGACTCGCTCTACCGCGCCTCCCAGGCCGGCGTGCCGGTCGACGTCTGGGTACGCGGAATCTGCGCGGTACGGCCCGGAGTCGCGGGCCTGTCCGAGAACATCCGCGTACGGTCCATCCTCGGCCGCTTCCTCGAACACTCCCGGGTCTTCGGCTTCGGCAACGGCGGCGAGCCCGAGGTGTGGATAGGCAGCGCCGACATGATGCACCGCAACCTCGACCGGCGTATCGAAGCACTGGTGAGGATCACCGACCCGGCCCACCGGTCGGCCCTCAACCGGCTGTTCGAGACCGGTATGTCCGACACCACTTCCTCCTGGCACCTCGGCCCCGACGGCGAATGGACCCGGCACGCGACCGATGCCGAGGGCCAGCCCCTGCGCAACGTCCAGGAGATGCTCATAGACGCCCGGAGGCGCCGGCGTGGCACAGCAACACCTTGACCCGACGGCCGGACCCGTGGCCGGGGACGCCCTCGCGGCATACCTCCGGGCCCAGGCCACGGAGTTCCTCCGCGCGCTGCGCCAGCACCGGGAGACCGGTGGCGTGGCGGGTGGGGGTTCCCCCGCGCGAGCGCAGTCGAGCGTGGGGGAGAACGGCTCGAAGGAGGCCGTGGACGCGGCGCGCGCCCTGCGCCGCTCGGCCCGCCGCATCAGCGGCACCCTGCACACCTTCCGGCCCCTCCTCGACGAGGGCTGGTCGGAGGCCATGCGCCCCGAACTGGCCTGGCTCTCGGGGACGCTGGCCCGCGAACACGCCTACGGTTCCCGCCAGGAGCGGCTGCTCGCGGCACTGCACCGGCTGTCGGGCTCGGCGGCCTTCCCCTCGCAGGCCTCCTCCGAGGTACGGCAGGAGAAGGGCCAGCTGACCGTCGGCGCGGCCAAGGCGGGCGCCCTCCTGGAGCGCCAGCTGACCCTCGCCCGGACCCGCGCCCACTCGGCCGCGCTCCAGGCCCTCGGCTCCAGCCGCTTCCACGCCGTCGCCGACAACGTCGCCGTGCTGGCCAGCGAGGTCCCGCTCACCCCGGCCGCGACGACGGCCACGACGGCCGGCACGGTCGGCACGGCTTCCGCGGCCGGCACGGCTTCCGCGGGGCTCAAGTCGCTGGCCGCCGCCGCGGAGGACCGCCTCCGCGACGCCGTCACCGGACTGCCCCTGGTCTCCGCGGGCCACCCCTACAACTCGGAGGCCCTCGTCCACGGCCTCTCCGCCGACACGGCCCCGCAGCCCCAGGACGCCCCCTGGCACCAGGTACGCCTCCTGCTGCGCCTGCACCGCTATGCGCGCGAGGTCCTGTTCGGCGACGAAGTCCTGCTGGACGTCCGCCTGTTGAACGCGGGCCAGGCCCTGGACCGGCATCGCGACGCGGCGGAGGCGGCAGCGGCGGCGGCCTCGGCGGCCCGCACCCCGCGGATCGCGCCGGCGACGGCGTACGCGCTCGGAGTGCTCCACGCCGACCAGCGGCACGAAGTGGAAGCGGCCAGGTTCACGTTTCAGCGGGCCTGGATGAGGGAGACGGTCGGCACTCCGTGACGGCTCGACCGGCGGAGGCCGCTACGCGCGACAGGAGGCCCAGTGCACACGACGTTCCCGGACCCCGGCTCCGACCCCGTACTCGCGGCGGGCTGCGTGCTGTGGCGCCGCTCGCCCGCCGACGGCGGACTGCAGATCTGCCTGGTCCACCGGCCGAAGTACGACGACTGGTCGCACCCCAAGGGCAAGCTGAAGTCCGGCGAGGACACGCTCGCCGCGGCGCTGCGCGAGGTCGAGGAGGAGACCGGGCACCGGTGCGCGCCGGGGCCGCGCCTGACGACCCTCCGCTATGTGGCCAACGACCGCCCCAAGCAGGTCAGTTACTGGGCCGCCGAGGCGACCGGGGGTGACTTCGTCGCCAACCGTGAGGTGGACCGGGTGCTGTGGCTTGCGCCGGCGGCGGCGCGGGGGCGGCTTACGCAGGTGCGGGACCAGGAGCTGGTGGATGAGCTGCTGGCGGTCCTGCGGCGCGTGTAGCACTGCATGCGGCCGGCGGCGCGTGCAGCACTGCGTGCGGCTGGCGGCGTGTGTTCGGCTGCAGGTGCGTCGTGGCTGGGCGCGCAGTTCCCCGCGCCCCTAGGAGTTGTCTTCAAATGTCACGCCCACATCAGGAGCGAGGCGAGTGTGACGGCTGCTTGGTAGGACTCGGCGGTCTTGT